>NZ_JAHXBH010000028.1:0-119730 GCF_020103775.1 Allostigmatella hybrida
GTTCCTGATGCCGGTGGAAGACGTGTTCTCCATCGCCGGCCGTGGAACGGTGGCGACGGGCCGCGTGGAGCGCGGCATCATCAAGGTGGGCGAGGAAGTGGAGATCGTCGGCATCCGTGCGACGCAGAAGACGGTCATCACGGGCGTGGAGATGTTCCGCAAGCTGCTGGACGAGGGCCGGGCGGGAGACAACATCGGCGCGCTGCTGCGGGGTCTGAAGCGCGAGGACCTGGAGCGTGGGCAGGTGCTGGCCAAGCCGGGCAGCATTAATCCTCACACGAAGTTCAAGGCCCAGGTATACGTGCTGTCGAAGGAAGAGGGCGGGCGGCACACGCCGTTTTTCAAGGGTTACCGGCCGCAGTTCTACTTCCGGACGACGGACGTGACCGGAACGGTGAAGCTGCCGGACAACGTGGAGATGGTGATGCCGGGAGACAACATCGCCATCGAGGTGGAGCTCATTACTCCGGTTGCCATGGAGAAGGAGCTGCGCTTCGCCATCCGTGAGGGTGGCCGCACGGTGGGCGCCGGCGTCGTTGCCGACATCATCGCTTAGTTTTCGGGGGCTTTCCCGGCGTCGCTTGGAGGCGCCGCCGGGGAAGCAGCCGAATAGGGTTGCAACCACTGGGGTGAGGTGTTATACGCGCGCCCCTCGTCTGAAGCACGGCTCTGTGACATCCAGGGGACGTCAGTCGTAACCGCCCTCACGTAAGCAGGGGCCGTCAAAGAGGTCTTTTCGAAATGGCGACAACGAAGATCCGCATCCGGCTGAAGGCGTACGACTCGAAGCTCCTGGACCAGAGTGCTGGGGAGATTGTCGAGACGGCCAAGCGCACGGGCGCCAAGGTGGCTGGTCCAATCCCCCTGCCCACACGCATCAACAAGTTCACGGTTCTGCGGTCGCCGCACGTGGACAAGAAGAGCCGCGAGCAGTTCGAGATCCGCACGCACAAGCGTCTGCTCGATATCCTCGAGCCGACCCAGCAGACGCTGGATGCGCTGATGAAGCTGGATCTGTCTGCTGGCGTTGACGTCGAGATCAAGTCCTAGGAGCAGGGCAGGGTTGGTGCAGTTGCACTCCGACCCCCAAGGAAACTGTCATGGCGAAGTTCAAGGTAATCGACCTGGATGGCAAGCAGGTGTCGGAGATCGAGCTCTCCGACGAGGTGTTCGGCGCTGAGCCGAACCCCCACCTCCTGTACGAGGTGGCGAAGATGCAGCAGATCAACAAGCGCCGGGGCACGGTGGGTGTGAAGAACACCTCGCTCGTGAGCGGCGGCGGCAAGAAGCCCTGGAAGCAGAAGGGCACCGGCCGCGCTCGCCAGGGTTCCATCCGCGCCTCTCACTGGGTGGGCGGCGGTAAGGCGATGGCTCCCAAGGCCCGGGACTACTTCTACCGGCCGCCCCGCAAGGTTCGCCGTGGCGCGCTCCGCGCCGCGCTGTCCCAGCGGGCCCGGGAGAACGCCCTGTTCATCCTGGACGGCTTCAAGCTCGACGCCCCGAAGACCAAGCAGGCCTTCGATGTGCTGACCCGGCGCCTGAAGCTGGAGAACGCCCTGGTGGTGGACGAGAAGGGCAACAACCACCTTCACCGCAGCGTCCGCAACCTGGCCCGCTTCGACGTGCTGCCGCCCGAGGGCATCAACCTCGAGTCCGTGCTGCGCCACAAGCAGCTGGTGCTGACCTCGGCCGCCGCGAAGGCCATCCAGGAGGCCCTGTCATGAACCTGCACGACGTCATCAAGGGTCCGCTCATCACCGAGAAGCTGGACCAGGCCCGCGAGAAGTTCCGTCAGTACTCCTTCATCGTGGACAAGAAGGCCACGAAGATCGATGTGGCGCGTGCGGTGGAGAACCTCTTCAAGGTCTCCGTCGAGGGTGTTCGCACCAACATCGTCCGCGGCAAGACCAAGCGCGTGGGCCGCAGCATCGGCAAGCGCCCCAACTACAAGAAGGCCGTCGTCACCCTCAAGGCGGGCGACACTATCGAGCTCTTCGAGGGAGGGACGGTCGAGCCGTAACCGGCTGACCGTCTGAGGAGACCACCATGGGCATCAAGAAGTACAAGCCGACTTCCGCTGCTCGCCGCCTGATGACGGTGTCCGACTTCGCGGACATCACCAAGAGCACGCCCGAGAAGAAGCTGACCGCCCCGCTGAAGCGCTCGGGCGGCCGCAACGTTCACGGCCACATCACCCGCCGTCATCAGGGCGGTGGCCACAAGCGGCGCTACCGCATCATCGACTTCAAGCGCCTGGACAAGGACGGCGTGCCGGCCAAGGTCGTCGCGGTCGAGTACGACCCGAACCGCACCGCCAACATCGCGCTGCTGCACTACGCGGACGGCGAGAAGCGTTACATCCTGGCCCCCGTGGGCCTGGCGGTGGGGGACACCCTGTTCGCGGGTGCCAACGCCGACATCCGTCCGGGCAACTGCCTGCCGCTGCAGAACATCCCGGTGGGTACGGTCATCCACAACGTGGAGCTGAAGCCGGGCCGCGGTGGCCAGATCATCCGCTCGGCCGGCACCTCGGGCCAGCTGATGGCCAAGGAAGACCGCTACGCTCAGGTGCGTTTGCCTTCGGGCGCGGTGCGCAAGGTGCTCATCGAGTGCCGCGCCACCGTGGGCCAGATCGGCAATATCGAGCATGAGATCATCCGCATCGGTAAGGCGGGTAAGAGCCGCTGGCTGGGCATCCGGCCCACCGTCCGCGGTCTGGCGATGAACCCTGTGGACCACCCGCACGGCGGTGGTGAGGGTAAGTCCGGCCAGGGTAACCCGCACCCGGTGTCGCCGTGGGGCCAGAAGACCAAGGGTCTCACCACGCGCACCAACAAGCGGACCGACAAGTTCATCGTCAGCGGGCGCCGGCAGGGCGCGCGCAGCCAGTAGCCCGTAGACTAAGGATTTCGACATGGCTCGTTCGATTAAGAAGGGACCGTTCGTCGATGATCACCTCCTGAAGAAGGTGGAGGACATGATCAAGACGAACCAGAAGAAGGTCGTGAAGACCTGGTCGCGCCGCTCCACCATCCTGCCCGAGTTCGTGGGGCACACCTTCGCGGTGCACAATGGGAAGAAGTTCATCCCGGTGTTCGTGACGGAGAACATGGTGGGTCACAAGCTCGGCGAGTTCGCGCCGACGCGCACCTTCGGTGGCCACTCGGCGGAGAAGAAGGTCGCCAAGGCGCCCGGGAAGTAACGGAGACGATGACGATGGATTCCACTGCACACCTGCGGCACGTCCGCATGTCTCCCCGCAAGCTCTCGCTCGTGGCGGCGCTCGTCCGCGGCAAGTCGGTCGAGGCGGCGCTCCACATCCTGAAGTTCACCCCCCGCGCGGCCTCGGCCCCGGTGGCCAAGCTCATCAAGAGCGCCGTGGCCAACGCGACCGACAAGTCCAAGGGCCAGGTCGACGTGGACACGCTCTACGTGAAGACCATCTCCGTGGACCAGGGGCCCACCCAGCGCCGGTTCATGCCGCGCGCCATGGGCCGCGCGACTCCCATCCACAAGAAGAGCAGCCACGTTCACGTGGTGCTCTCCGAGGCCAAGAAGTAGCCCTCCGGGCCCCACTCGATTTCGAAGGAGAAGCACGTTGGGACAGAAAGTTCATCCGATCGGGTTCCGCCTCGGGGTCATCAAGACCTGGGACTCCAAGTGGTTCGAGCACAAGAACTACGCCCAGTGGCTCCATGAGGACATCCGCATCCGCGAGTTCGTGAAGAAGTCGCTGAACCACGCGGGCGTCTCCAAGGTGGAGATCGAGCGGGCGGCGAACAAGGTGAAGGTCAACGTGCACACCGCGCGGCCGGGGATTGTCATCGGCAAGCGGGGTGCCGGCATCGAGACGGTGAAGAAGGACCTGCAGCAGTTCACCAAGAACGAGGTCTTCCTCAACATCGTCGAGGTCCGCAAGGCCGAGACCGACGCGCAGCTGGTGGCCGAGAACATCGCCACCCAGCTCGAGCGCCGCATCGCCTTCCGCCGCGCCATGAAGAAGGCCCTGCAGACGGCGATGAAGTTCGGCGCCAAGGGCATCCGCGTGGCCTGCTCCGGCCGTCTCGGTGGCGCCGAGATGGCGCGGTACGAGTGGTACCGCGAGGGCCGCGTGCCCCTGCACACCCTGCGTGCCGACATCGACTACGGCTTCGCCGAGGCCAAGACGACCTACGGCAAGATTGGCTGCAAGGTCTGGATCTGCCGCGGAGAGGTCCTCCCGGGCAAGGGCAACCAGGCCCCTCTGCCCCCCACCCGCTAGCTTTGAGCTCCCCGGGGCACCCATAGGGTGCCCCGCCTGGGACTGAAGGACACCAACGATGCTCCAGCCTGCTCGTACGAAGTACCGCAAGATGCACAAGGGCCGCATGCACGGCCAGGCCCACCGTGGCAGCGACCTCACCTATGGTGAGTTCGGCCTGGTGACCCTGCAGCCGGGGTGGATCACCTCCCGGCAGATCGAAGCGGCCCGTATCGCGATGACCCGCCACGTGAAGCGCGGCGGCAAGATCTGGATCAGGATCTTCCCGGACAAGCCCATCACGAAGAAGCCTGCCGAGACCCGTATGGGTACCGGTAAGGGAGGCGTGGAGTACTACGTGGCGGTGGTGAAGCCCGGCCGCGTGCTCTACGAGATGGAGGGCATGACGCCCGAGGTGGCCACCGGCGCGCTGAAGCTGGCGCAGGCCAAGCTGCCCGTCCTCACCAAGATCGTGACCCGCAGCGAGCTGTCGCTCTAGGCTGCCGCGCGAGGAGACCTGAGATGGCGACTGCGAAAGAGTTGAAGGAGTTGTCGGCGGAGGACCTGAAGAAGCGCGCGGACGAACTGCGCGGCACGCTCTTCCAGGACCGGCTGAGCATGCGGACGGGCAATCTGGACAGCCCCGAGAAGCGTACTGAGCACCGCCGTGACCTGGCCCGCATCCTGACCGTCCTGGGTGAGAAGACCCGGGCCGAGAAGGCGGCCAAAAAGGCTTGACGGCGTGTCCCTGCGGGGACCTGGCCGTCACCGGGACGTCCCGGGGACACTGATTGACAGGCGAGATTCACGATGGCTGAAGCGACCCAGACCACCTCCGCTCCCGCGACCTCCACCCGTGGCCGTCCCAAGACGCGCGTGGGGATCGTCACCTCGAACAAGATGCAGAAGACGGTGGTTGTCACCGTCCAGCGCCGCGCCGCTCACCCGAAGTACGGGAAGATCATGAGCATGCGCGAGAAGTACAAGGCGCACGTCGAGGACCACGACTACCCGAAGAAGATCACCATCAACGAGGGCGACCGCGTGCGCATCGCCGAGACCCGGCCTGCCTCGAAGGACAAGCGGTGGCGGGTGGTTGAGGTGATCGAGAAGAGCAAGAACGTCTGAGCCACGTGTAAGCCCGCGGTGCCTTGGGGCGCCCGGGCGGCTCGAGCCGCGCGGCCCCGTCCTCAGCGGAGGGGGCTTGCCGTAGGATCCTAGAGGAGACTTCCAGATGATTCAGATGACGAGCGTGCTCGACGTGGCCGACAACTCGGGCGCCAAGAAGGTGTTCTGCATCAAGGTGCTCGGTGGCTCGAAGCGCAAGTATGCGTCGATCGGCGACGTGATCGTCGTGTCGATTCGCGAGGCCTTGCCGAACTCCAAGGTGAAGAAGGGTGACGTGGCCAAGGCCGTCATCGTGCGCACCAAGCACGAGGTGGGCCGTCCCGACGGCAGCTACATCAAGTTCGACGGCAACTCTGCGGTCCTCATCAACAAGGACCTGGAGCCCATCGGGACGCGCATCTTCGGGCCGGTGGCCCGTGAGCTCCGCGCCCGCAAGTTCATGAAGATCATCTCGCTCGCGCCGGAAGTCCTCTAAGGACGTCCGGCCCGCCGGTGAGCAGCCAGAGAGGAAGCCATGCAGAAGCTGAAAGTGGGAGACACCGTGCAGGTCATCTCGGGCAAGGAGCGCTCCGAGAAGACACCGGCGAGCAAGCGCGGCAAGGTGCTGACGATTGACCGCGACGCCGGCCGCGTGACGGTGGAGGGACTTCGCACCGTCAAGCGTCACCTTCGCAAGACCGCTCAGAGCCCCGAGGGGGGCATTGTCGAGAAGCCGGGCACCATCGCGCTGTCGGATGTCCAGGTGGTGTGCACCAAGTGCGACAAGCCGACGCGGGTGGGCATCAAGGCCGAGGGCGACGCGAAGAAGCGGTTCTGCAAGAACTGCGACGCCCTCATTGACTAGGAAGCCGGGTTCGGGCATGTATGCGCGCCCTTTGGCCCCTAGGCCAGAGGCGGGCAGGCAAGCCTTTTAGAGGGTCCGAAGTTCCGGGGCCCTCTCCGTGTTTTTACGATTCCAGAGGTACTGATCGGATTCGCTGGGTACAGGACGGCGCTCCGAAGCAGAGGACTGACAGATGGCTGACGAGAAGAAGCCCGAGCAGAAGAAGGAAAAGAAGGGCCGCAAGAAGGAAGACGTCAAGAAGGCTGGCTATGCGGCCACCATCGAGGAAGGGCTCGAGGCGAAGCCTGCCCGGATGAAGCTGCGCTTCCGCAAGGAAGGCGTGCCCGCCCTGATGAAGGAGCTGAACCTGAAGAACCCCCTCCAGGTTCCGCGGCTCGAGAAGATCGTCGTCAACATGGGTCTTGGCGAGGCGCTCGCCAACAACAAGATCCTGGAGTCGGCCGTCGACCAGTTGGGTGCCATCACCGGCCAGAAGCCCGTGGTGACGCGCGCCCGCAAGTCGATCGCGAACTTCAAGCTGCGCCAGGGCCAGGCCATCGGCTGCGCCGTCACGCTGCGCGGCGACCGCATGTACGAGTTCCTGGACCGCCTCATCTCCGTGGCGCTGCCGCGCGTGCGTGACTTCAAGGGCGTGTCCCCCAAGGCGTTCGACGGGAAGGGCAACTACACGCTCGGTGTGCGCGAGCAGATCATCTTCCCGGAAATCAACTACGACCAGATCGAGAAGGTGAAGGGGCTCAACATCAGCTTCGTCACCACCGCCCAGAACGACGAGCAGGGGCTGGCGCTGATGCGTCACTTCGGCATGCCGTTCCGCCAGTAATCCAAGGATTCAAGCTCCATGGCCAAGCTCTCCAAAATCGCCCAGGCGAAGCGCAAGCCGAAGTTCTCGGTGCGCAAGTACAACCGCTGCCCGCTGTGCGGCCGTCCGCGCGCGTTCCTGCGGAAGTTCCAGATGTGCCGTATCTGCCTGCGCCTGCGCGCGCTGCGCGGTGAAATCACCGGCGTGACCAAGTCGTCCTGGTAGCCGGTCCCCGGGCGCCCGGCCCCTGAGAAGGGGAGGGCGTCCTGGTGCCCCCGGGGCACCGAAGTGGTGAAGCAGTCTCGAGCGCGGCGAACCCCCGGGATGGGCCCGGCAGGCGCGGCGGTCGGAAATCGCAGAGGGACTCGGACCCTCTGCCTGGAAGGTATCACCCATGTCGGTCATCAACGATCCCGTCGGCGATATGCTGACCCGCCTGCGCAACGCCTCGCGTGCGCGGCACGACAAGGTCGTCATTCCCCACTCGAAGCTCAAGGTCGAGATCATCCGCGTCCTGAAGGACGAGGGGTACATCGGGGAGTACACTGTTCACGAGCGCCAGCCCCAGAGCGAGATCAGCGTTCAGCTGAAGTACGGCCCGGACCGGAGCTCGGCCATCACCGGCATCAAGCGCATTTCCAAGCCGGGCCTGCGCCGGTATGTTCCGGTGCGTGACATCCGCCCCGTGCTGGGCGGCCTGGGAATCTCCGTGCTGTCCACCTCCAAGGGGATCCTGTCGGACAGCGAGGCGCGGAAGCAGAACATCGGCGGCGAGATTCTCTGCACCGTTTACTAGCCAGCCGCTTGGTGCTGCGGCCCCTGAGAAGGGGCGCGCTCCGGGCAGACCGTATGAGGCAATCATGAGTCGGATTGGAAAACTGCCGATCAAGCTGGGCGACAAGACGAAGGCCATCGTCGCCGGCCAGAAGGTCAACTTCGAGGGCCCCAAGGGCAAGCTCTCCGTCGATCTCCCCGCCAAGGTGAAGGTGGAGGTGAAGGACGGACAGGTGAACGTGCTGCGCGAGGATGACTCGCGTGAGGCGCGCAGCCTGCACGGCCTGGCGCGCACCATCTTGGCCAACGCGGCCAAGGGCGTGAGCACGGGCTTCGAGCGCCGCCTGGACATCCGCGGCGTCGGTTTCCGCGCCGAGGTCAAGGGCAAGAGCATCCAGATGGCCCTGGGTTACTCGCACCCGGTGGTGTTCAACCTGCCCGAGGGCGTGACGGCCGAGGTGGACAAGGCCCCCCGCACCGAGGACAGCTTGCCCACGCTGGGGCTGACCCTTCGCTCCGCGGACAAGGAGGCCCTGGGGGCCGCCGCTGTGAAGATCCGCGCGCTGCGCCCGCCCGAGCCGTACAAGGGCAAGGGCATCAAGTACGCGGAGGAGAAGATTCGCCGTAAGGAGGGCAAGACCGGTACGACCTAACGGTCGTCCGTGCCCTGAACATTCAACCCCGCGGGCCCGGACAAGGGCCCGCGCTCATCCGGTGGTGGAAGGCCGCATCACCGCCGGACGGAAAAGGAACCAGCCATGGCCGTTGTGGAAGCCCGTATCAAGAGGAAGAACCGCATTCGCAAGAAGCTCTCGGGGAGCACCGAGCGCCCGCGGCTCACGGTCTACAAGAGCTTGAAGCACATCTACGCGCAGGTGGTGGACGACTCCACCGGCAAGACGCTGGCGTACGCTTCGTCCCTGTCCAAGGAGCTGAAGGGGCAGGACGAGGGCGACAAGAAGGACGACGCCAAGCGCGTGGGCAAGCTCATCGCTGAGAAGTGCAAGGCTGCCAATGTGGAGGCGGTGGTGTTCGACCGCAATGGCTTTCCTTACCATGGGCGCATTGCCGCCGTGGCTGACGCCGCCCGCGAGGCCGGGCTGAAGTTCTAAGCATTCGAAAGGAAGCTCTCCAAGTGGCAACTCCGATCAATCCGAACGATCTGGACCTCACCGACCGCGTGGTGAACATCAACCGCGTGGCCAAGGTGGTGAAGGGCGGCCGCCGTTTCTCGTTCGCCGCGCTGGTGGTGGTGGGCGATGGCAACGGCCACGTCGGCGTCGGCCTGGGCAAGGCCAACGAGGTCCCCGAGGCCATCCGTAAGGGTGGCGAGAACGCGAAGAAGAACCTGTTCCGCGTGCCGCTGA
The DNA here is from genome assembly GCF_020103775.1 of Allostigmatella hybrida. Classification (NCBI taxonomy): domain Bacteria; kingdom Pseudomonadati; phylum Myxococcota; class Myxococcia; order Myxococcales; family Archangiaceae; genus Allostigmatella; species Allostigmatella hybrida. Next base: position 9,156 of record NZ_JAHXBH010000028.1, read on the forward strand.
TGGGTCACACCATCCCGCACGAGGTGCTCGGTCACTTCGGTGCTGGCTGGGTGTTGCTCAAGCCGGCCACCCAGGGTACGGGCGTCATCGCTGGTGGTGCGGTGCGTGCGGTTCTTGAGGCGGCGGGCATCCGCAACATCCTGACGAAGAGCCAGGGGTCGCGGAATCCGCACAACGTGCTGAAGGCCACGGTGGCGGGCCTGAAGCTGCTGCGCTCGGCCGAGCAGGTGTCCCGGCTGCGTGGCAAGGACGTCGAGGCGGGCAAGCTCGCCGGTGAGGCGCGAGGCTAGTCATGGCGATCAAGGTTAAGCTCATGAAGAGCTTCTCGGGTTCCTCCGAGGAAATCCTCTCTTCCATCCGCGGCCTGGGCCTGAAGAAGTTCGGGGACGAGCGGATTCTGAAGGACACGCCGTCGATTCGCGGCATCGTGTTCAAGGTGAAGCACCTGGTCTCCAGCGAGAAGGTGAGCCAGGAGGCCCCCGCGCCCAAGCGCCGCAAGCCCAGGAAGATCGCTATCCGGGATCGGGCCCGCGCCAAAGCAGCCAAGGGCTAGGACCCACTTCCGCGGTGGCCCTTTCGGGGAGTCCGCCGCGCACGAGGATTGAAGATGTCGACGACTCTCAACAACCTGAAGCGGCCTCACAACTCCTGGCACCGCAAGAAGCGGGTGGGCCGTGGCCAGGGCAGCGGTCTGGGCAAGACGGCCGGCCGCGGTGGCAAGGGCCAGAAGGCCCGTTCTGGTAACATGCGCTTCGAGGGCTTCGAGGGCGGCCAGAGCCCGCTGCAGCGCCGCCTGCCGAAGTTCGGCTTCACCTCGCCGAACCGCGTCATCTACGCGGTGGTGAACCTGTCGGACCTGGAGAACCAGTTCGACGCGGGCGCCACGGTGGACGAGGCCGCGCTCAAGAGCGCGGGCCTGGTCAAGGGCCGCTACGACGGCGTGAAGGTGCTGGGGCAGGGCGAGCTGTCCAAGAAGCTGACGGTGAAGGCGCACAAGCTTTCGGCCAAGGCTCAGGAAGCCATCCAGAAGGCGGGCGGGGCGGTCGAGCTCATTCCGCTGGTGGCGCACAAGCCGGAGTCCGCGTCCAAGGCCCACGCGGGCAAGGGCGTGAAGGCCCCTCGGCAGCCAAAGGCTTGAGCGTGTTAGGCGCGCATCACTTGCGAGTGGTGCGCGCCTTTTCGCTTGTGTAGGCTCTCGCGCCCCTCTCCGTTCTGGACAGGGGCGCTTGTTCTGTCAGCACTTTTTCGAAGGGGATGGCTCCCACGTGGCTCTGAATGCCTTCGCCAACGTCTTCCGAATCGCTGAGCTGCGAAGTCGGCTCGCGTACACGCTGGTGCTGCTTGCGGTCTACCGCATCGGCATCTTCATCAGCACGCCCGGCGTCGACCGCGCGGCGATGAACGCGTTCATGGACGCCCAGAAGCAATCGGGCGGCCTGGTCTCGCTGTTCAACCTCTTCTCGGGAGGGGCCCTGGAGCAGATGTCCATCTTCGGCCTGGGCATCATGCCGTACGTGTCCGCCTCCATCATCATGCAGCTCCTGGCGGTGGTGGTGCCCAGCTTGGAGCGCCTCCAGAAGGAGGGCGCTTCGGGTCGGCAGAAGATCAACCAGTACACCCGCTACGGCTCCATCGTGCTGTCCATCATCCAGGGCATCAGCATCTCCCGGTGGCTGGCGTCGCTGGGCCGCAGCGATGCGGGACAGAGCGGCTTCAGCCAGATCGTCGTGCCGGATGACAGCGCCTGGTTCACCTTCATGACGGTCATCAGCCTGACGGCAGGCACGGCCTTCATCATGTGGCTGGGCGAGCGCATCACCGAGCGCGGCATCGGCAACGGCATCTCGCTCATCATCTTCGCGGGCATCGTGGCGGGCCTGCTTCCCAGCGCCAAGACGCTGCTGGACATGACGGCGCAGGGGGCCATCGAGGCCGCGGCGCTGGTGGGCCTGGCGGTCTTCATGCTCTTCATCATCGCGGTGGTGGTGTACGTGGAGCGCGGCATGCGGCGCATCCCCGTGCAGTACGCCAAGCGCATGGCGGGGCGGCGGATGTTCGCGGGCCAGGCCACCTACTTCCCGATGAAGGTGAACACCTCGGGCGTGATTCCCCCCATCTTCGCCGGTGCGCTGCTGTCCTTCCCGGCGACCCTGGGCACCTGGTTCCCGTTCCTGCAGACGTTCCGGCAAGGGCTGGAGGGAAACCCCTGGCTGTACAACGGCCTGTTCGTGATGCTGGTCATCTTCTTCGCCTACTTCTACACGGCGCTGACGTTCCGGCCGGATGACGTGGCCGACAACATCAAGAAGCAGGGGGGCTACATCCCCGGCATCCGCCCGGGCCGCCAGACCGCTGACTTCATCGAGCGGGTGCTCAACCGCATCACCTTCGGTGGGGCCATCTACCTGGCGACCATCTGCGTCATCCCGACCATCTTGACCCAGTGGCTCCAGGTGCCCTTCGCCTTCGGTGGCACCGCACTGCTCATCGTGGTGGGCGTGGCGCTGGACACGGTTCAGCAGATCGAGGGCCACCTCATCAGCCGGAACTACGAGGGCTTCGCGGGTCCCCGTGGTCCGCGTATCCGCGGCCGGGTGCGGGTGGCGGCCTAACCGAGGCCGGATTTGTGTGGGCGCCTCTTCCCAAAGACGCGGGAAGGGGCGCCTTGCCGTTCAGGGGTAGTCATTTGTGCATGGGGAATGCTTTCGGGGGTTCAGCGCGGAGGATTTCCGTGCGTTCTTTCGAGGGAGTGAGAGGAGCACATGAACCTGATCCTGTTGGGCCCGCCGAACGCGGGTAAGGGCACCCAGGCCAAGAAGCTGTATGCGGACTTCCAGATTCCGCAGATCTCCACGGGCGACATCCTGCGCAAGGCGGTGAAGGATGGCACCGAGCTCGGGAAGATCGCGGGTCCGCTCATGGCCGCGGGGTCCTACGTGCCCGATGACATCGTCATCGGCATTGTCGAGGAGCGGCTGAAGCAGGCCGACTGCGCCAGCGGCTACGTGCTGGATGGCTTTCCGCGCACCATTCCCCAGGCCGAGGCGCTGGACCGGATGCTGGAGAAGAACGGCAAGAAGCTGGATGCCGTCGTGTCGCTCGAGGTGCCGCACGCCAAGCTGATCGAGCGCGGCTCCGGGCGGCGCTCCTGCCCGGTGGACGGCAGCGTGTACCACGTCTACCAGAACCCTCCGAAGCGGGCAGGGTACTGCGACAAGTGCAACACGGGCCTGATCCAGCGCGACGATGACCATCCGGAGGTCATCGAGAAGCGGCTGCAGAAGTACGACGCCGAGACCTCCCCGCTGAAGGCGTTCTACGCGAAGAAGGGCATCCTCAAGAGCATCGATGGCGTCGGGACGCCCGAGGGAATCTACGCGGAGCTCCGGGCCATCGTCGCCCCTGCCTGACCGGAGGCCGGGCGGACGGGCCGGAGCCGCCTGCCAGGTGGCTCCCGGCCCCTTATAGCTTCTGCCAAGTGCACCGGGGCCCGAACGCATGAGCATCGAACTCAAGAGCCAGGATGAGATCGCCCTCATGCGGGACGCGGGCCGCATCGTGTGCGAGATCCTCGATGAGCTCGAGAAGGCCGTGGCCCCCGGGGTGACGACCTGGGAGCTGGATGCCCTGGCCGAGAAGCTCATCTACAAGAAGGGGGCAAAGCCTGCTTTCAAGGGATACCGGGGATTTCCTTGCTGCCTGTGCGCCTCGGTGAACCATGAGGTGGTCCACGGCATCCCCTCGAAGCGGCGGAAGTTGGCGCCCGGGGACTTGATGAAGCTGGACTTCGGGGTGGTCTACCGCGGGTTCTATGGAGACTCCGCCCGCACGGTTCCGGTGGGGAAGGTGAGCCCCGAGGCCGAGGGCCTGGTGAAAGCCACCCGTGAGGCCCTGAACAAAGCCATCGCGGTCATGGTGCCGGGCAATCGCATGGGCGACATCGGCCACGCGGTGCAGAGCCACGTGGAGGTGCGCGGTTATTCCGTGGTGCGCACGTTGTCCGGTCATGGCATCGGCCGCAAGCTCCACGAGCAGCCGGAAGTGCCCAACTACGGACAGCAGGGGTCCGGAATGAAACTGCGGCCCGGGATGGTCTTGGCGGTGGAGCCCATGGTCAACCTGGGGACTTCGGAAGTGGAAGTACTCGAGGACGATTGGACGGAGGTGACGCTTGATCGCAAGCTCTCCGCCCACTTCGAGCACACCATCGCGATCACGGAGGCAGGGCCGGAAGTCCTCACCCGGCGAAGCTGAAAGGGCTCGACGCTGGGTGAAATATGTTGTGAAGTCGAGGGGTTGGTAAAGGTTCAGAATTTCAGCGCGCTGGGTGCTTGCCACTTCGGGACCAAAGTGTTATCCCGCCGCGCTTCCTAGGGTTCGTGCTGGTCCGGAAGAGGGTTTCTGATTGCCGAAGGATGATTCCATCGAAGTCGAGGGGACCGTAATGGAGCCCCTGCCCAACGCGATGTTCCGCGTGGTGCTGGACAATGGCCACAAGGTGCTCGCGCACATCTCCGGAAAGATGCGGATGCACTTCATCCGCATCCTGCCGGGGGACAAGGTCAAGGTCGAACTGTCGCCCTACGACTTGACCCGAGGCCGGATCACGTACCGGGCGAAGTAACACTGGAGTCCCGCCCCACAGGGGTGGGACTCCCCCTGAAGAGCTTCTCTTTTCTCGAAAGAAGGATGTAGCGCCATGAAGGTTCGGGCGTCCGTCAAGAAGATTTGCGACAAGTGCAAGGTGATTCGCCGTAAGGGAATCGTGCGCGTCATCTGCGCTTCCAACCCCCGGCACAAGCAGCGCCAGGGCTAACGGCTCGGCCGTTGGCTCCAGACCAACTCCACTCAGAAGGAACGAACGATGGCTCGTATCGCCGGTGTCGATCTGCCGCCCGCCAAGCGCGCGGTGATTTCGCTCCAGTACATCTACGGGATCGGCAACAAGACCGCCCACGAGATCTGCGCCTCCGCGGGCATTGATCTCACCACCCGGACCAAGGATCTCACGGACGACCAAGCCCGGAAGATCCGCGACTACATTGAGGCCAACCTCAAGGTCGAGGGTGATCTCCGGCGCGAAGTGACGATGAACATCAAGCGGCTGATGGACCTGGGCTGCTACCGTGGCCTGCGTCACCGCAAGGGCCTGCCCGTTCGCGGCCAGCGCACCCACACCAACTCGCGCACCCGCAAGGGCCCCAAGCGCGGCATCGTTCGGGCCAAGCCGGCTGCTCCGGCGGGCCGCTAATCCGTTCCCACCTGCGCCGTTCCGTTTGCGGAGCGGCGTCGATCATCTACTGCTGAGGAGCAGCGACTCTCATGGCTGAAGAAGTCAACACCTCTGCTGCCCCCGCCACCGAAGGTGGCGAGACCGCTGCGGCGAAGAAGGCCAAGCGCAAGGGCAAGAAGAACATTCTCAACGGCGTGGTCCACATCCAGTCCACGTTCAACAACACCATCATCACCATCACGGACGTGTCCGGGAACGTCATCTCCTGGTCCTCCGCGGGCGCGCGTGGCTTCAAGGGAAGCCGCAAGTCGACGCCGTTCGCCGCGCAGGTGGCGGCGGGCGATGCGGCCGCCAAGGCCATGGAGCACGGCCTGAAGAACGTGACGGTGCTGGTGAAGGGTCCGGGCGCCGGGCGCGAGTCCGCGCTGCGCGCGCTGGCCGCCGCGGGGCTGAAGATCAGCCTCATCCGCGACGTGACGCCCATTCCCCACAACGGCTGCCGTCAGCCCAAGCGCCGCCGCGTCTAAACCCCATCCGGGCCGCGCCCATTGGGGCGGCCTCAGACCACCTCTCCAAGGAGAAGTTCCGTGGCCCGTTACACCGCGAGCGCCTGCCGCATCTGCCGGCGCGAGAACCTCAAGATGTACCTGAAGGGCGACCGCTGCTACACCGACAAGTGTGCGATCGAGCGGCGTCCGTATCCCCCCGGCCAGCACGGCCAGGGCCGGGTGAAGTTCTCCGGCTACGGCGTGCAGCTGCGCGAGAAGCAGAAGGTCAAGCGCATGTACGGCCTGCTGGAGAGCCAGTTCCGGGGCTACTACCACCGCGCCTCCGCGGCCAAGGGCAAGACGGGTGAGAACCTGCTGCAGCAGCTGGAGCTGCGCCTGGACAACGTGGTGTTCCGCATGGGTTTCGCGGACACCCGGAACGAGGCCCGTCAGCTGGTGCGCCACGGCCACTTCTCCGTCAACGGCAAGAAGGTGAACATCCCTTCGTTCGCCGTGAAGCCGGGCAGCACGGTGGAAGTCGTCGAGAAGAGCCGCAAGGTGCTCCGCATCTCCGAGGCGCTGGAGACGGTGGATCGCCGGGGTGTTCCGCAGTGGATCGACCTGGACAAGAAGTCCTTCAAGGGCACGGTGAGGACCGTCCCCAACCGCGAGGACCTGACCATGCCAATCCAGGAGCAGCTCATCGTGGAGCTCTACTCCAAGTAGTGACCAGGGCCCTTCGGGGCCCGTTTTTATGGCTCACGCGCCCTGGCGGTCTCCGCCGGGGCGTCGTGCTTCTGTCCGGCCCTGCTTTTCGTGGGCTGGCGTTCTGGCAGTAACCCCCCGCGTGCCCATCCTCCCGCCTCACCGGCGGGGATGTGGGTGGTGGCGCACGCTTCGAGGAGCAGCAACATGGCTGACACGTTCATTGCGAAGAACTGGCGTGACCTCATCAAGCCGCGCCGGCTGGAAGTGGATCAGGACTCGCTGACCACCACGTACGGGAAGTTCGTGGCGGAGCCCCTGGAGCGCGGTTTCGGCACCACGCTGGGCAACTCGCTGCGCCGGGTGCTCCTGTCCTCCCTGCAGGGCTCGGCCATCATCTCGGTGAAGATGGAGAATGTGGACCACGAGTTCACCACGCTCCCCGAGGTGGCCGAGGACGTCACCGACATCGTGCTGAACCTGAAGGAAGTCCTCCTTCGGATGCACACGAACGAGACGAAGACGCTGCGCATCGAGGCGGAAGGGCCCAAGGAGATCAAGGCCGGTGACATCATCGCCGACCAGGACGTGGAGATCCTCAACCCTGGCCACCACATCTGCACGGTGTCCGAGGGTGGCAAGGTGCGCATGGAGCTCTCGTGCCGCCGCGGCCGTGGCTACGTGCCGGCCTCCGTCAACAAGGTGGCGGGCGCCCCCATCGGCACCATCCCCATCGACTCGCTCTTCGCGCCCATCCGCAAGGTGAACTACCAGGTCACCAACGCCCGCGTGGGCCAGGTCACCGATTACGACAAGCTGACGCTCGAGGTGTGGACCGACGGTTCCGTCACCCCGCAGGACGCGGTGGCGTACGCGGCGAAGATCATCAAGGAGCAGCTCACGGTCTTCGTGAACTTCGACGAGACCGAGGAGCCCGTGGTGGCCGAGGCCCCGAAGGAGGAGGCCAAGCTCAACGAGAACCTGTTCCGCTCGGTGGATGAGCTGGAGCTCTCGGTGCGCTCCGCCAACTGCCTGCAGCAGGCCAACATCAAGAGCATCGGTGACCTGGTGCAGCGCACCGAGGCCGAGATGCTCAAGACGAAGAACTTCGGCCGCAAGTCGCTCAAGGAGATCAAGGAGATCCTCGCGGAGATGGGTCTGTCCCTGGGCATGAAGCTGGAGAACTGGCCGCCGAAGACGCCTCCGGCCGCCGCCCCGAGCGCGCAGCCCAAGGCCTAGTCTTTCCCGTGGTTCCGCTGTACCTCGCCCTTCGCCGCGGCACGGCTTCACGCGGCGCGGGGTGAGGGGGCCCTTGAGGCCCATTGGCAATGGCAGCCCCGTGCCGGGCCTGCCCTTCCCACCCGGTACCTGATACGGCCGGAGTGGTGGAGCCTCCCGGGGCTCCGGAGTGAACGGACATGCGTCACAGGCTTGGACAGAGGAAGCTTCACCGCACCACGAGCCACCGGCTCGCGATGCTCAACAACATGGTCACCTCGCTGCTCGAGCACGAGGCCATCCGCACCACGCTGCCCAAGGCCAAGGAGGCCCGGAAGCTGGCGGAGCGCATCATCACGCTCGGCAAGCGGGGCGGACTCGCCAACGTCCGTCTGGCGGCCCGGACCGTGAAGAACAAGGACGTCCTGCAGAAGGTCTTCAGCGAGTACAAGGACCGCTACAACACCCGCAACGGTGGCTACACCCGCATCATCAAGCTCGGCTTCCGCAAGGGTGATGCGGCGGAAGTGGCCCTGCTGGAGCTGGTGGACCGTCCGGCGAAGGTGAAGCCCGCGGCCACCGAGGGTGGCGAGGGCGCCGCGCAGCCGCAGGCCGAAGAGACGAAGGCCGAGTAGCCTCTCGTTTCACTGAAGCCGCATGGGAGCGTCCTTCCCCCCGTGGGAAGGGCGCTCTTGTGTTTTCAGGGACTGGCGGGGGACTGCCGCTCACTGCGTGAGGGGGCGGCCCTCGCGCACCAGCTCCGAGCGGCCCTCGCTCGTGCGCATCTCCGCGTTGATGAAGCGCTCGTTGGAGGGCATGGCCCCCTCGGGGCTCAGCACGCTCTTGGGCGTGAGGGTGAAGATGCCCCCCGCGTCGATCCGCTCCACGGTCGCCCGGTACTTGCCGTTCACCACGAAGATGACGTTCTCCCAGGGCTCATCGTCCGTGTTGGTGACGGTGAGGCTGGGGCTGGCGGTGGGGCGCTCCGGGTTGGGCAGCACGGTGACGCGCGCCCCCAGGTTCGTCGTCTCGATGCTGCGGCCCGGGCAGGCGATGACCAGGCTCATCAGCGAGATGGCCACCCAGCCCCCCACGATGCCGGCCTTGTACTTGAAGAACCGGTCCTGCTCGCGGAGCTCCTCCACCTTCTCCTTGAGCACGGAGAAGGCGTTGAGCACCACGTTGGAGGCCTCGGAGGCCACGCGCTTGCCCACCGGGCGCTCCGCACCCTCTTTCTTGGCAGGGCTCGGGCGCGCGGCACTCATCACCCGGCCCCCCGTGGCGCTGGTCCCCGGGCGGGAGGCGCCCGAGGGCGTACTGGTGGCGTTCTCCTGGGGAGCACCGCCGCGTTCAGGCACCTTTCGACCGTCGCTCATCGGTTCCGGAGTGTAGAAGCCCGGGCCGCTCGGTGGCTACTGTGCCTTGAGTTGTTGCAGCGCCCGGGACGCCTGCACATTGTCCGGCTGGGCCTCCAGGACCTTGAGGAGCCACTTCTCGGCCTCCGCCGCGGAGGTCCGCCGGCTCTCGGCCGTCCGGGCGCGCAGCGCTTGCTCGGTGAAGAGCAACCCCAGGCGCAGGGTGAACTCGAGGTTCTCGGGGTCCTTCTCCACCACGCGCAGCAGCTCGCGCTGGGCGGCCGGGTAGTCGCCCTCCAACTGGTACACCAGCGCCAGCTTGCCCCGGGGGGGCACCGCGTCTGGCTGGAGCGAGGTGAGCACCTGGAAGGCCTCATGGGCCGCGGTCAGCTCCCGGCGGTCCAGGTAGAGGTCTCCCAGGCGGAACCAGGCCGCATCCAGGAGGGGGTTGAGGGCCACCGCCTTCGCGTAGGCCTCCCGGGCCGCATCGGCGCGCTGGCGCGACAGGTACAGCTCGCCCAGGTAGAGGTGGTTCTTGCCGTCCCGCGGGGCCAGCTCGATGGCCTGCTTGAACTCGTCCACGGCCCGCCCCGCGTCATCCAGCCGCTGGTAGGCGAGCCCCAGCAGGGCGTGCACCACCGCCAGGTCCGGGTAGCTCTGGAGGATTTCCTCGAAGGCCAGGATGGCCTGCTGGGGAATGTCCAGCTCCTGGAGCAGCCGCATGCCCTCTTCGAGCTTGGCCTCGGCCGCCTTGGGGAAGCCCACGAACGGGTCGGCGATCTGGTTCATCAGCGCCCGGGCGGTGGCGACCTCGGCCGGTGAGGGGGAGGCCTTCACCAGGGCATTCAGCGCGGCCACCGCGCCCGGTGCGTCTCCCGTGCGGTACAGCGCCTTGGCGAGCGGAAGGCGGACCCCGGCGCGCTCCGGGGCCAGTTCGGCCGCCCGGCGCAAGGGGCCCAGCGCGGCCGCGTACTGCTCGGACTCCAGGTGGGCGATGCCGAGCCGGTAGTGGAACTCGGCCTCGGAGGGGGCCAGGGCGATGGCTCGCTCGAAGGCGGCCACCGCGGGCGCCCCCGCGTCCGAAGCCCGGGAGAACAGGGCCAGGCCCAGCATGTACTGGTTCACCGCCCGCTCGGCCTGGCCGTTGCGCCGCTGCAACTCGGCGATCCACGCCTCCACGCGGCCTGCCTTGACCTGCGCTTCGGTCAGGGCGCGCGCCACGGCGAGATCCTCCGGGGTCTGGGCGTGGAGTTTTTCCAGCAGGGGAAGGGCCCGGTCCGGCTGGTTCTGCTCCAGGTAGAGGCGCGCCTGCTCCGCGGGCCCCAGGACGCGGGCTCCCGGAGCGGCATGCTGACAGCCCGCGAGGAGGCCCAGGGCCAGCACGGCGGGCGTCCATCGGCGGAGGGGGGAAGGGCGGCGGGGCGAGCGGATTTTCACGTTCGAATCGGTGGGGCTAGGCGGCGGAATTGGGCAGGGAGCTGACGCCTTCGGCGCCCGAGGCGGCGATGGCGTTGTCCGGATCACCCCCGCGCCCGCCGAGCTCCAGGCTCTGCGCGATGATGACGTCCCGGACCGCCCGGGCCAGTCCCCCGCGGTCGTTCGCGGCGAAGCCCGTGATGTCGATAGGTGTGCCGATCTTCACATGAATGGGGCCCGGGGTGATGTTCCAGGAGTTTTTGGGCATGATGTTCGCGGTCCCCTCCACGGTCACGGGGCAGATGGGTACGCGGGCCTCCAGGGCCAGGGCGAAGGGGCCCTTCTTGAAGGGCAGGATGCGGCCATCCGGCGAGCGGGTGCCCTCGGGGTAGAGGAAGATGCTGGCCCCGCCGCGAATCTTCTTCGCCGCGGCGCGCAACGACTCGATGGCGCCCGCGCGGTTGGAGCGGTTGACGAAGATGTGCCCCGCCAGCCACAGGTACCATCCGATGAAGGGCACCCAGGCCAGCTGGCTCTTGGCCACGTAGCGGAAGTTCACCGGCACGGCCATGAAGAGCACGGGGATGTCCAGCGTGGACTGGTGGTTGGACACGTAGATGGTGGGCCGCTTCGGGTCCACGTTCTCCATGCCGTGCACCACGATCTTTCCACCGCCGGCCCACACCAGCACGGGGGACCAGATGTGGCGGCAGACCCAGATGTCGCCCCCTCGGATGACCGAGGCCAGCACGGCCAGGGGGAAGATGAGCGCCGTCCAGACCGCCGCGACGAACATACAGAAGAGCTTACGGAGCATTCGTAACCTTCCTTCCGCGGGGCGCGGCCGGCTCACGGGGCGTGAAGGCCTCTGGAACGAGCGGGAGAGCACCCAGGCGGGGGGAGCCACGTCCTTTCCCAGACCGGGCAAGCGCGAAGGTGGGTCCTGGGGGGAGAGGGGTGGGCAGAAGCAACAGGAGCATCACGGCGCGTTGTACCATGGCTCCCTTCTCACCTTGTTTCTGGTACGAGCCGTCCGGTGGGGTTACAAGCAGGAGTGGCGTGGCCAGAAAAAAGTTCATCGCCGTTGCGGGCAACATCGGTGCCGGGAAAACGGAACTCACCTCATTTCTCTGCCGAAAGTACGATCTCACCCCGTACTTCGAGCCGAACGACCAGAACCCGTATCTGGCCTCCTTCTACAAGGACATGAAGACGTGGGCCTTCCGCTCACAGATCTTCTTCCTCACGCACAAGTTCCGGCTGCACCGGGAGCTGGAGCGCCACGCGGGCACCGTGCTCCAGGACCGGACCATCTACGAGGACGCGGAGATCTTCGCCAAGAACCTCCACCGCCAGCGCTTCATCGACCGGCGGGACTATCAGACGTACCGGGAGCTCTATGAGACGATCGCCCAGGCCCTGGCGCCGCCGGATCTCATGATCTACCTGAACTGCCCCGTGCAGACGCTGCGCGAGCGCATCCGCCTGCGCGGCCGGTCCATGGAGAAGGACATTCCGGTGGCCTACCTCAAGCGCCTCAATGCCCTGTACGAGGAGTGGTTCAGCAACTACAAGATGTCGCCCGTCCTCGTCCTTTCGACGGACAAGCTGGATTATCTGACCAACCTGGTGGACCGCGTGGATCTCTTCCGCCAGATCGAGAAGTACCTGTGAACGAGATCTACCTGCTCGCCATTGAGGCCGCCGCCCCGGTGCCCATCGAGACGCTGCGCACGACGTTCGCCTCGGACGAGGTGCGCTTCGTTCCGGAGGCCGAGGGAGGCGGGTTTTCCATCCACGCGGAAGGCACCCGGGTGGAGGTGCGCTTCGACACGGGCACGTTCCCCGGGGGGCTGCGCAAGGACCTGCTGACCGGCAGCGAGGAGTCCCGGCAGATGCTGGGCCGGGCGCAGGGCTTCTACCGCATCGCCGTGGAGCCCGGCACGGGGCCCCAGCCCACCGTGCCCGTCTTCGAGGCGCTGTGGTGCGCGCGCACCCTGATGGAGCACGCCCCCGGCGTCCTGGCGGACCTCACCGCGCACAAGCTGCACGATGTGGCGGACGTGGTGGAAATCACCGAGCTGGACTTCGACATCCGGGACCACGTCAACCTGCACGCGGTGGAGGCCATCGAGGGGGACACCCCGCTGTGGGTGCACTCGCACGGCATGGAGAAGTTCGGCTCGCGGGACTTGGAGATCTTCCACCTCGGGGAGGACGACCTGCTGCCCGCCGAGACGTTCCTGCACGAGCTGTGCACGGACCTCGCCTTCGGCCAGGGGCCCGAGCCCCGCAGCATGGTGGGCACCAGCGAGGGCCAGGCGTTCATGCTCGTGCCCTCCGAGGAGGCCCGGACGAACCTCCTGGGCGTGCCGCTGGAGACGTTCGAGGGCCATGAGGCGCTGTTCCTCAGCGTGGTGTCGCCGCTGGGGCGGCACAACACCGCGGAGCTGCTGCGGCCCTACCGCGAGCGCTTCATCCCCGAGCCCGAGGATCGCTCGGACGCGCTGCGGCGCGAGGCGCAGTCTCTGATGCCGGCCTTCCTGGCCCGGTTCCACCGCAGGGGGCTGATGGAGCCGCTCACCTTCCTGGCGCGGGCGCCCTTCGAGACGCACCCCGAGGGCGAGACGGTGGTGGAGAAGCTCTGGCTGGAAGTGGTGGCCTGGGAAGAGGGCACGCTGGTGGGCAAGCTGGTGGACGGGGCCGTCCACACCACCGAGTGGCGCAAGGGCGCGCACGTGGAGGTGGACGCGGAGCAGGTCAACGCCCTGGCCATCAGCCGCGAAGGCCGCACCCTGGACGAAGAGGAGATGCGCGCGCTGCTGAATGCCGAACGGCCGATGTAGGCCCGGGGTAGGCTCGGGGGGATGAACCTCCATTTCTCCGAGGAAGTGCAGCGCGCCCGGGCCGAGAAGCGGCCCCTGGTGGCGCTGGAGACCAGCGTCGTGGCGCAGGGCCTGCCGTACCCGGACAACCTCACCGCCGCGCGGGCGTGCGAGGAGGCCATCCGGCGCGCGGGGGCGGTGCCCGCGCCCATCGCCGTGGTGGATGGCCGGGTGTGCATCGGGCTCGACGAGCCCTCCCTGCGGCGGCTCGCCGAGGGCAAGGAGCGGCTGCTGAAGCTGGGCTCGAGGGACTTGGCCGTGGCCGTGGCCCAGAAGGCCTCGGGCGGCACCACGGTGAGCGCCACGTGCGAGCTGGCCGCCGCGGCGGGCATCCGGGTCTTCTCCACCGGGGGCATTGGCGGCGTCCACCGGGGGGCCGGTGAGCACATGGACATCTCCCAGGACATCGGCGCGCTGGCGCGCTACCCCGTGGCGGTGGTGTGCGCCGGGGCCAAGTCCGTGTTGGATCTACCCAAGACGATGGAGGCGCTGGAGACCGCGGGCGTGCCCGTCATTGGCGTGGGCACCAGCGAGCTGCCATCCTTCTACAGCCGGGGCTCGGGCCTGCCGCTGGAGCACCGCGTCGAGGATGCCGCCATGGCCGCCCGCATCGTTCAAGCCCGGCAGGAGCTGGGGCAGGGGGGCCTGCTCTTCACCGTGCCGCCCCCGGAGGACGTGGCCCTGCCGCGGGCCGAGGTGGAGCTGCACATCGCCTCCGCGCTCGCCGAGGCCGAGCGCCAGGGCATCCGGGGCAAGGCCGTCACCCCGTTCCTGCTGTCGGACATGACCCAGCGCACCGGGGGCAAGAGCCTCAAGACGAACATCGCGCTGCTCACGAACAACGCCCGCTTCGCGGGAGAGCTGGCCGTGGCCCTGGGCCATGGCTAAGTGCTGGCTGGGACGGCGGCCTTCCGCCGGCGGGTGAGATGAATAAATCAACGGGCGGCAGAGTCCAAAGCGCAGATCCTGCCACCAAGGCACACCGTGGCCCTCGCCAAGTCCTGGGTTGGGTGATTCAGCGGAGAGACGTCATGACTCCTCGATGGTTGTTGTGCTGTGCGATGGCGCTGACAGCCCCGGCCGTTTACGCGCAGACCGCGCCCGTGGCCTCGCCAGGCTTCGAGGCCTCCCCGGACGAGGGCTATTACGGGGACGGCGAAGAGGTGGATGAAGAGCCCTTCTCGCCGGGCCCGCCGCCCGCCCTGCCTCCGGAGTCCCCCTCCGTCCGTCCCTTCTCCGATGCCGTGTGGACCTCCGGCCACTGGTACTGGGATGACGGCCAGTGGCGCTTCAAGCCCGGCGCCTGGGTGGCGCGCATGCCCGGCTACCAGTTCATCAACGGGTACTGGCAGCAGGATGGGGCGGTCTGGCGCTGGGTGCCGGGCGGCTGGGCGCCGTCGGGCTCCACGCAGGTGGAGATCCCCATCGAGGTCAGCGGCGAGGAAGTGATGAGCGCCCAGGCGCCGCCGCAGGTGCAGGTGGAGACCCCTCCGCCCGCGCCCTCCGCGGCCTACACGTGGGCCCCCGGCTACTGGTACTGGTCGGGCGTCGAGTGGGCGTGGATCCAGGGAAGCTGGATCGCTCCGCCCCGGGCGGGCCTGCGCTTCGTCTCCCCCCGGTGGGTCCGCCGGGGACCCTCGTGGGTCTTCGTGGCGGGCGGCTGGGCGGCCCGGGGTTCCGTCCGGGTCGTCGTTCCCGAGTACCGCCACGCCCACGTGTCGGTGCGGTGGGGGCACCCGAACCACTTCTTCCACTCCTGGCGCCGGCACCCGGTGGTTCGCTACCCCGCGTATGACTACGGCCGTCGCGGTTACGGCCACTCCTACCGGTACCGGGGCGGGGGACGCCCCTACCGCCACCACGACGCCTCTCCGGCCCGTCCGCCGCACGGCGGCCGGGGCCCTCACGGGGGTGGCCACGGAGGTGGCCATGGTGGTGGCCATGGAGGTGGCCACGGTGGCGGGCATCACCACCGTTAGCCGGTCCGTTCCCGCCGGTTACTGCGGCGGGGCGACGGTGGGCTTCGGCTGCGCCTGGGGGGCGGGCTGAGGCGAGGCGGGTGCCGGAGAGGGCTTCGGCTCAGGGGCCTTCTCCGCAGGCATCGCCAGCTTGTCTCCCGCGTCCCGGACGATGTGCCGGTACCAGGAGTCCGGGTAGCGCGGGTGGTTCACCTTGCCCGACTCGTCCCGGATGTTGCCGTCGATGTACTTCACGAGCAGCTGCTCGCCCAGGTGGCGCCAGCGGGCGTGAACCTTCTCTCCCTGCTGCACCGAGTAGTCGGTGAGGTAGGTACGGGCCTGCTCGGGCGTCGTCTTGTACAGCTCCAGGGCCACCTTCTCGATGTCCGCCTGATCCGCGAGGAACTGGCCCTCCAGCTCACCCTGCGTCTTGCGCACATCGACGATCATGTCGCTCCAGCGCGCGTAGGCCTGGTTGGACACCCAGTTGAACACCCAGAAGGACGAGTCCCAGGAGAACTGGCCGCGGTTGGCCACGCCCTGGGCGAAGTTCTTCGGCGCGCGGCGGATGCCCGCGTACATGGGCGTGTAGACGGTGGTGTACGTGTCATCCACGCCGAACCAGAGCACGCCGCCCACGGGCGCGGGCATCCAGGAGCGCATCTGCGCCACGAAGGAGAAGCCCGTCTGCTGCGTGGAGATGGCGCGCTCGTGGACGTACTTCTTGCCGTCCACCTCCCACGTCATGGGCCGCCAGCGGTAGGGCACCGCGTAGGGGCCTGCTCCCACGTCCTTCGACATGTCCAGCGCGGTGCCCTCGAAGTGGTCGCGCATGAGCCCCATCACGTCCTGCACGGACACCTTGCGCTCGGGCTTCACCCACAAGGGCAGCCGCTTGGAGGGATCCGAGCCATTCACGCTCTCCACGCCGAGCCCCAGGGAGGGCGCCGCCCGGCGGAAGATGCTCCACACGCGGGCCTCGGCGAAGCGCGCGCCCTCGAAGTCCAGCGGGTGGTAGGTGTCGGCGAAGCTGAAGTCCTTGTCCGCCCCGGTGAACCAGCCCTTCTCGCGCGCGAAGGAGATGACGTCGGAGGAGTAGAGGGTGTTCTCCGGATCCTTCAGGGGGAACTGGCGGATGCGGGCCTGGTTGGCGTGCGCGGACAGGTAGCCCTCGGGCAGGCGGCGCGCGACCCAGACCGCGCCCTTCTTGCCCTCGCCCTTGCCGATCATCTCCAGGATCCACGCCTCTTTCGGATCGGCGATGGAGAAGGATTCGCCGGTGGAGGCATAGCCGTGCTCGGCCACCAGGCGGGTCATCACCTGGATGGCCTCGCGCGCGGTCTTCGCGCGCTCCAGGCCGATGTAGATGAGTGAGCCGTAGTCGATGATGCCGTTGGGCGCCTCCAGCTCCTTGCGGCCGGTGAACGTGGACTCGCTGATGGAGAGCTGGTGCTCGTTCATGTTGCCCACCACCGAGTAGGTGACGGGGGCCTCGGGGATGCGGCCCAGGAACTTGCCGGTGTCCCATTCGAAGATGTCGCGCTGGGCTCCCGCGGCGTTGCGGCGCGCGGGCGTGTAGTACAGCTCGCCGTAGAGCTCGTGCGAGTCCGCCGCGTAGGTGATGAAGGTCGAGCCGTCGGACGAGGCGCCCTTGCTCACCAGCAGGCTGGTGCAGGCGAGCGCCGTGGGGGCTGCCAGCCCTGTCGAAATCGCCAGGGCAGGGAGGAACTTCGAGAAGGAGCGGATCATGCGGCACATGCTACCAAGGCCGCCCTGGATGCACTTCTTCTGAACACGGCCGGCCGGTCCCGCCGGGAAACACACATCGGCGGGCTTCCCAGAAGCGCCAGTTCCCAGGTCGATCCGCCGCGCACTGCATATGGATTCTCTTCTTTTCGGGAGATCCGGCATGGCACAGAAATCAGGGATACGTGGACGGTGTGCGGTGGCGCTGGCGGTGCTGCTCCTCACGGGAGGCTGGAGCGAGCCAGCAGGCAGGGAGGCCCCTGAGGCAGCGGCTGCTCAGACGGCGGCAAGCGGGCGGACGGTGTGGATTCGCAAGTACGGAGGCATGGGGGCCGAGCACCTGGATGCCTTGTCGGCGCACCCACAGGGCGGGTTCCTTGCGGTGGGGCGGTTCGGGCCGGTGGCGTTTCCCCGGGAAGAGGGGCTCGCCCTCGGGCTCTACAACGCGGACGGCAGCCTCGCGTGGAGCCGGGTGGTGACGACGGAGGCGGTGCACGCCACCTCCGTCACGCTGACTTCACTGGGCAACATCCTCCTGGTGGGGAGGTATCGCGGCTCGCCGGACTTGGGCGCGGGGCCCTTGCCCGCCGTCACCGGCAGCCAGAGCTGGGACGGGTTCTTCATCGCCAAGTTCTCGCCCACGGGCCAGACCGTGTGGACCCAGGGCTTCTCGGCCCGGGGCATCCGAGGCCAGTTCCAGCGGGCGGCTCCGTCCGCGGTGGCCACCGATGCGGCCGGGAGCCTGGTGGTGACGGGGGCGTTCCGGGGCACGCTGGACCTGGGCGGCGGGCCCTTGAGCTCGCACCTCACGGGCAACACGGGCGAGGCGTGGGGCGAGGGAGGCTTCGTCGCGAAGTTCTCCTGGGAGGGCAAGCACCAGTGGTCCGCGGCGCTCCAGAGCGGGGTGTTCGACACGCCCGAGAAGACGCCGCGCCTCCAGAGCATCACCACGGACCCCGAGGGCAACGTCCTGCTCGGAGGTTCCTCCGGCGCCTGGATGAACCTGGGCGATGGCGTCCTCGGCGTGCAGGCGCCCTTCATCGCGAAGTACAGCGCCACGGGCCGCCTGCTGTGGAAGCGGCTCTTCGGGGGGGCCTACGGCGATGTGATGGGCCTCCAGGCCCAAGGCACGGGCCAGGTGGCCTTCATTGGCAACTTCGGGGGGAGCTTCACCTTCGGGGGGAGCCGCCATCTGGGAGGCGACCCTCGCAGGGGCCCTCTGGTTCCCCCCAACACCAATGGCTTCGTCGGGCAACTGAGCGCGACGGGCGCCGATGCGTGGCTCACCTCCGTGGGAACCGGGAACGGGGCCAACCTCACATTCGAGCAGCTAAGCATGGGGGAGGGCCGGACCCTGACGGTGTCGGGCTGGGGCGTGGGGGAGTTCGATCTCGGAGGCGGGACGCTGGGCGACGCTGACGGCGCGCCCGTTCCTCAGGCGGTCCGGCCCTTCGTGGCGCGATACTCCGGGGAGGGGCAGTTCCAGTGGGCCCACGTGGTCGCCTACGACCGGCTCTTCCTCATGGCCCCGCAGCCCGCGGGAGGCCTGGTGCTGGGCACCACGCTGTCCGGCACGCTCGAGCTGGATGGACAGCCGTGGACCTCTGCAGGGGCCACGGATCTCCTCTACTGGAGAATGGAGCCCTGATCATATCTCTATAACGCATCATGGGATGACCCGCATGGAGGGGGGAGGTGGCTTTGCCTCCCTCTCCCTTGCACAAGTAGGTGCGCACGGTGGTTTCTGCGAGCCCAGTAAGTTTCGCAATCTCTTTTACGGATACCCCGCGTTCATCGTCACCCAAGCACTCGGTCCCAGAGCTTTCCTCGCGGAAGTCCTCTCAAGTCCCATGCGTAGCGGCATCGGCTTGGACTTGTACAACCTGTCTTGGTAGGTTCGATACGCCATGTGCAACCTTACAAGTCGGCTGGTCCTGCTCTTTGTGCTCGTGGCATCCATGGCCATCGCCAAGGACCGTGAGTCGAAGATCCGAAACGTCACCCTCCCGGACGGGCCCGAGGAGATCGCCCGTTCTGTCTTCGTTGCTGCGGCCATTGCCACCGTCCTTCGCTTCGAGAAAGAGGTGGATCCGGTGCGGACGGAGATGGTGGGCTGGAAAGGCCGCTTTGAACCCCTTCTGGCGGGGGGCAAGAAGGTCGTCATCGAGCCGCTCCACGACCTCACTGCTGAAGACCGCTTCCCGCTCGTGGTGACGCTGATGGATGGAACGCAAGTGCCCTTTACCGTCCAAGCGTCTGAAAAGGAGCGGGTGGATCATCAGGTGAACCTGTATTGGGACCGGGAAAGCGGCGCGTACCTGCGTGCGAGGTTGGAGGATGCGCTCCTGAGGGAGCGCATCGCCCTGAAGGAGAACGAAAGGCACGAGCAGGAGCAGAACTCGCCGGACCATGCCCTTGCCGCGCTCTTGGCAAATGGTGCTCAAGAGTGCGTTTCTCTCGGGGGAAGGGCCCGAGACCTTGGCGCTGCAAATCATCCGCGATGATGGTCTCGTGCAAGCCTTCGTGAGGCTGGATCCTTCTCTTGCCCGTTAGTAAGAGCGGCCCCATGAGCGTCAACAAGCGTGTTCTTTGGTGCTTCACCCTGACCCTGCTCGTGACATCCTCCGGCTGTCCAGCTACCGGCACGGGGGGGGTGGCTCTGCGCCCGGACGGAACTCCAGGCCCTGAGAAGTGTCCCGAAGAAGCACTCAAGGCGATGCGGTACCTGCGTCTTTCCGTTGGAGACGCCGCGTTGGTGGAACTCGACATGAACCAAGACGATGTCAGCCCCATCACGCTGTACGACGGGCCCATCGAGAGCATGTTGGAGGGCAACCTCGGCATTCTGGAGTCGCCCACCCGGCTTTACGGACGAGTCTGGACAGGCGGTCAACAGGCTGTCATCCGGTACTACGAAGCGAAGCCACCTGATGGAGACAGAGTACCGATTTGCGCGGTCGCCCGGTCGTCAAAGGGGCAACTCAGAAAGCACCCGGACTCCAAGCCGGGAACGGCCATCCTCGACTTCTCGAGTTCGATGGCCTTCATCGTCGACGAGTTCCGGTGAGCCCGCTCGGGTGACGCGCCGGTTCACGCGGCTGGCTGAACCTGGATGCCGAGCGCCTCGTGGGCGAAGCGGGACATGCGCTCCCTGAGCCGTGTGAGGGCTTCGAGCGGATGGCGCCCGGTGCGATCCGCGGCGTCCTCCAGCTTCGCCTGGCAGCGCAGGTCCATGCAGAGGTTCACCCCCACGCGGCGCTTGCTGTTCACGTCGGCGGTGAGCAGGCCCACCTCGTTCGAGGAGCCGGAGTAGTGGCACCAGTCGCACATCTGCGTGGTGGGCGGGCCTCCGCTGGACACGTCCCGGCGGAAGATGATGCCAATGGGCTTGCGGCTGCCGGGCGCGGCGAAGACGAGGTACACGCGCCCGCCGGACGTCTCCGTCCAGGCCAGGTAATCGCGCACGAAGAGCGGGAAGGTGATGTCCGCGGGCATCTCGATGACCCGGCGGTCACGGGGCCGGAAGGACTCGATGAGCGTCCGGTCTGTTTCAAGTCGGAACACGGCGGCTCCTTGAGCAGGACTCGTCCACTAACAACCTCACTCCCCCGAATCTACACGGGGAGTGGGGCAGCCATTCCCACGATCGCCCGGAGGCTCGCCTGGAGGGTAATCTCGGGCCCATGACGATTGAAACGCTCGGTTCGAGAGAGGTCTACCGCAACCGGTGGATGACCGTGCGGGAGGACACCATCCGCAGGCCGGATGGCTCGACGGGCATCTACGGCGTGGTCTGCAAGGTGGACTTCGCGCTCGTCATTCCCTACGAGCACGGCACGTTCCACCTGGTGGAGCAGTACCGCTATCCCGTGCAGGCCCAGTCCTTGGAATTTCCTCAGGGCGCGTGGGAGACCCAGGCGGACGCATCCCCGGAGTCGGTCGCCGCCGGAGAGCTCCAGGAAGAGACGGGGCTGATGGCCGGACGCATGACGTACCTGGGCCGCCTGTTCGAAGCCCCGGGCTATTCCAACCAGGGCATGCACGTCTTCCTGGCCGAGGACCTCACACGGGGCCCCCAGAAGCTGGAGCAGGAGGAGGCGGGCCTTGTCTGCACACAGGTGACCGTGCGCGAGTTCGAGGCCCAGGTCCGGGCGGGGCGCATCCAGGACGCGAGCACGCTGGCAGCCTACGCCCTGCTGCGCGTGCATCGGACGCTCTAGCCGCGCGGGCGCGAGAACCACCCCATCATCTTTTCGAGCGCCTGCTGATCCGCGGCGTCGAAGGTGGCCTTGTGCTCCGAGTCGATGTCCAGCACCGCGATGAGCTCACGGTTCTTGCCGAACACCGGCACGACGATCTCCGACTGCGAGCGGCCGTCGCACGTGATGTGGCCTGGGAAGGCATGCACGTCGGGCACCACCACCGTCTCGCGCGTGGCCGCGGCCACCCCGCACACGCCCTTGCCGAAGGTGATCTCCAGGCACCCCAGCGTGCCCTGGTAGGGGCCCACCCGGAGCAGCTTCCCGGGCTGCACCACCCGGTAGAAGCCCGTCCACAGGTGCCCGAAGGCGTGGTGCAACAGGCAACTCATGGTCGCCATCGCGGTGATCTCGTCGTCGATGCCTTCCAGCACCGCCTCGACGTGCTGCTGCAGCTCCACGTACGCCGCGGCTTTCGGCGTACCACGCAGGTCCAAGGTGACTTCGGCCATGGGGAGACTTCCTCGGGGAGGGGAAACTCGCGGGCGCCGGGGCGCCGGGCTTCTCTTTTAGCGAGAAATCCCCCGCGCGGCAGGACTCTGCGCAGGCCTCCTCACCCGATGACCGGGGCTATCGCGGAATCCGGGAGTCCGGCGGCCTGCCGCTTCTCCAGCCCATAGCGTTGGGCCGCCGAGTCCAGGATGCGGCCGATGAGCTGGGTGTAGGACAGCCCCTTCTCCCGGGCCGCCATCGCCAGCTCGCTCTTGTCCTCCAGGTACGGGTTGGGGTTCACCTCGAGGATGTAGGGGTCTCCGGCCTCGGAGATGCGCAGGTCGATGCGCGCGTAGTCCTGGAGCTTGAGGCCCCGGTACGCGAGCAGCGCGGCCCGCTCCACGCGCTGGCGCAGCACCGGCGAGATGTCCCGGGCGATGACGAGCCTGGGCGAGCCCTCCGTCTCGGGGGCGAACTTCACCTCGCGGTCGGAGATGGTCGGCTTGTTCTTGTCCCAGTTGCCGAAGTCCAGCTCCACGATGGGGAGGATCTCCGGCAGCTCCTTGGGGCCGATGACGCCGACGTACACCTCGCGCCCCTGGATGAACTCCTCGGCGAGCGCCTCGTCCTGAAGCTCCTTGCGAATCACCCGCACCCGGTTGGTGAGCTGCTCCCAGTTGTGCACCAGCGACTTGCCGCCGATGCCGATGGACGCATCGCTCCGGGCCGGCTTCACGATGAGCGGGAAGTCCAGGTCCCCGTTGGTCTCCACGGAGATGCCGTCGAAGGTGGCGAAGTCCGGGGTGGGGATCTCGTGGTACTCGAGCAACTGCTTGGTGAGGATCTTGTCCTGGGCCAGCAGCAGGCCCGCCGTGCCGGAGCCCGTGAACTTCACGCGCGCCATCTCCATCAGCGCCGCGACATTCACCTCCAGGCGGTAGTCCTCCGCGAACGTCTCGCAGAGGTTGAAGACGAGATCACACTGCGCGGCCTGGATTTCCTGGAGGAGGTCGGCCACGCGATCACTCACCGCGATGAAGCTGGGCTGGTGGCCCAGCTCCCTCAGGGACTCGCCCACCTGCGTGACGACGGGGTCCACCGGGTCTCCCTCCAACTGGTAGTGGAGGATGGCGATCTTCAAGGGCGGTAGCGGCATGGTGTCTCAAGGGTAGGTATCGAACGGCCCCCGCGCACCCCGCGGCCGCGCCTCAATCCACCTCGAAGAAATGATCCGTGTAGAGGTAGTTCATCGCCAGCGCCGTCACGAGCGAGGTGAGCTTGGTGAGGTACTCGCGCGTCTTGTCCAACTGCACGGTGAGGCGCAGCGCGGCGGTGCGCTCCAGCAGGTGGTCCACGAGCGCCACGATGACGGCGCGGTTCACGCCGCTGTAGCGCGTGACGGACTGGATGAGGGCCTGGCGCTCAGCCCGCACCAGCGTCTCCGCGCTGGCGGCGGAGGGGCTGTCCGCGGGCTCGAAGAGGCCCAGGAGATCGTGGTCGAGGTGCTCGCGCAGCTTCAGCTCCACGCGCTCTTCGAGCTGGCGCTGGCGGTAGTGGTCGGAGACCGTCTCCTCCATCTGCTCCACGTCCAAGTCCCTGTCGGCCAGCTGGACGGCCGGGGGCGTCCGGCCGATGCGCCGGATGACCTCATCCACGTACTGGAGCTTCTTGAGCGCGGCCCAGCCCAGGTAACGCTTGCCCCAGTCCATGCCCGGGGTCAGCCACACGGCGAACGTCTCCGCGAAGTCCTCGTCCGGGTGCTTCTGCGCGTACCAGCCGGAGATGTGCACCACGTACTTGCGGCTGAAGGGACGCGGCTTGTAGTCGTCCTGGTAGGGCTTGGAGTAGTCCCCGAACACCTTGCGCCACTCCTCGGTGTCGTAGAGGCGGTAGGCGTAGTTGAAGGCGTGGCCGGCCTCGTGGCGCAGGTACATGAGGATGTCGCTCTCCGTCTCCGCGTCTCCCCCCAGCTCCGCCTCCAAGGTGTGCAGGCGAGGGTCCGCCAGGTAGAAGGGCAGGCCGATGACCGGCACCCCCGAGGGGCACCCCCACTGATCCGACAGGTAGCACTCGGGCCGGAAGGAGATGCCCTTGGCCTCGAGCTCCGTGTAGAGCTGCTGGATGTGCCGCTCCAGGGGGGTGCCCTGGAGGTGCAGCTTCAGATCCTTGATGCGCGCCTGAAGAAGCGTCTCGCGCTCCGTGCGGCGCGGGGACCCCTCCGCCTCGTGCGGATCGGCGAGGGTCTTTTCGCGGAAGGTAATCTGAGAGGTCGAGAGCATCCCCAGTGAAATGGGGCTGGGAACGCCCTCCTGCAATTCACCGGAAAAACCGGGTGTGGGAGTTGCCAGGGGCTCCATCGCCTGCCTGCCTGGACGCTGGAAGTCCGAGGCGGCAGGAGGGGGGCGCTATTCGAAGATGGAGATGTCGGAGGCGGGCGGACTGGCCGGGCGGGCGGGCTTGGGCTTGCCCGGCGTGGGGGCCGCGCGCAGCGGGGTGAGCGGCACATCCACCGCGAGCATGTCGCCCGCGGCGATGCTGAGGTCCAGCGGGCGTTCCGCGTCCTGGTGGCCTGCCAGCCGGAAGGTGAGCCGGTGCTTCTGGCCTCGCGGCAGGGCCAGCATCCCGGGCGTGGTGCCGATCTGCTCGTCCCGCTCATTGAAGATGGCGGCACCGTCGGGCGTGGTGTTGCACTTCACCAGCACCGTGGGCGAGGGGGCTGCGGGGGGCGCCTCCGCGGCGGCCAGGGCCGGGGGCTCCGAGGGCCAGGGCTGCTGCGCTGGGACGCGTTCGGCCTGCTGCACCCGGGCGGGGGCCTTGTCCTCACCACGCATCTTCACGGCCACCACCCCGAGCCCCGTCAGGAGCAGGAGCGCGGGGACGCCCACCCGCGCGGCCTTCTTCGCCAGGGGCATGCCTTCCGGGGCGGGGGCGGCCCGCGGAGCGGCTCCCCCCGAGGACCTGCTCCGGTTCGAGGAAGGGGAGCCCGAGGCGGCCTTGGCGACGATGACGTTGGGAGACCGGCCGGAGGCGCCCGAGGAGGGCCGGGACGCGCGGGCGCTGGAGCTTCCCACCGGGCTGCCCGGCTTGCGGTGCTTGGAGACGCTGGGCTTGCTGCCACTGCCGTTCTCGCGCCCGGTGGCGCCGCCCGAGGGGGCCGCGTCCAGCTCCTCGTTGGAGAGGCCCTCGATCGCGTCCAGCATCTCCTCGATGAACTCCTCGGCGGACTGGAAACGGTCCTCCTTCTCGCGCGCCAGCCCCTTCTGCATGAAGTCGTCGATGGAGGGCGGCACGGGCGCCCCCTGGCGCTTGCTGTTCACCGCCGGGACGGTCTGCGTGAGCGCGGCGGTGAGCGCCTTTCGCACCGTGTTGGCGCCGTAGGGAGAGGTGCCCGTGAGGCAATAGAAGAGCACGCCCGTGAGGGCGTACAGGTCCGAGCGGGCATCCACCAGCTCGCCGCCGGCCTGCTCCGGGGGCATGTACTGCGGGGTGCCGAGCACCTGGCCGGTGGAGGTGAGCTGCTCCTCCTCGTCCTGCTCCATCGCCTTGACGAGGCCGAAGTCCAGCACCTTGACGAAGTCCTTCCCGTCGAGCTGCTGCACCATGATGTTGTGGGGCTTGAGGTCCCGGTGGACGCAGTTCTCCGCGTGGGCGTGGGCGAGCCCCCGCGCGGCCTGCTCCAGGATGTTCACCGCGCGCCGCAGGGGCATGGGCCCGTCGCGCTTGACGATCTCCTTGAGGCTCTCGCCGCCCAGCAGCTCCATCACGAAGTAGCAGGTGCCGTCAGGCGCGCGGCCAAAGTCGAAGATGGTGATGACGTTGGGGTGGCGCAGGCGGCTGGCCACCTCGGCCTCGCGGCGGAAGCGCTCGAAGAAGGTGGGGGCGACGGCCAGCGCCGAGTTCAGCGTCTTGACGGCCACGGGCCGCTGCACGGAGGTCTGCGTGGCCCGGAACACCATGCCCATGCCGCCATGGCCGAGCACGCTGTCGATCTTGTACCGGCCATCGAGCACCTGCCCCAGCAGCGCCAGGTTGGCCCCCGAACAGAGGTGGTCAGGACCAGCAGTGCTGCCGCAGTGAACGCACGGAGAGGCCATTGCGGGCCAGTATACGCAAGCCCGTCATGACGCGGCGAGTAGGCGAGCAGGCATGCAAATCGTTTCCGAGGGGGCTCCGGGCTGCTACACCCCACACCTGCCATGAGCCTCATCATCGCCCAGGACCTCTGCCTCGCCTACGGCAAGAAGGTCCTCTTCGACGACACCAGCTTCACCCTCGGCCCCCGGGATCGCGTGGGGTTGGTGGGTGCCAACGGAACTGGAAAGAGCTCGCTGATGAAGCTCCTGGCCGGCGCCCAGCACGCCGACTCGGGCACCATCATCTACGCGCGGGGCGCCCGGGTGGGCTACCTGCCCCAGGAACTGGCGGGCTTGCCCGAGGGCTCGGTGGTGGAGGCGGTGATGAGCACCGTGCCCGGCCGCGACGCGATGGAGGCCCGGCTGAAGAAGACCGAGGCGGCCCTGGCCCAGGAGACGGACGAGGCCGGGCAGCTGGAGCTGTCGCAGGAGCTGGCGGACCTGCACACGGAGCTGGACCACTTCGAGGACCACTACGGGCGCCACCACGCCGAGCGCATCCTCAAGGGGCTGGGGTTCCGGGACGCGGACCTGGCCAAGCCCACCAGCGCCCTGTCCGGCGGCTGGCGGATGCGCGCCGCGCTGGCGGGGCTGCTGCTCCAGGATCCGGATCTGCTGCTCCTGGACGAGCCCACCAACCACCTGGATGTGCCCACGCTGACGTGGTTCGACGGGTTCATGCGCCGCAGCAACAAGGCGCTGGTGCTCATCTCCCACGACCGGGACTTCCTCAACCGGCAGGTCAACCGGATCGTCTCGCTGGAGATCGAAGGGTTGCGCTCGTACGTGGGCAACTACAACGATTACAAGCGCCAGCGCGCCGAGGAGATGGAGCAGCTCAAGGCGCGGGCCGCGAAGGTGGAGGCCCGCCGCGCCGAGCTCCAGTCCTTCATTGACCGGTTCGGCGCCAAGGCGACCAAGGCCCGGCAGGCCAAGAGCCGCGAGAAGATGCTGGAGCGGCTGGAGGAGGTGCACCTGCTGGAGGAGCGCTCCACGGTGCACTTCCGCTTTCCGGAGGTAGAGCGCTCGGGCCGGGACGTGGCCACGCTCAAGGGCGTGAGCAAGCGCTACGGTCCGCAGGTGGTGTACTCGGGGCTGGATGCGCGCCTGGAGCGCGGCCAGCGCATCGCGGTGGTGGGGGCCAACGGAGCCGGTAAGACGACGCTCCTGAAAATCCTGGCCGGGGAGCTGGCGGCGGATGGCGGGGAGGTGTCGCTGGGGCACAACGTGGTGATGGGGTACTACGCCCAGCACCACGCGGACACGCTCGACAAGCGCAACTCCATCCTGGAGGAGGTGCAGCCGCTGGCGGCGGACAAGCCCCAGAGCTACGTGCGCGGGGTGCTGGGGGCGTTCCTCTTCTCGGGGGATGACGTGGACAAGCCCATCGGTGTGCTGTCCGGTGGAGAGCGGGCCCGCGTGGCGCTGGCGAAGCTGCTCCTGCGGCCCTCGAACTTCCTGCTGATGGACGAGCCCACCAACCACCTGGACCTGGACTCGACGGAGATGCTCATCGAGGCGCTGCAGGGCTACGGCGGGACGCTGCTGTTCGTCTCCCACAACCGGGGGTTCGTGAACAGCCTGGCCACGACGGTGTGGGACGTGGTGGACGGCAAGGTGGTGCCGTACGCGGGCAACCTGGACGAGTACCTCTACCACCAGGAGCAGCTCCGCCTGAAGGCGGAGGCCGAGGCGGCCGGGGCAGGGGAGAAGGGGAAGCCCGGGGACAAGGCTTCCGCAGCCTCCGTGAGCGAGAAGGATCGCAAGCGGTTGGAGGCCGAGGCCCGTCAGCGCCGGAACACGGTGGAAGGGCCCATCAAGAAGGAGATCGCCAAGATCGAAGAGCGCATCGCCAAGCTGGAGGCTACTCAGAAGGAGCGGGAGGCGCAGCTGGCGGACCCGGAACTCTACAATGACTTCGCGAGGGCCAAGCCGCTGATGGACACCCACCGCGCGGGCAAGGAAGAGCTGGAAGCGCTCTACGCGGCATGGGAGACGGCCCAGGAGAAGCTGGCCGAAGCGGCCGCTTCCCTGGGGTAATCCGTTACTGCGCGGCCAGCTCGCGCAGCACCTGGAGCGCCTGGGGGCCATCGGCCGCGCTGACGAACAGATGGTCGTGGTAGAAGCCAGCCACGACATTGCAGCTGATGCCCGCCTGGGCCAAAGCCGTGGACAGGGCTGCGGTGAGCCCCACGGCCTCCAGGGCCGAGTGGATGGAGATGGTGATCCAGGCCGCGACGTACGTGTAGGGGAGCTGAAGCCGGTCGGCCTGCGAGCGCTCCAAGATGACTGTCAGGCCTTCACGCTCCTGGAAGCTGCCAAGAGGCCGGGTTCCTTGAAGCACCCGTTCATCGCTCACGGTGCAGAAGACGTAATCACCGGGGTTCAGCGTCGGGGAGAGGCCGCGCAAGAGCGCGCTCAGTGAGATCTCGCCAATCATGGCGGCACCATAGAGCCTACTTCGGTCGGCGCAAATGGAACCAAGTGGCGATGCCTATCGCCAGGCGGAGCATCACCAAATATGTGTTCTCTCGCTTCGCACAACGCACTTCGACTGCGCTGAATTACTAGTTGATTCCGGTGTGCTGCCTAGAAAGAATGACTGTGGTTCGTTGAGTCGGCTAAATGATGACGGTTCGAAGGAGGCTGTGTGGGACGGATTTTCGATGAACTTGAGCCAGTGCTTACGCTGAACCCATCCCTGCGGATGATGCTGCGTGCGTTCTTGCATGGTTTTGATGTCACTTGGGGCTCATCGGAGAGGCTGTTTGGGTCTCACGTTGTGATGTTTTTTCTCAAGCCGGAAGCTTTTGTTCGTGAAAGATTTGGAATGGATCGAGAGATCCTATTGGTCTACTCCGAGTATAATAGTATTGAGCCTAGAATACTTCAGATTGCAAGCGCGCTCATGTCTCGGACTCCTGCGGCAGGAAGGGTCGAGCCACTTATGTATTTTTTGGTTAGCCCAGCTCCGGAACTGGTTGAAACGGTTGGCCGCCTAATGGCGGAAAACAGTCAATCTCGTGTGGCTGTGCCTCTCCCTGAACAGGAATGCCGTGAAGCAGGTGACCTCACTTTGGTGCAGACTGCTGTTCAAAGGCATCTGTTTAGCCGAGATCTCTTTGATATTGAGCAACCAATTACAAACGACTTGTTTTTCTTTGGTAGGACCGGGCTTGTATTCGAGCTGAGGGATGCAGCGCTTCGCGGCGAGAATGTCGGTCTTTTTGGGCTGCGGAAGGTTGGCAAAACATCGGTTTTGTTGAGGCTTCAACGGCTTTTGGAGGAAGAGCAGTCAGGAAAGGTTGTTTATGTAGACCTCCAGGATGCAGCACTGTACTCGCTCTCTTGGTGGGAGTTGCTTGACGAGATTAGAAAACAACTGCCTTACATTCCTGTCAAGCCATCAGGGGGGGTTAAAAGAGCAGCTAAATTGTTTCGGACGGCTGTCGAAGAGATTAAGAAGGTTGCTCCAGATAAGCATGTCATCATTGCTGTAGATGAGGTGGAGCACATTACGCCGAATCTCCGAATGCGCCAACATTGGGATCAAGATTTTCTCGATTTTTGGAAGACTTTGCGTGCGGTACAAAATGTAAATAGACACATCTCGCTCATTGTTGCTGGTGTGAATGCTTCGGCGATCGAGACGCCTATGTATGGTGAGCATGATAACCCACTATTTAGTCTGGCCAGAACTCGATACGTGCCTATATTTTCTCGTGAGGAGCTTCGGCAAATGGTACGGACTCTCGGAGCTTATATGGGGCTTCGCTTTGAAGAGGCCGCTTTCGATCAATTGCGTGCTATGTATGGTGGGCACCCTCTGCTCACTCGGCTGGCTTGTAGTTTTATGCATAAAAAGCTACTTTCTGAGGGTGTGGCTCTGCCCGCTTTAGTAACGGTGGGAATGGTGGAAAGAACTACAGAGGCTCGTGATAAGAGCTTATTTCCATTTGGTAGTCATATTCTTGGAATGTTGCAGCGATGGTATAAGACGGAATATCAGTTGCTTGAGCAGTTGGCGCAGGGGAATGCTGGCTTTTTTAATGAGCTTATCAACGAAGTACCTCAATACGGCGAGCATCTAAAATCATACCAACTTGTTGCTGGGGAGCCGCCCGAGCTTACAATTCCGTTCTTGGCCAAGTATCTTAGGTCGCAAACTCGAATGCAAAAAGATGTTGTTTTGCAAGCTGCCCCAGTGGCTGCCGCTCCAGAAAGCTCGCTTCTCGAAATAAGTGCACTTAGAAACCGCCTTGAACCTAAGCTACGCAAGCTGGTTAAACGTGTGCTGAAAGCGCATTTAGGCGCGGAGCGCTGGATAGATCCTGTGCTGGATAGTATTCCAAGTGAACAGCGAAAGACTTTTCAGGGAGTTGATAAGAATGAAATATTGGAGAAGCGGATATTTCTATTAAATTTGATTACTGTTGTTAGTGTGCAGTGGGAGAAGTTCAAGCACTTTGAAGCCGCGCCGCCTGAACGTAAGGTTAGTCGTGAACAGTTCAAGGTGTTGCTCGACTATGTTAACGCTCATCGAGAGGATGCCCATGCCAAACCGGTTTCTCAGGCAGAACTCGCCGCGCTCCGTGTAGTCGTCAACGCAATTGAGACGGCGGTCGATCGGCTCTTGGAAGACTAGTGGAGTGTCCACGAAGTTTTTGGACATAGTCACGTTGGACATAGTCACGACTGATGACGATCCACCCATCGGTGCATCTTGGTCCGCGTCCAGGACCAAGTGAACGGGTGTGCATAAAGGCGGTTGTACTCGGGCCAACTGGCGTTGAGGTGCTCGACGAGTTCGTCCCGGCCGGCCCAGTCGCCCCTGAAGGTAGCGCGCCCCGAAGGCGCGCAGCAGCAGTTCGGCTTGGTCAAGCCAGGAGGCATGGGCTGGAGTGGATTGATCTGACGAACTACACTTCCTTGAACTTTGTCCCCATGGCTCCGATGCGCTCCAATGCTTCTTTGATCTCTTCGGAGACGATAAGAGCCACCGTCCACCCCCAAGAGCGGAAGACCTTGGTGTCACCCACTTTCGAGGGATCGATGCGCATCCCGTACACGTCCCGGTACTGCCCAACCTTCTCGGGTCTTCCATCCTCTGGCGTCCAATACTCCACCTCCTCCGAGGCCTTGTCATCGATACACCGGACAAGCCGCGTGGCAACGAGGATGCAGAACTGGTCTGGCTGACCGTGGATGTCCACCGGCAGAATCTGAACGTCACGTGGGGCCAGTTCGTTGAAGACGGAAGCCACCCTGACATGAACGACCGGGATGCTGAAACCTGCGAGGGTGAAGTCGAGGGCCTTGCCCGGACGGCCGATGGGGATCTTCAATCGTCCTGGTGCCGGAACTGGCATGCCTTCTCTGAACATCCATGGGTTGTCCACCTCCCGGCCCTGAGGATCCGTGGGGTTGCCAAGATCCCATCCCCCAGAACCCCCAACCTCTTGAGACAGCTTGAAGTACTTCATCAGGATGATGATCCTCTCCGTCACTGACTCCGGGTTACCAGCTTGTTGAGGGTCGTGCCCTCCGTCGAGATCTGTTTCGCCAGCCGCTGGAGTTCCGCCGCCAACGCCTTCCGGCACTGTTCGATGCTGCTACAGCCCTTGGTCGCTTCATCCAGCCGCTCGTAAATCCGCTCGTGGTACTCCTGTGGGTGGGGGCCTTGGTGGCCTTTGACGTGGACCCTGTTGGCCGGGTCATTCAGCGACATTCCCGCCCGATCAAAGATTCTCTGGAATTTCGGCGTCCACGGACCACCACTGTGGGTAGCCTCGGTCCACTTGTCGGTGGCGATGTGGTGCTCGGGTCCCTTCGCATCCACCGGCCTGGAAGCCGCGCCGCGCAGGCCCTCTGCCGTCGCGGCGACCGCATTGGGAGCCAGGGTGATGGTCACTGCCTCGGCGGTCACAGCCACCGCTTCCACCTGCGCCACCTTTGCCAGCCGCAATCCCGCCTGTGCCACACCCACCGCTGACGCCTGAGCCGAGCCGGGCAGCGTGGGCACCTTGGCCGAGAAACTGGCAGCCGTCTGTCCAATGGCGGTCGTGAGCAGAAGGGCGAACGCCCGCGCCGCATTCTTGCCCATCACCTTGCCATACTTCTTCCCGGCCTCGCGGATCGCAGCAAAGGAGATGGCGTGATCCAACTCCTCCACCAACCGTCTCCAGCCCTGGATGAGCGTCCAAAAGGTGTCCACCCCGATGTAGCAGACGAAGCCTGCCGTGACGGCCGTCGCAAGCCCCTTGGAGAACACCGGCTCGGGCGCCAGCCACATCGCGGCGTAGATCGTCATCGTCCAGTACAGAGAAGCCTTGAGCGCCTCCGGGTCGGTCATGTCCTTGAAGGACTGCATCATTTCCGGAACGATCTCTTCGATGGCGAAGGACATGCCCAGGGCGTAGCGGCCATCTCCGGTGAGGAGGGGATTGTTCATC
Organism: Allostigmatella hybrida; assembly: GCF_020103775.1. Classification (NCBI taxonomy): domain Bacteria; kingdom Pseudomonadati; phylum Myxococcota; class Myxococcia; order Myxococcales; family Archangiaceae; genus Allostigmatella; species Allostigmatella hybrida. The sequence continues at coordinate 41,436 of NZ_JAHXBH010000028.1, forward strand.
AGCACGTTCCGGCAGTCCCCTGGCTTCCCGAGAGCCTCGCAGAATTGCAGGTACTCTTGGGTCACTCGCGCATTCACCTTGGCCCACTGCGAGGCCGTGGGCATCCCGTCCAGAGGAACGACACCGTCGCGCTGGGAGTACTGGTACCAGCCACTGCGCGGGGGGACTTCGAACAGTTCTCTCGCGGCCTTCTCAGGGTTGAGTGAGGGCGTCATCCGCTGGGTCTCCCTCGCGATGGCCTTGGTGAACTCTTCCTTCCCCAGTTCCACGGGCCTGGCCTCGTCTGTGCGGGGGACGTGGATGAAGGACTCGCCCTGTCCCGGGTCGAGGCGCACTACGTGCGTGCTGCTGCAAGCGGTAGACAGTGCCCAGAGGAGGACCACGACGGATAGATGGCGCGGAGTCATAAGACATCCTCCAGATTGCGAGGGTTGTATTATGCCGGAATGGAACTGACGCTCACCACGCCCGGTCTGCTCTTCCCGACCGTGTCATTGTTGCTGCTGGCGTATACCAACCGGTTCCTCGCCCTCGCCGCGCTCAGCCGGACGATGCACGCGCAATACAAGGCGAATCCCGATGCCTTGCTGCTGCCTCAGATCGAGAACCTGAAGGTCCGGGTCCGGTTGATTCGCGACATGCAGTTCCTGGGCGTCTCCAGCCTGTTCCTGTGCGTGGTGTGCATGCTCTTGCTCTTCGCGGGCATGAGCGGGGCAGGGGAAGCGGTCTTCGCCGGGAGCTTGCTGCTGCTCCTGGCATCCCTGGCCCTGTCCATCTGGGAGATTCAGATCTCCATCCGGGCGCTGCAAATCCAGCTTGGCGATCTGGAGCCCCGAAAGCCGTGAGGGGCTGCGGCTCTGGGCTCAGTCGTTGATGTGCGAGAAGAGCCAGCCCAGTGCGCGAGAGACCGGATCTGTTGAGGCGGTGGGGCGGTCGCCGTCCCGGGAGGCGTGGGACGCCCGTTCGGCGTCGTAGGGCGAGGACTCCTCTGATGCACAGCTTCCGCAGTAGAGCTTGCCGCCCGAGGTGAAGGCATGTTCGGCCCGGAGGGCCCGCTGGCAGGAGGCACAGCGCAGCGTGTCCTTCTTCCGGGCAGGGGTGGCCGCAGGAGGGGGCGCGGGGGCAGGCTCGTCTCCTGCCCGCTCCAGCAGTTGTTCCAGCTCACCGGTGTCCAGCGCCATGCCGTGACAGCGGACGCAGACATCCACCTCCACGCCCCGGATGTGCGTCACCGACAGCGGGGCGATGCCGCACTTGGGACAGCTTGGCGCGTCCCGGCCACACTCCGGGCACCGGGGCTCCTGGGCCGTCAGGGGCGTGTCGCAGTCCTTGCACTCCCCATGCTTGCCCTGGGCCTTCGCCAGGAGCGCCCGCGTGGCGGCGGCGCCCATCACGGTCTCCAGCCCCTCGCCCTCGAACCAGAGCGCGGCGCACCGGCCGCACTTCTCCCGCGGAAGCCCGTGGGTGAAGGTCGGTAGCAGCGTCCCGTAGCAGAAGGGGCAGGAGCTCATCCGGGAGCCTGGCGGCCGGGGCTACATGCCCGGCGTGCTCGGCACGAGCTGCACGCCTTCCAGCGAGCGCAGCACCGTGGCCAGCGTCTCGGGCGAGACGATCTGCTCGGTGGCCTTGTTGCGGAGCGCCGCCTCCGGCATCCCCGCCACCAGACACGTCTCCGGCTCCTGGGCGAAGGTGAGACCGCCCGCGCGCCGGATGGCCATCAGCCCCACCGCGCCCTCCTCACCCATGCCGCTGAGCACCGCGCCGGCCGAGTGCACGCCATAGGCGCGCGCCATCGAGGCGAGCAGCAAGTCGCCTGACGGGAACGTGCTGCCCGAGGCGCGCTCCACCACGAGCTCGCCCTGGGGCCCCACGCGCAGGTGGTGCCCATCCGGCGGCAGGTACACGGTGCCCGCCCGGGGCTGCTCCGTGGCGCGGGCGATCTCCACCGGCAGCGGCGACAGCGAGGAGAGCCACCGGTGCAGGCCCACGGTGAAGCCCGGGGTGATGTGCTGGGCGATGAACAGCGGGAAGGGCAGGCTGCGCGGCAGCAGCCACAGGAGCGAGGCCAGCGACGTGGGCCCGCCAATGGACGCCGTCAGGCCGAAGCCCGCCACGCGCGAGCCCGGCGGCAGTGCCGGCGCCGTGGCGCGGCCCTCGTGGCGCTGGGTCACCAGCGGCACCTCGGCCAGCAGCCGGATGGCCGACAGCAGCCGGACGCCGAAGCGCGCCACGTCCTCCGGGGCGCCCTGCGGCTTGGCAATCACCTCCAGGGCTCCGGCCTGGAGTGCCCGGAAGGACAGGTCCGTGTCCGGCGCGCCCGACACCATGAGGATGCGGCAGGGCGACTCGGACATGATGCGCTCGGTGGCGCCCAGGCCGTCCATGCCCGGCATCTGCACGTCCAGGGTGATGACGTCCGGCTTCAGCGAGCGCGAGAGGGCCACGGCCTCCTCGCCGTCTCGGGCCGTGCCCACCACGCTCACGTCCGGCTGCGCGGACAGCAGCCGCGTGAGCACCTGGAGCATCGTGGGCGAATCATCGGTGAGGAGGACTTGAATGGGCTTGCTCATGAAGGATCTCCAGGCTTGGGGCCTTTTCTACTCCACCCTGCGGTGCGCGCCTATGGCTCCGAGGTTCATTACAGGGACTTGCTCTTCTTTTCCCGTTTTGACCGGCTCTCGGCGGGTGGGGGAAGGGGACCCTCCCGGAGTGTCTCCTGGGGCAGACTCTGGGAGGAGGCGGGGGGCAGCATGGGTGTCCACTCCGGAGCAGGAGCCGCCTCCGCGGGCGGCTGCTCGGAGGGAAGCGCGGGAAACCGGACGATGATGGTGCACCCCTCGCCGGGCTTGCTCTGCACCGAAATGCTGCCGCCGTGATTCTTGACAATGCGCTGGCAGATGGCCAGCCCCAGCCCCGTGCCCTTCTGCTTGGTGGTGAAGAAGGGCACGAAGATGTGCTGCTGATGATCCACGGGGATGCCCGGGCCGGTGTCGAACACGTGCACCTCGACGGACTCGGCCGCGTTGCTGCGGAACTCGCCGAAGCGGTCCGGCTTCAGGGTGCGCACGGTGATGCGCCCCCCGGAGGTGTCGATGGCCTGCACCGCGTTCTGCACCAGGTTGATGAGCACCTGCTTGAGCTGCTCCGCGTCCGCGTCCACCTTGGGCACGGTCAGGTCCAGCTCCACCGCGAGGTTCATCTCCTTGGGCACGTCGTTCTGGATGAGGCGCATGGTGCGCGTCACCACCTCGTTGAGGTCCGTGGGCCCGAAGTTCTGCTTGAGCGGGCGCGCGTAGTCGAGAAACGCGGTGACGACGCCGTTGAGCCGGTTGACCTCCTCGACGATGACGCCCAGGAACTCCCCGTCCTCGCCCGGCAGCCGCCGCGGGTCCAGGCACTGCGCGGCGCCCTTGATGGCGCCCAGCGGGTTGCGGATTTCATGCGCCAGGCCCGCCGCCATCTCGCCCAGGGCGGCCAGGCGGTCGCGCTCGCGGATCTTCTCGTACAGCTTCGAGTTCTCCAGCACGGTGGCCAGGCGCTCGGCCACGGTGAGAATGAGGGCGATCTCGTCGGACGCGTAGGCCTCCGGCACGCGCTCGTCCCACAGGTTCAGAAAGCCGATGACGCGGTCATTGCCCATCAGCGGCACGGTGATGCCCGCCTGCATCTTCACCAGCGCGGCCCGGGTGTCATTGAGCCGCTTGAGTTCGTCGCGGAAGCGCTTGCCCTCGGTGAGCTGGGCCCGGATCGCCTTCACCCGGCTGTCCAGGTTCTCCAGCAGCACTGCCTTCTGTCCGGAGGCCACCGCCAGGAGCAGGCCACGCGCCGCGGCCGTGTCCAGGAAGGCCTCCGGCGGAGGGCCCCGGGAGTCCAGCAGCCGGTAGCCCGGCTTGTCCTCCGCCAGCAGGTAGATGGAGACGTGGGTGACGCGTCCCGTCTCGTGGAGGGTGTCCAGCGTCATCCGCGTCACCTCCCCGATGTCGATGACGGTGGCCATGCGCGCCTGGAGCGCGCCCAGGGCCCCGAGCAGCTCGAAGCGCTCGCGGAAGAGGATGCGCACCATCTGCGCGTCGACCTTGGCCCCCAGGGGCTCCAGCAGGATGATGATGATGAAGGTTGCCACCACCGTGTTGAAGAGCAGCTGGAGGGTGTTCTCCTTGACCCACGAGGTGAGCACCAAGAACACGGCCGCGAGCAGCAGCGCCAGCACCGCCTGCGCGGCGAGCTTGCCCAGGAGCTCGTTCAGGTCCATCAGCCGCAGCTTGCGGAGCGTCTGGTACAGGAAGACCAGGTAGAGCGTGGTGAAGACCGCCCCCAGCGAGGGCAGGGGAAGCCCGTAGTGGCTGCTGACCAGGTCCACCAGGGACAGGAGGATGCAGACTCCGGCGCCAATGGCCAGGTACGTCAGCCGCAGCCGCTCGATGCGCGACTGCTGGCTGCGGACCCGCAGGAACAGCAGGCTCACCGAGATGAGCAGGACCCCCAGCACCCACACGCCCAGGCCGAACTGGGCCCACGAGCGCTCCGCCAGCGGCGTCACCGCCACCGACAGCCCCAGCACCGCCGATAGCAGGGCAAGCCGGCGGGCGGCCGCATGGGTGCCCTTGGCGACGCTCAGGAATTCCAGGAAGAACCCCACGGCCGCGCCCGGCACCAGCGCCAGCAGCAGGAGGACGGCGCCCAGCGAGATGCGGGCAATCCACGGATAGTCCGCGGCGGGGGCGATGCTGTGGACGAAGGAGGCGAGGTAGTACCCCGCCACGTTCAGGGCGAAGAGGGAGTACAGCGTCATCGCCCGGGAGCGGCCCGACCGCAGGAGCATGGCCAGTGCCAGCGCCAGGCCGACAAACGAGGCGAACAGCGCGTTCTGGGTAGGGATATCCATGGGTGGGCGAACAGTCTAACCTGTGTCCGCCTCCGGAAATTTTTCGACTGCTCTCCGTTGTCCTCGGGCGTGCCCGAGCGCATCCCACAGGGCCTTAGGCCCCCCCGCATGAAATCCGTCCTCCTCTTCCTCGCTCTTGCCTCCTTCGTGTCGCTCGCGGCCGCGCAGCCCGTGGCCTCCGAGCCCACCTCCGCCCCGCAGCCGCGCACCGAGGGTGCTCCCTCGGAGGCCTTGCTGGGGCCGCCTCCGGACGCCGAGAAGACGCCGCTGCCCGAGGGGTATGTGGAGGTATTCAACCCCGCCTTCCCCCTGCCGTGGGTCGAGCCCGCCAAGGTCCGGGTCGACAAGGGCCGGGCGTACGGGCTGAACGATCTGTCGCCGTACTTCGCCGAGGGGCGGCTCAAGGAGGCCAAGGAGGCGTTCGACCGCGGCCTCTACGTCCGGGCCCGGGCGCTGCTGCACCTGGAGGGCAACGCGCTGCCCGTGCGGTACCTGCGGGCGCTGAGCGCCGTGCGGGCCGGGGACAATGCGCGCGCGGCCGAGGAGATGACGGCCCTGGCGGAGGACTACCCCGCGCTGCGCGACCGGTGCCTCACGCATGCGGGCATGGCGCTCGAGCAGCTGGGGCGCTTCGAGGAGTCGGCGGCGCTGCTGGGCCGGGTGCCGGAGGACTCGAAGCTGTACGTGGACGCCCGGTTGGGCATGGCGCGCGTGCTGCGCAAGAAGAAGGACCATGACGGGGCCATGGCGGCGCTCGCGCCGCTGACGGCCCGGCCCGCCGTGTCCTTTGGCCGCAGCGTGGGCGCCGAGGCGCTCCTGGCCACCGCCGACATCGCCGTGGAGAAGAAGGACCGCGAGCGCGAGCGCGAGGCGCTCTGGAAGCTGTGGGCCCGCTACCCCCTGTCGCCGATGACGAAGCAGGCCGAGCGCCGGCTCAAGGGGCTCAAGCCGCCCCTGGAGGCCCAGGTGGCGCGCGCCGAGCAGCTCATCGAGCTGCACCGCAACAAGCAGGGGCTCACCGCGCTCGAGCCGCTCCTGCCCACACTGAAGCTGCCGGAGCCGCTGGCGTGCCGGGCGCACTTCGCCTTCGGCAAGGGCATGCGCAAGGAGCGCCAGCACACGCGCGCCATCGCCACGCTCGTGCCCGTGGTGGAGAAGTGCCAGGACGCGGACCTGCTGCCCCGGGCGCTGTACGTGCTCGGCTCCTCGCGCTCCATCGTGGAGCTCAAGCGCGGCACGGAGACGTACGAGCGCCTGGCCCGCGAGTTCCCCGGCCACTCCTTCGCCGACGACGCGCTCTTCTACGCGGCGGACCTGTACGTAAAGACGGGCCAGTTGGATCCGGCGCTCGCGCGGCTGGAGGAGCTGGAGCGCAACTACCCGAAGGGCGACTTCCTGGGCGAGGCGCTCTTCAAGGCGTTCTGGATCGCCCGCACCCGGAAGGCCCCGGACGGAGGGCTGGAGCTGCTGTCGCGCATCGAGCAGCGCTTCGCGGACGCGGACGAGTCCTATGACGTGGAGCGGGCCCAGTACTGGCGGGCGCGCACGCTGCAGGAGCGCGGGGACATGCCCGGCGCGGTGGCCCTCTTCGAGAAGCTGGCCGTGGAGCACCCGGCCACCTACTACGGGCTGATGGCGCGCACGCAGCTCGGCGAGGTGGACAAGGAGCGCCTGGAGCGCATCGCCCCGCAGCTCGTCTTCGCCCCGGAGGCCGCCAGCCCCTGGCCCCTGCATGCGGGCACCATGCAGAAGGATCCCCACTTCCTGGCCGGCGTGGAGATGATGCGCCTGGGCTTCCCGGAGGCGGTGTCCTCCGAGCTGCTCGCGGTCAACCGCACCGGGCTGCCGCCCGAGTCCGTGCGCCTCATCGTCCACCTGCTGTCCCTGGCCGGGGACGAGCGCTCCGCCCACGCCGTGGCCCGCGTGGCCCTGCGCCGGGACCTGGGCGGGCGGATTACCCCACAGACGCGGTCCGTGTGGGAGATCGCCTACCCCAATGCGTTCCGGGAGCTGATCGAAAAGCACACCCGGACGGCGGGGGTGGAGCCGGACCTGCTGCAGGCGCTGATGCGCGAGGAGAGCGCGTTGGATCCCAAGGCGCTCTCATGGGCCGGGGCGCTGGGGCTCACGCAGCTCATGCCGTACACGGCCAAGGGCGTGGCCCGGCAGCTGAAGATCAAGAACTTCCGGGTGGAGGCCCTGCTGGAGCCGGACCTCAACATCCGCCTGGGCGCGCACTACCTGGGCGAGCTGATCAAGAAGTTCGACGGGCACACGCCCTTCGCGGTGGGCAGCTACAACGCGGGCTCGGGGGCGGTGAACCGCTGGCGCTCCGAGCGCCCGGGGATGCCGCTGGACGCGTGGGTGGAGGAAGTGCCCATCGCGGAGACGCGCGGCTACATCAAGCGCGTGCTGCGTTCGTACAACACTTACCAATTGCTCTACGGGCGCCCCGCGAAGGTTCCTGTGGTGAAGACCGCGGGGCTCTGAGCAGGGGGGCTCGCTGGCGCCCGGGGCCTGGGTCCCCTAGACTTGGGCCATGGGCGCACCTTCTAAGAGAGGGGAGAGCGGGAAGAACGCGCTCCTGCGCTCGCTTCCGTCCATCGAGCAGCTCCTGCGCCGCCCTTCGCTGGATCCTCGCCTGGCGGCGCTCCCCCGGGCCCGCGCCGTGGCCGCGCTGCGGCTGGCGGTGGAGCGGGTGCGCGGGCGCCTGCTGCGCGGAGAGGCCCGGCCCTTCGAGGATGCGGACGTGGACGGCGCCCTGCGCAGCCTGCTCACCCCGCGCTTGCGTCCAGTACTCAACGCCACGGGCGTGGTGCTGCACACCAACCTGGGCCGTGCGCCGCTGGCCGCCGAGGCGGTGGCGCGCGTGGCGGCGGTGGCCCGGGGCTACTCCAACCTCGAGTACGACCTGGAAGAGGGCGAGCGCGGCAGCCGCTATGCGCCCGTGGTGGAGCTGCTCACGGCGCTGACCGGCGCGGAGGACGTCCTCGTCGTGAACAACGGCGCGGGCGCGGCGCTGCTGGTGCTGGCGGCGCTGGCGGCGGGCAAGGAGTGCGTTGTCTCTCGCGGGGAGCTGGTGGAGATTGGCGGCGGCTTCCGGGTGCCGGACGTCATGCGCCAGTCCGGGGCGCGGCTGGTGGAGGTGGGCACCACCAACCGCACGCGCCGCTCGGACTACGAGGCGGCCCTCACGCCGGACACGGGCCTGCTGGTGAAGGTGCACCGCTCCAACTTCGAGATGGTGGGCTTCACCGAGGAGGTGGCGGTGGGGGCGCTGGCCACGCTCGGCCAGGCGCGCGGGGTGCCGGTGTTCCAGGATCTCGGCTCGGGGCTGCTGGTCCCGCTGAGCGGAGAGGGGCTCACCGCCGAGCCCTCCGTGCGCCACTCCGTGGCGGCGGGGGTGGATGTGGTGGCGTTCTCGGGCGACAAGCTCTTGGGCGGCCCCCAGGCGGGCATCATCGTGGGACGCAAGGCCCTGCTCTCCCGTATCAAGGCACACCCGCTCACCCGGGCGCTGAGGGTGGACAAGATGACGGTGGCGGCGCTGGAGGCCACCCTGGAGCTGTACCGGGATGGCCGGCCGGAGGCCGTGCCCACCTGGCGGCTGCTCGCCCAACCGTCCGAGGTGTTGCAGGCGCGGGCCGAGCGGCTCCGGGAGCTGCTGGCGGCGCGGGGTGTACGGGCGCGGGTGGGGGCGGTGTCAGGGCAAGTGGGAGGCGGGGCGATGCCGTTGGCGCGGCTGCCGTCCTTCGCCTGCATCCTCACGGTCCAGGAACCGGAGGGATTCCTGGAGGCCCTGCGTGGCGCCGAGGTGCCGGTTATTGGAAGGATTGCGGATGGCGAGGTGCTCCTCGACGTCCGTTGTCTGGCGGAGGACGACCTGGGCCCAGTGGCCGAGGCCGTCGTTGGCACCGCAGGACAAGAAAGAGGCCCATGATCGAAAGTGCCGTCCTGGTTCTTAACCGGAATTATCAGCCGGTCCATGTCACCTCGGTGAAGCGTGCCTTCTCCCTGCTCTACCAGGGCGTGGCCAAGGCGATCGACGATCAATACAAGCTGTACGAGTTCGAGGACTGGGCGGCGCTGAGCACCACGGGCGAATGCATCGTCACGGTGAACCGGGCGATCCGGGTGCCCCGGGTGCTGGTGCTCTCCGCCTACGAGTACCTCCCCAAGGGGCGGGTGCGCTTCTCCCGGCTCAACATCTACGCGAGGGATCACGACACCTGCCAGTACTGCGGGCGCACCTTGCCGCGCTCGGAGCTGAACCTGGACCACGTGAACCCCCGCTGTGAGGGCGGCAAGACGACGTGGGAGAACGTCGTCTGCTCCTGCGTGCCCTGCAACCTGAAGAAGGGGGGACGGACCCCCGAGCGTGCGGGGATGAAGCTGCTGCGCCGGCCTTTCCGTCCCCGGTGGACGCCGCTGTTCCGGGGCGCCATCCGGCGCATCACCTACCGGGAGTGGCTGCCGTTCCTGCGGGTGGAGGATGCCTCGTACTGGAACGTGGAACTGCTGGACGAGTAGGAGCGCTTCCTCGCCTGCTTGCTGGGCCCGCAGGGCCTGAAAAGGTCAGGGAGTCGACGCGGAGGGCAGGACGGGTTTTGATACGGCTGCTTGAAGCCCGTCACATCCATTCCTGTCGATCCCCGCCGCATTGCCCCTCCCGCCAAGGACGTCCGGGACGTGGGGGCCCCGGTCCTGCCGGCGAGCGCCGGCCCGCCGGGGCTCTCCAAGCGTGCCCGGCCCCGGCGCATCATCGCCGTGGGCGGTGGAAAGGGCGGCATTGGCAAGACGCTCGTCTCGGCCAACCTCGGCATCGCGCTGGCGCAGGCCGGCATGCGCGTGCTCCTGGTGGACGCGGACCTGGGCGGGGCCAACCTGCACACCTGCCTTGGCGTGGGCCAGCCGAGCGCGACGCTGTCGGACTTCGTGCGCAGCAACAAGACGCGCATCGAGGACATCATCCTGCCCACGGGCGTGCCCCAGCTCTCGCTCATCGCGGGGGCGCAGGACGTGCTGGACGCGGCCAACATCAAGTACGCCCAGAAGCAGAAGCTGCTGCGCTCGCTGACGGCGCTGCCGGTGGACTACCTGCTCCTGGATCTCGGCGCGGGCACCAGCTTCAACACGCTCGACTTCTTCCTCGTGGCCGACCACGGCGTGCTGGTGGTGCTGCCCGAGCCCACCGCGGTGGAGAACGCGTACCGCTTCGTCAAGGCGGCCTTCTTCCGCCGGCTCCAGCAGGTGGAGGCCCAGTACGGCATCGAGGACCTGGTGGAGAGCGCCCTCACGACGCGCGAGGGCAACCTGCGCACGCCGCACGACTTCATCGCCCAGGTCCGCAAGGATGATCCGGCGGCGGGGGCGCGGCTGGAGAAGGACCTGATGTCGTTCCGCATCCGCTTGGTGGTGAACCAGGCGCGCACGGACGCGGACATGACGGTGGGCAATTCCGTGGTGTCCGCCTGGAAGAAGTTCTTCGGCCTGGAGATGGATGACCTGGGGGCCATCCGCTACGACGACGAGGCCTGGCGGGCGATCCGCAAGCGCAGGCCCGTGCTGCTGGAGCGGCCCGAGTCTCCCGCCGCCCAGGGACTGCAGCGCATCGCCGGACGTATCCTGGCCCTCGACGGTATCGCCATTCCCACCCCTTCGACGCCATGAAGCCCTTCGAGCAGCAGACCTATTACGAACTCCTCGAAGTGCCCGTCACCGCGCCCGGTGCGGAGATCCGCGCCGCGTTCGAGCGGGCGCTCGAAACGTACTCGCCGGATTCCGTGGCGGTGTACATGCTGGTGGATCCGGGACAGCTGGATTCGTTGAGGGCCCGCCTCACCGAGGCGGTGGAGATCCTCACCGAGCCGGAGCTGCGGGAAGAGTACGACCAGATGATCGGCGTGAAGCAGGCCAAGCCGAACACGCTGGCGGCTCCGGCCCAGGCCCTGGCGCCCGCGCCGCCCCCGGCCGTGGCGGCCCCCGCGCCTTCCACGCCCCCCCGTGCGGAGGCCGTGGCCAGCCCCACGGAGCCCACGGTGCGGCCCGTTGCGGACACGGCCCCGGTGGAGCCGCCCCCCGTGGAGCGTGCCGCGCCAGCGGTGGCCGCCGTGGAGACACCTCCCGAGGAGAAGGCGCCAGCGGCGGCGGCCCTGGCGGCCTCGGCGGGGGCCTTGCCTGAGCCTGGGCCAGCGGCTCCGGCGCAGGAACCTGCTCCGGAGGTCCCGGCCGCAGCCTCGCCCACGGTTTCGCCGCAGCAAATCCACGCGGCGTTCCGCAGCTACGCCCTCTCGTATGTGCCCCTCCTGGTCCCAGCGCAGTCCCTGACGGGCTCGGCGGGCCTGTTTGCGTCCACGGGCCCGGTGTCCGCCGGGGCGCTCGACCCAGCCCCAGAGGCTCCCGCCCCGGAGCCCGCTCCGGTGGCCACTGTCGCCCAGACGGCGGCTTCCCCCGTGGCGAGTCCTCCCGGGGAGGTCCAGGAGAAGGCCGCGCCCGAGGCTCCGCCCCCGCCGGTGGCGGCCGAGCCCCCCACGCCCGTGGCTGCTGCTCCCGTCACGCCCCCCCTGGAGCCAGCGGCTCCGGTGGCTCCGGCCGTGGCGGCTCCAGCGCCTGTTCCGGAGCCCGCGGTGGCCGCACCCACCCCGGTGCCCGCCATGTCGCAGGACGAGGAGGTGTCCGGTGTCGGGGCGCCCCTGCCGCTCCGGGAGGAGCCCCGCGCGCCCGCGGCCGGTCCGGCCCGGCCCTCCCGCTACGAGCGGGGGGCCACCCCTCCACCGCTGCCGCCAGGTGGCCGCCGCTTCCACCGGCCCACGCCCGTGCCCGCGGCTGTGCGGAGCGCGGCGGCGGAGCCCGAGAAGGCCCCCCCGGCCGCCGCTTCCTCCGGAGGACGGAACCTGGACGAGGCCCAGCAACTGGCCCAGGAGTCCGCCATCGCCACGGCGGAGGCGGCGCTCGCGGTGGTGGCGGCCAAGGCCCGCGAGCCCCGGCCCAAGCCCCCGGAGATTCCCCCCAACACCGAGTTCAACGGCGAGGTGCTGCGCCAGGTTCGCGAGGGCAGGGGGCTGTCACTGCACCAGCTGGCCGAGCGCACCCGCATCTCCGCCAAGCACCTGGAGAACGTGGAGGCGGACCGCTATGCCGCGCTTCCGGCGACGGTGTACCTGCGCGGCTTCCTGATGAGCCTGGCGCGCGAGCTGGGGCTGGACCCGCTCAAGGTGTCGCGCAGTTACCTCACCCTGGCCTCCGGGTCGCAGAAGAAGTGAGCCCTTGGAACGGCCGCCGCGGGGAAGCCCGGCAGAAAAGTTGACTCTCCGCGGTACCGTGCATATGAAAGAAGTACAATGACAGAGGAAGAGAAGGTCAAAGCGATGCGTTTGGCCCGCGCGATCGCCTCGGATATCTCGCTCTACAACGAGCAGAAGATCATCAAAGGCATCGAGCAGGACAACCTCTTCGAGGTCCTCAAGGACGAGCTGGACGAAGGGCGCGATCTCTACAAGAGCCGCGTGAGCGCGGAGATCTTCACGCGGGCGAACTTCTTCGAGCGCGCCATCAACGACATCGTCCTGCGCTCCAAGGCGCACGTGAAGTCCAAGATTTGGTAGCCCCGGATTCGCGCGAGCACCGCGCTCCGCCCGAAGCCCGGGGCGAGCGGTTGGATCAACACCTGGCGCGCGCGTTTCCCGAGCTGACCCGTTCCCGGATTCGGGGGCTGATCGACGCCGGCCATGTGCGGGTGGACGGCCGCCCCGTGAAGGCCGCGGCTCGCCTTCGGGGCGGGGAACTCCTGTCGCTCCACGTGCCCCCGCCGGTGGCCGCCGTCCCGCAGGCCGAAGCGCTGCCGCTGGAAGTGCTGCACGAGGACCGGGACCTGGTGGTGGTGAACAAGGCCGCGGGCATGGTGGTGCATCCGGGGGCGGGACACGCCTCGGGCACGCTGGTGAACGCGCTGCTGCACCGGGTGAAGGACCTGGCGGGGGTGGGCGGAGAGCTCCGGCCGGGCATCGTCCACCGGCTCGACAAGGACACGACCGGGTGCATGGCCGTGGCGAAGAACGAGCAGGCGCTGGTGGCGCTGCAGAAGGCCTTCAAGACGCGCGCGGTGGAGAAGACGTACCTGGCGCTGGTGCACGGGCACCCGAAGGCCGAGGGGCGCATCGAGACGCTGTACGGGCGCCACCCGGTGCACCGCCAGCGCTTCACGGGCAAGGTGAGGGAGGGCAAGAGCGCGGTGACGGTGTTCCGCACGCGCGAGCTCTTCGAAGGGGCGGCGCTGGTGGAGGTGGACCTGCTCACGGGCCGGACGCACCAGATCCGCGTGCACCTGTCCGAGTCCGGGCACCCCCTGCTGTGTGACGCGCTGTACGGCGCGGGGCGCAAGGGGAAGGGGCACGTGGCGGAGGCCCAGGCCCAACTGGGCCGCCAGGCGCTGCATGCCTGGAAGCTGAGCTTCGCCCACCCGAGGACGGGCAAGGTGCTGACGCTGGAGGCCCCCGTGCCAGAGGACCTCACCGCCTGCATGCGGGTGCTGCGGGCAGGCGCCTGAGGCCTGCGGGCTACCAGTAACGGCGTGGAGCCGGAGCCGGAGGAGGAGGCGGCGCGGCCACCGGTTGCAGCATGCCGCAGCTCAGCAGCCGGTCGACGGCGGCCTTGAGCTCCTTCGCGGTGGTGCCACAGTCCTCGAGGTTGCTCATCGCCTCGGCAATGGTGCGATCTCCGGCGCCGAACTCCACCAGAAAGAGCCCATCCTCGGAAGCGAGCCCCCGGGGAGCCCCCCAGGAGGCGCGGGCCGCGTCGAATTGGGCCCGCCCCGAGCCAGAGCGAGCCTCCGCGAGCATGAGCTCATAGGCGGCCACGGCCTCGGAGCCCCTGGGGGAGAGTTGGAACTTCTGCGCGCGTCCGTAGCGGACCCGCTCCTTCGTTTCGTCGCTCATGCTGCCTTCATCCTTGATACCGGCGCAGAGCGAATCCCTGCGCGGTCATGCCTTTGGCTGAAGCCGACCGCGCCAGAGTCCGGACAGTCTAGTGCGTCTTCAGCCCGCAGGCTCAGGATTCCTTGGGCGCGGGCCCGCGGAATGCATCCAGCTTCTTGGCTGCTTCCAGCTTATGCGGGCGGCCTTCCCGGGCCGCGCGGTAGATGGCTTCGATGACACGCATGTCCGCCAGGCCCTCCTCGCCGGGCGTGTGCGGCACCCGGTTCTCTTGCACACACTGGGAGAAGTGATCCATCTCCCGGGCGAACTGGCTGCCTCCGGAGAAGCGGCGCTCGATGATGTCCTCGGCCTTGGGGTTTGCCTGGGACTTGCGGCCGATCATCAGACGCTGGCCCTCGTAGGCGAAGGCGGGGTTCATCTCCGCCCAGGCGTCCGAGCCCATCAGCCGCATCCGTTGGGATCTGTGCAGGCCATAGCTCGTGGTGCACGAGGCGAGCATTCCCGAGGGGAAGCGCAGGTGGAACGCGACGCTCTCCTCCACCTCCTTGAAGCGCGCATCGCCGGGGGTGCTGTACTGGGTAGCCTGGACCTCCACGGGCTCCTCACCGGTCAGGTAGCGCGCCGCGTTCAGGCAGTAGATGCCCACGTCCGGCAACGCGCCGCCGCCGGAGAGCGCCTTCTTGAGCCGCCAGTGGTTGGGGTCTCCCTGGTTCTGGCCATTGTCCGCGCCGAAGAACTTCAGGGTGCCCAGCTCCTTCTTGCGCGCCATCTCGATGAGGGCCCGGTGGTGCGGCTCGTACTGGAGCCGGTACGCCACCGCCAGCTTGCGGTTCGCCTTGGCGCACGCGTCGATCATCTGCTGGCACTCGGCCACGGTGTTGGCCATGGGCTTCTCGCAGAAGACGTGCTTGCCGGCCTGGGCGGCGCGCACCGTGTACTCGGCGTGCATGCTGTTGGGCAGCACGATGTAGACGACCTGCACCTCCGGGTTGTCCCGGATCTGATCGAACGACTTGTAGTCGTAGAGGGCCTTCTCCGAGACTCCGTACTGCCGGGCCACGGTCTGGGCCTTGGCCCGGTCGCCACTCACGAGCGCCACCAGGCGGCTGCGCTTGCACTGGGCGAAGCCAGGCACCAGCTCCTCCAGCGACAGGTGGCCCAGCCCCACGATGGCCCAGCCCACGCGCTGGTCCGGGGGGAGGGGGTTGGGCAGGGGCTCCGGCTCGCCCTCGGTGGGCGCGTCGATGGCGGGCAGCTGCACCTTGGAGGGCTGGGAGGGGGCTGCGGCCAGCACGGTGCCCGGGGCCCAGGTGCTCGCTGCCAGCAAGCCGCCGGTCGTGCCCAGCACGCTCCTGCGCGTCCACAACCGGGGGGTATCGTCGCTCATGGGAAGGCTCCTCTGCCGGGGGTTCGGAGCCAGCCAACCCCAAGCGGCCCGGGGGGAGCGACCCCTTCAGCTCCGGGGCGGGGGAAGGCGTGTCCTGGTGGACAGCCCCCGTGCGCAACCGTTCACCTTCTATCCCGCGTGGAGGCCCCGGGGGGCCGATCCGGGTATGCCTCGCATCCCGGGCCGGGCACTCCTGCCCGGACGCAGGAGCCAATCATGAAGAAGGGGACGTGCATCGTGGTGGGGGCCGGGCCAGGCCTGGGGCTGGCCGTGGCGAGACGCTTTGGCAAGGAGGGCCACCCGGTCGCCTTGCTGGGACGGAGGCTGGAGCCCCTGGAGGCACAGCTGGAGGCGCTGCGCGAGGCGAACGTCCACGCCCGCGCCTTCTCCGCGGATGCCTCGGATCCGGGCTCCCTCATCCACGGGCTGGAGCACGCGCAGACGGCCCTGGGGAAGGCGGGGATCCTCATCTACAACGCCGCCGCGTTGCGGAAGACGGGCCACGTGCTGGAAGAGCGCTTCGAGAACCTCGTCGAGGACTTCAAGGTCAACGTGGCGGGGGCGCTCGTGGCCACGCAGCAGGTGTATCCCGTCATGAAGCAGCAGGGCCATGGCACCATCCTCCTGACGGGGGGCGCGCTGGCGGTGGACCCCATGCCGCTCTATGCCTCGCTGGCCATCGGCAAGGCGGGCCTGCGCAACCTGGCCTTCAGCCTCGCCAAGGAGATGGAGCCCCAGGGCATCCACGTGGCCACCGTGACGATCTGCGGCTTCATCCAGGCGGGGACGCGGTTCGATCCGGACCGCATCGCCGAGGAGTACTGGCGGCTCCACGCCCAGCCGGTAGGGACCTGGAACCACGAGTCCGTCTACGAGTGAGGGCGTCCGGGCGGGCCCGGGGCCGTGCTGAGAAGCGCCTGAGCTCCGCGGGAGGTGCCTATGCCGCGCTGGAGGCGCTGGCCAGGGACGACGGGGGCGGAGTGGCCAGCCGGGTGGGGCTGGCCGCATCGAAGTGCCCGGCCGCCCGCTCCACGCAGTTGTCGCAGCGCCCGCAGTCCGCGGGCTCGGGCTCACCGAAGTACTCGTTGAGCAGCCGCCAGCGGCACCCGGTGGTCTGCCCGTAGTGCATCATCTGCTTGAGCCGCTCCCGGTCGCTCTGATGGCGCTTCTCGTAGGCGGAGAGGTACGCGTCGAGCTCCTCCGGGGTGTCGAAGCCGCGCAGTTGCTGAAGCCCCCGCGTGCCGCGCTCGAGAATGCCCGCCCCGGCGAGCTGCGCCACCAGCACCTTCACGCGGGCGGGCGGCAGGCCCGAGGCCTCCGTGAGGACCTTGAGGGACACGGGCTTGCCCTGGCGCTGGGCCCACAGCTCCCGGAGCACCGCGTAGAGCGCCTGGGACTGCTCACGCCGGGGGTACTTGCCCCCGAGGAAGTAGCTCTGGATGCGCCGGTCCTCCAGCCGGTAGAAGAGCACCGCGCGCGCCGGCTCCCCGTCGCGTCCCGCGCGCCCCGCCTCCTGGTAGTAGCTCTCCAGCGAGTCCGGGAACTGCCAGTGCGCCACGAAGCGGATGTCCGGCTTGTCGATGCCCAGGCCGAACGCCTTGGTGGCGACGATGACGCGGTAGCCGTTCTCCATGAAGCGCCGCTGCGTCTCCTCGCGCTCGCGGGCCTTCATCTTCCCGTGGTAGCGGCCCGCCTCGATGCCGGCATCCTGGAGCCACTTCCACACCTCCTCGGCCTTGCGGACCGTGGAGGTGTAGATGATGCCCGTGCCCGGCTCGTCCTCGAGCAGCTTCAGGAGCCGCGCCTTCTTGGCCTCGGGGTTCACCGTGCGGGCCACCTCCATGAAGAGGTTGTCGCGCCGGATGCCGGTGTTCACCCGCCGGGCGTCCCGGATGCCGAGCTGCTCGAGCACGTCCTCGCGCACCTGGGGCGTGGCGGTGGCCGTCAGGGCGAGCACGGGCGGATGGCCCAGCTGCTGCACCGCGTCGCGCAGCGAGAGGAACGCCGGGCGGAAGTCGTGCCCCCACTGGGAAACACAGTGGGCCTCGTCCACCACGAAGAGGGACACCCCCGCCTTGCGCAGCGCCTCGATGCGCTCGGGCTTCTCGAGCTGCTCGGGGGTGACGTAGATGATCTCATGCTCGCCGCGGCGCACCTCGCCGGCCAGCGCGTCGGCTTCCCGGGCCGTGAGGGTGGAGTCCAGCTTCACCACGGCCACTTCCGCCTCGGAGAGCTTGTCGTGCTGGTCGCGCATCAGCGCCAGCAGCGGCGAGACGACGACGGTGGCCTTGGGCAGGAAGAGGGCAGGCAGCTGGAAGCACAGCGACTTGCCGGCGCCCGTGGGCATCACCCCCAGTACATCCTCGCCGTCCAGCAGCGCCTCGATGATCTCCTGCTGGCCGGGCCGCAGCTCCTCCACGCCGAAGCGGGCCTGGGCCTCGGCCATGAGCTGCTTCCAGGCCGGCCGCCGGAAGCCCGGGACGCCTGTTGCCGCGGTCCTCTTCTTGGGAGTCGTCATGCGCGTGGCGGCGCCCGGGGTAGGACGGACGGCCGTGCCTCTCAAGGTAGGAGGCCTCTCCAGGAGGCGGGAGCGGCCCCGCGCTTCGCGGGCGCGAGGGCTTGCCTGTCCGCCTGGTGGTGGGAGGGGCGTCAAGGGAAGGGCCGCATCGCGCGCCCCCGCTCGGCCAGCGCTTCGAGCGAGAAGGGCTTGGTGATCATCTCCATGCCCGGCTCCAGGAAGCCCCCACGCACCGCCGCCCCCTCCGCGTAACCCGTGGCGAAGAGCATCTTGAGGCCCGGCCGCCGCTGCCGGGCGATCTCCGCGAGTTGCCGGCCATTCATGCCCGGCAAGCCCACATCCGTGATGAGCAGGTCCAACCGCTCCCGGCCTTCGATGTACGGCAGGGCTTGCTGGGCATCTCCCGCCTCCACCGCCTGGTCGCCACCGTCAGCGTGCCGCCGTCCGGCATGGCATCCCGGGCGTTGATGACCTGGTTGAGCAGCGCGTTCTCGAACTGGTTGGAGTCGGTGAGCGCCGGCCACAGCCGGGGCTCGAGCGCCATGCGCAGCACGATGTTCTCGCCCAGGGTGCAGCGCAGCAGCTCCTCCATGGAGGCCACCAGGACGTTGATGTCCGTGGGCTTCACGTCGAGCGACTGCCGGCGCGCGAAGGCGAGCAGCTGGTGGGTGAGGGACGCGGCCCGCATGGCGGACGAGGTCGCGGCCTCGAGGTTGTTGAAGTCGTGCGCGATGCCCCCGGTGAGCTGGCCCACGGCCTCCATCTTCTGGGCCTGGCGCATCGCGTTGGCGCAAACGGTTTTCGAAACCCTGCCGTCACCGCCAACCGGAAGGAAGACGGGGCGCTGTTTCCGGCAGTGAATCTCAAGGGGAGCGGCAGGCGGGCAGGCATCCCCGAGGGCAGGGCCCTGCGGTCATGGGCACCCCCATGCCTCGGGCATGAGCAGGCAGCGCGTTGTTGCGTGTCCGGAAGTGAATGCACAAGGTTTCCGGTTGAATCCCTTCCTTTGGGACGCGAGCGTTCGATGAGCCTTTCCCAGCCCGATGAAGTGTGGCTCCTGCGTGCCGAGATCGACCGTCTGCGCGGACTGCTGCTTCGGGAGGGGATCGATCCCAGTGGCACCGAGGATGCGAGCTACCGGCGCATCGTCGAGAGCGCCATCGACTTCGCGGTCGTCGCCCTGGATCGCCAGGGGCGGATCACCCGCTGGAGCGAAGGGGCCCGGCGCATTCTCGGGTGGACGCCGGAGGAGCTCCTGGGCGAGTACACCTCGGTGTTCTTCACCGAGGAGGACCGCGCACTGGGGGTGCCAGAGCTGGAGATGCGCACGGCCCTGGAGCAGGGACGGGCCCTCGACGAGCGCTGGCACCAGCGGCGCGATGGCTCCCGGTTCTGGGCGAGCGGGGAGATGATGCCGCTCAAGGACGAGCAGGGCACCCCCATCGGCTTCGTGAAGATCCTGCGCGACCGCACCGCGCAGAAGCAGATCGAAGAGGAGCGCGAGCGCTTCATCCTCCTGGCCGAGCAATCGCCCGACTTCGTGGGCCTCGCCGACGCACAAGGGCAGGGGGTCTTCATCAACCGGGCGGGACGCCGCATGGTGGGGGTGGGGGACGAGGAGACCCGCGGCGTGAGCATCGCGGACATCTTCCCGCCCGAGGAGCGCGCCTTCGTCCGGGACGTCATCCTGCCCGCCCAGCGCGCCCAGGGCCACTGGCGGGGCCGGATGCACTTCCTGCACCGGGGCACCGGAGCGCGCATCCCGATGGACTACAACGCCTTCGTCCTGCGCGACGGGACCGGCGCGCTCACCGGCTACGCGACCATCAGCCGCGACCTCACCGCCATCGAGCAGGCCGAGTCCGCGCTGCGCCGGAGCGATGAGCGCTTGCAGTTCGCCTTGAAGTCCTCGGGCTCCATCGGGGTCTGGGACTGGGACATACAGGCCAACAAGCTCTACATGGACGCGCGCTGCGCCTGGCTGTACTCCGTGCCGCCGGAGGCAGCGGCCGAGGGCGCCCCGCTCGAGGCCTATCTGCCCGGCATCCATCCCGAGGATGTGCCGCGGGTGAGCCAGTGGATCCAGCACTGCATCGAGACAGGCGAGGAGTACGAGAACGAGTACCGGGTGCTGCCCAACGGGGGCGAGGTGCGGTGGATCCAGGTCCGGGGGCGCGCCTCCCGTGGCCCGGACGGCAAGCCCGCTCGTTTTCCGGGCATCATCCTCGACATCACCCAGCGCAAGCAGGCGGAGCTGCGCCAGCGCGCGCTGTTGGACCTGAGTGACCGGCTGCGGGACCTGAATGGCCCGGGGGAGATCGCCGCCCTGAGCGCCGAGCTGCTCGGCGAGACGCTGGGCCTGTCCCGGGCGGGCTTCGCCCGGGTCGAGCTGGACACGCGAACCCTCGCCATCGAGCGGGACTGGTCCAACGGGAAGGTCGCGGGGATCGCGGGCAGCTACCCCCTTGCCGTCTTTGGCGCCGCCATGAACCGGTTGCGGCAGGGCCTGCCCATCGTCGAGCCGGACGCCATGACGGCGGAGTGGATGGCCCCGGGGGAGCTTGCGAACTTCCGGGCCCTGGACGTCCGGGGCTTCACCAGCCTGCCGCTCATGCGCCAGGACCGGCTCGTGGGCTTCGTCTACGCGCACAGCGCTTCGCCCCGGGCCTGGACGGAGGCCGACGTGGCCTTCATCCGGGAGATCTCCTCCCGGACCTGGGAAGCCATCGAGCGGGCCCAGGCCGAGCAACGGCTGCGCGAGAGCGAGGCGCGGCTGCGGGTCATCCTGGACACGGCTCCGGTGGGCATCGTCATCGCGGAGGCCCCCTCGGGGCGCATCGTCGGAGGCAACCGCCGCAGTGAGGAGATCCTCCGCCACCCCTTGCCCGAGACGCCGGACATCGCGAGCTACCGGAACTGGGAGTCCTACCATCCGGATGGACGCCGGGTGGAGGGCCACGAGTATCCGCTCTCGCGCATCATCCAGGGGGGCGAGGGGCCCTGTGCGTTGGAGGTCCTCTACGTCCGTGGGGACAGCACCCAGGCGTGGGTGCGGCTCATGGGCGCGCCCATCCGTGACGAGCAGGGCACGGTCACCGGCGCGGTCGTCGCCATCCTGGACATTGACCACGAGCGGCGCGCCGAGCAGGCGTTGCGCGAGCGCGAGCAGGACTTGCGCCTGCTGACGGACGAGTCGCCCGAGATGATCGGCTATGTCGATCAGAACATGGTCTACCGCTTCGTCAACCACACCTATGAGAAGTGGTTCGCCCGGCCCCGGGAGCAGATCCTGGGTGCCACCGTGGAGGCGCTGGTGGGGAAAGAGGCCTTCGCGCAGCGCGAGCCTTACTTCCGGCGCGCGCTCGCGGGCGAGGCGGTGTCCTTCGAGGGCGTCCTGAACACGCCGGGGTTGCCCCGCAGGGACCTGGAGCTGCGCTTCTTTCCCCGCCGGGATGCGCAAGGCGCCATCCAGGGCGCCTACCTCTTCGTCCTGGACACCACCGGGCGCAAGCGGACCGAGCGCATGCTGCGCGAGGCGAACGAGCGTCTGGAGCAGCGCGTGGAGGAGCGCACGCGCGAGCGGGACCGCATCTGGAACCACTCGGACGAGCTGATGGGCGTCATCGGCCTGGACGGTTACCTCAAGTCCATCAACCCGGCCTGGACCCGGCTGCTGGGGTACAGCGAGCAGGAGCTGCTGGCGCGCCCCTTCATGGAGTTCATCCACCCGGAGGACCACGCCACCGTGGCGAAGGTCATGGCGGGCCTGTCCCGCGGAGAGCGCATCCACCGGCTGGAGGACCGCTTGCGGAGGGCGGATGGCGTCTACCGGTCGTTCTCCTGGACCGCGGTGCCCGCCGAGGGCGGCATCTTCTACGCCATCGCCCGGGACGTCACCGCGGAGCGCGAGGCCACCGCGCTCCAGCAGCGGCTGTTCAGCATCATCGACCAGTCTCCCGACTTCATCGGCTTCTCGGATCCCCAGGGCCGAGTGCTCTATGTCAACGCGGCGGGCCAGCGGATGATGGGCATTGACGGGCAGGACAGGGTGGGCGCGCACTCCGTCCTCGAATACTTCATGCCCGAGGACCGGCCGCTCATCGAGGCCACGGCGCTGCCCACCGTCCTGCGCGAGGGCAAGTGGGTGGGCCGCGCCCGCTTCCGCCATTTCAAGACGGGGCAGGAGATTCCTGTCGAATACAACGTGTTCGCGACGCGCGATGAGCGTGGGGAGCTCATTGGCCTGGGCACGGTGAGCCAGGACATCTCCCGGCAGCTCCAGCACGAGCAGGTCCTGCGCGAGGTGGAGGAGAAGCTGCGCCAGTCCCAGAAGATGGAGGCGGTGGGGCAGCTCACCGGGGGCATCGCGCACGACTTCAACAACCTGCTGGGCGGCATCATCGGCGCCATGGAGATGCTGCGGCGGCGCATCGAGGCGGGCCGCTACGCCGATACGGAGAAGTACATCACTGCCACCGTGAACTCGGCGAACCGGGCCGCCGCGCTCACCGCGCGCCTGCTGGCCTTCGGCCGCCGCCAGTCGCTCGACGTGAAGCCCGCGGACATCAACGCGCTCGTCCTGTCCATGGCGGAGCTGCTGCGCCGGACCCTGGGCGAGAGCGTCTCGCTCAAGACCCTGCTCACGCCGGAGCTGTGGCCGGCGACGACGGACGCCAACCAGTTCGAGAACGCGCTGCTCAACCTGGCCATCAACGCCCGGGACGCCATGCCGGACGGCGGCAAGCTGACGGTGGAGACCCACAACACCCAGCTCGACGAGGCCTATGCCCGTGGCTTCGACGCGCTCAAGCCGGGCGACTATGTGCTGCTGAGCGTGAGCGACACGGGCCAGGGCATGCCGCCGGAGGTTATCGCGCGCGCCTTCGAGCCGTTCTTCACCACCAAGCCCATTGGCCAGGGCACGGGCCTGGGCTTGTCGATGATCTACGGCTTCGCCAAGCAGGTGGGCGGCCACGTCCGCATCTACTCGGAGGTGGGGCAGGGCACGACCGTCAAGCTGTACATGCCACGCCATGTGGGCGAGAGCGCCGAGGTGGGCAAGGCCCCGCGCGCGGGCGAGCCGCCCCGCGCCCAGGAGGGCGAGACGGTGCTCGTCGTGGAGGATGAGCCCGCCGTGCGCATGCTGGTGACGGACATCCTGGGGGACCTGGGCTACGCGGCGATCGAGGCGAAGGATGCCCGCTCCGCCTTGCCCTTCATCGAGGGGCCGGGGCGCATCGATCTGCTGGTGACGGACGTGGGCCTGCCGGGGGGGGTGAACGGGCGCCAGCTCGCGGAGATCGCGCGCCAGCGCCGCCACGGGCTCCAGGTGCTGTTCATCACCGGCTACGCGGAAGGCGCCTCGGTGCGCGGGGGCTTCCTGGCCCCCGGCATGGAGATGATCACCAAGCCCTTCGCGCTGGATGTCCTCGCGGCGAAGATCCGGGAGATGATCGAGCGGAAACAGAAGGTGCGGCCGGTGGATGACGCGTAGTCAGTTTTGCCGGATTTGATAGGATGACCATGGTTCATGGGAGTCCTGGATTCCGGAGCCTGACGTGGCGCGCACCCTGTCGATCACACACCTCACCTACGAATGTTTCCCCTTCTCGAAGTTCGGTGGCCTGGGGGACGCCGCGGGAAGCCTGCCTGTGTATCTTCAGCGGGCAGGCACCGAGAACACCGTCGTCACGCCCTTCTTTTACGGCGCGATGAAAGTGGGAAGTTTTCCGGTGGAGCGCTCGCTCGCCATCGAGGTGGACTACCTGGGGCGGCCGGAGCCCGTGGAGCTCCTCCTCACCCAGCACCGGGGGGTACGGTTCGTCTTCATCCAATCGGAGAAGTACTTCCGCCGCGCGGGCATCTACCATGACCAGACGGGGAAGCCCTACGCGGATCAAATGGAGCGGGCCGCCTTCTTCTCGAAGGCCGCGCTCCGCGCGTTGGCCGCGCTGGAGCTGCCCATGGACCGCTTGCTGATACACGATTGGTTCCCCACCCCAGCGGTCAGTTACCTCCGCGAGCACCCGGTGCCGGGCCTGAAGACATACCTCGTGGTTCACAACTTCCAGTTTCATGGCGCCGTGAAGGACTCGGACCTGGCGGGTCTCGAAACCTGTGTCCGGGAGGATCTCCAGGCGCTCACGGACGCGGGGCTCCACCGCTCCACCGGCTGCAACGCGGTGCTCCGGTCCGACGGGGTCATCCTGGTGAGCCCCTCCTACCGGGACGAGCTCGTGCAGGGCAATCCCCCGTTGCATACTGGGACGGAGGTATTCCGGAAGGTTCCCTTGGCCCGGCTGCATGGGCTGCTCAACGGCATTGACCGGGAGGTCTGGCGGCCCCGCTGGGATGACATGAGCCCTGGCGGCATCCTGGCCGCCAAGGCCGAGGCCCGTAGCGCCCTCCTCCGGAAGCATCCCGGGCTGGACCCCCGCAAGCCCATCGTCCTGATGATGAACAGGCTCGCCAAGCAGAAGGGGATCTTCCTCTTCATCAGCGAGACGGGCGGTATCAACGAGGAGAATCCTGCCCTCTTGTCCTCCCTGTTCGAGCAGATCAACCTCGTGGTGTGCGGGAGCCTGGAAGGAATCATCTCCCACGTCGACGCATCCCTCCAGGCGCTCGCCGGGCGCTTTCCCCGGAGCGTGGTCTATCTCAACGCGTACACGGAAGAGCGGGCCCACGAGCTGCTTGCCGCCTCGGACATGTACTTGCTGCCTTCGCTCTTCGAGCCCTGTGGCCTGACCCAGATGTACGCCATGCGGTACGGGGCGGTGCCCATCGCGCACGCCACCGGTGGGCTGAAGGACTCGATCGTGGACTGGGATGACGGCTCCGCCCGGGGGACGGGCTTCCTCTTTCAGGGCGTCTCCCTGGCCGGGCTCGATGGCGCGCTCCGGCGGGCCGTCCCCCTGTTCCACCGTCCGCACGCGTGGAGCTCACTCGTGCGTCAGGCGCTGGAGGCGGACCACTCCTGGGAGACGCGCGCCGCGGCCTACCATCAACTGCTCACAGGCAGCCCCCCGCTCAAGGAATGACGAGCACGGGCGTGCTGTCCAGGACGAGCGGGTCCGTGGCGCCGTCTCCACCCCAGAACTTCCACTGCTCGGCGGTGGCGACGAGCGGCCGGTAGCCGCCGTCGTAGTCCCAGGTGGTGACATACACCTGGACGCCCTGGAGGCTGTCGAGCCCCTGGAACAGCGCTTCGGGCAGGGTCAGGGAGACGGTCTGGATGGCCTCATCGGCTTCCAGGGCGCCAGGGGGCAGGGGCATGCCCTCCGAGGTGGCCGAGGCTCCCCGTGCGTCGAACTCCGGGACAGGTGACGGACCCGGCGCTCGGTGAATCCCTGCGGCAAGGCTTCCTGCGCTCGGCGCACGAGCACATGGCCCTCTATGGCCGGTTGCTGGGGGCTCGCGTGCAGGGGGCCGCTTGAGGCGGTAGGGTGAACCAGGAGGCCCGCCGCCTCAACGCGGCGTGGAAGGGCACGAGGGAAACGCAGTCATGCATGAAGTGCGCAAGCAGGGAGAACTCCCCACGGGGCTGTTCCGGTTGACGTGGCCGATCTTCCTGGAGCTGTTGCTGTTCATGCTGATGGGCACGGCGGATACGCTGATGCTCAGCAGCGTCTCCGATGACGCCGTCGCGGCGGTAGGCGTCGTCAATCAATGCATCTTCGTCTGCACGCTGATCATGGGGGTGATCAGCCATGGCGCCTCCGTCGTCGTGGCTCAGTACCTGGGCGCCCGAAGGAACAGGGAGGCCTCCCGGATGGTGGCGCTCTCCATCACGCTGAACCTGCTGCTGGGCCTCACGGTCAGCGCGGCGCTGCTGCTATCCGGGCAGGTGCTCCTGCGCCACGTGAACCTTCAGGGGCCCGTGCTGGCGATGGCGCAGACGTACATGGGCATCGCGGGTGGTTTCCTCTTCCTGCAGGCGCTCATCAACATCTTCTCCAGCATGCTGCGCACGTACGGCTTCACGAAGCACTCCATGTTCATCTCGATTGGGATGAACGTGTTCCACGTGCTCGGCAATTACCTGCTCATCTCGGGCCATCTGGGCTTTCCGAGGATGGGGGTGGCCGGGGCGGCGCTCTCCAACGTGGTGAGCCGCTCCCTGGCACTGGCCGTCTTCGTGTGGATGCTGTACCGCGTGATGGACGTGCGGATGGCGCCTCGCGACTACGTGACGCTCTCGAAGGAGTACGTCCGGAAGATTCTGAAGGTGGGGATTCCTTCCGCGGCCGAGCAGTTCATGTTCCACGGCTGCCAGGCCGTCTTCTTGTACTACGTGTCCTTCCTCGGCACCGCGGCCCTGGCTTCCCGGCAGTATGCGCTGTCGATCTCCCAGTACATTTTCCTGTGTTGTCTGTCGATCGGCTTCGGGACGGCCATCCTCGTCGGGCGCAAGGTGGGCGCCAACGACACGGAGGGCGCCTACCGTCAGGTCCTGGCGGGCTTGAAATGGAGCGTGGCGTTCTCCCTGGGGATGGATGTGGCCGCGATCCTCTTGCGCGAGCCGATCGTGGGCCTGTTCACGGACGACCCGGAGATCCTCCAGTTGACCACCCGGATCCTCGTCCTGAGTCTCCTGCTGGAGAGCGGACGGTCCATCAATCTCATCCTGGTGCATGCCCTGAGGGCCGCGGGAGACTCCTCGTTCATCGCCTACATGGGGTTCGTTTCGATGGCCTGCATGAGCCTCTCGCTGGGCTACTTCCTCGTCTTCCGGATGAACCTGGGGCTGGCGGGGGTCTGGCTGGCCATGGCGGCGGATGAATGGCTGCGTGGAACCCTCTTCTGGTTCCGGTGGCGGAGCAGGGCGTGGGCGAGGCAGTCGCTCGTCACCCCCGAGGAGGACCCTGCTCCGGTTGCCGCAGGGTAGGGCGAGGCCTCAGCCGCGCCCGAGGATCAGCCGGCCCGCGTGGTCGCCCACCATCATGCTGGGCGCGTTGGTGTTGCCCGAGGGGACGGTGGGCATGATGGCGGCGCTCGCCAGCCGCAGCCCCTCCAGGCCCCTCACGCGAAGCTGGGGATCCACCACCGCCAGGTCATCCTGGCCCATGCGGCACGTGCCCACCGGATGGAAGTCGCTCTCGGAGTGCTGGCGCAGGGCGGCCAGCAGCTGCTCGTCCGTGGAGACGTCCGGCCCGGGGGTGTGTTCCACGTCCTCCACCCAGTCGCGCAAGCCGGGCGCGGCGAGCAGGCCCCGGATGGCCTTGTAGCCTTCGAGTTGATGGGCCAGGTCCTCCTCCGTGGAGAGCAGGGCCGGGTCGATGAGCGGCGCGTCCCGGAAGTCCGCCGAGCGCAGCTTCACGGTGCCCCGGCTCGTCGGGTGCAGGTGGATGAGGCCAAAGGCCACCGCCTCGGAGGGGTACGTGCCCCAGCCGTAGCGCATGTAATAGGCCTGCGCCTGGAACCTCGGCATGCCGGGCCGGGGGCCCTCGCCGAAGAAGACATTCACGTCCATCGCGGTGATGTGAGACGCCGGCTCGGGCTGCCGCAGCTTCCGGGCCGCCACCGAGATGAGGTGATCGTGCAGGTTCTGGCCTACGCCCGCCACTGCCGCCACCACGGGGATGCCATGGGGCTCCAGGTCCTCCGGGCTGCCAATCCCCGAGAGCATCAACAGCTGGGGGGTGTGCAGGGTGCCCGCGCAGACGATGACTTCCCGGTTCGCCTTCAGCGTCTGCTCCGCGCCCGCTTGGTCCAGGATGACGCCGTCCGCCTTCTTCCCGCGCACGGAGATGCGCTTGACCTGGGCCCCGGTCAGGATGCTCAACCGGGGGTTGTCCGCGTGCGGCGCCACGAAGGCGGTGAAGGCGTCCTGGCGCCGGCCGTCCTCCCACACATTGAGCTGGGTGTAGCTCACGCCCCGCTGGCTCTCGCCGTTGTAGTCCGTGTTGCGGGCATGGCCGAGCCCGGCGGCGGCCTCGAACACCGCCTGGGCCAGCGCGTTGCGCGACGTGAGCGCGGCGGACGGCTGAATCGCCTGGCTCAAGGTCTGGAACGAGGGCTGAACGCTGCGGGCGTCCCACCCGGGGCATCCGGCCGCGGCCCAGCCATCGAAGTCGGCTGGGTTGCCCTTCACCCAGACCATGCCGTTGATGGAGCTGCTGCCCCCCAGCACCTTGCCGCAGGAGTAGGACTGGACCTTGTCCCGCAGCGCGGGCTGGGGCACGGACTTGTAGCCCCAGTCGGTCTCGGAGCCGGGCTGAGTCAGCTTCCAGGACTGGCTGAAGTCGCGGATCTCCTCGCGATCATTCGTGCCCCCGGCCTCGATCAGCAGCACGCGCGCATCCGAGTCCACGAGCAGCCGGGCCGCCAGGGTGCACCCCGCCGAGCCCGCGCCCACGATGATGTAGTCGTACTCGGAGGAGGCGTCCCCACAGCCAAAGAGGGTCTGGGTTCCCACGGCCGTGGCCGACAGGCCGAGCAGCGTCAGGAAGCCGCGGCGGGAGAGGGTTCCTTGCTGGAGTTGCTGGAGGAGACGGTCCTTGTGGGGACGTCCGGAGGGGGGCTTCTGGGTCATGGGGGCTCGCGTGAAAGGAGTATGGCTTCCCCGAGGAGGATTCGCTAAGCCCTAATTGCGGGAGAACACGCACAGTCGCGGATTCTCCTGGTCCGTGCGCGGACATGCCGGGCGCGGCTGCCCAGGCTCACTTCGGGAGAGGGACTCATGTTGAAACGGTTTGCAGCTGTGGCGGTCACCGGGGCAGTGCTGATGAGCCAGGCGGGGTGTTATCACACGAGCATCGTCACGGATCGCGCGCCGGGGGGCCGGGAGTACTCGGACCGCCAGTGGTTCACCATCGCGGGCCTGGTGCCGCTGTCTTCCCCCGCGGGAGGCGAGTGCCCCAACGGCCTGGCCCGGGCGGAGAGCGAGTTGAGCGGCACGGACTGGCTCATCAACATCGGCCTGGGGGTGGCGGGAGCCTTCGCGGGCGCGGCGATCTGCAAGGACGAATCCGATGAGCGGGTGTCTTCCTGCGCGGCGACCGGCGCCACCCTCATTCCGTTCCTGCTCGGCTCGCGCACGGTGAAGTACACCTGCGTTCCGGAGGCTCGCGGGCAGCAGGACTTCATGCCGCAACCTCCGGTTCCCCAGGGCTAGGGAAAGGGAGGCTTTTCGTCACAAGCCAGGGCTGCTCCCTCTGACTGAAGTGGGATGGATCCACTTGCGCCCGAGGGAAGCCCCATGGCCACCAAGACTCGACGTGTCTTCACTTCCAAGAAACCCGGTCTCCGCGAGCCCTCGACGCCGCCCCTGGTCTTGGGCCGCAAGGCGTTCCGCCAGAGCATGGTGGCGCTCTTCCAGGAGCTCGACACGGATGAGAAGGCCCAGCAGCGCTTCATCCAGGACCCTTCCGGCATCATCATGGACCGGGTTTTCCAGGAGAAGTTGCCACCGCAGCGCGCCTCCGAGGCGAACCGCCTGCTCTTCTCGGTGCTCGCCAACAAGCAGTTCTTCCGCTGGATGGACCAGTACGCGAGCGAGAACAAGGGGCGGCGGGTCAGCAAGGATGAGTTCAACCAGGACTTCGCCAAGGCGCTCCTGGAGTTCGGAGACCACGAGCTGCTGCTGAGCGTGGTGAGCAATGCGAGCACGGGCTTCGGCATTCCGGGCATGGGAGACCGTGCCCAGCAAATCCTCATCAACAACGCGGCGGGGACGGCCGTCGCCACGCCTGTCAACTCGCCGAGCACGAGCGACCAGACCCTGAGGTCCAGCCAGAACTTCAACGGCCTGGGCTTTGGCGATCTGGGCCAGCTCGTCAACCCCGCCATCCTGCGCTCGATCTCCGAGCAGCTGCTCGCCCGTGCCCAGGAGTTGAAGGACGTGGGCGCGCTGGCCGATCTCTCCGTCCAGATCCGGTGAGGACCTCATGCACACGTCCCCATTGGCGGCCGGTTTGTTCCAAGGGCGCAAGACCTTGTCCATCATGCCCACCTTCACGTGTCCCGCCGCGTGCAAGGACTGTGGAACGCTCAGCAGCCCGAAGGATCGGACCCGCTTGTCCTTGAGCACCATGCTCGACGCCATCCATCAGGCGAAGGAGCTGGGCTTCTACAATGTGGTCTTCACCGGAGGGGAAGCGACCTTGCGGTGGGATGACTTGTTGGCCGGCATCGCCGAGGCGCACGCGCTCGGGTTTCCCACGCGCATTGTCACCAACGCGCACTGGGCCCACTCCCGCGAGGCCGCCCACGAGAAGATTGCCCGGCTCATGGACGCGGGCTTGTCGGAGATCAACTACAGCACCGGGGATGAGCACGTGCGCTTCATTCCCCTGGAGCGGGTGGTCCACGCCACGGTCGCGGCCGTCGAGCGGCGTCTCCAGACGCACATCATGGTCGAGCTCCGGGCCGAGCGCCGCGTCACCCGGGAGCTGCTCCTCGGACAACCCGCCATCGCGGCGCTGGCCCCGGAGCTTCGGGAGTCTCTCCGGGTCATCGAGAGCCCCTGGATGCCGCTGGCGCCGGGGGAGACGGAACGCTACCCGGACCACGTCGCCGTGACCGCGGCCAACCTTCCCAGCCGGACCGGCTGTGACAGCGTCTTGCAGACCTAC
This sequence comes from Allostigmatella hybrida, assembly GCF_020103775.1. NCBI lineage: Bacteria > Pseudomonadati > Myxococcota > Myxococcia > Myxococcales > Archangiaceae > Allostigmatella > Allostigmatella hybrida. The sequence continues at coordinate 71,734 of NZ_JAHXBH010000028.1, forward strand.
ACCCTGCAGTCCGATGGCCGGATTGGCTCCTGCTGTGGTCTGGGGCTTCGCGTCATCCCCGAGCTGAACGTGGCCACGGCGGGTGAGGGCAGCGCGTTCCTGAAGGAGGCCATCGAGGCCGCGGAGAGTGACTTCCTGAAGCTGTGGATCCGCTACAAAGGGCCCGAGAAGATCCTGGCCTGGGCCGCCGAGCGGGACCCCTCCATCCAGTGGGAAGGCCGCTTCGGCCACCACTGCCAGGCGTGTCAGATGCTCTACCGGGATCCGCGCGTCGCACGGGTCATCCGCGCGCACTACAAGGAGATCGTCGCCGAGGTGATCCAGAGTGCCTGGCTGGATGAGCGGTATGCGCCCTCGCGGTTGCGGCGCGAGGCCTCTCCCAGCCAGCTCGATATGACCCGCTGAGCTGCCCGCCAGCGGCGTCACAGGACGATGGGGGGCTCGATGAGCGCTGGGGGCGTGGCCCGCCGCTCCTGGGGATCCGCGATCCACGTCGGCTCCCGGGCGGTCTCTCCTGGCTTCCACGCCCGGGGCACGCGCCGGATGCCGACGGGAAAGATGCTCAGCTCCCCGTTCCTGCCGATGTGCAGCCGGATGAAGTTCTTCCAGTCGGGGATTGCCAGGGAGGAGAACGCCTCGTTCGCGTGGGCGCCGAAGACGTTGAGCGAGAGGAGCAGGTAGAGGCCCATGAGCGTCGGTCCGGCCAGGAAGCCGCCCACGAAGAAGAGCCCGGCGCTGAGCAAGTCCCTGCCTGGGCTCCGGAAGGGCAGATGCAGGACGGAGCCCATCAGGTGCGCCACGCCCACGGCGAGCAGGAACACCGCGGCCAGGTGCGCCAGGCCGTGCAGCCCCCCCGCGGCCCAGCGCCAGCGGCCGAAGCTTTTGTCCGCGAAGCCGATCAGCCCCAGGAGGGCAAGCACGGTGATGAGCACGAGCCCCGGGCTGGAGAGCAGCGTGAGCCCCACGAGCCCCAGGGACTGCGGCACGCTCGCATCGCCGAGGTTCACCGGGAGCGCCCAGGCCAACAGCAGGTAGAGCAGGCCAGTGAGCAGCCCAAACCGGGGGCTGGTGGCCGCGAGCCCGAGGTTGCGCCAGCACAGCCGCCGGGACTCCTGGGGGCTCGGGAAGCTCTTGCGCGGGGTGAAGCCCTCCCGCAGCGTGGCCTCCGTCCGGTATGCGTGGGTCGGGTGTAGAAAGGCACCGCCTCCTCCGGCGACGATCTTCTGTCTCCCCTCCGCGTTGGCATGGCGCTGGTAGTGGTGAATATCTCCCGCGAGGAAGACGCTGACCTTCTTTCCCAGCACGTGCTCTTCGAGGTAGCGGAGGTTGTTCTCCAGGCGGAAGCGGCTCTCCTGGGAATGCGTCTGGGCGGCCAGCCAGGCGGGCTCCGCCAGGCACAGGATGATGCGGTCGCCCTCACGCATCTGCTTGGCGAGCTCCTCGAAGTAGGAGACCTGGGGCCGGTCGATGTCCGACTCGAGCTGCATGTCCACGCCGAGCAGCCACCACCCCTGGGGCAACTTCACGGAGAAGTAGCTGCGGCGCTGGTGGGTCTTGAACCCGTCAAGGGTGCGGCCCTGGCAGAACAGGCGCATGAAGGAGACGAGCCCGTCATACCAGTCATGGTTCCCCGGGACGGCGAACAGGTGGGGCGGCCGCCGCTGCCCGCGAATGGCACAGACCCAGGGCTGGAGGGTCCGCTCGACGTACTCCGCCACGCTCGCGGCCGGGTACACCTCGTCCCCACCGAACACGAGCAGCTCCCCGCCGCGCGTCTCATAGGTGGCTCCTGAATCGTCCCGCACCGCGAGGGTGGGGTGTGAAACCGCCTGGGCCACCGCGTAGGTGGAATCCCAGCCGTCCCCCAGGTCCGAGACATAATCGAACCACAGCTCCTCCCGGGGGGTGCCCGCCGCATCCACGGAGAAGTCATAGGGCTTCACCTCGGGAGCCGCCAACGCGTCGAGCAGCCGCCGGTCGGCCTGCTTTCCGATCGTGGCGGAGATGGAGGCCCTCAGGCCTGTCTTCGCGAGGAGGAGGGGATCCAACCAGGACACCATCTTCCGGCCCGGGGGCCGGGGCGGCGCAGCGGGAGAGGACGCTGGCACGCTGCCTACGTGCGCGTGTGAGGCCATGGCGCTTCCTTCACGGGGACATGAAACGAGGGGTGAGAAGTGGGGCGGCGGGCGCGATCGATGAGGTGATCGGCGAAGCGGTCGGCCAGGGCCGCGATGGTGAGGCTGGGGTTGGGACCGGTGGGGCCCGGCATCACCGCCCCATCGGCCACATAGAGGCCGGGGTGGTTGAAGACCTGGCCATGGGCGTCCACGACGCCTTGCCCGGCGGTGCGGCCCATGGGACAGCCGCCGAGCGGGTGCACGGTGATGACGCGGCTGAGATAGCTGAGCGGGTTGTGGATCAGCTTCCCTTCGAGCGCATCGGCGATCTCCGCCATGGTCTGGCGGACGCGCCGGAAGTAGCTGGACGAGCGGCGCATGCTCCAGTCGATGTCCAGCAGCCCGTCACGGTTCAGGGTCATCCGCCCATCCGGGATGTCCCGGCCCATGGCGAGCAGCGGCAGCGAGCTGGCCGAGCCCACGCAGTCGCCGAGGACGCTGGCGATCTCGGCGCTCACGTCGGTATCCCGGCTGAGGCCGAGCCACCCCTTCACGAGCCGCTGGCCCAGGCTCATGAAGCGGCGCAGCAGGGCGAGCTGGCCGCTGCCCTCGTAGAGCCAGTTGACGAACTCCGGGTAGCCCGCGTCCTCCACGTAGTAGCCGCGTCCCGTGCCCCCTTCGGCGGCATCCCGGATGTGGAGGGCGCTGGTGATGACCGGGCCGTGGCCCCCATTGAGGATGCGCGGCTCGCGCTTGCCCTTGCTGCTGTCCGTACACTTGAAGAGGAACCCCAGCAGGTCGCCGTTGCCGCAGAACCGCGTCCCGAGCTGGCCGCTGAGCCCCGGGAACGCCGCCCGGTTCTTGAGCAGCAGGTACGTCGACCCGAAGGTTCCCGCCGCCAGGACGAGCTGGTCCGCGGAGATGATCGTCCGGGGCAACATCGAGCTGGGCACTTCGGGCCGCTCGCCCTCCCGGGCCTCCGAGTGGTCCACGTACTCGACGGCGTACTCATCCCCCTCGGGCCAGAAGGCCTTCACCTCGGCCCGGACGCGCAGCTCCGCCCCGAGCCGCTTCGCGGCCGAGAGGTACGTGTAGTCGAGCGTGTTCTTGCTGCCGTAGTTGCAGCCAATGTCACACTCGCCACACAGCCGGCAGGTCAGGCGCGTCCGCCCGTGCAGGTTCGGGAACCGCTCCCGGATGGGCTCTCCCGGCACGGGGCGCTGTCCCGGGTTGGCGAACGTCACCCCCAGCGGTGGGAGCTGCCAGTCGTCCTCAAGGCCCATCCGCTCGGCGGCGAGCTTCATCGCGATCGTCTTCGAGGTGTGGCGGTAGGGCTCGTGCTCGAAGGGGTAGCGCTGGGTCCCGAGCATCTTCTCCACGGCGTCGTAGTGCGGCTCCAGGTCCTCGCGGGTGACGGGCCAGTCCTCGTATCCGCCGTCCCGCGGGTCCTCGTGGACGAAGGTCTTCTCGTCCTTGCGTAGCAGCACGTTGGCATAGATGAGCGAGCCACCTCCGAGCCCGCTGGCCACCACGCCGCCCAGCCTCTTGAAGGACCACAGGTTGAAGAGCCCGTGCAGTCCCATGCTCGGGTCCCAGAAGTTGCTGCGCATGGCATAGGGGCTGCGAGGGAAGGAGCCGGGCGGATAGGCCTTGCCGCGCTCCAGGAGGCAGACGCGCAGGCCTGCCTCCGCCAACCGCCAGGCCATCACCGAGCCGCCAAAGCCCGAGCCGACGATGATGGCGTCAAAGTGTTCACGGCGTGGGTTCACAGGGGGGCTCCGGTTTCTTTGCCGGAAGGAGACAGCGGCTGGCTCGCCGCCGCATCGGCCCTGCGGGCAAGGGGGAGGTAGACTTCCCAGAGGGCACCGAGGAAGAACTGGCCAAAGTTCATCACGGCCTGGAGACCGGCGGGCCCCTCGCGGGACGAGCGCATGCTGGAGACGAGCTTGAGCAGCTCTCGCAGGCCCAGCTTGAGGACGCCCGCGCCCACCGTGGGGCCGCGCTCGTCCGGGCCTTCATGGAGCCGGCAGTAGAGCCGGGTGGTGTCGTGCCACAGATCCGAGCCTGGATCGTCGTGGATCGTCTTCGTGCCCGCCAGGTAGTACTCGCGGCCCTGGTGCTCGAAGGCCATGCCATAGGTCATCAGCCGGGTGTCTGGGCTGTCTCCAGACTTGAAGAGGTTGAAGCGCCCCCGCTTCACCGGGAGGTTGTCGCCGAAGGGCGGATAGGAGACGTGGGCGGCGAGGTGGGCCTCATGCTGAGGGTCCCGGATGAACGCCTCCATGTCATCGATGCGGATGGTGGCGTGGAAGGTGAAGGGGGTGGGGTGGCCCTGGGTGGCCCCCGTGAGAGGATCGGTCTCGTGAAGTGCCAGCGGACCGGACATGGTCTCGCGGAAGGTGAAGTCAGAGGCAGGGGTTGTCATGGGCACTCCGTTACACCGGCCTGTCCAGCTCGGCTTGGATGAGAGGAAAGACGTCCTGGGCTGCGTTCTGGCCCATGAAGATGTCCAGGTGCCCGTACCCGGGAATCACGTGCAGCGCGTGGTAGCCGGGCCGGTGCCGCGAGAGCTGCGCATGGGTGCGCCGCTGGCTCTCGGGCAGGAAGCACCGGTTCAGGGCTCCGGCGAGAAAGACGAAGCGGGCGTCCGTCTCGGGCGGGCGCTCGGCCACGTCCTCGGGGAGTTCCCGGTAGCCCTCCACCGGCACCAGCTGCCCCGCGCGCAGGCACTGGGCCATCTGCTGGAAGAAGGTGAGCGGTACCTGGGCGAACTCGTGCTTCAGCCACTCGTGCGTCTCGGGGTTGAGGTTCTCGTGGCGCCAGAGCGTCGGGAACCCCGTGCCGTACGTGAAGCTCGCCAGCCTGCACACGGTGTTGTCACACTCTCGATGGGTGGCCTTCACCAGCAGGGTGATGGCCCTGGCGACGGCACCCTTTGCCTCCAGACCCCATTGAGGGTTCAGGTGGTCCGTCAGCCGTGCCACCACAGGGAGGGCGTAGCGGGCCTTCCAGCCCGCCGAGCGCGGCACCTGGGGATGCAGGGAGACGGCGTTGCTGACGATGACCTTCACCTGCGGGACGAGCCCCGCCACCGCCGACAGCATGAAGCTCGTCGAGCCCTGGCAGTGGACGATGGCCTTCACCTCATCCCAGCCGGTTTCCCGGACGATCGTCTGAATGGCCTTGGGGTGGTCGTGGACGGCGGCCTGGTCGAGCGTCCATGCGTTGGGTTCGAGGTCGATGCTCGCACGCCAGTTCTCCAGCCACACGTCGTGGCCAGCCGTCACGAGCGCATCCACGAGGGTCTGCTCGACAGGCGCGCGGAAGATGTTGGCGCGCACGCCTGCCCCATGGACGAGGACCACGGGACCCTTGTCCGGCGCTCGCTCTCCGCGGACATGAACGAGGTTCAACTGCCGTCCATCTCCGGCCACGAAGGGCACGACGCGCTCCGTGCAGCGGGGAGGAGAAGGGGATTCGGTTCGCATGAAGGCTCACGTTTCTGGCTGAAGGCACACGGCGCTCTTGCCCTGCCGCGCCTGTCTCACCGCGATGGAGTACCCTCTCACTGAATGTGATGGCGCGGTGTTCTCCTGCGGAGCCAGGCGGGCAGCCATCCGCTCACATCGTGCTAGGGTGTGCTCCGCGTTCTGCGGACGTCCCGCGAGGAGCCCTCCCCATGAACACCGCCTCCGCAGCCGATGGCTTCGACCGTCTGCCCGTCATCGATGTCCGCGCGCTCACCGATGTTTCCTCGAGTGCGGCGGCCCGGAAGGCCGTCGCCACCCAGATTGGCGCGGCCTGCCGGGAGAGCGGCTTCTTCTATGTCGTGGGCCATGGCGTTGACGCGGGGCTTCAGTCTCACCTGGAGGACTTGAGCCGCCGCTTCTTCGCGCTCCCGCTGGAGGACAAGCTGGCCATCCGCATGGCGCTCGGCGGCCGTGCGTGGCGCGGGTACTTCCCCGTGGGGGGCGAGCTGACCTCCGGCCGCCCGGACCGCAAGGAAGGCCTCTATTTGGGTTCCGAACTCGGACCCGGGCACCCGCTCGTCCGGGCCGGGACGCCCCTTCATGGCGCCAACCTGTTTCCCCGCGAGCCCTCGGGCCTGCGCGACGCCGTCCTGGAGTACATGGCCGCGCTCACCCAGCTCAGTCATGTCCTCATGTCGGGCATCGCGCTCAGCCTGGAGCTGGCGGAGGACTACTTCGCCGCGCGCTACACGGCCGACCCGCTGGTCCTCTTCCGCATCTTCAACTACCCCCCTGGGGACGACACCGCCGAGGACGGACACCCCATCTGGGGGGTGGGCGAGCACACGGACTACGGCATGCTGACCCTCCTCAAGCAGGACGAGGCGGGAGGGCTTCAGGTCAAGTCGCGCCAGGGGGGCCAAGTGCGCTGGGTGGAGGCGCCGCCCGTGCCCGGCTCGTTCGTGTGCAACATCGGGGACATGCTCGACCGCATGACCCGGGGCGTCTACCGCTCGACGCCGCACCGGGTGCAGAACCGGGCGGGCCGTGACCGCCTGTCCTGGCCGTTCTTCTTCGACCCGGGGTGGACGGCGGCGGTCCGGCCCATCGAATCCCCAGCCCTCGCGGGTGCGGCGGCGGATGATGCCTCCGAGCGCTGGGACCGGCAGAGCGTGCATGCCTTCCAGGGTACCTACGGGGACTATCTCCTCGGCAAGGTGGGCAAGGTCTTCCCGGACCTGAAGACCGAGGTCCTGTGAGAAGCATGCGCGCAACCGAGGACGCCCCTGAAGCGGTCTCCACCACCGAGGCCTTGGGGCTGACGCGCCGGGGCCACCTGGGCACTTGTATTTCTCGATGACTCGAATGCGCTCCGCCGCCTGCGCTACGCCACGGCCCTCTTCGCGTTCCAGCCACACAACGTCATCACCCTGCACGGACACAAAGCCGGAGGCCTACCGGGTTCAGGGCAGGGGGACCACGGAGGGCGACGGATGGATGGGTGCGGATCCATCGCCCACCTGGCCATCCGCGTTGTTCCCCCAGCCCCAGAGGGTCCCATCCTGGAGTTGCACCAGGACGTGATGCCAGCCCGCGGCCAAGGCGGTGGCGTTCTTCACTCCCGGCACCTGCCGTGGCGTGGGCCGCGCCTCCTGGCTCCCATCTCCCAGTTGGAAGAGCTCGTTGGTGCCCCAGGTCCAGACGGTGCCATCGGCGAGCAGCGCCGCCGAGAAGGAGGTGCCCGCCGCCACAGCGGCGGCCTTCGTCAAGCCCGGCACCTGGACGGGCGACACCTGAGCGCCGGACCCGGGTCCGGTCTCCCCCTCGACGTTGGTACCCCAGGCCCAGACGGTGCCATCGCTTCGCAGCGCCAGGGTGTGGACCATGCTGGTGGACAGCGCGGTGACCCCTGTCAGACCCGGCACCTGCATGGGCACCCGCAGGTGTTCTCCCTCTTCCGGGGACCGGCTGAACATGTCACGGCCCCATTGCCAGACGGTGCCATCGGCGCGCAGCGCCACCGAGCGGTGTTGGCTGGCGTCCAGGGCGGTGATGTCCGTCAGTCCAGAGACCTGAACCGGCACGGTCCGCTCCCTCTCCGTGCCATCCCCCAACTCCCCGTACGCGTTGCCGCCCCAGGCCCAGACGGTGCCATCGGTGCGCAGGGCCAAGGCATGATCGCCGCCGGAGACCACCGTGGTCATGCCTGTGAGACCCGGCACCGGGTGGGGCGTGGTCTTACCCTGCCCCTCGTTAGAAGGCACCTGGAGGCCGCTGCCCCAGGCCCAGACGGTGCCTTCGTGGTCCACCGCCAGCGAGTGGTAAGCCTCCGCCGCCAAGGACTTGATGCCCGCCGGGCGGGGCAGCCGCACCGGCGCCGGTTGCGCCTCGGCGGCCGTCCCTTCTCCCATCTGCCCGGCATTGTTCTTCCCCCAGCCCCAGACGGCGCCGTCGCGGTCCAGCGCCAGCGTGTGGTACACGCCCGGGGCCAGGGCGGCGGCGCCCGTCAGCCCCTGCACCTGCACGGGGCGGGGGCGCTGGAGGGCTCGCTCCTTCCCGAGCTGGCCCTCTTTGTTGTCTCCCCAGGCCCAGACGGCGCCCGTGCGGTCCACCACCAGGGTGTGGAGGGTCCCCGCGGTCAGAGCGGCCGCATGCTCCATCCCGGAGATGGGCGTGGGCACGGTGGACGCGTGGGTGGTGCCATTTCCGAACTGACCGTACGCGTTGCTGCCCCAGGCCCACAGGCTGCCATCTTTCCGCTGCGCCAGCGAATGGCGCCCGCCTGCGGCCACCCGGGCGACGTCTGTCATCCCGGACACCTGCACCGGCGTGAGGCGGTACGTGGCCGTTCCATCACCGAGTTCGCCATACCGGTTCAAGCCCCAGGCCCAGACGGAGCCATCGGCGCGCAGCGCCAGCGTGTGGTCGAAGGACGCGTCTAGGGCGATGACGTCCGTCAGCCCGGGCACCTGCACGGGAGCAGAGCGGCTCTGGTCCGTTCCATCCCCGAGTTGACCGGAGTAGTTGGCGCCCCAGGCCCAGACGGAGCCATCGGCGCGCAGCGCCAGCGAGGAGTCGCCCCCCGCGGCCACAGTGGTCACCTCCGTCAACCCTGGCACCTGCGCCCAGGTGCGTCGCGATTGCCTCGTTGCATCCCCGAGCTGACCATAGTTGTTGAGGCCCCATGCCCAGACGGTGCCATCCTCACGCAAGGCCAACGAGTGCCCGGCGCCCGTGGCCAGGGCCTTGATCCCGGTCAGCGCGGACAGCCGCACGGGCGTCAACTGCTGGAGGAGGGGCGTCTCCCCCAGCTGGCCGTCCCGGTTGTTGCCCCAGGCCCAGACGGAGCCATCGGCGTGCAACGCCAGGGAGTGGAAGCCCTTCGCGGCGATGGCCACGATTCCGCTCAAGCCGGGCACCTTCACGGGCCTGTCCCGGGTCTCGGTGGTTCCGTCTCCGAGTTCGCCGTGAGCGTTGCGTCCCATGGACCAGACCGTGCCGTCATCGCGGAGGGCCAGGGAGTGCCCAGTGCCCGCCGCCACGCTCAGCGTCTTGGCCGGTAACTTCTCTCCCGGCCCAGGGAGAGGGGGCGCTGGGGGCGTTCCATCCGGTTGCCCACAGCCCACCACCAGCCACACACTCAGCCACACTCCCAAGATTCGGCTCATCATCCAGCTCCAGAATTCGTGTTGCCCCGAACGGGCCGCACCCCGGCTCCAGCCGGACCACGCCCCCTTCCAACGCGACGGAGCCGTAATCTTCCCCGCTCACCCTGAGAATGCTGAAACCGCCTGGGCGGGAGGGGGCCGCCGTGGTCTTGCGTGGGTGGCATGAAAAAATTGTCTGCCGCCTCGCGGAGCGGTGAGGCGGCTCCTCTGGATGGGCCTCCCATGCCTGCTGTCCTGCCAGGTGAGCAAGGCGTCGAGGCCCGGCAGGGACGGCCCTGGGGCTTCCCGTAGTCCCGTGCTGATGGGTTGGGCGCCGTGGTCCACGGGTGCCTGGAAGGCGTTACGGCAGAAGCGCGTCAGTTGAAGGGGGGGAGGGGCCTGGGACACCCGCTCGTCTGCTGGGGACGGGAGGAAACAAGTCTTCGTTGCTGAATCGAGGGCGCGCCTCACCTTTGTTCCCAGCGGCTTCACATCACGGACTTCAAGGAACCATGTCATGGCCAATACCGACATCGATGCGCTGAACTCCTTTTTGCGGGGTGAGTTGTCCGCCGTGGAGACCTACCGGCAAGCAAGCAAGCACATCAAGAGCGACCTCGCTCGTACGGAACTGGACGCGTGCAGGGAAGACCACGAGGCCCGTGTGGCCGCCATCAAGGAGCGCATCCAGAGTCTGGGGGGCCAACCCGCTGACAGGTCCGGGCTGTGGGGCACCTTTGCCAAGGCTGTCCAAGGCGGCGCGGACTTGCTGGGCGAGAAGGCCGCCATCGATGCGCTGGAGCAGGGCGAGGATCACGGCTTGGCGGACTACAACCGCGACATGGACAAGCTCCACGGCGCCGCGCGCACCTTCGCACGCCAACAGTTGTTGCCGGCCCAGAAGCATACGCATGCCCGGATCAGCCGTCTGAAGCACAACCCGAACCTGCACTGAGCGCAGTGGTTGCGCGGCGCCGGACATCGCAAGGCGCCCATTCCGGCTTCGATGCCCAGCGGATGAAAGCCCTGGGCCTCCTCCTGCAACGTCTCAACTGGAGCCTCGCAATCCTGAGGCTGTGGTCCCTCCTCGCCTGGGGGCGAGGAGAAGCTGGAGCAACAGAAGACTGTTGGCAACGTGAAGGGCTATCACACAGCGATTTCCAAGGAGATGACCATGTCGATCGGTGGCGTTGCGAGCCAGCTGACGGGTGGAATTCGTGGCAACACGAAGATGGAGAACGATTGGATTAACGGGGCGCCGGCCGAGATGCGCCCGCAGCTGCAGGCGCAGCTGGAGATGCAGAAGATGCAGGAGGTCGTGCAGATGATCACCCAGATGATGAAGGCAATGCACGAGATGTCGATGAGCATCATCCGCAACATCGGCGGGTAATCTGGTGGTGGGGATTGCCCCGGTGTCTGCTCACCGTCGCTGAGGTACATCCAGCGAGGGAGAGCCACCCAACCGGGGCAGGCTCACCTCGCTGCAAGTCATACGTCCACAGATGCACCACGGTGCCCGCGACGCCCTTGCTTCCATCGACGTGGAGGCACTTGTTGTGCTGGGCCCAGACCCACCGCTTGCCCTGGAGCACCCACTGCTGGTTGGCATTGCCCGCCATGCACGCCCAGAGGTGAATCCGGGTGCCATTGGCGTCCACCCCCCCCGTTCACGTCCAGGCATTCGTGCTAATCGGAATCTGATTCCGGAACGCCAAGCTCCTCGGGGAGTGGGGCATAAATAAACCTTAGCCCCTTTGGGAGTTGGACAACATGGAAGCCTTGGCCGGCAATTCTCACGCGTTCGCCATCAGAGGCACTTCCACTGGTGAGCCAGTTGTCAGCTTCTTTTTGTGTTGGGAAATCATGAGAGACTTTGATTTTGTACGAGGGGTCAAAAAAGTCCCGACAGTACTTTCTGAACTCGTCTAGCCTTCTGATATGCCGGACGTAGAGCAATGCAATGGCAGCAAGTTGGATTGCTCCTCTTTCTTTCGAATCTTGTCCATGCGCTTGGCTGACGGACTCCAGGGTGGCAAGGCTGTCTTCCAGGTCAAAGTTTGGAATGTGTGTCATGTTAGAGCGGGATCAAGACCAATGCACCAGCCATGACTGCGACGATGAAGACAACTCCGGTGACGGCCACAATGGTCCCAGGTGAAGCCTTACACCCCGGACAACGACACGTTCTGCTGGCGCTTGGAGAGCACCTTCACCGGCTGGATGGCCATCACACGCATGAAAACCTGGAGCAGCTCCGGGTCGAACTTGCTGCGCAGCTCCGTCCACATCAGCATCAGCGCCACGTCCGGGCCGTAGGCGTCCCGGTAGGGGCGCTTGCTCGTCAGCGCGTCGTACGCGGCGCAGATGGAGATGATCTTCGCGTACACCCCCAGGTTCATCTTGGGGATGACCATCTGGATGTTGCCGTTCGAGTCCCGCACCGCCGTGCCGAAGTCCGTCTTGTGCTCGAACGTCGTTACCACCCGCAGCAGCGTGGAGCGCGAGAAGCCCTTCTCCATCAGGATGTTGCGCACCGAGATGAGCGGCGCCTTCTGGAACAGCGCCTTCTCCTCCGGCGTCAGCGCCCCCTTCTTGGTCGCCAGCTCCTCCGGGATGGTGATCATCCCCGCGTCGTGGAACAGCGCGATGTATCCCAAATCCCGCAGCTGCGGCTTCGTCAGCCCCAGCTCCGCCCCGAACACGATGCTGATGAGGCAGACGTTCACCTGGTGGTAGACGAGGTAGTCCTCCTCGCGCTTCGTCGTCGTCATCCCCAGGAAGTGCGTCTTCTGGTCATAGGAGATGTCCACGAAGTCTTGCACCAGCCGCAGCGCCTTGGCCGAGTTCAGCGGCTTTCCCTCGCGCACCGACTCCATGTACTTCTGGAGGAAGAACACCGCGCGCGCGTAGATGGTCATCGCGTACTTCTTGCGGTCCACCTTCTGGTCGTTCGGGTTCTCCAGCGAGTCGTCTTCCTTGCTCAGCTTCTCGCGGAGCTTGGAGAACCGGGCCACCTTCATGTTCAGCAGCTTGCGCTGCGCGAGCCCGTCCTCCTCCACCTGCGCCGTCTGCTCCTTGCTGAAGATCCAGACGAAGTTCTTCAGCTCCGGCACCGTGATGGACTTGGTCAACGAGAAGCCGCCCACGTCCTTCGCCCGCAGCTCCGTCAGCAGGTAGCGCTGGTTGTCGATGGAGTTCAGGTCCACCTTCACCAGCATGTTGTTCAGGTAGAACGAGTCCTTCACCCCCACCAGCTCCAGCCGCCCCTCCTTGGAGAGGATCTGGTTGATGAGATCCTGCAATTGCAGCAGCGGCTTCTGGAAGACGGCGTTGTCCGGGTCGTACATCTTCGCGGACCGCACCAGCATGTAGAGCCCGCTCACCAGCCCGCGCGCCATGGCCTGGAGCTTCTCCGAGTGCTCGCGGCCAAACTCCCCCAGGTTCTCCGACTGGCCTTGGGTGATTTTCAGGTTCTCGGCCATGCCGTCACGCCTCCTCGGGGCTCGAGTCCCCGAACAACGCCTTCTTCGTCTGGTACATCGCCTTGCGCGCCGCGGTGAGCACCTCCACCGGCTGCCCCTTGTCTTCCACCACCCCCTGAAGGATTTTGTAGGACTGGATGGTGCCCGCGCTCGCCAGGCCCTGCACCGCCAGCAGCTTGTCGTTCAGCACCTTGCCGCGGTTGAGCAGCGAGGGCCGCTGGGCGAGCAGCTGCGTCATCACCGCCAGCGCCGAGGGCAGCCCCGTGGCGCCGATGGCCCCGTAGAGCGCCGCGCGCTCCTCCGCCGTCCGCTTCTCGAAGTCCGGCAGGCGCACCACGCGAATCAGGTCCGCGAAGGCCTTCTCCGGGTCGAACTCCGGCAGCAGCCGCGCGGCCTGGATGCGCACCTGGGAGATGGGATCATTGAGCATCTCGGCGATCATCCGCCGGGCCTCCGCCGAGCGCGTGCGCGCGATGGTGCTCATGACTTCCAGCTTCACCAGCAGGTTGCGGCCCTTGAGCACCTGCCCGAACATCTTCAGCCGCTCCGGGTGCTGGCTCCTGTCCAGCACGTAGACCATGTCGCGCACCGTCTGCGGCCGGTCCGAGGCGAGCCGGACCACGAACGGGTCCGGCTTGTCCTTGGCGAACGGCGCCAGCACGTCGCACAGGAGCTGCCGGTTCTCCGGCACCTCGATGGTCTCCAGCACCGTCAGCAGGGTGATGACGCTGTGCTCATCCAGCATCTGGAGGTAACGGGTGATGTCCGCGGCGTTCTTCGGCCGGCTCAGCTTGAGCGTCTCGCCCAGGCGGGTGAGCCGCTGCTCCTCGCCCATCTTCTGGACGAAGTAGGCGCGCAGCCGGCCGATGTTGCTCGCGTCCGCGCCCTCGCGCTGCTCCAGCGCGCGCAGCTTGAGCACCATCTGGTTGATGGTGGCGAAGTCATCCTGGATGAGCATCGCGTCCAGGAGCTGGACGAAGATCTCCTCCAGGAGCGTGGCGTCATCCACGCCGCCTTCCACCACCTGGAACACGGCGCTCACGAGCTTGGGGAACAGCCGCTCGTTCTCCTCCTGCTCAATCTCCTTCTGGAGCTGGGCCTTGAGCGTGTCGGAGGCGTACGTGCCGCCCACCACCACGCCGCGCACCTGCTCCACGCCCTCCATCTTCGCGTCCAGGTCCTCCGTGGAGACGCGCGCGAAGCGCAGGTAGTCGTCCGAGTGCGTCTTCAGCCGGGAGTAGAGGTAGTTCACCACCTTGTCGACCTCGACCTGGACCTCCTCTTCCGAGGCGCCATCCACGTTGAAGCCCTCCACCACCACGTACTCCACGTGCTCCAGGTTCGCGCGCCACAGCTGCGCGAGCACGTCGTCCGCGCCTCGCTCCGGCTCCGACAGGGCAATGAGCGTGAAGGTGACCAGCTCCTCCACCGTCAGCCCCGGCCGGAAGATGATCTGGCGGATGCCGTCCCGGTAGAACTTGTAGGGCAGCGGCGTGTCCTCGGCGAACAGCGGCTCGCCCAGCAGCAGCAGGTTCTGCTGCTCCACCTTGAGCGACAGCGGGCCATGCTTGTCCGTGTACACCGCCAGGGCTTCCTGGGCCTTGCCGAGGAACTCCGGGAACTTGGCCTCGTTGTGGCGGTACATGCCGATCTGCTTGATGCCCTTGAGCAGATGGAAGGTGAAGCCCTGCGCCAGTTCGACCTTCTCGCGGGCGGCAGGATCCGCGGATGGCTCCGGGCTCGAGGGGCTGGCTGTCTGGGGCTGGGCCATGGTCTTCAAGGGGGCGCGGGCGAGGGGAACCCCATTCTACCCGTTCAAAGGGGGTGGAAAGGTCCCTTACGCCCGGACCCTTCCACCTGCCATGTAGGTGGGTGCCTACCCAGAGGGTCCTCCTGCCCGGAGGGGCAGGAGGAGGGCAGGCAGGCCCTGGGTTACTTCTTGGGCGTGGCCTCGGTGGCGTCCGGGTTGCGCAGCGCGGTGCGTAGCAGGAACAGGGCCACGCTGCCGAAGAGGGCCAGACCCCAGAGGTTGGACCAGAGCGGGTCGGCGTGCTCGCTCTCGCCGATGGCGTTGAGCAGCGAGCCCAGGGCCCCTTCCGTGCCGAACAGCGCCGGGAGGTTGAGGGCGCGCGTGGCGGCCCCGTCGGTGACGATCTCCAGGAAGGCGATCAGCACGCCGGCGATGGAGCCACCGGCGATGAGGCCCGAGGAGAGCAGGGTGCCCGGGGAGAAGTCCGCCTCGGAGCCGCCGCGCATCCGGTCCACCATGCGGCGCACCATGCCGCCCACGAAGATGGGGGCGCTGCTGGAGATGGGCAGGTACACGCCCACCGCGAAGGGCAGGGCGGACACGCCGCACAGCTCCAGCATCAGCGCGATGAAGACGCCCAAGAGCACCAGGTCCCACGGCAGCTTCTGCGTGAGGATGCCGTCGATGATGAGCGCGAAGAGCTGCGCCTTGGGCGCGGCGTAGCGGGTGAGGGGCACGCCCTCGTACTCGCTCACGCGGCCGCCGATGGCCGGGTCCACCAGGTACTGGATGGTGCCGCCCGAGTCGACGAGGTACTTGCCCGCGGGCACCGGGGTGTCCGCCCCGCGCACGAACCCCTCCGTGTAGGTGCGGTCCGGCCCCGGGGTGAGCGTGCCCAGCTCGGAGACCTTCACCGACAGGCCCGGCTTGAGGGCGAGCAGCGCCCCGGAGGCCTGGGCGGTGTCCGCCGCGCGCCACGTGCGCAGCTCCGTGGCCCCGTCCTGGGTGGACAGCTCGAAGCCCTGCTTCCACAGCTCGCGCCGCAGGGCG
This sequence comes from Allostigmatella hybrida, assembly GCF_020103775.1. Taxonomy (NCBI): domain Bacteria; kingdom Pseudomonadati; phylum Myxococcota; class Myxococcia; order Myxococcales; family Archangiaceae; genus Allostigmatella; species Allostigmatella hybrida. Next base: position 87,253 of record NZ_JAHXBH010000028.1, read on the forward strand.
GCCTCCTCGACACCCTGGGCGGCCAGGGCCTGTTGGGCTCCGGCCCAGGACCAGGTGTGCTGCGTGCGCGTCTTCTGGGTCGTCTCGGTGAGGGCGACGCCCGGGTGCCGCTCGGGGATGAGGCTGGTGCCGCCCTCGTTGAGCAGCACCAGCACCAGGCCGATGAAGAGCGCGCTGGTGAGCACGCCCACGAAGAGCGCCATCTGCTGCCGGCGCGGGGTGCCGCCCACGAGGTAGGCGGTCTTCAGGTCCTGCGCCGTCGTGCCGCCGTTGGAGGCGGCGATGCCCACGATGGCCGCGGTGGTCAGCGCCATGAAGCGGTCCGAGGAGTCCGTCCACCCCAGCATCAGGTACACCAGGCAGGTGATGAGCAGGGTGGCCACCACCATGCCCGAGATGGGGTTGGAGGAGGAGCCGATCTCCCCGGTGATGCGGGCGCTCACCGTGACGAAGAAGAAGCCGAAGATGACGATGAGCAGCGCGGAGAGGAAGTTCACGTGCAGCGGCGGGGCCAGCCAGATGGCCACGATGAGCAGCAGGCTGCCGCCGATGACCAGGGTGACGGGCAGGTCCTGCTCGGTGCGCAGCAACTGGGGCATGGCGCCCTGATTGCGCGAGGCCCGCAAGGTGTCGAGGCTGCGGCGGAAGGCGCCCACGATGGTGGGCAGCGAGCGGATGAGGCTGATGAGGCCGCCGGTGGCCACCGCGCCCGCGCCGATGTAGAGCACGTAGGCGTTGCGGATCTGATCCGGGGACATGTCCCGGATGAGCCGGGTGTCCGTGGGCAGCACCTTCTCCGCGAGCCCCGAGCCGAAGAACGAGATGAGCGGGATGAGGATGAGGTAGGAGAGCACGCCGCCCGCGAAGGTGATGGAGGCCACGCGCGGGCCGATGATGTAGCCCACGCCGAGCAGCTCCGGGCTCACCTCCATGGAGACGCTGGCGCCCTTGAGCGCCGTCAGCTTCGTGCCCACCGCCTCCCGGAAGAGCTTCATCCCGGAGTATGCGAACTTGTAGATGCCGCCCAGGAGGAAGCCGGTGATGACGGTGCGCGCGTTGGTGCCGCCTTGCTGGCCCACGATGAGCACGTCCGCGCTGGCGGTGCCCTCGGGGTAGGTGAGCTTGCCGTGCTCCTGGACGATGAGGCCCTGGCGCAGCGGAATCATCATCAACACGCCCAGCACGCCGCCCAGCGCCGTCGTCATCAGGGCATGCGTCAAATCAATGTCATAGCCCAGCAGGAGCAGCGCGGGCAGCGCCGCCGCCACGCCGAAGGCCAGGGACTCACCGGCCGAGCCCGTGGTCTGGACGATGGTGTTCTCCAGGATGCTGGAGCGCCCCAGGGCCCGGAAGATGGCGATGGAGAGCACCGCCACCGGGATGGAGGCGGACACCGTGAGGCCCACCTTGATGGCCAGGTACACGGAGGAGGCCGCGAACACGATGCCCAGCACCGAGCCGAGCAGCAGTCCGCGGAACGTCAGCTCCGGGGGCGACTCGGTGGCGGGGACGAAGGGGGTATGGGCCAGGGGCGCGTGGGCCTGCGCGAGGGGGACGCGATCCTCGGCGATCGGCGGGTGGGACAAGGCTGCCTCCAAGGACTACTGAAGGAGCCCCTTGTAGCAGGCCCCCCCCGGGGCCGCGAATCTTCCCCTGTTCCTGAAACGGCAACGCCCCCGCCGGTGAGGGCAGGGGCGCTGGGAAAAGCCCTTCCGGGGGCGCGCTTACTGGAGGGCCGCCGCGGCGTCCGGGTCCACCTCGGCCATCAGCGCCGCCAGCTCTGCCTTGAGCTTGTCCTTGGCGCGGATCTCCAGCTGGCGCGCGCGCTCGCGCGAGAAGCCGAAGTGCTCGCCCAGCTCCTTGAGCGTCATGGGCCGCTCGTTCATGACGCGCTGCTCGATGATGAAGCGCTCGCGCGGGTCCAGCCGCATGAGGGCCGTCTGCACGCGGTTGGTGATGATGCCCGCCTCCTCCTTGTCGGCGAACTCGTCGTCCTGCGGCGCGGTGGCGCTCGCCACGAAGTCCACGTGGCTGTTGCCGCCGTCCTCGCCCATGGGCGCATCCAGGGACAAGTCGCGGCCGCCCATGCGCTGCTCCATCTCGCGCACTTCCGAGGCCTTCACGTTGAGCTTGGTGGCGATCTCATCGACGTTGACCACCGCCCCGTCCCCGGCGCCGAACTTCTCCAGCTCGCGGCGGGTGCGCGCCAGGCTGAAGAACAGCTTCCGCTGCGCCTGGGTGGTGCCGAGCTTCACCAGCGACCAGCTCTTGAGGATGTAGTTCTGGATGTACGCGCGGATCCACCACACTGCGTACGAGATGAGGCGGATGCCCTTGTCCGGATCGAACTTCTGCACCGCCTTCATCAGGCCGATATTCCCCTCCTGGATGAGGTCGCTCATCTTGATGCCGTAAGAGCGGTACTCGTAGGAAACCTTCACCACGAAGCGAAGGTTGGAGGTGACCAACCGGTGGCCCGCCGCGAGGTCGCCCTGGATGAACTTCCGGGCCAGCGCCTGCTCCTCCTCGACGGACAGCAACCCGTAGTGGTTGATCTCCGAGAGGTACATCGTCAAGGAGCCAGAGTTGGACGACGGGTCGTTGGAGATCTGCATGGTGGATTTCTCCCAACGAGGCCTCGAAAGGCCCGTTGAAGTTGAGTGGGTTGTTTCGACTGACAACCGCATGCCCGATGCCTAGAGCAACCCCGGTGCCAGTCACGGGCATGTCAAAACCTCAGTAAAACCAGTGGGTTGCAGCGTCACGATCCCGGGCGTAGGGGCGGAAGCGTGAAAGGATTACAGACGCCTCCCGGAAGGCACACGGCCCTGCGCCTGAAGGGATTTCGCCGTGTGGAGCACCGCGCCTCCGGGTGAATGGATTGCATGTCTCAGCACTAACCGGCCGGAGCGAAAGTCTCCCAGCAACCACGGGGCACGGCTGGCCCGAAGGCGGGGGACCGGGCAGGGCTCAGGATGCCCGGCGTGTGCTCAGCACCTGGCGCAAGGGGCTCAGGAGCTGCTCGGTCTCCCCGGGCCGCAGGGGGCGCTGGCCAAAGCGGGCCTCGAGGTAGCGCCGCGTGAGGGGCGCCAGCGGGGCCGCCAGCGTGGAGCGCTCCCGCGTCAGCCGCGCGGTGAGTTCCTCCAAGGCCTCGCCCTCGCGCATGCGCACCCCGGCCTCGCGCAGCAGCCGCTCCACGGCGTCGGCCAGGTGCGTGGCCTGGTGCGGCCGGGGGGCGGAGGTCCGCCGGGCCAGCCACTGCCACACCGCGTAGGTGGCCAGCCCCGCGGCGAGGGCCAGGCCCCAGATGCGCGCCGGGGGCAGCCGCAGGGTTTCCCGGCGGGGGCCGCGCGGCGGGCGGACGAGGTTCTGCGCCATCGTCATCTGGTCCCTCAGGGAGTAGTCGATGACGGTGGAGCGCCAGCGCGTCTCCAGGGCCTCATAGAAGCTCGTGAGGAGCTCCAGCACCGCCAGGCTCTGGCTGGAGCGGTTCGCGGGCGGCGTGGCGTCCACGGTGACGAAGCCCCGGCCGGGTACCAGCACATGGGTCCAGGCGTGGGCATCGCCGGCGCGGACCACATAGCCGCCGTCCACGCGCTCGCCCCCGAAGAAGCCCGAGGCCAGCCGCGCGGAGATGCCCTGGGTGCGCAGCAGCAGGGTGAGCGCGGTGGCGAAGTGCTCGCAGTGGCCCGCCTTGCGGACGAAGAGGAAGTCCAGCAGGGGCTCATCCACGTCGCCGGACAGCTCCAGCGTGTAGGCGTACTCGCGCTGCAGGAAGGCGGCCAGCTTTCGCGCCGCGGCCTCCGGGTCCCGCTCTCCCTGGAGCACCTCCTGGGCCAGCGCCGCCACGCGCGGGTCCAGGTCCTCGGGCAGCGCCAGGAGCTGGGCCCGCTCGGTGGCGCTCATGGGCGTGGTGGCGTCCGTCTCCGGGGGAAGGCTGGTGGCCTCGTAGCTGTAGGCGACGCCGGGCACCTGGAAGCGCACCTCGCCGCCGCCCATCTCCATCAAGGCGGTGCGCTGGCTGCCGAGGGCCGCGTGGACCAGGGCATTGCCCAGGCGCGTGGGCGTCTCCAGTGCCACCAGCGTGCTGCCCCCGTACGCGGGCAGCAGTTCGATGCGCTGGTGGATGGAGTGCTCGCCCCCGTGCCGCAGCGTCACCCGGGGGCGGGGCGGCTTGGGCTTGCCGATGCTCGTCCACTCCTGGCCGTCGAAGGTGTCGTAGGTGCGGGCCAGCCAGTAGGCATCGAGCCGCTCCCGGAGCGGGTCTGGGGTGAGGTGGGCCCGCAGCACCACCCGGGGGTTGCTCTTGAGGGTGCCTTCGCCGCCCAGGCGCACGGTGTCCGCCAGGCCCGTGGTGGCCCCGAGCCCCGGCGAGGTGCGCCGCGCGGCCATGTTCCAGTTCAGCCGGGGGAAGAGCAGGAAGAAGGCCGCCGCGCCACATACCGCGAAGAGGATGCCGATGCTCAGGGGGCGCACCACCGCGCGCACGGGGACCGGCTCGCCCGCGGGCACGGCGCCCTCCACCACCCCCAGCCCCATGGAGAGGCTGGCCAGCGTGCCGAAGGCCACCAGGCAGAAGGCGAAGCCCAGCTCACCGGACAGGGCCGCGCCGCCAGCCACCATCAACAGGCCCGCGAGCTGCACCTGTCCATCCGTGCGGGGCTCCGGCGTGGACAGCATCCGGTGGCCGGCGATGAGCCCGGCAAACGCGCACGCGGCCACCACCAGGTCCACGTGGCCCGCGTACACCGAGGCGGCGAGCACGCTGCCCAGCCCCAGCAGCAGCGCCGCGGTGGCCTTCGCGCGGTGGGCGAAGAGGCGCCAGCCCAGGAGCGCGCTGCCCAGCGCGAGGCCAAAGAGCACCAGCGTCCACCCGGGCAGCTGCCCGGACACGGCCATGGAGGCGAAGGCCGCCCCGGCGCCCAGGTCCCGGAGGAGCAGCCGCAGCCGGGAGCCGCTCATGCCGCCTCCTCGGAGTGCTCCGGGTCCAGCGCCTCGAAGCCGAGCCACGCCAGGGCGCGGAGGATGCGGCGCTCCTGGTACCCGCCGGCCGCGGGCGGAAGGCGGCCAGTCCCCGTCTCCAGGCCCACCTCGTGGCCCGCCTCGAGGAGCTGGTGGGACAGGGCCGCCACCTCCTCACAGCGCCGCTCCAGCGCGTCGCCCTCGAGGCCGGGCGCCACCTTGAGGACGAAGGTCCGGCGCTCCTCGCGCTCGCGCTCCACCTTGAGGAGCTTGCCGGCCCCGGCGCTCTTGAGCCAGTGCACGCGCCGGGCATCCTCGCCCGGGGCGAGCTCGCGCAGGCCCGCCACATCGCCCGCGCCATCGTGGCGGCGAGGGCTGCTGGCGTCTCCGAACGCGCCCACCCGGGCCTCTCCGGGCAGGGTGCACGCATAGCCCCGGCGCGGGTAGACAAGGAGCAGGCCCTCCTGGGCGAACACGCGCGTCTTGGCGAAGAGCCCCAGGGGCCAGGTGGTGGTGACGCGCACGCCGCTCAACCGCAGGGGGCCCCGCTCCGGGGCTTGGAGGTCGGCGCGCACGGTGTACTCGGCGCCCGCGGGCAGGTAGCCCACGCGCCCCTCGCCCGTGAGGGGCGTGGCCTCCTCGGACAGGGTCAGGGCGAACGCGGCCCCCTGGCGCCGGGAGAGCGCCCACCGGTAGGCGAAGGGCTCGCCCGCGAAGGCCGACTCGGAGCCCAGCCGGCGGATGTCCAGGTGCCGCAGGCACCGCTCGGACAGCACGCCGGACACCACCACCATGGCCAGGAGCAGGCCCAGGAGCAGGTACAGGAGGTTGTTGCCCGTGTTGAGCGCGCCCAGGCCCACGCCGAACGTCACCACCAGGTAGGTGCGCCCGACACGCGTCACCTTCAGGGTGAAGGGGGGACGGAACCGGGCCCGGAGCCGCGCCCAGCCAGCCAGCGGGCGGAACGTCACCGGGGCGCCACCACCTTCCGGGCGAGCTCCTCGAGCAGGTGGGAGGCCTCCTCGCGGGCGGTGGGCCCCTGCATGTTGCTGCGCAGCATCAGCCGGTGCGCCAGACACGGCACCAGCACCGCCCGCACGTCTCCCGGGGTGACGAAGTCCCGCCCGTCCCACAGGGCATGGGCGCGCGCCGCGCCGCCCACCGCCAGCACCGCGCGCGTGGAGGCGCCCCGCTCGATGTCGCCATGCTCCCGGGTGGCCCGCGCCAGCCGGACGATGTACTCGGCCACCGCGTCATCCATCCGCAACCCGGCGGCGAACGCGCGCAGGCTGATCAGCTCCTCGGGGCCGGTGACGGCCTCCAGCGTGTCCAGGGCCAGGGGACGCCCCTGGGTGGTGAGCAGCCGGGCCTCCACCTCCGGGGCGGGGTGGCCCAGCGACAGCCGCATGAGGAAGCGGTCCAGTTGGGAGTCCGGCAGGGGATAGGTGCCGTTGAGGTCCACCGGGTTCTGGGTGGCCACCACGGTGAAAGGGGCGGGCAGCGGCCAGGTGGAGCCATCCATGGACACCTGGCCATGGGCCATGCCCTCCAGCAACGCGGACTGGGTGCGGGGAGGGGCCCGGTTGAGCTCATCGGCCAGGACGAGCTGCCGGAAGATGGGGCCCTGCCGGAAGGTGAAGGTGGCGCTTGCCGCGTGAAACACCTGGGAGCCCAGGATGTCGGTGGGCATCAGGTCCGCGGTGAACTGGATGCGGGAGAAGCTCAGCCCACAGGCGCGCGCGAGCGCCTCGGCGAGTGTCGTCTTTCCCACACCCGGGACATCCTCCAGGAGCACATGGCCCCCGGCGATGACGCTGGTGACGGTGAGGCGGGCCTGGGTCTCCTTGCCCTGCACCGCCCGGGACAGATGGGCAGAGAGGCGCTCCATGACCTGGCGTGCGGTATCGGCAGTAAGGGCGGCGGCGAGGGCGCGGACAGGAGGGTTCATCCCGTCATGCAGCTTACCCCGAGCCGCCCGCTCGCTGGGATTTCCGTCCAAGCAACCGGGCCTGATGCTTGCTTCCCTGCCCAGGCAGCGAGGCTAGGCCAGCACTTCCTCGGGCGTGTAGTAGGCCCGCGGCGTGCTGCCGGTGCTGACCCCGAAATACCGGAACATCCGCTCGTGGTGCCCGGCCAGGCCGCGCATCTGCACCTTGCGCGAGGTCAGCTCCCCGGTGAGCACGCCCACCGCGGTGTCCTTGAATTCACGCAGGTGCGTGAAGTCCAGCACCACTTCCTGGGTGCCCAGTTCCTCGAGCGAGTGGCGCAGCTGCACCGCCGTACGCCAGTCCAAAGTCCCCTCAAGACGGAGGGTGACGCGCCCCGACAACTCTTCCTGGTGGATCTGCAGTCCCGCCATGATGCGCTCTCCCTTGATTCTGATGAACCTGCTGATTCTCGAATCCAGAACGGGCACGGTGCCTGAATCATTTTCCAAAACTTCTTCTAGGCCCGGAAACCCCCGAAAATCCGGAGGCATTCACCGTACGGCGGGAACAATGTGCGCAATTCAGAAGAGTTTTCAGTCCCCCCCAGGAGAAAAGTGCCTGACTGTCCACTAGCAGGCGGAATGGGTGTCACACAGCCGTCAGCTCTTGCTGCCTTCCGTCTGCTGTTGAGCACGCAGGGTCAGCTCGCGCTCCTGCTTGGCCTTGAGCTTACGGAATTCGCCCACGACCTTGGCGGGGTAGCCGGCCATGAACTTCTTACGTACCTCGTGCTTGGCGAGGATGCGGCGGGCCAGGCCCGGCCCCGCGTTGTAGGCCACCAGCGCCTGCTCCACGCTGCCGAAGCGCCGGATGAGGTCCGCCAGGTAGGCGGTGCCCAGCTCGATGTTCGTCTCGGCATCGAAGAGGTTGGTGGAGCGCCCCAGCCGGAACCCGGCCTTGTCCGCCAGGTGCGTGCCGGTGCCCGGCATCACCTGCATCAGCCCCATGGCCCCCACGCCGGATACCGCATAGTTGTTGAATGAACTCTCGCAGCGGATCAACGCGACGACGAGCATCGGGTCGACGCGGTTGCGCTCCGCCTCGCGCACGATGGCCACCGCCACCCGCCGCTGCTGCCGCAGGGGCAGGCCAGAGGCCTTCACCGCCTCGGTCACCCCCAGCCGCGCGGCTTCCGCGTAGAACGCCTCGTCCTGGTACTCCTTCAACCGGGCCTCGGCCTCCCGGAGCGCGCGCTCCCGTTCCGCGAGCTGCACGCGCAGCTCCGCGATCTCCGGAGTCTCACCCACCGCGCTGTCCGGCAATTTCGAAGGAAAGCCTGGGACCGCCAGCCCTGCCAGCATCGACGCCGCCGCCACCGCCACCGTCCACCGTTGCATCGCCCCACTCCTCACGGCGCATCGAACTGTCGCGCCTCGGCAAATCCTGCCGAGCACCTAAGCACCCGCCGTGCCAAGCCGGCCGCTGGCCGCGCTATCATTAAGATCTCTTGAAAACGCGCACCGTCCCGTGGGGCGGTGAGGCAACGTGGGCCAGAAAAAATGCCCGTCCGTGGAAGAAGTTTGCCCAGCAAGGGTGATGTGAACCTCTGATCAGCACCCCGGAGGGCAGGGGTTGCCACCGCGAGGGGCACTTCCTAGGTTCGCCTTCGATTTTCGGATTGGCGATGCCAGGAGGGGGCGGGCGTGTTCTGGACGATGAGCATCATCCTGTTTGTGTTGTGGGGCATGGGGATGGTGACCGGCTCCACGGAAGGTCTTTGGGTCCACCTGTTGCTCGTCTTCGCGGTGACGGCCCTCATCCTCGCGGTGGCCCGGCAAGGGCGGCGGAGGCTGGTCGGATGATCGCGGAGCAACGCATGGAGGTGGGGCTGCCGAAGGATCCCTCGGGCTTCGTGCGGCGGCAGTGTCCGCACTGTCAGCGCACCTTCAAGACGATGCCGAGCCCCTTCGATGCCCGGGTGCTCCAGCGCCGGTTGGCGTCGATCTTCCCCTTCGAGAACGTGGACGAGGGCTTCGAGCCGGTGCCTTCCTGGCACTGTCTGTACTGCGGCCACCACGCGGATGGGGACGAGTGGCTGGCCCGGGATCACTCGGATTACCTGGAAGCGCTCGCGCGGGGGTGGGCCAACCACGTGCGCTACGAGCAGCTCTCGCACGTGTCGCGCACGCTCTCCCAGAACCCGCGGCCCACCTTCGTCGCGGTGGCGCCGGATGCGCTGCCGGAGGGGCCAAGCCAGGATCCGGAGGATCTGCGCGTCATTCCCATGGTGTGCTGTGGCGAGGACGTGAAGGCGCAGTGGGACTGGGACGGTCCCTTCCACTGTCCGCGCTGCGGAACGCGCCACGGCGAGCCGGGCGGCCGCCACCACATCCAGCTCGAGTTCATCCAGGAGTAGACGCAGGCCGGGCGCCGGGGGCAGTCTGTCCGGCAGCCCATGCGGACCGAACGACTCGCGGCGTCCCTTGCCCTGTTGCTGGCCACGGGCGGGGCGCTCGCGCACGAGGCGGAGCTCATCGCCGCGCAGGCGGGGCGCACCCGGCCGGGGGCCCCGGACGTCCAGGCACGGCTGACGATGACGGCCGAAACGCTGGGCTTGTTGCTTTCCAATGGAGCTGCTCCGGAGGGCCCGCGCTCGCAGGAAGACCTGACGGCGAGGCATCCGGCGATTGCCCTCCGTGTCTGGGATGCGGCTCCGATTGGCACGCCCGAGGGGCGCTGTGCCCGCACCGCGCACCAGGCCCAGCTGCACGAAGGGCGCGTGGTGCTGACCGCCACCTTTCACTGTCCGCCAGGCCCACTGTGGCAGACCTTCGGGCTGCTCTCCGCCTTGCCCGCGGCTTACCAGGTGGTGCTGAGCCGTCCCGGTGAAGGACCGGCGGAGTCCCGTTTCGTGGATGCCCGTCAGCCTCACGTGAGGCTGCCCGGGGAGGGGGACACGGCGCCGGGACTGAGCGGTTGGGTGGGCTTGGGGGTGAAGCACATCCTGTCCGGGGCGGATCACCTCGCCTTCCTGGTGGCGCTGCTGCTCGGGGGCGGCACGCTCCGGCGCCTCCTCGTCCTGGTGACGTCCTTCTCCGTGGCCCACTCGCTCACGCTGGGGGCGGTGGCGCTGGGCCTCCTTCCCCTGGGCGAGCAGGGGGAGCGCTGGGCCGAGGTGGCCATCGCCCTGTCCCTCATTTACGTCGCGGGCGAAAACTTCCTGGTGCGCACGCCGCGCCACCGGCCCGCGCTTACGTTTGGCTTTGGACTGGTGCACGGATTAGGCTTTGCCAGCGTGCTGAAAGGCTATGGCCTGGGCGAGGCCGTGGTGCGGGGGTTCCTGGGCTTCAACCTGGGGGTGGAGCTGGGCCAAGCACTTATTGTTTTGCCGCTTGTACCGCTCTTGCGGCTGAGCCAACGCCGGCCAGCCGTTCATCGCTGGACGATGAGGGTGCTCTCCAGTGCGGTTTTGTTGATGGGCATAAACTGGTTGATCAAGCGGGTCGGTTGAATACTTAGGAAGCTGTTCCTAATTTGCCGCCGACGGTGGGGAAAGGGGTCGCTGATGGGGGCGAGACACTCTCGCTTGGCCGCGGCACTGGCCGCAGCCTGGGAAGCAGAAGTCATCTCGGCACGTCGAATGACGGCTTTGGCGGAGCGCGTGCCCGAGCCACGGGCCAGGGCCCGCCTGATGGTGCTGGCGGCGTTCTGCAGGGCACACGCCTCGCGCCTGCTGGCCCGGCTCGCGGCGCTGGGCCGGGGGCCGCTGCCGGTGCCCTCCGAGGACTTCGAAGTGGGGGACGACCTGGCGCTGGAGCTGCGCCGCGAAGGTGTCTTCGCCCGCACGGCGGCCACCCGCTACGAGTCCACCGCGGAGATGGCCCGCCAGCACGCGGATCTGTCCTCCGCGTGGGTGTGCGAGCTCAACCGCACCGAAGAGCAGGACCGCTCCCGGGAACTGCTGGCGCTGGCGGAGGGGACGTTCCTGTCCCTGGATGCCGTCGCGGCCCCCGCCGAGCCGTAGCCCAGGGCCCGGGCCGTTTCCCGGGCTGACATCCCCCACGCCTTGGGCGTAAAACGCGCCCATGGCGAAGGCGGAGAGCTACAACGATCTCATCTTCCAACTCGGGGATCTCGCGCGAGATCTGCTCGCGGGCAAGCCCAACTGCCCGCGCTCCATGGATCGCGTCTACCGCGCCGAGGAGGCGCTGATGGCGCGCCGGGAGGCGCTCGCCGCATGCGAGCAGCAGATGAACGACGAGGAGGCGGCCTACCAGGACTTCCTTGCCCAGCAGGAGGCGGAGAAGGCCGAGCATCAGGCCGTGGTGAAGAAGTGGAAGCGCGCGGTGGATGCCATCGAGGGCAAGGTCAAGGACATGCGCAAGGCGCTGTCCGGCAAGCGCGCCGAGATGCGCTACGCGGCCAAGGCCCTGAAGAAGCTCGAGGCGAAGATCGCCGACATGGAGATGACGCGCCAGGATCCGCAGCAGATCGACACGGCGCGTCAGAACCTGAAGAAGAACCGGCTCACCCAGATGCGGCTCGTCCGCGAGGTGGAGGCCCTGGAGTATGATCTCAACCACGCCCTGACGCCGGTCCCTGGCCAGCCGGGCGCGCCGGGCATCCTGGCCCACAAGCGCCTGCTGGAGATGATGGACGAGGCGGAGGAGCGCAAGGAGGCCTACGAGCAGGCCATGGAAGCGCACGACCAGGTGATCGGCCAGAAGGAGCAGGAGGCCCAGGCCGCGGAGGATTACCTGGATCAAGCGCTGTTCCTCCTGGGCGAAGAGGTGTATGGACAGCGCCTGGCGCACGCGCAGCTCGCGCCGTTCTACCCGAGGCTGGATCGCGCCGAGTGAGGGCGGGATGCTCCCTCGGTGCTTGACGTAGGAGGCGCGTCTGCTAAATTGCGCCGCTTCCTGCTGCCCGTCGTCGTAAAAACGGGACAAGCGTTTGATTTCATTGAGTTTTCTGCGCGGAGACGCGCTGGCTGTGAGGATGACGTGAAGGGTCTGATTGGCAAGAAGATCGGCATGACCCAGGTGTTCAACGACGAGGGAAACCTCGTTCCGGTGACGGTCGTTGACGTCAGCACCTGCCAGGTGGTGGGCAAGCGGACGCCTGAGAAGGACCAGTACTCGGCGGTGACGCTGGGCTTCGGAGAGATCCGGGAGAAGGTCCTCAACCAGGCCCAGCGGGGCTTCTTCAAGAAGAACAACGCGGGCCTGCGCCGTCACCTGAAGGAGTTCCGGGTCACCCCCGAGGACGCGGCGCAGTTCAACGTGGGCGACGCCGTGAAGGCGGACCTGTTCACCAAGGGGCAGCTGGTGGACGTGACGGGCACCACGAAGGGCCGCGGTTTCTCGGGCGTCATGCGCCGCTGGAGCTTCAAGGGCTCGCAGACGAAGACCCACGGTACGCACGAGTACCAGCGTCACCCGGGCGCCATCGGTCAGCGTAAGACGCCGGGCCGCACCTACCCCAACAAGAAGATGCCGGGCCACTACGGCGTGGATCAGGTGACGACCCAGAACCTGACCGTCGTGGACGTGGACACCGAGAAGGGGCTGCTGCTCATCAAGGGCGCCATCCCCGGCCACAACGACGCCATCGTCTACGTGCGGCCGAGCGTGAAGGCCGCGCTGCGCGCCCAGCACAAGGCCGCCCGCGGCTAAACCGGAGTCTCTTGTAGCCCCAACGCCCCGGACTGGAGCCCCCTCGCGGGTTCCGGACGGGGCGTTGCCATGTCCAGGCATGGGCGGCGGAAACGTTGGCCAGCGGGCGGTGTGAAAAAAATGCACGGTCCCGGGTGCCATACCGCTTGCCCGGAGGACCTCCCGTGGGCAGATGGATGCGCCAACGGAGGCAGGCGTCGCTGGGACGCTTGCCCTCCGAGGGGGCGCAGATCCTTATCGCACACCGCGGTCCACCCCTGGGCCGCGCCGGGAATTTATGTCGACCGTTCGTTCGCTTCCGGTCCTCGCCGCGCTCACCCTGGCCCTGACGGCCATGAGCGCCGCCGGACAGGAAGAGCTGTTGGAGGAGGCCGTTGTCCGCAACCGGCTCTATCGCCCCGCGGGCAACTTTGAGCTGTCCCCCAGCGTGGGCGTCTCGTTCCTCACCTATTTGACGGCCCACTACACGTTCAACGTGGGGCTGGCCTACAACCTCTTTGACACGCTGGCGCTGGAGGCCCGGGGCGGGTACGCGTTCAGCCGCCACACGGGCCTGGCGCGCTCCATCTCCGAGAGCTTCTTGAACCGCGAGGACAAGAAGGTCACCGACGAGCTGGAGGACCTGTGGCGGATGAACCTCCACGGCGTGGTGGGCGTGCGCTGGGCGCCCGTGTACGGGAAGCTGTCGCTGCTGGCGGACGTGCCCGTGCACTTCCAGGCGTACCTGTGGGCCGGCGGCGGGCTGGCCTCGCTCAAGCGCGAGTCGCTGATCCAGTGCGGCCAGGTGGTGGACCGGGGCCTGGGCATCTGTGATGACCGGACGGATCCGCTGGACCGCTCCACGGCGAAGGAGCGCTTCTGGGTGACGGAGACCCGCGCGGCGCCGGTGGTGAGCGCGGCGGTGGGACTTCGCTTCTTCGCCTTCGAGCGGCATGGCGTGAAGCTCGAGATCCGCGACTGGGTCTTCCAGGACGACTACCGCGTGGAGCTGTCGCGGGACGAGTGGGAGGCGGGCCGCGAGACGGGCGTGCCGGCCACCAGCCCCGGCCTCACCCACCTGGTCCAGTTCGACATTGGTTACACCTTCCTCTTCTAAGGCTTATGCGAACGATCCTGTCCTTCGCGCTCCTCGTGTCGGCGGCTGCCCAGGCGCAGACCCTGGCCCCCGCTGGCGCCGTGCTCGTGCGCTCCTCCCTGGCGATGCAGGTCCAGGACTCCGAGGCTCCTCCTCCTTCTCCCGCGGCGCCCCGGCATGAGATGGGCTCCAGCGTGCCCGATCAGGCCCCCGCGCCCGAGGCGCGGCCGCTGTCCACCGGCCAGGCCGAGCCCGAGGCGGCGGCCCCGGCTCCGGCCCCGGCGGGGGAGATGCCCGCGGATGCGCCCACGGTGACGGTGGATGAGTCGGAGCTGCGCACCACCACGGCCGAGCAGCAGCGGCTGGTGCACGGCGCGCCGCTCTACAACCCGAACGTGGCCGTCCACATCGTCCAGAAGAAGCGCTTCGCGGACGAGGGCCAGCACGAGTTCGCGCTCTACCCGGTGGCGGTGCAGGTGAACGGCAAGTTCACCAACCACCTGGGCAGCGCGCTCCACTACACGTACCACCTGCAGGAGAACTTCGCGCTCCAGGTGGCGGGCCAGTACAACTGGTACACCGACGAGAGCGACTTCAACCTGGAACTCATCGACAAGGTGCGCGAGCAGGCCCAGGCCGCCTCGTCGCTGCTCCTGCAGTGGGGCACGCAGGTGGGCGTGGAGGTGACGCCGCTCTACGGCAAGTTCGCCTTCTACGACAACATGCTCGCCCAGTTCAGCGTGGTGCTCAACGGCGGCGCGGGCGTGGGTGGCACCCGGCACCTGATCCGGCCCGAGGTGTCCAACCAGGTGGGGGGAGAGAGCTTCACCGTGCCGGCGCGCTTCGGCTCCGCGGGCAACAAGTTCCTGGGCTCGGTGGGCGGCGGCTTCCGCCTGCAGCTGGGGGACTCGTACGCCGTGCGGCTGGAGGTGAAGGACCTCATCTACACCGCGCGCGTGGACCGCGTGGATGGGTGCAACCTGGCCGACTTCGAGCAGATGGAGGCCGCCCGGGTGGCCAACGCGCCCTTCGAGGGGCTGCCGCTCAGCGGTGGCTGCAAGTACCAGAAGTTCGACGGCGTGGACCCGAAGACGCGGAAGAACTACCGCGAGGACATCATCCTCGGCAGGGATCTGGTCGAGGAGCCCTCGTCGGATGTCCTCAACAACGTGAGCTTCTACGCCGGTTTCTCGGTGCTCTTCTGATGGAAACCCACGCCATGTCCCGACTGCTCGTCCTGGCCGCCGTCGCCCTGGCGCCGTTCGCGGCGTCCGCGCAGGATGCGAATACCTACAACCGCGCCCTCTCCGCCTTCAACGCGGGAGAGCTCGAGACGGCCACGCCGCTCTTCTTCCAGGTGTCCGAGGGCGCCGCGGACGCGGAGACCAAGGGCAAGGCCGAGTACTACCTGGCCCAGTCCTTCGCCCGGAAGGGGCTCCCGGTGAGCGCCTTCGTCACCTACGCGGCCATCGTGAAGGCGGGCCCCCAGCACCCCTCCTACCTCCAGGCCGTGGAGGGGCTCGTCGACATGCAGCAGCAGCTCGATGAGCAGAACCTCATCCCCAGCCTCCTCAACCAGGCCTACACGGACGAGGTGCGGGACCGGTGGGTCACGCTGCCCAAGGAGGTGCTGGCGCGCATCAACTACCTGGTGGGCACCATCAGCCACCGCCGGGGCCGCCTGGAGGAGGCGCGCTCCCTGCTGGAGGCCGTGCCCGCCGACAGCCGCGTCTACGCCAAGGCCCGCTACCTGCTGGGCGTGGTGCTCGCCGACCGGCGCTTCCCGGGCCGGCCTGGGGAAGGGGAGGCGCTCGATCAGACCGCCGTGACGTCCTTCCGGAGCGTCATCGACCAGAAGGGCGAGCGGCAGCTCGAGCTGGAGGAGACCCGCCACCTGGCGATGCTGGCGCTGGGCCGCCTGCACTACGGCCGCGGCGAGTACAAGCAGGCCATCGCCGCCTACGAGTCCGTGCCGCGCTACACCCGCATCTGGGACCAGGCCCTCTTCGAGAACGGCTTCGCCCGCTTCCAGGACGAGGACTTCGGCGGAGCCCTCGGCAGCCTCCAGGCCCTGCACGCGCCGCAGTTCGCGGGGGCCTTCCAGCCCGAGTCGTGGATCCTCAAGGCCACGGTCTACTATTACAGCTGCCTGTTCGATGAGGTGAAGACGACGCTCGGGGCCTTCGAGCAGGTCTACGAGCCCATGGCCAAGCAGCTGGAGCCCTTCACGGGCGAGGACGTGGAGCTGGTCTCCGCCTTCAACCTGGCCGCCTCGGAGAACCGGCGCCTGCCGCGCCCGGTGTACCTGTGGCTGCGCAACAACGAGCGCATCCGCGAGGTGATGCGGATGCTGGACCGCGTGGACCGGGAGAAGAAGGAGATCCTCGGCACCTCCGCCTGGAGGGGGAGCGCGCTCTCGGCCCAGACGGCCACCGCCCTGGAGGATGTGCGCGGCACGCTGCTCCAGGTGGGCGGCACCCTGGCCCGGAGCCGGATCCGCGAGGCGTTCGACAACCTGCGCACCTTCTCGGATCAGGCCGAGATCATCCGGGTGCAGACCGCGCTGGACGAGAAGGACCTCCTTCAGGAGGGCGTGGATCAGAAGGCCTTGCTCACCCGGCAGTCGCTCTACCGGCCCGCGATGCCCGGCGCCGCGTGGAACTACTGGAAATTCCAGGGAGAATTCTGGATCGACGAGATTGGCTACTACCAGTACACCCTCAAGCGGGGTTGCCCGGCCAAGCAGGGAGAGTAGCGCCCGCTTCCGGGAATAGGCCGTTCAGATAGGAGTAACGAAGGGCCCCTGTGCGTTGTCCGCCGCGCAGTGGCCCTTTGTGTTTTCACCGGGATGTTCAACGCCCGAAAGATCCAGAGCCTCCCTGGGCATGATTCGCGGTGATGGCACGGCGGCAGCACTTCTCATTCCAGAGGTGCGCGTCTACTTTGCGTCGTCCTTGGCATGGCAGGAGTTTGCATGAAGGCGTTCCTTCGGTTCGGTGCGCTCGCTGTGGGCGTAACGCTCACCGTGAGTGGTGTGGGTGAGGCGGCGGCGGCAAAGAAGGCTACGGCGAAGAGGCCCTCTGCGGCGGCCAAGGCGGTCCCAGGTAAGTCCAAATCCAAACAGACAAAGTCCCAGGCCGCGAAGTCGCCCGTGGCGGCCGCGGTCCCCGTGGTGGCGGACGAGAAGGACAAGCGCCAGGGCCCCGCGCGCGTGAAGCCCGCCAACGAGAAGTTCGCGGAGCTGCCGCGCATCGCGGACGCCAAGAAGGATGCGCTGGCGGACCGCAAGCGCGATGAGGCCATCGAGGGCTTCAAGCGGCTGATCCCGAAGATCCAGGACGGCAGCGAGCGCAAGGCGGACCTCATCTACCGGCTCTCGGAGCTGTACTGGGAGAAGTCCAAGTACCTCTACCGGCTGGAGATGGACCGCTTTCTCGCGGCCGAGAAGGCGTTCGATGCCGCGCAGGCGCGCGGTGAGAAGGTGGAGCCCCCGCAGCAGGACCATCGCGACAGCGAGCGCTACCGCGCCGAGACGATGAGCCTCTACGAGGACCTGCTGCGCGACTACCCCAAGTACGAGCACATGGACGAGGTGCTCTTCGCCCAGGGCTACAACCTCTACGAGCTCAACCGGGGCCCCGAGGCGGTGAAGCGCTACCAGCAGCTCATCCGCGACTTCCCGCAGTCCCAGTTCGTCCCGGACGCGTACATCCAGCTGGGCAACTACTTCTTCGAGAACAACAAGCTGGCGCCCGCGCGGGAGAACTACGAGAAGGCGCGCGACACGCGCGTGCCGAAGATCTACGCCTACGCCATCTACAAGCTGGCGTGGTGTGACTTCAACAGCGGTGGCTACGAGGACGGCCTCAAGAAGCTGCAGGAGGCCGTGGAGTTCGCCGAGACGCAGGGCGAGGAGCTGGGTGACCTCAAGACCGAGGCGCTCAACGACTTGACCGTCTTCTACGTCCAGCTCGATCAGCCCAAGGAGGCCCTGGCCTACTTCAAGGCGAAGGCCCCGGCCAAGCGCCAGGGACGGCTCATCGCCAAGACGGCGGTGGGGCTCGCGGACGCGGGCCACTTCGACAGCGCCATCCTCATGTTCCGCACGCTCGTGGACGACGCGCCCATGGGCCCGAACGCGCCCGAGTACCAGCAGGCCATCGTCCGCTCCTACGAGGGGCTGCGCCAGCGCACGCAGGTGCGCGCCGAGATGAAGCGCATGGTGGACCTGTACCGCCCGGGCGGCACCTGGTGGCAGGCCAACGCCGGGGACAACCCGGTGCTGCGCAACGCCTTCAACGTCACCGAGGAGGCCATGCGGGTGATGGTGACCGAGTACCACCAGGAGGCGCAGAAGACGCGCCAGGTGGAGACCTACCGGCTCGCCCGCGACATCTACAAGCAGTACGTGGACGCGTTCGCCTCCAGCGAGGACCCGGACTTCGTCGCCGACTCGGCCTTCAACCTGCGCTTTTTCTACGCGGAGATCCTCTGGGCGCTGGAGGAGTGGGAGGCCGCCGCCGGGGAGTACGACGCCGTGGTGTCGTTCAAGATCCCGGACCGGGACTCGGCCCGCGAGGTGTCCAACGAGGCCTACCGCAAGAGCGCGTCCTTCGCCGCGGTGCTCGCCTACGACAAGCTCGTGAAGATCGAACGGGGCCAGCTCACCAAGAGCGACCTCAAGGACGGCCAGAAGGTCAACGAGAACAAGGACAAGGGCGACGTCGAGAAGAAGCGCATCGTCAAGAAGGACGCGAAGCAGCAGCAGGAGCAGCCGCTCACGCGCCTCGAGGCGCGCCTGGTGGCCGCGTGCGACACGTACAACTCGCTCTATCCCAACAACCCGGACGAGATCGACCTGCGCTACCAGGCGGCCGTCATCCTCTATGACCGCAACCACTTCGTGGACGCGGCGCGGCGCTTCGGGGAGATCATCACCAAGTTCCCCGAGGAGCGGCGCTCGCGCGACGCGGCCGACCTGACGATGTTCGTGCTGGAGAGCCGCGAGGAGTGGCAGGAGCTCAACACGCTGTCGCGCCAGTTTCTGGGCAACAAGAAGCTCAGCAAGCCGGGCAGCGAGTTCGCCACGCGCGTGGCGAAGGTGGTGGAGGGCAGCCAGTACAAGTGGGTGGATGAGATCGTCTACCGCAAGGAGAAGAACCCGAAGAAGGCCGCGGAGCTGTTCCTCTCCTTCGTCACCGAGTTCCCCAAGTCGGAGAACGCGGACCGGGCGCTCACCTACGCGATGATCATCTTCCAGGAGGCCGCCGAGCTGGATCGCGGCGTGGAGGCCGGTGCCCGCGTCCTCAACGAGTACCCGGACAGCGTCTTCGGCCTGAAGGTCCGCTACACGATGGCGGGCTTCTACGAGAAGATGGCCGAGTTCCGGAAGTCCGCCGAGATGTACGAGGCCTTCGTGGATGCCTACGACGCCGCGGTGAACGGCGGCAAGGAGGCGAAGGAGGCCAAGGGCACGAAGCTGGCCAAGGCCAAGGCCCCGAAGAAGGGTGCCAAGGCGCAAGGAAAGAAGCAGGAGGAGGTTGCCTCCACGGAGGCCGCCCCGCCGCAGACCGAGCGCCAGCAGCTCGTGAAGGAGGCTGGCGAGTGGGTGGCCGACGCCCTCTTCAACGCGGGCCTCTGGTGGGAGGGCGTGGGCGAGGCGCAGAAGTCGGTCTCCGCCTATGCCGAGTACCTGGCGCGCTTCCGGGACCGCAAGGACGTGCCGCAGATCGCCTACAACGTCGCGCTCGTGCACGAGAAGACGGGCCGCTGGTCCGAGGCGGCGCGCGCCTTCGCCTCCTTCGCCGACACGTATGCGAAGGATCCGCGCACCTCCAGTGGGCAGATCTACCTGGCGCACTACCGGGAGATGCTGGCGTACCAGCAGGCCAAGGACCTGCGCTCCGTGGACCGCGTCCGCGCGGACCTGCTGCGCGGCTGGGGCCGGCTGTCCGACACGGACAAGCAGGACGTGAAGATCCTGGATGCGTATGCCCACACGCGCTTCATGGAGCTGGAGTTCCTGTGGCGGCGCTACACCAACATCCGCTTCTCGCGCGTGGCCACCATCCGCAGGGATCTCGCCGCCAAGCAGAAGGAGATTCAGCGCGTGGAGAAGGAGTACGCGGCGGTGCTGGCCGTGGGCTCGGGCGAGTGGGGCATCGCGGCGCTCACCCGCATCGGCATGGCCTACGCGGACTTCGCGAAGAACATCCTCGAGTCGCCGGACCCGAAGGGGTTGGATGAGGATCAGCTCGCCATGTACCGCGGCGAGCTGGAGAACCTGGCCCTGCCGCTGGAGGACAAGGCGACCGAGGCGCTCGAGAAGGCGCTCCAGAAGGCCTACGAGCTGTCCATCTACAACGAGTGGACGCTCACCGCGCAGGAGCAGATGAACCGCTACCGTCCGGGCGCCTACGCCCAGGTGCGCCAGGTGCCCTTCCGGGGCAGTGAGTTCTTCGCCACCTCGGGCGTCGTGAAGGAGCCGGAGCTGTCGGCCTCCGCCACCGCCTCGCCCACCCCCGGCGCCGTGCCTCCCGCGCCGGCCACCCCGGCCGCCGCGGAGCCTCCGCCGGCCTCGCCCGCGCCCGCCGCCCAGGTGGGGGAGGTCCAGCTGTGATGCGCACCCAGTCCAAGGCTCCCGCAGGGAAGAACGCCATGACGCTCGCCCGCTCGCTCACCACCGCCGCGCTCGCCTTCACCACCGCCTGCGCGACGTCCTCGCAAATCAAACCCGCCACCGCCGATGCGCCCGGCGAGCGGCGCATCCCGGTGGCCACCTCCGAGGTGCCCTCGGCACCACCGGCCTCCAATGATTCAGGGCCGCATGCCCTGTTCATCTCGGCCCTCGCCGCCTTCGACGCGGGCAACTACGACGCGGCCCGCAAGGGTTTCGAGCAGGTGGTGGCGGCGGCCCCGCAGAGCCTCAACGCCCAGTTCAACCTGGGGCTCATCGCCGAGCGCCAGGGCCGGCTCGCCGATGCCCAGGCCGCCTACGAGAAGGTGCTCGCCCAGGCGCCGGACCATCAGCCCTCGCTGCTGAACCTGGGGCGGCTGTACCGGGTGCAGGAGAAGTTCGCCGAGGCCATCCGCCTGTACGAGGGGGCGCTGAAGGCGCCGGGCCACGCGCACGATGTGGCGCTGCTCAACAACCTCACCGTGGCGTACCGGCTCGCGGGCCAGTTCGAGCTCGCCGAGGCCACCGCCCGCCGCGTCCTGGCGCGCAGCAAGGACAACCCCGAGGCGTACAAGAACCTCGCGCTCGTCTACTACGACCAGGGGCAGTACCGGCTCGCGGAGCTGGTGAGCGCCAACGCGCGCAAGCTCGCGGAGAATGATCCCGGCGTCTACAACAACCTGGGGATGATCTACCTGAAGCTGAACGAGCGTCCCCGGGCGCTCGCCCAGTTCCAGAAGGCCGTGTCGCTCGATGACAAGTTCGCTCCGGGCTACCTGAACATCGGCGCCATGTCGCTGGCGTACCGCGACTACGCGGGGGCCGAGAAGGCCTTCGCCCGGGCGGTGGAGCTGGACCCCACCTCCTACGAGAGCCACCTGTATTACGCCTATGCCCTGGACGGGCAGAAGGGCAGCGACGGCAAGCGGGGCATCGCCGCCGGGGACGTCTTCGAGAAGGTGCTCGCCATGCGTCCCGAGCACCCGGAGGCCGTGTGCGGCGCCGGGTGGGCGTACGCCGCGGACCGGGCCGGTTGGCAGAAGGCGCTCGGCTACCTCGAGCGCTGCAAGGCCCTGCAGGCCACCTCGCCCCAGGACCGCCAGACGATCGACGCGAAGGTCCAGGGCATCCAGGCCATGCTCAAGAGCGGGCAGCAGCAGCCCGCCGCCGAGCAGAAAAAGGAAGCGGTCCAGGGCAAGGACGGCTCCTTGCTCGACAAGGTGTCCGATGAGGCCGCGCGCGAGGAGGGGACGCCCGCCGAGGAGCCGCCTCCCGCGGACGAGACCGCCTCGGAGGAGCCCGCGCCTTCCCAGGAGGTGCCCGCGGCCTCTCCGGACAGCCCGGCTGGGGCCCCGGTGCCTACGCCCTGAGGGGCATCCAAGTTTACGGGACGGGGAAGAATTTTTTTCCGTCCTGGGTGGGGGCAGGTGACGGACCGGGCCCCGGCCCTTTAGGATCCAAGGGGTTGCACTTGGATCGACTCCTGCAAGACCGATGAGTGATGGGAGGTTGGAGATGAGACGACTGGCTTCGGTGGTGGTGGTGGCCCTGCTGGGCGCCAGCCCCGCGCTGGCTCAGGACAACGACGTGAAGATCATCCAGGAGGCCGACAAGACGATCTATCGCAAGAAGACGGTCATCGACTTCACGGACGTGACGGTGGAAGGCGAGCTCACGAAGCCCGAGGGCTCCTACCTCCTCAACCGGAAGAAGACGGACTTTCAGAGCCTCATCAAGGTTCGGGACAACTTCAACCCCGAGCTGCAGAAGTCGGTGGATAACCTCTAGCGCCTGGGAGGGCGCTCGTTTTTCTTTGGGGAAGGGCGGAAGGGAACATCCTTATGGCGGCGGCGAAGAATAACGGACTGAGGTTGCGCATCACCGGACCAGACGGTTCCACGATGGAAGCCATCGCGGACACCGAGAGCATCATCGTCGGTTCGGGGGCGCAGGCAGCGGTGAAGATTGCGGACCCTAGCGTCTCCAACCTCCACGTGATGTTGAAGGTGGACAAGGAGGGCGGGGTAACCGCCATCGATCTCGGCAGCGAGGCCGGGACGCAGGTGGGAGACCAGCGGTTGCTGGTGCCCAAGGCGCTGGTGCCCGGCGACGTGCTCAAGATGGGCTCCTCGCGCGTGGAGGTGCTCTTCGGCGAGGCGCCCGCGGCGGCTCCCAAGCCCCCCGCGGGCGCGCAGGTGAATGGCCGGAGCTTCCAGAGCTCGGTGACGCAGCGGGCCCCGGTGCCCCCCGCGCCCCCGGCGGCGCCTGAAATCGTCATCCCCTCGGCCAGCCGCGCCGTGGCGCCCCCGGGCATGAAGGCCAAGAGCCTGGCCGCGGTGCCCACGGTGGCCCCGGTGGCCAAGAAGCCCCAGGTGCCCGCGCACCTGCAGGAGCCGCTCCCGCTGGACGCGCTGCCCACCCCGGAGGCGAAGATCCTCCAGGTGGCCATGCTCTGGGGCGACCAGCTCCTCGAGGTGCGGCACTTCCGGGACGGCGTGCCGGTCACCATCGGCGAGGGCAAGAAGAGCGTCTTCCACGTCTTCGTGCCCGAGGTGGGCGCGCGCCACGTGCTGGCGGTGGGCAAGGGCGAGCAGGTGGAGCTGCGCGTGCCGGGCAAGGCGGGCGTCATCGTCACCTCGCAGGGCGATGTGCGGACCAAGGACGCGCTGCGCGCCTCCGGCCAGCTCTCGCAGGCCGCGGCCGCCGAGGGCCAAGTCTTCACCCTGGGCCTGCATGACCGGGCCGAGGTGTCGCTCGGCACGCTCGCCTTCGTGGTCCGCTACGTGCGGCCCTCGCCGGCCATCCAGGTGAGCACCGTCGAGGAGGCGGACTTCACCTACTTCAAGATCGCCTGCATCACGCTGCTGGCCTCGGGCGCGCTCGTCGCCGCCATGCTCCTGACGCCGCGCACGGAGTCTCCGTCCGCGGATGACCTGCTCCAGTCCCAGCAGCGCGTGGCGAAGTTCCTCGTGACGCCGGAGAAGAAGCAGGAGCTGAAGAAGCTCAAGCTGGCCGGCGTGGAAGAGGGCGCCAAGGCGAAGGACGAGGAGGGCAAGTTCGGCAAGGAGGAGGCGAAGAAGGCCGAGGCGGATCCCTCCAAGGCGGGCACCCCCGTCGTGGACAAGACGAAGAAGGAGAAGGACCGCCAGGTGGTGGGCCAGGTGGGCCTGCTGGGCGCCTTCAAGGGCCTCAAAGGCGGCGCCTCGGACGTGTTCGGTCCGGGCGGCCTGGGCACCGGCATCAACAACGCCCTGGGCGGCCTGAAGACCGGCGCGGGCATGGGGGATGCGCAGGGCGTGGGCGGCCTCGGCTCGCGCGGCACGGGCTCCGGCGGTGGCGGCAAGGCGCTGGGCATCGGCGGCCTGGGCACCCAGGGCGGCGGCCGCGGCACGGGCGGCACCGGCGGCATCGACCTGAGCGGCAAGGGCCGGGGCACCACCAAGGTGGTTCCTGGCAAGACGACGGTCATCGGCGGCCTGGACAAGGACGTCATCGCCAAGGTCATCCGGCGCCACCAGAACGAAATCAAATACTGCTACGAGACCGAGCTGAACAAGAACCCGAGCCTGGCGGGCAAGGTGGCGGTGGCCTTCACCATCGACCCGGCGGGCGCGGTGGCCGAGGCGAACGTGGCCGAGACGACGCTCGGCAACGCCACGGCGGAGAACTGCATGCTCTCGCGCATCCGCCGCTGGAAGTTCCCCGAGCCCAAGGGCGGTGGCGTGGTCGCGGTCACCTACCCCTGGCTCTTCTCGCCCTCGGGCAGCGAGGAGTAGGGCGCCCAGGCTTGAAGTGACGTGAGCCCTCCCGGTCCGCCGGGGGGGCTCGTTTCATTTCAGGCGCAGGCGCTACGGCGTGACGAGGTCCGAAGGCATGGCCGGGACCAGCTCCGGGCGGCGGGGCTTCTCGCGGAGTCCGCCCGGCTGGGTGTTGGCCAGGGCCCGCTTGAGGTTGACCATGGCCATGGCGCGCCACAGGGTCGAGATGAGCTCGTCGGCAGTGAAGGGCTTGAACAGCAGGGAGAAGGTGCCCTGCCGCTCCTGGGGCGCGCAGCACTCCCAGTACTCGCGGTTGTCGGCGATGAGCACGCAGGCGAGCTGCGGGTGGAACCCCGCGGCCAGCCGCAGCAGCTGCAGGCCGTTGCGCCGGGGCAGCTTGAGGTTCGTGCACAGCACATCGAAGGACTGCTTCTCCAGCAGCCCCAGCGCCGCCTCCCCGCTGTTGGCCAGCCGCAGCTGGAACTGCCCGGAGAGCATGGCCCCCGTGGCCCCCAGCTCGGAGTCTTCACTGTCTACGAGCAGAACATTGCATTGCTTGATCATCCAGGCCCCCCCCGGCCGTGCGGTACTTCCGCGAACCCGGCCAACGTGGCGCTTGCCTTCATGGCTTTCACCCCCGCTTCCGCGATTTGCGGACTAGAGGGTTAAGTCAGCCCCTCTTCACCCGGGGCGGCGGCGCCCGAGCGTTCGAGAGCGTGAAGCCGCATGGGACGGGGGAAGGGCCTGGCGTGCGCGGGCCGTGGAGTGGATGACGTTTCACGCCCAGACACTGCACGCCGATCATTGCTGCGCGGGAGGGGACGTCACTAACGTCCGGCGCAACTCCCAGAAATCCGTGGGAGCACCCGCCTGGGGAGGTTTTGTGAGGAAGTCCCTGTTGTTCGCCGCGCTCGTCCTGTCCTCGTCCGCCCTGGCGGCCACGCCCCCGGAGGGCGTGGCGTTCAAACCGCGCCGGGGCTTCTTCACGGAGACGGACATCGGCGTGTTCTTCACGCTGGGGGGCGAGAACAGCTACTCCAACGCCCAGTCCTACCTGCAGCTGGGGGTGGGCTACGACGTGACGGAGTCCATCTCCCTGGGGGCGCACTTCGCGCTGGGCACGTCCGCGGCGAACTGCTTCGCCACCTACCAGCAGGACACGGGCCTGTGCTCTCTGTCGGACAACTTCACGGTGGCCTTCGGGGACCTGACGGCCGCCTACCACGTGCGGCTCGCCGAGCGCTTCTTCCTCACGCCGAAGCTGGCGGCGGGCTACACGCGGTTGGATCCGACGCCGGTGGAAGGGGAGGGCGACCCGGGGCGCGCCATCAACGCGCTCAACGCCGGGGTGGGCATCGGCATCGAGTACGCGACGATGATGGACCACTTCTCGGTGGGGGCGGACGTGCTGGCCCGCTACATCATCGGGCCCAACATCCCCACCTTCGCCATCTTCCCCCGCGTGAAGTACACGTTCTGAGGGTGTTAAAGGCGTCCAGACGCGGACATCTGCTCAAGAACCGAAGTTTTAGGGTATTTTTGTGGGAGTTTGGGCTTGATTTCGGCTCCCCAAGCATAAATACATGGTCCTGCGATGTGGACCCCCGCCCATTTCTGGGGTCCCAGCTGGAGGCACACCATGGAAGCGAAGGGCCTGCGGGACTTTCTCGAGATTCCCTACGACGAGCTGGAGGAGCTGAACCTTCAGGTGAAGGAGCAGCGGCTCAAGCGGGAGTCGCCGGACAAGCTGCGCGAGGAGCGCACCCGGTACCTCACCGATGAGAAGCGCATCAAGGCCGTCACCGTGTGCTTCACCGACCTCGAAGGCCGGCTGCACATGCTGGACTACGACAAGAAGTTCCTCCTCAAGAGCGCCGACAACCTGACGTTCGACGGCTCGTCCATCCGCGGCTTCTCGGCGCAGGCCGAGAGCGACCTGCGGCTGAACGTGGACTGGTCGTCCTTCTACTGGCTGCCCTCGGACATCTTCGGGCCGGGCAAGGTGCTGGTGTTCAGCGAGGTGCTGGAGCGCGACGGCTCGGCGTACGCCTCGGACATGCGCGGGGTGCTCAAGCGCCTCACGGGCCAGATGTTCCAGAAGGACGGGCTCATCTGCCACGCGGCGCCGGAGATCGAGGGCTTCCTCTTCAAGGGCCGCGACGCCGAGCGCCACTACCACGAGACGAACCAGTTCGAGTTCATCTCCACGGGTGGCTACTACCACTCGCTGCCGGGTGACTCGCTGCGCGCCTTCATCGATCACGCGGCCGAGGCGCAGCGCGCCATGGGCTTCCAGAACGAGAAGGACCACCCGGAGGTGGCCCCCAGCCAGTTCGAGATGAACTTCTCGTACAGCGAGGCGCTCATCTCCGCCGACCAGATCCAGCTCTACAAGCTGCTGTGCCGCCAGGTGGCCGCGCAGCTGGGGCTGACCGCCAGCTTCCTGCCCAAGCCGGTGATGGGCGTGAACGGCAACGGCATGCACATGAACCTGTCGCTCTCCAAGGGCGGCAAGAACCTGTTCTACGACAAGGGCGGCCAGGACGGCTTGACGCAGATGGGCTGGGACTGCATCGACCGCATCCTCAACAACGCCAACGACATCTGCCTGGTGCTCAACTCGAGCGTGAACGCCTACCGCCGGCTGGATCCGCACTACGAGGCGCCCAACCAGATCAAGGCGAGCCCGAACAACCGCGGCGCGATGGTGCGCATCCCGTTCGGCAACGAGCGCAGCGCGCGCATCGAGGTGCGCTCGGTGGCCCCGGACGCGAACCCCTACATGGTGCTCTACACGCTCTTGCGCACCGCGATGGAGGGCCCGGCGCCGCAGGAGGACGCGGAGACCAAGCGCAGCCGCACCCGGTTCCTGCCGGACAACATCTTCGACGCCGTGCGCCTGTTCAAGGGCAGCCAGTTCGTCTCGCAGGTGCTCGGCGAGGTGGTGCAGAGCAAGTTCGCGGAGCTGAAGCAGGCCTCGGCCGAGCGCTGCCCCAAGCAGCTGGGCACGCGCGTGAAGTCGGCGGAGATCCAGTTCCACCACGAGGTGACCAACCAGCACCTCTGGAGCCAGTTCTAAGCCGTCCCAGAGCGTTCCGAGGAGAGAGGCCTTGCGTGAGGCTCTCCTCGGCCACAGCCCGGAGCGGGGGACTTCCCCTGCCCGGGCTGTTCTTTTTCGTCCTACGGGATGGCGTTGGGAGCCACGAAGCATGGCCGACAGGACTTGAGTTCACCGGGGCTGGGTTCGACTCTTCCCCTGGCGTCTCTTCTGGGACTTCCTCTGAAGCGAGGTCCGCTTGCCAATGCCAAGCGGGCGGGTCCGCTGGGTGCTTGCTGGCTTTGCTCCAGGCAGAACCTCGAAATTCTCCTCGAAGAAACTTCGGACGAAAGTCATTGCGTTCATCAGCGAGTCTACGGGCCCCATCCCGAAGATCGGTCTGATCCGAGGCTTGGTGTAGCCCTCGATCAGTACCGGGCAGTACCAGAGCCGCCGCTCAGGGTAGTGCACCGGCCTGCCCACCATGAGCCTGGAGATACGCTGCTTTCCCGAGGGGGTAATGTACTCCCAGCAATCCTCCGCAATCGGGTCTTCAATTCGCCTCACCTTCGGACGCCAGTTTTCATTCTTCTCAGGCATAGAGCGCGAGCTCATGGGCTCCTGGGGGGACCAAAATAGGCTCGGCAGAATACGAGGCATGTGGCCTTGCCCGCGTAGCACGAGCCAAAGCAAAGGGCCTTGAGCTTCTGCTGTCGCTTCGTCCTTCCTGGGAGGTTCTCGCAGAATTTCTCCATCGCCTGACTCCCTGCCTGGCATGCCTGGATGCATGCGAAGGACTTCCATGGGTCCGCTGTGGCCTCGGACTCCCCAGGCTCTGGAGGAGGTAGCGGCTCCAAGCAGGCTTCCGGGTTCAGCTCACAGAACGACGCCACATGCCCCTCGGTAGGCGGTGGCAGAACAGGGCCGGAGACCGGTGACGCTTGGTAGAATTCCCCACCGCGTCCGCTTGAGCTAACTGCACACCCCAGCATTGTGAGCGTCAACAGCAAGGGGATCGCGAGGAGCCTCGGCACATGGGACACTGTAGCCGGTCGCGGGAGAACGGGTCGATGGCTAGATGGGATTGACCGGGGCCCTCTTCGACGGCTGGGCCCATACCTGCAATGGCGGCGCATTCGCACTGAGGCGGCGGGAATCGAACCCGCTCCGGGTGGTGCGAAACTCCCAGCGGAATCGCGCCCTTACCTCGTAGCCGCCCGGAACGACTTGGATTCGATATCCCGCCGCGTCCCCTGTAGTCCCGCCCTGTTCCAGCCCGTTCCGCACTCTCTCGCGACATAGACGCAACATGGCGGAGAGGGGCAGCCACAGGGAGAACCGTGCGGCGGGGTCTCCTCCGAGCTGCCGGGCCCCGTTGGAGCTTCGAGGCCCAGCACGGGCGGCCCGCTACTTGGCCGTGGTGACTTCGTGGACCCGCCTTTTCGGCAGGGCGCTATCCAGTCCCGTGTTGGCCATGTAGTTCCCAGCCTCGTTCATGACGCGCGTGACTTCCTTGATCGCATCGTCAGGGCTGAAAGCTATCTCCCCCAGCCAATGCCGCAGATCGACCCCCAGCTCCCCCGCCGTCTGGTAGCGCTTGCTCAGCGAGGGATGAAGGAGCTTGTGGAGCGTCATGCGCAGGCCCTCCGGGAGACTGGCCGTCGCGCGCTCGACATCCGCTTCCGTGTAGGTAGCCGCGCGCCAGATTGCATCCTCCAGAAGGCGCGAGCCCTTCGAAAGCCGAGCACGTTCGATGGACCGCTTGACTCGGCGAAGCTTCGGCGCTGTGAGGGACGCCTTGACCTCGGCAGTCAGCTCATCCGGCGCATAGAGGAGGTTCTTTCCGGTGGACAATTCGAGCAGGGTCATCCCCAGGGAGAAGAGATCCGCTCGCGAGTCAACGCGCTTTCCCAGGATCATTTCCGGCGAGGAGTAGAAGCCATCCCCGTTCAAGCGCCGGACGGTGGAGGGAATGCGTCCCGGTAGGGCGGAGAGGGAAAGACCGAAGTCCGAGACTCGGATCATGCCGTTCCATTCCAGGTAGATGTGATCCGGATCGATGGACCGGTGAACGATGTTCAAGGGGCGTCCCTGCTCGTCCTTTGCCGCGTGCGCGTACTCCAACACGTCCGCCACCCGGGCACCGATATACATGGTGAATTGCGGCGTGTACCAATGGCGGCACTCCCCCACAAGGTTGATGAGGGTGCTCAGCGTGTTGCCGCGTGGGTAGTCGGTGATCACGTACCATGTCCCTTCGGTCTTCTTCAAACCGTGGACCCGATGGACCCCAGGGTGTTCAAGGTGCTTGGCCAAGCGCACCTGCTCTTCGAGCTTCGCCCTGGCGCGCAGGAGCTTCGTGATCGGAAGGCTGCTCGAACCGCCTACTGCGCTGAGCAGAACCTTTTCCTTCGTCTGTTCGCCGATGCGCTGCCGTGCAACGAAGCGGCTGATCCCGCGTTCATCGACCCCCAGGTTTTCGCGCACCTCGTACTGAATGCCGTCCAGCTCGAAGAGAATCGCCCCTTTCGGAACACCGAAAACGCCTGTCGTCATGTTCGTCCCTCCGCTCGCGCGGCACCAAGCCGACGCGACGCAGAGGAATACTACCCGCAGGATTGGTCGAAAAGGAACTACCTCCCAGGTCAGAAGCTGTCGCACGTGCGAAGGCGTGACGAGAAGGCAGCTACCCGTCACGTCCTGACGCCCGGGAGTCAGGGCCAGCGATCCACGACTGTGCCCACATTGGTATTGCTAGCCTGCACGCGCCCATCCTTGAACCCGTAAGAACGGCTCTCCACCACGAAGCAGACGGGTCTCTCATCCTGCCCAGGAAGCTTCACGCGGTCGTACCGGATGACCAGCGCCGGCCCGTCAGAGCGGCCCATCTTGTCGGAGAGGTAGTAAGCCTTGCCGTAAAAGCGTGTTCCAGGGGGCGCCACTTCGAGCTGTCTCCGGTCGAGCCCCTTTACTTTCGGGACGACCCCCACCACATCAGAACCGGCGGTGAACCAAATCTTCCCATCGATGTTGTGCCGGTCGTCGAGCACGAGGTCGAAGCGGTCGCCGTCCTCCCAGTGAAGCTCTTTCACCATGGCCCGCGCGGCACCAGCGGGGCAGGTGAAAGACTCGGGCCGAATTTGAGAACCAGGGCAGCCAGCCGCGAGGGCCGCGACCAGCGCCATTGTGGCGCACTCGGCAGCGCTAGACCCCTTCTGTACGCGCATGGGGAGCCTCTGGGACGGAATTTCAGGTGTCGTCTTCACGGTGGAATCTTCCTTCTGGCCAGCATCCGTCGCCGGGGGGAGGACCATCGGCACGGGGCTCGGGAGGGACATATCAAGAGGGGATGTCATCGGCGGCGCGGAATGTTCCGAAGGCGAGGCGGGAACGTCGCCACAGGCCCGCCAGAAGGTCACAGCCGCGGCCAGGGCCATCACCAGCGCCGTGCCTACGGTCAGCGTCTTCTTCGGCACCTTGCGCGGCGGAGGGCCCTTGGGAGGCACTCCGGGGAGGCCCTCAGACTCGGAAGGCTCCGCCAGCAACTGCTCGGAGGGGGCATGGGCGGGCACCATGTACTCGGCCCCCGAGCGCTCTAGGTGTTCTTCCAGCTCGCGACGGAGGGCCTCCGCGTCCACGGGGCGCCTGGAGGGCTCCCGGGAAAGAATCTTCTCGACCAGTTCGCTGAGCGACTCGGGGATCCGGGGGTTCACGTCGAATGCCGGCGGTGGCGGCATCTGGATGTTCAAGGGCGCGCGCACGTAGTAATGCTTCGGCCACGGGTCCGTCAGCAGCTCATAGAGCATG
Organism: Allostigmatella hybrida; assembly: GCF_020103775.1. Classification (NCBI taxonomy): domain Bacteria; kingdom Pseudomonadati; phylum Myxococcota; class Myxococcia; order Myxococcales; family Archangiaceae; genus Allostigmatella; species Allostigmatella hybrida. The sequence continues at coordinate 118,171 of NZ_JAHXBH010000028.1, forward strand.
GCCCCTAACGCGAAGATTTCGTCAGCGACCTTGAAGGCATACCGCGCCCGGCGATTGTCCTTGTGCTCTCGCTCGAACCTGACTTGCTCGGGCGCGCGGAATCGCTCTGTCCCTGGGGGCAACCCTTCTTCCGTGAGATCTTCGGCCAGCGAGTAGGTTGCACAGCCAAAGTCGATGATGACGGGCTCGCCGTCGCTCTTCCGTATTAGGACGTTGACCAGCTTCAAATCCCGGTGAAGCACGCCGCGCGAATGCATATACGACAGCGTGGAAGCGAGCTTGACGAAGACTCGCAGGATCTCGTGAATGGTGGGGTGCTTGAGTTCCTTCCACTCCGCCAGCGTCCAACCGTCCACGTATTCCAACGCGACGTACATGTTGCCAGCTTCCGCGTACCCGTGCCCCCGAGGCCGGATGACATTGGGGTGATCCAGCATGAGGAGTGTTGTGGCTTCACGCACCATCCGGGCATGTGTTTGCTTGTCGTCCCCGCTGGCTTCGCGATGGCGTGCCACCTTGAGCGCATAGGGCTTGCCGTTCTTCTCCGCAAGATAGACAATGCCAAAACCGCCGTCGCCGAGTTCCCTTGAGACGTGCCAACCATCAACGACAGCGCCAGAGGTCGGACTCAGCAGATTCGCTGTCATTGAATCACCTCCAATTTAGCTTTGGGGAAACGCACATCCGGAACCTTGAGATTCCGGCCATCCTTCCCACGCAACTCCAGCGTGAATGACGTGTCCGCGCTCAACGCCGGCATGTCCACTACGGCAAGCACCCAGCCATAAGCACCCGGTTCAATTAGGTCTCCACCCTCCACCACCAGCCGCGCCCTCAATGTCAAACCTAAAGGCCCAGTGAAAGTTGCCTCTCGCGGTATCCACGCGGGATGCTCAAAGTGATTCTTAACCTTGAGTGAAACCAGCGCCCATCCCCTGCCGAGATAGAAGAGCCCAGACTGCGTTTTGAGTCCCTGAGCCTCATCGTCGACATCCTTGACCGGCGTGACCGATACACCCTTCTTGTCCACGTACCCAAGCAAAACGAAATCCTCTGGGAGCGGCGTCCGGAGTCGATCTTCGTTCTGGCAAGGCGCGGCGGGCGGCTCAGGGCGCTGTACGTCAATCCGGGCGTCCACCTCGGAGGGGTGTGTCACGAGTACGAAGGCGGCCCGTGACGGCGCCCTCCCATCGGCGAAGAACACCCCGATCTCGTGGCGCTCGCCTTCCTTGAGGTCCGTCACGGCTTGGACGATCACCGAGAGTGCTCCCGTGTCCAGCACGCGGATCCGGGACTCATCGAAGGTGAGGGTCTTCGTCTGGATCGGCGCTGGGAAGAAGAGCAGCGTCGGCTTATCTCCCGTGACGTGAACCTCGGGAAGCGGATCGGCGGGACCGCTCGCGATGGTGACAGCTCGCAGGCGCTCGACGCGCCCCCCATGCGCCGACTCGGCTCGTGCCGCAGCCCCCCAGAGAAGCGCGAGCGCTAGGAGTCTGTTGGGGTAACCGAGAGAACCTACTCGACGGGTAGGCGAAGACATGATGGGGTTGCCTACCCATG
>NZ_JAHXBH010000029.1:0-113099 GCF_020103775.1 Allostigmatella hybrida
TCCTCCCGGCGCCCCGGGGGCCGCGGGCCGCGCCGGTGTTGCGGGGGCCACGGCGGGGGGACGGGCCGCGCTTCCCGGAGCCGCGGCGGCCGGGGCCCTCACGGGCGCCACGGCGGGTGCCACCACCGGGGCCACCGAGGGCATGGACGGCACGGCGGGAACCACGGGGGCGATGCTGGGCGTGCCCCGGAAGGGCGTGCCCGCCGCGGGCGCCACGGCTGGAATGGAGGGCGCCACCACCGGGGCGATGCTGGGCGTGCCCCGGAAGGGCGTGCCCGCCATGGGCGCCACGGCCGGAATGGAGGGCACCGGCGCCACGGGCGCCATCGACGGAATGGAGGGCACCGGCGCCACGGCGGGCGCGCCCCGGAACGAGACGCCCCCGGCGGCGGGCTCCACCGGCTGGGGCACGAAGGCGGGCTTGGCCACCTTCGTGGGCAGCGGCTCGTTGGGGATGATGTCCGACACATCCTCCAGGTCCGCGTCGGACAGCTCCTCCGTCAGCTCATGGGCCTCCTTGCGGATGCCGGTGCTGGCGGACTTCTGCGCGCGGCGCTTGGCCTTGAGCAGGTCGCGCTTGTAGGTGCCCGCCTCGATTTCCTGGAGGGTGCGCATCCACAACCGCTCGTAGGTGAGGAACTTGTTCTGGAGCGAGTTGAGGCGGAACTTCGCGGCGGTGTTCCGCACGTTGCTGCCCTTGAGCTTCATCAACCGCTTCTTGAAGTCCTCATGGGCCCGGCTGGGCGGAAAGCGCTCGTTGCCGAGGAAGTACTGCTCGTAGGTGGCCCGCAGGGCCGCCAGCTCCTCCTCGAGCTCCGAGGTCTCCTGGAGGGCCAGCTCGCTGTTGGACTTCTTCTGCCCGGCCTTGTCGTCCCCCAGCAACTTGGAGGGGGCGGACTTGGCGGCGGACGAGGATTTTCCGGGCTCCGGTGGCATTCGGCCTCAGAGTGTCCCCAAGACGGGGCCCCTTATCAACCTCAGGCAGGGCTGGGCGTGGGCCCGAGCCCCGCCGCCGTGCTCCCCCGCCTGCTGCGCTGGTAGAGAAGAGTTGCGCCAAAGGTGAACATGCACAGGGAGATGAACTGGCTGGTGGACACGTTGTACCAGGCCTCCAGTGGCACCCAATGTGCGAGGGAAGGCGCATGCCCGGCCAGCAGCCCGTGCAGGGTGCCGCGCTCGGTGTCCCCGCGGAACAGCTCCACCGTGGAGCGCAGCACCGCGTAGGCCATGAGCCACAGGGAGAAAATCTGCCCGTGGAAGCGCCGGTGGCGGCGCAGGGCCAGCAGCGCCACGAAGAGCAGCGCCTGCCCCAGGGACTCGAAGAGCTGCGTGGGGTGCACCGGCAGGGTGGTGCCGTGCTGGGCCGCCCACTCGGAGATGCGCACCGCGCCGGGGGCCGCCTGGTGCAGCACCTCGCCGGTGGCCTCCACCACATAGCGCCCGTCCTTCACCTGGGAGTGGAAGGCGTTGCTGCCGTTGCCCGTCAAATGCCCGAACAGGTCCTGCGCCACGCGCGCGCCCGGAAAGCGCACCGCCAACGGGGCGTCCGCGCCCGCCGTACCGCCCCAACAGCACCCCGCGCAGAAGCAGCCCAGCCGCCCCAGCGCCTGGCCCAGGGAGACGGTGGGCAGGGCCACGTCCGCCAGCCGCAGGAAGTCCAGGCCGTGCACGCGCGCGAAGACGTAGGCCGCCCCCGCCGCGCCGATGAGGCCGCCGTAGAACACGAGCCCCCCGCCCAGGGAGAAGATGCTCGTCCAGTTGCTGGCGTAGTCCTTCCAGTTGACGAGGATGAAAAGCACGCGGCTGCCCACCAGGCCCCCCACGAGCACCCAGAGGGCCAAGTCCAGCACCTGCTCGCGCCGGCGCGGCCCCTCCACGTCCACGAAGCCCCGCCCCTCCACCCACGCCACCCGCCGCCACTCGTCCCGCGCCAGCCGGGCCGCCACGCTCACCGCGCAGGCGAAGCCCAGGGCGAGCAGCACCCCGTAGGTGTGCACCGGAATGCCGTCCCCCTTGCCGCCCGGAAAGGCGCTCGCGGGCAGCGCGTACTGGAGGCCATAGAAGGCCAGCGCCGCGCCGATGCCGCCAAAGAGCGCCGCGCGCTGCGCCCGGTCCGCGGCGGTGGGCGGAGGCCGGGGGCCTGGGCCCTTCCCCGCGCCGAGCGCGCCCCGCCACCCGTTGCGGGCGATGTAGCCCACCAGGGCCAGGGCCGCGGCGTACAGCAGCACCTGGGACCAGAGCGATTCGAACGAGAGGCGGAAGAGGATGGGGAGCATGGGTCCTGCCAGGGGGGACGGCGGCCCGGAGCCTACCGCCGGGCGAGGCCTTCGGAACGCCCCGGGCCCCCCGCCTGTTCCCGGCCGCCCCGGGAGGGGGCGGGCGGACGGCGCGGAAACCTCAGGTGCGCGCGGGCTCCGCCGGGCGCTCCTTGCGCACGAAGGCGTCGATGACGAGCAGGCCCACGCCCACGCAGATGGCCATGTCCGCGACGTTGAAGGAGGGCCAGTACGCCTTGTCCATCCAGTGCGCCTGGATGAAGTCCACCACGAAGCCGCGGGCCACGCGGTCGATGTAGTTGCCCAGCGCCCCGCCCAGCACGAGGCTCAGGCCCCACAGCGCCCACTTCTCCGCCGGGTCCGTGCCGGTCAGCTTGGTGAAGTAGTAGCCGATGAGCAGCACCGCCCCGATGCTCACCACGTGGAACAGCGGCCCCCGGGTGCTGGCCGGCAGGTTGCGGAACATGCCCCAGGCGGCGCCCGGGTTCTCCTCGTAGCGCAGGCGCAGGAAGGACTCGGACACGTCAATGAAGCGCTTGGAGCGGAAGTGCCGCCCATCCATGCCCAGCGGCGGGGGCTCGCCGTACATCGCCTTCAGGCGCTCGCCGGTGGTCTGCGCTCCGTCGAAGCGCGTGGTGAGCTCGCCCACGACGGCGTATTTCGTCCACTGGTCCAGGACGATGAGGACCAGCGTGACGACAAGGAGGATGAGGTATTTGCGCGGCACGGGGGGCGGCTTACACCACAAGCCCCCCGCCCGTCACGGATTGGGGCTCTGGGTGAGCGGCCGGGAGGGGGCCTCGGCCGGGCGGCGCAGGCTCAGCGAGTCCAGCAACATGAGCGCCACGCCCACACAGATGGCGGCATCCGCCACGTTGAAGGTCGGCCAGCGCATGCCCGGCTGGTTGCGCCAGTGCCAGTCGATGAAGTCGATGACGTAGCCGCGCAGCAGCCGGTCCAGGAAGTTGCCCAGGGCGCCGCCGGCCACCAGCGCCAGCGCCAGGCGCACCAGGCGCTGCGAGGGCTCCGAGCGCACATACATGACGAAGATGAAGGTGAGCGCCACCAGGCTCACCACGTGGAAGAAGATGCGGCGCACCGTCTCCGGCAGGTCTCCGAACATGCCCCAGGCGGCACCGGGGTTCTCCACGTAGCGGAAGTGCCAGTAGTCCTCGATGAAACGGTAGGGCCGGGTGGCCCGGTAGCGGCCCCCTTCGGTGGGCGGCTGGTTGTCCAGGTTCTGCTCCGAGACGAACCCCTGCAGCCGGGACACCCCGGTCCGGCCATCCAGGGCATCCGTCAGGCGGGCGACCGCGAGGTACTTGGTGACCTGATCGGCGGCGAGCACCGCGAAGGCCACGAGGATCAGGAAGCGCAGGGAGTTCTTCATCCTCCCTGACCTCTAACCTGCCCGCCCAAGTCCTGACAACCCAGGATGCCTGCCTGCTGTCCACCAGGGGGCCCCCGGTTTCCCGGCGCCCGGGGTTCGGGCATGGTGAGGCCATGTCTTCTGTTGAGCCTCCCGTGAAGCCTACCTCGACCGACACGGCCGCCTCTGCCCCGGCCCCCAAGCCCTCGCTGCTCACCCGCTTCAAGACGCTGGTGGTGGAGTACGGCCCGCTGGCCATCCTCCTCAACTTCGCCATCTTCTTTCTGACGGTGGGAGGCTTCTTCCTGGCCTTCAAGCTCGGGTTCCGGGCGGAGAGCACGGAGGCCACCGCGGGCACCCTGGCGGCGGCGTACGCGGCTTCCCAGGTGGTGAAGCCGTTCCGCCTGGCCGCCGTCTTCGCGCTCACGCCCCTGGTGGGGCGTGTGCCCTTCGTGGCGCGCTGGATTCAGCGCACCCGGCAGCCCAGCGCCTAGTTCAGCGGCACCAGGAAGTCCTTGATGACGCCCATGTGCTGCATGTTGGAGGCGGCACTGTCGCTCTGCTGAACCGGGGCGATCTCCGAGAGCGGCGTGTAGACGCGGCTGTCGAGCACCAGTCCGTTGGCGAAGCTGCTGGCACCAAGGACGGTCGCCGTCTGGTAGGCGCGCAGGTCCGCGTCCACCAGCACGTGGTCATACGGCTTGCTGCGGCCCGCGTTGGTGCCGTCCTTGCCGTTCTTGTCCACCGGGTGAGGGCCGTCGGTCACCACCACCTGCTTGAAGGTGCTGAAGCAGGACTCCGAGCGGCTGTCGGTGTTGAAGTCACCGCCGACGGCCAGGTAGTCCCCCGCCGGCACGTTCGCCTTGATCTTCTCGACGATCGAGACGGCCTCCGTGTTGCGGGTCGTCGCGTTGCGCGTGAGCAGGTGCACGCTCACCACCCAGAGATCCTTCGGCCCCGGGATGTCGATGCGCGCCCAGGCGAAGTCGCGGTTGTCGACCTCCGGATCCTTCCACTCGCCCGAGGCGATGATGGGGTAGCGGCTGATGATGCCGTTGGGGATCTGCGCGCCGGCCTCCTGGTAGTAATAGAAGCCGGGGCCGAAGGTGGTGTTCACCAGGTCGCTGATGGAGCCCGACTTGTAGTTGAACTCCTGGATCATCACGATGTCGGGATTCACGCCCTGCATCAACCGGATGCCAGGGGCCTCATAGGCCTGGTAGTTGCCACTGCTGATGTTGGCCGCCATGAGCCGGATGCGCGCGGTGCCCGCATCAGGCGTGCCCGCGTCCTGCGCGGGACCCGCGTCGATGCCCGAGTCCGGCGTGCCCGCATCCTCAGCAGGGCCCGCGTCCTGCGCGGGACCCGCGTCGATGCCCGAGTCCGGCGTGCCCGCATCCTCAGCAGGGCCCGCGTCCGGAGCAGGGCCCCCGTCGATGCCCGAGTCCGGCGTGCCCGCGTCCGTGCCCGCGTCCGGCGTACCCGTGTCCCCGCCCAGCGGCACCAGGAAGTCCTTGATGACACCCATGTGCTGCATGTTGGAGGCGGCGCTGTCGCTCTGCTGAACCGGAGCGATCTCCGAGAGCGGCGTGTAGACACGGCTGTCGAGCACCAGCCCGCTGGCGAAGCTGCTGGCGCCGATGACGGTCGCCGTCTGGTAGGCGCGCAGGTCCGCGTCCACCAGCACGTGGTCATACGGCTTGCCACGGCTCGCGTTCGTATTGGAGTTGCCGTTCTTGTCCGCCGGGTGGGGGCCGTCGATGTCCACCACCTGCTTGAAGGTGTTGAAGCAGGACTCCGAGCGGCTGTCGGTGTTGAAGTCACCGCCGATGGCCAGGTAGTCCCCCGCCGGCACGTTGGCCTTGATCTTCTCGACGATCGAGACCGCCTCCGTGTTGCGGGTCGTCGCGTTGCGCGTGAGCAGGTGCACGCTCACCACCCAGAGGTCCTTGGGCCCCGGGATGTCGATGCGTGCCCAGGCGAAGTCGCGGTTGTCGACCTCCGGATCCTTCCACTCGCCCGAGGCGATGATGGGGTAACGGCTGATGATGCCGTTGGGGATCTGCGCGCCGGCCTCCTGGTAGTAATAGAAGCCAGGGCCGAAGGTGGTGTTCACCAGGTCGCTGATGGAGCCCGACTTGTAGTTGAACTCCTGGATCATCACGATGTCGGGCTGGGCGCCCTGCATCAGCCGGATGCCGGGGGCCTCGTACGCCTGGTAGTTGCCGCTGCTGATGTTGGCCGCCATGAGCCGGATGCGCGCGGTGCCCGCATCGGGCGTGCCCGCGTCCGTGCCCGAATCCGGCGTGCCTGCGTCGATGCCCGAGTCCGGAGAGCCCGCGTCCGTGCCCGAATCCGGAGGGCCCGCGTCCGGAGCCGAGCCCCCGTCCGTGCCCGCGTCCGGCAGACCCGCGTCCGGAGCCGAACCCCCGTCCGTGCCCGAATCCGGCAGACCCGCGTCCTCCTCCTTGCCGCCATCCGTGCCAGGGCCCGCATCCGGCTCTTCCACGGGGCCCGGGCCACCGTCCGGACTCGTCCCCGGACCGCCATCGGAAGTCCCACCATCGGAGGCGCCCGCATCCGGCGGGGTGCACGCATCCTGGGGCAGGCAGAAGCCGCCGGTGCCTCCGTCCTCACCGTGCGGACAGCACGCGAGGGAAGGATCCGCGCAGCCGGTGGCCGGCTCGCAGGAGTCCACGCACAACGAGCGCTCATAGGCCTCGACGAACCGGCAGCTCTGGCCCACGCCACAGACACCCGCGTCCTGCTCGTCGCACTCGACCCACGTACCGCCATCCGCCAGCGGCGGCGGAGGGGGCGCGGGGTCCGAGCCACCGCACCCTTGCGCCACCAGCATCAGCGTCAGCCCCGCCCCCAGCATCCCCAGCAACGTCTTCTTCATAAGAACAGCCAATTCCTTGCTACCGGGGGAGAGCGGGCCGAACGCCGCGCCGGTACGCGGCCACCGGACGGATTATACGGAACGAGACATTCCTCGCCAGCCACCCCGTAAAATTCCGCTGAGAATGACTCAGCGTCCCAGATAGGCATGACACGACGTGACGCATACCCGTCCGGAAGGGCTGGCCCTTCTCAAGCCTTGAGAGGCTGGGAGAAACGGCGGCGATGATGCCAAAGCAGGTGACGGTGCGCCTCTACGGGGCGTTGAACGACTTCCTCCCGCCCGAGCGGCGAGGAGCCGAGTTCACCCACGCGTTCACGGGGAGCCCGTCGATCAAAGACTTGCTCGAGTCGCTGGGGCCACCGCACCCGGAGGTGGACCTCATTCTGGTGGACGGCCAGGCGGTGGACTTCGGGCACCGCGTCGAGCCGGGCACGCGTGTGGTGGCCTATCCCCCCTTTCATGCCCTGGACGTGACGGCGATGGCGCGGGTGGGGGTGCCCCTGCCCTCCGCGATGCGCTTCGTGCTCGACGTGGGGTTGGGGCGGCTCGCGGGCTTCCTGCGGATGCTCGGCTTCGACACGCTCTGGCGCAACGACGCCGGGGACTCCGAGCTCGCCCGGGTGTCTCACGAGGAGGAGCGCATCCTGCTCACCCGGGACCTGGGGCTGCTCAAGCGCACCGAGGTCCGGCACGGCTACTTCCCCCGCCACGCGGACCCGGGGCACCAGCTGGTGGAGGTGGTGCGCCGGTTTCAGCTCGCCTCCCGGATGCAACCCTTCACCCGGTGCATGGCGTGCAATGGCGTGCTCACGGTGGCCCGGCGGGACGACGTGCTGGAGCGCATTCCGCCCCGCGTGGCCGCCTCGCACACCGAGTTCCAGCAGTGCCCGTCGTGCCAGCGCGTCTACTGGGCTGGGACCCATTACCAACGAATGCAGGCCCTGGTCGAAAAGCTCCGCCAACTGGGCATTTGACTGTTCAGGCGCCACCAGCGTTCTGTTCCGTGGATTGCCTTCGTCTTGCGCCCTGGCGCCATACTCGCGCCAGGGGGGAACAAATGATCCATTCGCAGCGCTGCGCAGCGTGGGCCTTCGCGTGCCTGGGGCTCCTGGCTTGTACCGAAGCCATCGACACGAAACAGCTTGAGTTCCAAGAAACACCGCGGGCCGGGAGTGATGCCGCGCTCGAAGGAGGCGGGAGCGTCCACCTGGAGCCCAACGTCATCCGGGGCAAGGCACGGTTGACCAACCAGAATCCCGTGATCCTGGAGCTGCTCGCGACCGATCCCTGGCGAAAGGGCTACGTGCTCGCCACCAGCACAGCCCCCAAGGGCTTCACTGCGGAAGTCCCGCTCTTTCCCCTCACGAATCCCACGGAGTTCTCCTTCGAGCTGCTGGTGGAGGCTGGGGCGGGCGGTACATCCGGGGTGACCTACGACGTGACGGCGCGGCGCAGCGACGCGGTCAACTACCCAGAAATCGGGTACACCTTCCCCAAAGCAACGGGCGTGAAAATCCGCCCGAGGCACATCCAGCCCGAGGCCACAGACATCACCGTTGAAGGCTGCATCGGAATGGCCCAACTCCAATTTGGGACGGATGCGACATGCCAGACACCTGTCAACGTATCGAACATATCCCTGGCCAACCACTACTCAGCGTTCACCAAGAACGGACGAACCATCAGCTATCTTCCTGGGGGCTTGACACTGCCTTCAACCGTTCAATTCACGGTCAAGACCCCTCAGGGCGACTGGTTTCAACACAAGCAGCTCACCATGACGGCGGCCTGTGATGAAGTGGTCTCTTACTGCATTGTCCCGCAGCTTTCTCCGCCCCCCAAGGGAAGTCTGACGGGGCCAATCGACTTTTCCAGTGAAACCATCCGTTCAAGCACTCTCTATCTTGCCAGCCCCGGCGCCTACCGGAACTACCACCTCAATCCACCACGGGCACCTGTAGGGTCGCCTGACCTTTGGTGGAAATTAGAGGGCTTATTCGAGGGCGACTACCAACTGAGCTTGGCAGTGTGGCTGCGCTCAGGACGTGAATTCACCAACATTAGGCTGCCTCTTGAACTCACCAGCCGAATCATGGGGGGACAGACAGGGCACCTGACGGACCTGGTCAACGGAGAAGTCCGGTATCCCTTTGTCATTCACCCTCCCCACTTCGAGGGCAGCGTGCTGCTCTCGGATCCCTTTGTCCCACTCCATCCAGGCAGTTACAGCACACTCCAAACGCTCGTCTTTGCCGCAGACGAGGACAAGAACGGTGACGGGATTCCCGACAACCCCCATGTCAGCGCTGGAACCGCACAAGCAGCATCGGGTGCCAATGGGCGGCTTTTCTCACAAACGTCCTTCCCTGGCGTATTCAATCCGGGCACTGGAGAGCTGACCTCAACGTACCAACTCACTGTCGGTGATGCCTATGACCGCCATCAACAATGGAATTTATTTCCACTCCACCTTGCCTTTTCTCCCCAGGGGCTCTTGGTAAGCACCTGGCCTGGGAAGTATGATCCGGCTCGATTCCGCTACGGCACATTGGATGTGAAGCCCGCGAAACACTCAGCGACGCTGGGGCCTGGAGACAGATTCCGCGTCGACCATGAATACTGCTTCAGCGAAGTCCAGGTGCAATACGACACGGAGCTTGGGCGCCTTTACAACCCAGGTGCCGCCATCAGCGGCCAGTTCAAAGGAAAGGATTGGCGCAATGTGGACGTCAATTACGGTGTAGCGGGCACGTTCTGGGGCACGCCCGCCGTCTGGAATCCTCCCTCGACCATTGATCCACGGCAGTACGCGGAAACGAGCGGCTCGCTGACGATGGCCTTGCCTCAAGGCGCTTACACGATCAGTCCACAAGCCACGATGGTCAGCGACTCGGGCGAGTCCAACACGGCCCGCTTCGCCCCGCTGTCGGTCAATCTCGGCTGCGGGCAGCGCGTCAAGCTGGTGCCCCCGCTGTCCGTCATCGTCAACCCGCTGCCGGGGTGTGCCACGGGCGCCCAGGTCCCTGTCACGGGCGTGGTGAAGAGCCGGCCCGCGGCCGTGGATCGCATCTGGTACCAGTTGAACGGCGGCCCGGAGGTCACCCTCTGCACGAACTGTGGCCTGGATCCGGCCTTCTCCTTCCAGGCGGACCTCCAGTCCTGTGGCAACAACCTCCAGGTGTTCGCGCACAGCGCGGGGCTCAAGGAGCCCGCCTTTGGCTCGCTTCAAATCGTCTGGGACGACCCGGCGGATGGGCCGAGCTGCCCGGACACGTACTGCGTGAACCACCAGCCCAACGCGCGCTGCCGCAGCGTCACCGTCCCACTGGACGCCGCCTGCTCCCAAGGCACGGGCGCCATCGATGATGGCTCGTTCGACCCCGACGGCTGGGACACGGTGTCCTGTCAGCAGATGCCCGAGGGCCCCTTCCCGGCAGGCACCCACCGGGTGCGGCTGACCTGCACGGACACGCTCGGATTGTCGGACACGTGCGAGGCGGACATCACCGTGCGGGACATGACGCCCCCGCAAATCTCGTGTCCGGCGGCTCAGGAGTATCAATGCACGGACCGGGGCGCCGTGGCCTCCTCCACCGCCAGCGCCGTGGACAACTGCGGGGCTCCCCCGAGCGTGACGTGCGCGCCTGCCGCCGGTCAGCCTCTTCCCTTGGGCACCACGCACGTCACCTGCACCGCCTCGGACGCCGCGGGCAACCGGGCGAGCTGCGCCTTCCCCGCGAACGTCGCGGATACCCAAGCCCCCGTGCTCGCGTGGGCGGGCGCGGACCCGCTGGTGATGGGCTGTGGGGACTCCCCCACCACGGGCGTGACCGCCACGGATGCCTGCGAGGGAGACCTCTCCCACGCCGTGAAGGTGCTCGGCCTGAACCTGAATCAGCCCGGCACCTACTCCGTTCACTATGAGGTGAGCGACTCGGCCGGCCACACGGCCCAGGCCGGGCCTCGCACCGTGACGGTCCTCGACTCCAGCCAGCTCGTCCTCTCCCTCCACGGGAACCCCGAGCCGGTGCTCGAATGCGGCGTGGACACCTGGATGGATCCGGGCGCTTCCGCCACCGAGGGCTGCCTTCCCTTGGACGTCCACACCTACAACTCCGGAGACGATGACGGCGATGGGGTGCCCGGCTCGCAGGACCCGGATGACCATGGCCCAGGTCCGAACGTGGGCGCGGAGGGCCTCTACCCGGTGCAGTACATCGCCTGGAACGCGCAGGGCCACACCGTGAGCGCCCTTCGCTCCGTTCACGTCGAGGACCGGACCGCGCCCGTGCTCACCCTGAGGGGTGCCCTCCACCTCACGCACCCCTGTGGCAGTCCGTGGATCGACCCGGGCGTCGTGGCCACGGACGCCTGCTATGGCGACCTCTCCGCGTCCGTGACCCACACGGGCTACGTCAACGGATGGGCCGAGGGCCTCTACAAGGTGCGTTACGAGGCGCGCGACAGTGGAGGCAACGCGGCCCCCGTCTTGGAGCGCACCGTGGAGGTGACCGGCTGCCCCTGGTGAGCGCCGCCGGGCCCGAAGGATTTGGCGCGGGGAGGATGCCCCCCGTATCATCCCCGCCATCCAAGCAAATCATGCCTAAACAGCAAGGCCCTCGCATGCGCTTTCCTCCCCGTCCCGCCCCTTCGCGCTCACGTCCCCCGCTGCCGATGCTCCTCGCCCTGCTGGCCCTGGGGCCCGCCTGTGGCGAGGCCCTCCCGGGAGATTCCTCCGAGGAGGCCCTCCGGCCCAGCCCCGGCATCGCCGCGCTCGCCAGCGCCAACCTGTACGACTCCTTCACCCGCGCCAACAGCACCACCTCCCTCGGCAGCCTGGAGACGGGCAGCCAGGGCTGGAGCGTCACGCCCTCCACCGCGAAGTGGGGCATCCTCTCCAACCGGGCGTATCTCGCCACGGATGACGGCACCTGGAACGACCACTACGCCACCGTCCAGGGCACCGCCAACGGCCGCGTGCGCGTCACCCTGGCGGTGCTGGGCCAGTACTCGGGCCTCACCTTCCGCTTCATCGACCGGAGCAACTGCTGGAAGCTCGCCACGGACACCAGCGCGGGGAAGTACTTCCTCACGAAGTTCGTGGGCGGCACCCAGACCTTCCCGCTCCAGATTGCCCAGGCGCCCGCCGCCGGAGACGTGCTGGAAGTGCGCCTCTCCGGCACCCGCATCGACGTGTTCATCAACGGCGTGCTGAAGGGCGGCGTTGACGACGCGAGCCACCAGAGCGCCACCCGCGTGGGCCTGCTCGGCAGCCAGGACAACCTCGCCCGGTATGACGGCTTCACGGTCTACACGGCTGGCACCCGCGACGCCACGCTCCAGCCCTTCGTGTCGAGCTCCGTGTGGAACCTGCCCATCGGCACCGGCGCCACGTACGCGGACACCACCGACCCCGCCACGAAGGACTTCATCGCCACCAGCATCAACGGCATGACGATTCACACCTGGGCCAACTGGGATGTCTACTCCCACCCCATCTCTTTCGCCTCGTCCAGCGACCCCTGGGCCACGGTGACGGACACCAACGACTCCTGGCGCAGCGGGGCCTACTTCCTGCCCGCCACGGCCCCCATCGCCAGCGGCAGCGACAAGCACATGCACGTCATCAACCCGGCGCGCACGGTGATTGACGAGGCCTGGTCCGTCACCCGGGTGTCCCCCACCGCGTACAAGGCGGGGCGCCACCACACGATTGATCTCTTCGGCCACGGCATCGGGCCGCAGAACGGCGTGCGCGCGTATGGCGGCTCGGCGGTGGGCGGGCTCATCCGCGCCTGGGAGACCACGCCCACGCACCCGAAGTACACGGGCAAGATTCAGCACGCGCTCGCGGTCGCGGTCGACCGCGTGCAGCTCTTCTACCAGTGCTGCGGCAAGAGCGGCTACGACGCGAACGGCTACGGCACCGCGAAGGGCTACGTCTGGCCCGCCACCGAGCAGGACTGGGGCAGCGAGACCACCTACAAGGGCAACGTCCCCATGGGGGCCTACTTCGCCATTCCGCCCTCCGTGGACCTCAACACGCTGGGCCTCACGGCGGAGGGCAAGATGATCGCCCAGGCCCTCCAGGACTACGGGGCCTACGTCACGGACGCCACGGGCGCCACCGTCGCCTTCTATGTGGAGCCCACCGCCCCGTCCTCGTTCGTGAGCAACCTGCGCCGTGACTTGCCGCTCATCCGCTCGAAGATGCGGCGGGTGACGAACAACAGCGCCTCCACCCCGAACGGCCCGGGCACCCGGCGCGTGCCCCTGCTGCCGGAGCTCGCCCCCGCGCCCTGACCTTACGGAGCGGGCTCCGGAGCCACGGCCGGCTCCGGAAAGCCCGCGAGGAAGACGCTCTCCGCACGCGGGCCGGGCAGGGCCTGCCACACCGCTTCCGCCGTGAAGCTCAGCACCGGGGCCAGCAGCCGCACCAGCGTGGACACCACCGCGTACAGCATGGCCTGGGCGCTGCGCCGCGCCGGGCCCTCCTGGGACAGGGGCTCCCGGAGCGCCTCCAGGGACGCGGCGGACAGCGAGTCCTCGCAGAACGCCCTCACCGTCTCGATGACGAGGTGGAACGCGCCCTGCTCGTAGGCCTGGCGGATTTGCGCCACTCCTTCCGCCAGCCACTCGCGGATCCGCGCCTCCTGCGGCAGCACGGAGTCAGAGGCCCCTCCGGGCTCGAAGCCCTCCAGGTGGCTCAAGGCACGGTGCAGCGCCTCCCTCACCTTCGCGGCGTCCTGCCGCAGCCCTTCGAGGAGGCTGTCCGACAGGGGCACCTCCGCGTGATAGCTGTGGGTGGCCGCCCACAGCCGCAAGGTCTCCGCGCCGTAGACCTCAAGGGCCCGCTCCACCGGCAGCGTGCCGTCCGTGGCGCTGACGGCGCCGTGCGTGAAGCAGGCCCGCGAGGGCACCTGGCCCCGCGTCCCCGCCCACACCAGCCAGGAGCGGCGGAACGTCTCGCCCCGGGAATCGCTTCGCGCCACGCAGAGATCCGCGGGCCCGTGCGGGTGACGCGCCAGCACCGCCGGGAGCATGCACGCCGCGTCGAAGCCCGCGTCCAGGAGCTCCGTCTCCCGCCGGAACGTGCTCCCTCCGCACCCCGCGCACCGGACGCCCGCGCCCAGGAACGTTTCCACCGGCGTGCGGAACCAGACCTCCACGCCCTCCTGCGCCACGGCCGAGGCCACCCGCTCCATCACCTCGGGCGAGGCGATGGCCTCGCCGCACCCCTCGCAGAAGGCCACGGGCAGGGGAACGCCCCAGCGCCGCGGCTGGCCGAGGCTCCAGTCCTTCTGCCCTTCCAACCCGCGCCGCAGGCGGCCGAGCCCCTCCTCCGGCATCCACTGCACCCGGTCCACCGCCTCCAGCGCCTGCGCGCGGAGCGCCGGGTGCCCCTCCGGCGCCCGGTCCATCGAAAGCACCCACTGGGGCAGCGCCACGAGGAAGGCCGGCTGGAGGCAGGTCCGGCACCGGGGCGCCGGGTGCTCCACCGTGTCCGTCTTCGCGTTGAGCAGCGCGCCCCGCTCCTCCAACAGGTCAACGATGCGCGCGTCCGCTTCGAACACCTTCTGCCCCTGGAGCGCCGCGCCCACCGAGCCGTCGTAGCGCCCGTCCAGGCCCACGGGACTGGGGCGCCCCTCGCCGTCCTCACCGGCGGCAGGCGCGGTGGGCACCAGCCCCGTGCCCGCCTCGTCCGTCACATGCGGGCTCAGCACCACCCGGCCCGTCCGCTCCAGCCAGGGGTGCTGGTAGGTGAGGTGCTGCAAGTCCTCGCCGCTCGCGTAGGCGAGGATGCGCCGGAAGTCCTCGAAGCCCACCGTCTCCACATCCCCGCCGCGCAGGCGCGCCGTCTTCTTCACCAGCTCGTCGCCCTTCACCTCGGCCAGCACCTTCGCCAGCAGCGGCCGCGCGGCGCAGATGACCCGCTCGCCGAGCTGGTAGAAGACGTACTCGAAGTCCGCGTGCACCGAGAGCGTCTCGTGGACCGGCAGCGTCCACGGCGCGGCCGTCCAGCCCAGGAAGAAGACCTCCCGTCCCTCCAGCATCGGCATCCGCCCGGCCAGCTCCGGCCCCGCGCGGAAGGCCACATATAAGGAGGGGCTCTGGCGGGGCACCTCCTCCACCTCCTCCTCGGACAGCACCGTCTGGCAGTGCGCGCAGCCGTACGCCCAGCGGCGCCGCCGGGACAGCAGCCCCCGGCGCGCGAGCGTGGCCAGCTCCCGAAGCTCCTGGGCCGCGGCGGCCGGGTCCATCGTCCGGTAGGGCGCCTCCCAGTCCGCGAACACCCCCATCCGCTGGTACGCCGCCGTCTGAAGGCGGATGCCCTCCAGCGCCTGCGCGCGGCACCGCGCCTGGAAGTCCTCGCGGGACAGCGCCCCCGGGTCCACGCCTTCCGCCTGGAGCCGCTGCGCCACCGCCTGCTCCAGGGCCCGCCCGTGCGTGCTCCAGCCGGGGACCACGCGGCACGGGCGCCCGGAGAGGTTGCGGAACTTCGCGGCGATGTCCGTGAGCAGCCGGCCCAGCGCGGCGTCCAACGGCACGGGGCCTGCCACCTCCGAAGGCCCGTCCACCAGCACGAAGGGCTCGGCCCCGGCGTTCTTCTCCAGGAGCCGGGCCCCGATGCCGCGCTCGGCCCACCCACGGGCCAGCCGCGCTTCGCTCTCCAGCGGGTTCAGGGAGTCGCTCATGGGCCCGGGGCCGTAACACGCCCCCCGGGAGCCCCGCAACGGCGGGGGCCCCTCAGCGCGGCTTCATCCCCTTCGCGTCGAGCTGGTACTTCTTCACCAGCCGCTCGATGGACTTGCGGTGCAGCCCGCTCTCGCGCGCCGCGCGGGACAGGTTGCCCTCGCAGCGGCCCAGCACGCTGGTGATGTACTCGCGCTCGAAGTTCTCCAAGAGCTGCTCCTTCGCGTCCTTGAAGGCCAGGTGCTCGTTGAAGGGCAGCGGCCCCTCGCGGGCCTGGCCCCGCACGCGCGCGGGCAGGTGCGAGGGAAGAATCTCCTCCCCATCCGAGAAGGTGAGCACGTGCGAGAGCACGTTCATCAGCTCGCGCACGTTGCCCGGCCACGCGTAGGCCATGAGCAGGCCCAGCGCCTCGGAGGAGAAGCGCTTGCGGCCGTGGCGCTCCACCACCTCGGGCTCGGCCAGCGCCCGCTTGAGGATGAGCGGAATGTCATCCCGGCGCTGGCGCAGCGGCGGCAGCGGGATGTGGATGACGGAGAGGCGGAAGTACAGGTCCTCCCGGAAGTTGCCCGCGGCGATCTCCTTGAGCAGATCCCGGTTCGTGGCGGCGATGACGCGGCAGTCCACGCCAATCACGTCGTTGCCGCCCACGCGCCGCACCTCGCGGTTCTCCAGCGCGCGCAGCAGCTTGGGCTGCAAGTCCAGGCGCAGCTCGCCCAGCTCGTCCAGGAAGATGGTGCCCCCTTGCGCGCGCTCGAAGGCGCCGGGGCGGCTGTTCACCGCGCCGGTGAAGGCCCCCTTCTCGTGGCCGAACAGCTCGCTCTCGATGAGGTTGGGCGGAATGGCGCCGCAGTCGAGCACCACCATGGGGCCCTTGCGGCGCTCGGACAGCTCGTGGACGGCGCGCGCCACCAGCTCCTTCCCCGTGCCCGTCTCCCCCTGGATGATGACCGACACGTTCATCGGGGCGATGCGCTGGATGAGCCCGAAGATTTGCCGCATCTTCGCGCTCTGTCCCACCATGCCGCACAGCTTGCCCTCCTCCTCAGGCGAGCCTGAGGCCTCCTCCGTCACCGGGGTGAAGGTGACGACGCTGGAGCCGGCGCGGACCTGGGAGGCGGGTGAGAGGTAGGCCCGCTCGATGCGGCGGCCATCCAGGAAGGTGCCGTTGGTGGAGTCGAGATCCACCAGGAGGTAGCCGCGCTCGGTGAATTGGATTTCGAAGTGGTGGCGGCTCGCGGTGCGGTCCTCCACGAGGACCAGGTCATTGTCCGGGTGCGCGCCCACCGTGAGCCGCTCCTTGCCCGTCACCACGCAGCGGCCCTCGTCGGGCCCTGCCACCACGAGCAACCGGCACGTGTGGGGGCCCGTGCCCGGCGGGGGGTTCATCACCACCGTCTGTGAGGAAGGAGGGCCCAGGGCTTTGCCAGGGCCAGTGCTTCCGGAGGAGGGGGCCACCTCCCCCAGGGGGGGGTCTTGAGAAGTCATCCGGAGCGGAGGATACCAAACAGGAGCCTCAGAGCTGCTCGGTCCCTCCCTTGCCCGTGCTAGGCTCCCGCGCCCTGCATGCCCCCCTCCAAGGCGAAGAAGAAAAAGGTGCGAGCCCCCGCCCGCACCGAGGCCTCTCCCCGTGCCCTGGTGCCCCCGGCCCGTTCCCCGCGGCGCACGGCGAAGAAGACGGTGGTGCTCCTGTCGCGCAAGCGCTCGCTGTACTCCACCGGCCGGCTGGTGGAGGCCATCAAGAAGCGGGGCCACCGGCCGCTGGTGCTCGACACGCTGCGCTGCACCATGCTCCTGGCGAAGGACCAGCCGCGGATGATGTACCGGGGCGTGGAGATCCGCGGCGTGGACGTGGTGATTCCGCGCATCGGCGCCTCCATCACCGCCTACGGGCTGGCGGTGGTGACGCACTTCGAGATGATGCAGGTGCCGGTGGTGAACGAGGCCGGGTCCATCCTGCGCAGCCGCGACAAGCTGCGGTGCCTGCAGCACCTGTCGCGCGCGGGGCTGGACATCCCCCGCACGGTGATGGCGCATGACCGCAGCAACGTGCGCAAGCTGGTGGAGGAGGTGGGCGGCATGCCCCTCATCATCAAGCTCATCCGGGGCACGCAAGGGGTGGGCGTGATGATTGCCCACACGCTCACGGAGGTGCAGAGCATCGTGGACACCTTCTGGGACCTGGGCCAGGAAATCGTCCTCCAGGAGTTCGTCGCCGAGAGCAAGGGCAAGGACGTGCGCGCCCTGGTGGTGGGCAACCGGGTGGTGGGGGCGATGCGGCGCCAGGCGAAGAAGGGCGAGTTCCGCTCCAACATCCACCGGGGGGGCGAGGGCCAGCCCATCGAGCTGCCCCCTGCCTACGTGGAGGCTGCCGTCACCGCGGCGCGCATCACCGGGCTGGGCATCGCCGGGGTGGACATGCTGGAGGGGTATGCGGGACCCCGGCTGATGGAAATCAACTCGAGCCCGGGCTTCGAGGGGCTGGAGGCCGCCACGGGCCAGGACATCGCCGGGGCGATGGTGGACTACGCCCTGGAATTCGCGGAGACCAGGCGGGGAGGCGAGCGCGTCCGGCAGCCGTTGTGAACAGAGGTGCCGGGCATCCAAGCCCTCCACTTCGTGCGTCCTGCGGGAATGAGCGTCGGGGGCGGATGTCAGGAGGGGATTGGCAGTTGGAGGGCGCCCCTCTAATCTGGGCACCCTTGATGAAAACCCTGCTGCCCAAGACGCTGCAGATTACTGTGTACCAGGATGTGCTGTGCGCCTGGTGCTACATCGCCGACATGCGGTTGGAGACACTGCGCCACGAGTTTGGTGACGCCGTCCGCTGGCGTGTGAGGCCCTACCCGCTGCGCGTCCAGGACGCGCGCCCCACGGAACGCGAGCTGAGAGGCTTGTCCGAGGAGGTGAAGCGCGCCAGCAACGAGCCGGAGCCCGTGGCGCGGCTGCTCACCACGGACCTGTGGCTGGGAGGAGACCCTCCCCGCTCCAGCCTCCCGGGACTGGCGGCGCTGGAGGCCGCGCGGCTCCAGGGGCCCCAGGCGCGTGCGTTCATGGCCAAGGCCATGCAGCGCGCGGCGCTGGAGCAGGGCGTGAACGTGTCGCGCACGGACGTGGTGTTCGAGCTGGCCAGCCGCGTGGGCCTGGCGATGAACGACTTCTCCGCGGCGTTCCACTCGGAGGAGACGCGCCGGCTCATCCTCGACGAGCACCGCCTGGCCGCGAGCCGCGGCGTGCGCGGCGTGCCCACCGTCATCATCGGCGGGCGGTGGATGGTCTGTGGCCTGCGCGAGGTGGCCGAGTACCGCGAGCACATCCTCGCGTGCATGGGCAAGATCGCCACGCCCCGCCCGGGCAGCACGATCGAGCGGCTGGTGCACTGAAGGCCGCCGCGCGGCGAGGGCTCCTCCTTCCGGGGAGCCCTTGGCGCGCTCAGCCCCGCGGGGTGGCCCCGGAGCGCAGGGACAGGTAGAGCGCCGCGATCAGCAGGTAGCTCATCCCCATCGCCGGGAAGAAGCCCACACAGCACGCGAGCACGCCCACGAACAGCAGCACCATGTTCATGAGCCCGAAGCCCACGACGGCGAGCCGATGGCCGCGCATATAGGCGTAGCAGTTGCGGAGGGCCTGCATCGCCGAGGGGTGCTCCTCGTAGGCCAGCTCGGGCTGGAGCAGGTACAGCGGCAGGGTGAGGTAGACGAGCACGGGCACGAGCAGCCCCCCCACGCATACCGCGGCGACGAGGCGGGTCGAATCCCAGGTGATGTCCTCGAAGGAAGGCGGGAACGTGTCCAGGGGCACGGCGATCACGAACAGGATCGCGGCCATGAGGCCCATGAGGAGGGCGACCCCCAGGAAGACGATCAGCAGCGAGACGAGGTAGGCGCCGAGCTTGTGAAACTGGCTGAACAGCCGGCCGATGTCGGCGCGCCGTCCGTGGAGCACATCGAGCAGCATGCGCATCACGCCCAGCCCCAGCACGCCCTGCACCACGTTCTGCACGAAGAAGGAGACCACGGTCAGGCTCACCCCGAGGACCACGCTGTCCACCGCCTGGCCAATCATCGGCAGGACGTTGCCCACGAGCTGCACGATGAGGGTAATGCCCAGCACCACGAGCACCGAGACGGAGAGCATCACCCACTCCCGCTTGAAGATCGGGAAGCAGTAGTCCCACAGCCCGCTGAGGCTCCAGGTGTCGCGGGTGAAGGGGAACTCCTGGTCCCCCGTGCGCGCCCGGCAGGTGGGGCAGCTCGACTGAAAGCCGCCTCCCGTGCACGTGGCGCACATGAAGTTGCCGCACCGCGTGCAGGTGCCCTGGGCCGGCGCCTCCGGATGCAAGGCGCAATGCGCGCCTGCCTGGTGACCCCCACCCCAATCCATCTCCGGCATCGGCTCTCCCTCGCGGCCGGAAAGGGACCGTCCCCCCGGTAGCCCGCGCAAGTCCCCTATATCCCAGGGATTCGCGGGGCCTCCAGGGATTGAACGCCCGGGGCGGGGGAGGACTGAATTTCCGGGGCCCCCGTGCGTCTTTCGGGATGCCGTCGTAAGACAGAAGCGGACCGGAGGCCCTGGTCCGGGAGACTCCTCACATGCGTCGCCTCCTTGCCCTCGTCGTCCCGTTGGCCCTGCTGGCAGGCACCGGCTGCGTCGTCACGCCCTACCACAGCCACCGGAGCGCCTACCGCGCCGTGAGCGTGGTGGAGTACCGGTACGGCGGCGTGCACCCCATCCCGCACGCGGGCGGCTGGTGCAACGAATCCGCCTACCACGTGCACGACTACGAGCCGGAGCCCGAGTACTACGCCTACACGAACGACGTGTACACGTACCGGGGCCCCACGCTCGTGTGGTACCTGGATCTGCACCCCATCCCGAGCGGTGGGTACTGCCACCTGAGCGGGCGGCACCACCACGACTACCACGCGCGGCAGTACGACGGCTGGTCCCACTCGTGGGACCGCAAGCGCGAAGTCTACGTGTACAACTCGCCCCGCGGCAGGCATGGCGCCTCGCCCGCCCCGGGCTACCGGGCGCCGAGCCCCGTGCAGCACGCCCGCCCCACCCCTCCTCCGAGCAACGGCGACCGGTGGGGCCGCAACCCTCCGCCGGGCGGCGTGGGCCATGGCGGCTCGACGCCTCCGGGCGGCGGCTGGGGCACCCCGCGTCCTCCCTCGAACGGTGGCAACTACCCGCCCCCGTCCTCGCCTCCGCCCACGGGCGGCGGTAACGGCGGCGGCTACGGCAACGGCGGCGGCAACAACGGCGGCGGCCATGGCCACGGTGGCGACAACAACGGCGGCGGTAACAACGGCGGCGGCTACGGCAACGGCGGCGGCAACAGCGGCGGTGGCTCCGGCAACGGCGGCGGCAACAGCGGCGGTGGCTCCGGCAACGGCGGTGGCAACAGCGGCGGCGGCTCCGGCAACGGTGGCGGCAACAGCGGCGGCGGCAACAGCGGTGGCGGGTGGGGCCGTCCCGGCAGCGGCAGCGGCGGTGGCAACAGCGGCGGTGGCAACAGCGGCGGTGGCAACAGCGGCGGCGGCAACAGTGGCAACGGGGGCTATCAGCGCCCCGGAAGCAGCCAGGGCGGCCGTGGCGGCGAAGGCCGGGGCAGCAGCAGCGGCGGCAGCTGGGGCAGTGGTGGCAGCAGCGGCGGCAGCTCGCGCGGCAGCAGCTCCTCGCCTCCGCCGGGCCGTGGCTCCCAGGGCTCTGGCTCGGGCCGCAGCTCCTCCTCCGGAGGCAGCAGCGGCCGCTGGTAGCCCATTCGTTCGCCACGGGACGATTGACTCCGGGGTGGATTGCCACCCCTCCGGCCCGTGAAAATCTTGGCAAGCAGCCATGAAGCGTCCTTGTCTGCTTGCTCTCTGTTCTCTGCTGGGCTGGGGCCTTTCGGCCTGTGGTGACGGCACCAACCCGGACCCTGGCCTGCTCACCGAAGATGCCCAGCCGGTGGATCTGGATCACCTCCGCGTCACCGTGCGCGGCCAGGTGGAACTCTTCCCCGAGGCGGCCCAGCGGCTGGCCGTCCAGGGTGAGTCCCCGCCCTCGCTGGCGGGCCTCCCGGTACACATCGACGAGCCCCTGCGCGTGGCGGTGAATGATCCGGCGGCCTCCTTCGGCACGGGCCTCACCACCGAGGGCGGCGCGTTCGACATCTCCGGCGTGCCGGTGAAGGACATTCACACGAGCCTCGCCGCGAGCCTGGCGCACCCGGGCCTGGTGCCCACCTCCACCATCGTCTTCGACACGGCCTTCACGGGCTCCCGGCCGCGCACGGACATCGCCAACGCGCGCGCCTGGGCCGTGCCCGTGTCCTTCCAGGACGCGCTCACCCAGGCGGTGGGCGAGGGGGCCATCGGCACGCACTCCCAGGGCCTGGCGCGGACCCTGTGGGAGGCGGGCTTCATCCTCGGCCGCGTGGTGGATGCCCAGGGCCAGCCGGTCGCCGGCGCCCGCGTCCAGGCCGAGCCCGGAGAGCTGGCCGATCGCCTCTACTACCCGTCCGAGGACTTCACCCAGGCGGGCCAGGAGGGCACGAGCCGCCATGGCCTCTTCGTGTACGTGCACTCGGGCCTGGGCGCCGAAGCGTTCCGGCTCACCGTGCACGGCACCGAGGCCTACCCGTGGCGCACCGCGGGCGCCATGCCCGGACGGGCCCTGGTGCTCACCCTGCACCCGGGTGGCCGCGCGCCCTGAGCCGCGCCGCATCCCCCGCCCAACGTTTCCCGGAAAGAGGGGGTTTGGCCCTTGACGCTCTCCGTCAAGGGCGCAATCGTTTCCCCCCATAGAGGGCGCTGCATTCCTGGGGGGGATGCGCCATGTCCGCCGAGTCCGGTTCTCGCGACGTCCGCATTATCCAGAGCCTCGTGTGGGCCGCGTCACTGGGCGTGGCGTTGGTGGGGGTCCCCGTGCTGCTCGGCCACCCCAAGGCCCTGGTGCCCAGCCTCGGTGTCCCGGAAATCCACACCGCGCTGGGACTGCTCTGCGGTGGCTTCGCGCTCGGCCTGCTCCACCCCAAGGCCCCGGGGCGGCTGCGCTGGCTGCTGGGCATGGGCTGCGCGGGCCTCCTGTTCCTCCTGGGCGCCGCCACCCTCCTGCACCACTTCAGCGGCCTGGAGTCCCACGCGCTGCGCCTCGTTCCGTGGGGGCCCCGGGTCCCGGCGCGGGTGCCGGATGCGTCCGCCGCGGGCACCGCCTTCTGCTTCCTGCTGATCGGCGGCGCGCTGCTGCTGCTGGGCCGGGGCACCGAGGAGGCCGCGCGGTGGGCGGACCTCTTCATCCTGCCGGCCCTCATCACCACGCTGCTGGCCTTCAACGGCTACTTCCATGACGCGCTGCTGCTGCTGCCCCCGCACTTCCTGCAGCAGACGGGCATGGGGCTGCCCGCCTCGGCCGCGCTGGTGCTCCTGTGCCTGGGGCTGCTGTGCGCCCGGCCGGACCAGGGGCTGATGGTCCACATCACCCAGGACACCCTCGGGGGGTTCCTGGCCCGCAGGCTCGTGCCGGTGACGCTGCTGGGGCCGCCGCTGTTCGGCGCGCTGCTCAAGGTGCTCGACACGTACGGGCACCTGGACGCGTCGATGAAGATTCCGCTCTTCGCCACCATGGCGAGCGTGAGCGGCGTGGGGCTCGTGCTGCTGTCCACCACGGCCCTGGACCGCATCGACACCGAGCGCCGCCACGCCAGCGCCCGCGCCGACCACGAGCGCAACCTGCTGCGCACCGTGGTGGACAACGCCCCGGTGGGCATCCTCTTCGTGGATGCCGTGACGCAGGAGGTGCAGGCCAACTCCGCCTTCCAGTCCCTCGTGGGCCAGCCGCTGCGGCCCGGCGGAGGCCCGCGGCAGTTTCTCGGGCACCTGCGCCACCCGGACGGGCGGCCCGTGGCCACCGAGGAGTTCCCCACCTCCCGGGGGCTCCGCGGCCAGACGGTCTCCCCCGAGGAGTACGTCATCGTCCAGCCGGACCGGCAGCTGCCCGTGCTCACCTCGGCCGCGCCCGTGCACGAGCCCTCCGGCCACGTGCGCGGCGTCATCGTCACCCTGCAGGACATCACCGCCCGGCGCGAGCTGGAGCGCCTGCGCGAGGAGTACGTGGGGCTCATCTCGCACGACCTGCGCAACCCCCTGCAGCTCATCACCCTCCGGGCGAGCCTCCTGCAGCGCAAGCTCCAGGAGCGGGCGCTGCCCTCCGAGGCGGCCCTGGCCGAGGCCCTGCTGCAGAACACCCAGCAGATGAGCGGCATGGTGGAGGAGCTGCTCGAGAGCTGCCGGCTGGAGGCCCACCAGGTGGAGCTGCACCGGGAGCCCACGGACATCCGCCACTTCCTGGAGGCGGTGCTCGACCGGGACATCGCCCCGGATGCCCGCGAGCGCCTGCGCCTGGAGACAGCCGCCCCCGTCTCGCACATCCTCATGGACGTGCACCGCATGGAGCGCGTGATGGTGAACCTGCTGACCAACGCGCTCAAGTACAGCCGGCCCGCCACCCCCGTGGTGGTGCACCTGGAGCAGACGGGCCCCTGGGTGGAGGTCTCCGTGACGGACCAGGGCGTGGGCCTGTCCGCCGAGAGCGTCACCCACCTCTTCGAGAAGTACTACCGCACGCGCGAGGGCCGCAGCTCGGATGGCATGGGGCTGGGGCTGGGGCTCTACATCAGCAAGCTCATCGTCGAGGCGCACGGCGGCGCCATCCGCGTGGCGAGCACCCCGGGCCAGGGCACCACCTTCACCTTCACCCTGCCCCGGCTCGTGGGCGGCGCGGAGCCCGCGCAGCGCCCGGCCTCCTGAGGCCCCTCAGCGCGGCACGAACCAGCGCGGCAGCCAGTCGGGCCCCTTCGCCGTGGTCAGCCGCGTCTGCCCGCTGCCATCCGCGCGCATCAGCCACAGGTCCACATCCCCCTGCCGCTCCGCGACGAACACCAGGTGCTTGCCGTCCGGGCTCCACGCGGGCGCATCGTCCCGGCTCTGGCCGTCCGTGAGCGCCACCGGCGCGCCGCCCTCCACCGGGGCCACCCACAGGCGGCTCTTCGCCTCCGGCAGCCGCTCCACGAAGGCCACGTGCCGGCTGTCCGGGCTCCACGCCAGCTCGCGCTCGTCGAGCTTCGTGGCCTCGCCGGACACCGCGCGCAGGGACGTGCCGTCCGGGCGCACCACGTAGTAGCGCTCCCGGCCCTCGCGGTTGCTGATGAACGCGAGCCACTTTCCGTCCGGGCTCCAGCGCGGCTCCCGGTCCTCCTTGTGGAACACCGTGAGCCGGCGCTCGTCCGTGCCGTCCGCCTTCATCACGTAGATTTCCGGGTCTCCCTCCCGGCTGGAGACGAACGCCACCTCCGTGCCGTCCGGCGAGACGGCCGGCTCGAAGCAGCCCTCCTTCACCTGCGTCAGG
This sequence comes from Allostigmatella hybrida, assembly GCF_020103775.1. Classification (NCBI taxonomy): domain Bacteria; kingdom Pseudomonadati; phylum Myxococcota; class Myxococcia; order Myxococcales; family Archangiaceae; genus Allostigmatella; species Allostigmatella hybrida. Next base: position 24,632 of record NZ_JAHXBH010000029.1, read on the forward strand.
GGCCGCTCCTCCGTGTCCGCCTTGGGCTCCAGGCGCACCAAGTCACTGAAGCTGCGCGCGTCCGACTCGGCCACCAGCCAGCGGCCATCCGGGGACCAGCTCGGGTTGCGCGCCCGGGCGCGGGGCGCATGCAGCGGCACCGGCGCCCCGCCCTCCAGCGGCTGCACGCGCAGCTGCTCCAGGTGGAACCCGTTCACCATGCGCGTGGCGATGACGAGCAGCGACTTGCCGTCCGGCGCGGGCGCCGCGGGGAAGTCATCCTCCTCGGGGCTCTTCGTGAGCTGCGTCTCCTCCCCGGAGGGCTTCACCAGCCAGATGTCCTTCTGGCCCGCCCGCTCGGAGATGAAGGCGATGGTGCCCGGAAGGGCCCGCCGCTCCTCCTCGGAGAGCGGACCCGGGCCGGACGCCGCGCGGCCACACGTGCCCGCGCGGCACCCCAGGCCCACCAGGGCGAGCACGGCGGCCCGCCGCGCCCACCCCCATTTGCCGCGTGTGCCCAGGTGCATGCCCATGGCCTAGCGCACGCGGATGGCGTCGGCGATGACAACCGAGGGACTGGCCGTCCAGCGGCTGACCTTCACCGTGTTCCACCCGGCCGGGAAGCTCCACGCGCCCAGCGTGTTCCACTGGCCGCCGCCCGTCTGCTGGTTCACGTTCACCGTGGCCAGCTGCGTGCCGCTGGCGTTGGAGATGACGAAGGGCGTGGAGGCGGAGCGGTTGGTGCCCGCGGTCCACCACGCGCTGATGCTCTTCGTGGCCGCGGCCGGCAGGTAGAAGGAGAACTCCGCCGCGTCGGAGACGTTCTGGATCGACGCGTAGGCGTAGTTGCCGCCGTAGGAGCCCGACGTGGAGGAGGTGACCGTCCAGTTCGCGGACGCCGTGAACTTCGCCGCCGAGGCGTTGTTGTTGGCGTTGTTGGAGTCCACGATGATGTCGGTGGCGCAGAGGTCCTGAACGCGCTTCAGGTACGCGTCCCACGGCCAGTTCTTGCCCGGATCCGTGCGGGTGGCCGGCTGGAGCTTGCCGTGCGCCACGATGTGGTAGCTGTCCCGCAGGATGCCCTGGTCGCGGGAGATGTCGCACGAGAGCTTCGCCGAGGCTTCAATCTGCCCCGCCGGGAAGCTCGTCTGGCTGGCGCTGCCGCCGTGCTCGATGCCCACCGAGAAGTGGTTCACCGAGACGGTGTTCAGGTTGCAATCCTGGCCGCTGTTGAGCGTGCAGTCATAGGAGGCGCCGATGTGCCAGCCGCGGCTCGCCTCGGTCACGAGCTGGGAGATCTCCGAGCCGTCCTCCTTCACCACGTAGTGCGCGCTCACCCCCGAGGCCGTGTTCGTCAGCCAGCTCCAGCAGCTCGTGTAGCTGCTCTCGCACGTGTGGATGATGATCATCGAGATGTCCGTGCCCGCGGGACGCGCGCCGAAGTTCTCGGATGGCCGCCACACGGCCGGGGCGTAGTCCGGCCCGGCCGCCAGGGCGCGCAGCGCGGGCAGGGCGAACTTCGCCTGCACCTCGGTGGGCATGAGGGAGGCCCTCACCGTGCCGTCCGCCGCCTCGGCCACCACGCCCTGGCGCAGCGTGGCGAACACGTCGTTGTGCACGTACTCGGCCTGCCCGTCCGTGCGGGAGATGCCGCTGAAGCGCGCCACCGCCGGCGCCCAGTCCCCCAGGTCCGCCCGGTCCACCTTCAGCGCCTCGGCGTCGGCCGACAGCAGCGCCGCGCCCGCGCGGATGTTCGCCCGCGCCTGCGTGCGCGCCGCCTCCACGGACACGCCCGCCAGGGCCGCCCCGCGCTCCAGCCGCTCGCCCCGCAGCGCCATCACCCCGTAGGCCGGCGCCAGCCCCTCGAACTCGCTCAGCCCCTCCCACATCTGCCAGCGCGTCTCCGAGAAGGAGATGGCCTTGAGCAGGTTCGCCGGCACGTTGAACTCGCGCGCGGCCTGCTCGAACAGCGGATCCAACCCCCCCGGCGTGCCCCGCCCGGCGGCCTCACGCGCCGCGTCAGCCACCGCGCTGCTGGAAGAGGGCTGCGCCGCCTCGGGGCCCTCGGGCGTCTGGGGGCCACAGGCCGCCAGGGCCAAGGCCGCGGCGGCGGCCGCGAACGGGTTGCGCATCGGGTTCATGAACACTCCGGGGGATACGGTGGGAGAGAGTCGCTACCCCAGTACGGCCCTTGGACGCCTTCGGCCTTCGCCCAGAAGCCCTGGATGTCACAACTGTACTGTTTCGATACAAGGGTGCGGTAAACAGATTTCAACTTCTCCCCCCGCGTGTCAATGCCGCCCGGAGGCAGGGGGCTTGGTATGAGGGGGCCATGCGTCTCTTCGCCATCGGCGACACCCACCTGCCCTCCACCCGGAACAAGGACATGCACCGCTTCGGGTGGGCGGAGCACCCCCTGCCCCTGCAGCGCGCGTGGGACGAGAAGGTGCGCCCCGAGGACATCGTCATCGTCGCGGGGGACATCTCCTGGGCCACGCGGCCGCCGGAGGTGCTGGAGGACCTGAAGTGGCTGAACGAGCGGCCCGGGCGCAAGGTGCTGGTACGCGGCAACCATGACTACTGGTGGGGGGACTCGGCCTCGAAGCTGCGCAAGCTGCTGGAGCCCTTCTCCACGCTGGAGGCCTTCCTGCAGAACTGCGCGGTGGTGATGGGGCCGTGGCTCATCGCCGGCACGCGCCTGTGGACCGCGCCCGAGGCCCCGCCCATGCCCGGCGGGGAGATGGGGGACGAGGCCGCGGACCTGAGCTACGTGGAGCGCGAGACGCGCCGGCTGAACACCTCCATTGAAGACGCGCTGAAGAAGGAGAAGCAGAGCCCCACGCCGCTGCGGCGCGTGGTGGCGGTGCACTTCCCGCCCGTCTACGCCAACGAGCGGCCCACCGCCTTCAGCGGCCCCATCGAGGCCTTCCAGCCCAAGGTGTGCGTCTACGGCCACCTGCACGCGGCGGGCATCGCCGCGGGCTTCACCGGCGAGCGCGCCGGGGTGCGCTACGTGCTGGCCTCGTGCGACGCGGCGGGCTTCTCCCCGGTGCTGCTCGACGAGGCGTGAGCCCCGTCTGCCTCACCTCTTGCCCGGCGGCTTGAGCGCCGGGGCATCCAGGGGCAGCTCCACCATGAACGTGGCGCCACCGCCGGGCGTGTCCGTCACGGTGATGGCGCCGCCATGGGCCTCCACCACCTGCCGGGAGACCCACAGCCCCAGCCCCAGCCCGCCGTAGTGGCGCACGGGCACCGCGCGCTCGAAGCGGTTGAAGATGCGCGCGCGGTTCTCGGGCGCCACGCCAATGCCGTGGTCCACCACCTCCAGGCGCGCGAAGGGGCCCACGTGCCACAACCGCACCTCTAAGGGCTTGCCCGCGCCGTACTTGATGGCGTTGGACAGGAGGTTCTGCACGAGCTGCCCCATGCGCATCGCATCCAGCCGCCCGGGCAGGCTCGCCTCCGACTCGAGCGTGAGCGAGCACCCCTGCCGGGCCATCTCCTCGCGCTGCTGGGCGACGCCGTCCGCCACGAGCGCGGCCAAATCCAGGGGCTCGGGCTTGAGCTGCAACCGGCCCGTGGCCACCAGGGAGATGTCGAGCATCGTCTCGATGAGGCCCGCGAGCCGCTGCGTCTGCCGGCGCACCGCGAAGAAGCGCTCGCCTACCTGCGCGCGCACCTCCGCGGGCAGGGTCCGCTCCAGCGCCTCGGTCTGCAGCCGCAGCGCCGCCAGGGGCGTCTTCAGCTCATGGCTCGCCACGGACAGGAAGTCGTCCCGGGCGTGCACCGCCTCCTGGAGGCTCAGCGCGTTGGCCTCGCGCACGGCGGCCTCCCGGCGCAGGCGGGCCATCTCCAGGTTGGAGCGCACCCGCGCCAGCAGCTCCCGGGCGCTGAAGGGCTTCACCAGGTAGTCGTCCGCGCCCGCCTCCAGCCCCTCCACGGAGGACTCCTCCCCGGCCCGGGCCGACAGCATGATGAAGGGCACCGCCTTCCACTCGGGCTTCGCCCGCACCTCATGCAAGAGGCCAAAGCCGCCCAGCCGCGGCAACATCACATCCGAGAGGATGAGCTCCGGCGTCCGCGCCCGGAGCGACTCCAGCGCCTCCATGCCGTCCGCCACGGCCACCACCTCGAACGAGGGCTGGAGCAGCCCCGTGATGTAGGCGCGCATGTCCGCGTTGTCGTCCACCACCAGGACCCGCGCGGCCAGCGGGGCCTCCCGGGGCAACGGGGCCGGGGCGGGGCCGGGCTCCTTCAGCCAGCCCAGGGCCTCCTCGAGGTAGGAAGCACCCTGTCCCGCGGGGGCGTTCCCGGGGCCTCCTGAGCGCACGTGCTCCCGGGGCAGGTGCTCCTTGCCGAGCGGCACGCGGACCGTGAAGGTGCTGCCCTGGCCCAGCACGCTGTGCACGGCGATGTGCCCCCCGTGCAGCTTCACCAGCTCCTGCACCAGGGCCAGGCCAATGCCGCTGCCCTCGTGGCTGCGCGCGCGGGCGCCCTCCACGCGGTGGAAGCGCTCGAACACGTGCGGCAGGGCCTCCTCCGCGATGCCGGTGCCAGTGTCCCGGACGGCCAGGACGGCATCGGCGCCCTCCGCGCGGAGGGACACGGTGATGCCCCCCTCGAAGGTGTACTTGAGCGCGTTGGACAGGAGGTTGAAGACGACCTTCTCCCAGGCCTCCCGGTCCACCCAGACGGGCCCGGGCAGCGCCGGCAGCGCCAGGGAGAGCTTGAGCCCGGCGCGCCGGATGGCCGACTCGAAGTGGCTCACCAGCTCGGCGGTGAAGTGCGGCAGGTCCGTGGCCTGATACACCGCCTTGGCCCGGCCCGCCTCCAGCCGTGAGAAGTCGAGCAGCGTGTTGACGAGCTTGAGCAGCCGCCCCCCGCTGCGGTGCACCAGCGAGAGCCGGTCGCGGTGGCGCGGCGGCAGGGCCTCCTCCCCGTCGGCCAGCGCATCCTCCAGCGGCCCCAGCATGAGCGTCAGGGGCGTGCGCAGCTCGTGGCTGATGTTGCTGAAGAAGGCCGTCTTCGCCTCATCCAACGTCTGCAGTTGCTCCGCGCGCCGCTTCTCCTCCTCGTAGGCGCGCACCCGGGCCACCTCCGCGGCCACCTGGCGCGCGAGCAGCTGCAGGAACTCCCGGTAGTCCTCATCCAGCGCGAGCCGGGGGCTCAAGCCCGCCACGAGCACCGCGGTGGTTTCCCCGCTGCGCTCCCAGGAGAGGGGGATCGCCAGCGCGCGGGAGACCGGCTCCGGCCAGGGCCCTACGTCGAGCGCGCCGAAGCGCTCGCCCAGGTCCTCCAGCAGCACCGGCTGGCCCGAGCGCACCACCTCCTGGACGGGCCAGACCGGGACGTCGGCGAGGTTCAGCCGCGCCGGGGCCGGGGCGCTTCCCGGCTCCAGCCCCGTGCAGGAGACGAGCCGGGCGCGGGGGGCGCCGTGGGACTCCACCTGGTAGAGCAGCGAGAAGGGCAGGTCCGCGCGGGGCTGCGCCAGCAGGGACTGCACGGCCTGGAAGACGCCCTCCACGCTCTTCTCCAGCGCGGTGCGGATGGACAGCTCGCGGATGGCGCGCATGCGCCGCTCGGCCAGCGTCTGCCGCGTCGTCTCGTTCGCGAGGATGAAGATGCCCGCGAAGTGGCCCGCCTCGTCCTGGGTCGGAATGTAGGACCAGGTGACGAAGCACTCCTCGGGAAAGCCCCGCCGCTCCAGGAAGAGGATCTGCTCCTGGGTGTACGACGCCTGCCGTGAGGTGCGGACCTGATCGAGCATGGGGCCGAGGACGTTCCACGACTCGCTCAGCACCTGCTCCGCGGCGGCCCCCAGGGCCGCGGGGTGCTTGGTGCCGAACACGGGACGGAACGCATCATTATAGAGCAGCACGTACGCCTCGCCCCAGAACAGGGCCGCGGGGTAGGGCGAGGCGAGCATGGTGCTCACCGAGGTGCGCAGCGCGGGGGGCCAGCCGGCCACGGGCCCCAGGGGCGTCTGGCTCCAGTCGAAGGTGCGCATGAACGCCCCCATCTCCCCGCCGCCCGCGAGGACGTGCGCCGTGCCGCTCATGGGGGGCCTCCCGCGCCGCTCGCGGCCACCGTGAGGGGCATGCGCACCGTGAACCGCGTCCCTTCCCCTTCCACGGACTTCACCTCCACGCGGCCCCCATGGGCCCTCACGATGTGGTCCACGATATAGAGCCCCAGTCCCACGCTGCGTCCCACGGTGTTGCGTTCCTTGTCCCCGCGCTGCATGGGCTGGAACAGCCGCGGCACCAGCTCCGCCGGAATCGGCGCCCCCTCGTTGTGGACCTCCAGCACCCCCTCCGTCCCCTCCTCGTCCGCCCGCACGTGCACGGGCGTGCCCGGGGGGCTGTAGTGCAGGGCGTTGCTGATGAGGTTGGTGAGCACCTGCGCCGTCCGGTCCCCATCCCAGAAGGCCCGCCCCGCCCCGCCCCGCTCCAGCGCGATGACCCGCTCGGGGTACGCCACCTGGAGCTCATCCACCACCTGCTGGCTCAGGGCATGGAAGTCGAGCACCTGCGGCTGGAGGGGGAGCCCCCCGCCCAGCCGGGCCTGCGTGAAGTCGAGCAGGTCGCGGATCATCCGGTTGGCGCGCTCCGCGGACGCGAAGATGCGGCCGATGGGCCGGCGCTGGCGCTCCTCCAGGTCCGTGCGGCGCAGGAGCGTCGCGGCCGACATGGTGATGGCGGCCAGGGGGTTGCGCAAGTCGTGGCTGACGATGCCGATGAGGTGCTGCTCGAAGTCGGCGCGCTCGCGGGCCAGGCGCTCCCGCGCGGCGCGCTCGCGGGCCAGGCGCAGGGCGCCCTCCACCCGGGCCAGCAGCTCCCGGGCGCTGAAGGGCTTCACGAGGTAGTCATCGGCCCCCGCCTGGAGCCCGCCCACCGTGGCCTCCTCGCCCGCGCGCGCGGACAGGAGGATGAAGGGCACGGCCGCGGTCCTCGGGTTCGCGCGGAACTCGCGCAAGAGCCCGAAGCCATCCAGCCCCGGCATCATCACATCCGAGAGCACCAGGTCCGGCACGCGGGCCCCGGCCGCCGTGAGCGCCGCCCGGCCTTCCGCCACCGCCTCGACGGTGAAGCGCGACTCCAGGAGCCGCCGCACGTAGTCGCGCATGTCCGCGTTGTCGTCGGCGAGCAGGATATGGCCCTGGGGCGCCTGGCTCCGGGCCCGGGGGACCTCGGGGGGCGGCACCGGGGCCTCCTCCGGCTCCGGCCGCGCGCTGCCCAGCCACCCGGTGGCCTCGTTGAGGAAGGGGGCCACCCGCGCGCTGGCGGGGGCCGCGGCGCGCGAGGCGGCGAGCCGCTCCCGCGGCAGGTGGGCGGAGCCGGCCGGCAGGGACACGGTGAAGGTGCTGCCCTGGCCCAGGGTGCTCTCGGCCCGGACGGTGCCGCCGTGCAGCCTCACCAGCTCCTGCACCAGGGACAGGCCGATGCCGCTGCCCTCGTGGCTGCGGCCCTTGGCGCCGTGGACGCGGTGGAAGCGCTCGAAGACGCGCGGCAGCTCCTCGGGGGGAATGCCCGTGCCGGTGTCCCACACGGACAGCTCCACGTGGTCCTCCCGCCACCGCAGCGCGACACCAATCTCTCCCTCGAAGGTGAACTTGAGCGCGTTGGAGACGAGGTTGAGAACAACCTTCTCCCACATCTCCGGATCCACCCACACGGGGGAGGGCAGCGGAGGACACTCCACCACGAGGCGCAGCCCGGCCTTGGCCACGGCGGAGTCGAACGCGCTGGCCAGGCCCACGGTGAGGGCGGCGAGGTCCGTGGGCTGGTAGCTGGCCTGCATGCGGCCTGCTTCCAGGCGGCTGAAGTCCAGCAGCGTGTTGACGAGCTTGAAGAGGCGCAGGCCGTTGCGGTGGACGCGCTCCAGCGCCTCGCGCTCCTCGCGCGCCAGCCGGTCCGAGGCGAGCACGTCCTCCACGGGGCCGAGCATGAGCGTGAGCGGGGTGCGGAACTCGTGGCTCACGTTGCTGAAGAAGACGGTCTTGGAGCGGTCCAGCTCGGCGAGCGTCTCCGCGCGGCGCTTCTCCTCCTCGTAGGCGCGCGCGTTGGCGATGGCCGTGGCGATGTGGCCGGCGACGAGCCTCATGAAGCCCCGGTACTGCGCGTCATACTCGAGGCGGATGCTCAGGCCCGCGATGAGAAAGCCCGGAGCGCCCCCCTCGGCCCCGCCCTCCAGGGGGAGCACCACCGCCTGGGTGGCGGCGCGCGGCGCCTCGGGCTGGAGCGCCAGGCCCAGGTGCTGAGACAGGGCCGCGAGCGCCAGGGGCTCACGCGACGAGAGCCCTCCGGCCAGGGGCCCGCCCTCCTTGAACAGCTCCAGGCCGAGCCGCCCGGGCGGGGGCGCGTGCCCGGCGGGGAGCCCGGTGGAGGCGGCCAGGGAGAGCTGCTTGCCATCCTGCTCGCACAGGTAGAGGAGCACGAAGGGCACGTCATTGGGGTTGTCGCCGAGCGCCCGGACCGCGCGCTGGGCCGCGTCCTCGACGCGCTTGGCCTGGAAGGAGCTGGCGGAGACTTGTTGGAGGGTGTGCAGGCGCCGCTCGCTGAGCACCTGGCTGGTGGTCTCCTGGGCGGTGACGAGCACGCCGCCATAGCGCCCGGAGCCCTCGGGGATGGGGCTGTACGAGAAGGTGAAGTAGGTCTCCTCGCTGAAGCCCTTGCGGTGCATGGGGAGGAAGAAGTGCTCGGCCCACTCGGAGGTGCCGTGGCGCAGGACGCGCTCGTGCAGGGGGCCCACGAAGCTCCAGATCTCCGGCCAGACCTTGGAGGCGGGGGCGCCCAGGAAGGCGGGGTGCTTGTCGCCGAGGATGGGGCGGTAGGCGTCGTTGTAGAGCTGGAGCAGGCGCTCGCCCCAGCGGATCGCCATGGGAAAGCGGTTGCTGAGCACCACGCCCACCATGGTGCGCAGCGCAGGGGGCCAGGTGTCCACGGGACCGAGCTCCGTCTTCGCCCAGTCGAAGGAGCGCATGAGGGCGCCCATCTCGCCACCCTCCGCGAAGACTTCCTCGGCTGTGCTACCGGAACTCATGCCTCCATCCTTCCGAGCTGGGCCGCGCGGGCATGCACGCACCGGCATACCAGGGCCCCCCTCCGGGGGGACTGAAAACTTGGGGCGCCCTCCGCCATCCGCACTGTTCCGAACGGCTCATCCCCCGAAGAGCACCCAGGCAGGCAGCCATGGGTATCGAGGGTGGGTAAGAGCAACCCCAACCGGGGAGTGTTCCGGTGACTCGCTGGTCACCCAAGGCGCACCGCGCTAGGAACTTCGCCATGCCAGAGCGGTACTTCCGGCTGACGGATGATGTCAGCATCCCCGGGCGGTGGGAGCTGGGGGGGCCCGTGGATCAGCAGGGGCGAGAGGTGGACGACCCGTGGATGTTCAAAACCGGGGTCCCGGTCCATCTGGATGGCCGCATCAGGGTGCCCGTCACGCTTCGCGGGAGTCCCCTCGACTTCTCCCTCGCGGGGATTGGCGCCACTCCGGTCATGCACCTCAAGGCAGCCTCGCTGCTGAAAGAGCTGGCCCCCCATCATGTTCAGCTTTTCCCAGTGGATATTGATGGGCAACCGGATCAGTTCGTCATCCTGAATGCCACCCGCGTGGCGAAGTGCATCGACGACGAAGCATCCGAGGAAGTGTCCTACTGGGCGCCGGAAGATGGACGGCCCGAAAAGGTGGGGCAGTACCAAGGGGTCCATGGGATGCGCGTCGATCCGTCAAAGATCGTCAAGGTCAAGATCTTCCGCACGTGGGGATGGACCATCGCGCTCATCGTCTCCGAGGAACTCAAGGCAGCCCTCGAACGAACCGGAGCCACAGGAACGAGATTCAAAGAGGTGTAATGCGTTGCTGCAGGCGCCATTACCCGCCGGAGGACAAACCGTGAGGCTCCCGGATGTACTCCTCCGTGGGAATCAGCGTCATATTCGTCCAGCTCTGACGTGTCACCAGCTCCGCGAAGCGCTCGGACACGAGGAGCACGCCGGGCAGGCCCCGCGCCCGGAACACGTCCTCGCCTGCCCAAGAGCCCGGCTCCAGCACGAAGCCATGAATGGTCTCCAGGTCCGCGAACCTGCATTCGGAGCACGTTCTGGCCTTCGCGTACCGCAGCCGGCTGCGCTGATCATCCAGATAGCCTCGTCCAAAGCAGGGGGTGACGACGCGATAAGCAGGCACCACGGCAGGCTTGAGGCCTTTGCGCATCCTGCGCACCCGCGTCACATCCACGGGATGGAAGCCCTCTAGCCCAGTCAAGCCCTCCGCTTGGAACACCGTGGCCATGCGCTCAGAGATCAAGAAGCTGTCGCCGGGCCCTCGGACGAAGTCTCCCAAGTGCTCGCCGTAGAGCTCCAACTCCACACGGTAGGGCGGCAACCACGTCAGCATCCCAAGGAAGCCTCCACATTTCGCGCATTGAGGAGCCTCTCCCAAGTTGTCAGGCCCTGCTGTATCGAATTGCGTGTCGTAAGGCCCGTGTAGTCCATCCTTCAGTACGAAAAAACTTGGACTGAAGGAACGCTCAGAAGCCATTTGGGAACCTCTCACGCATGTCCGGGCGGCTGTAGATCTCACGAAGACGCTGCTCGAATTGCTGCCGTGTCGCCCTCGTATTCTCCACGAGCCATTCAACAATCTCGCGATCTACAGCGCGGTGCCAGCTTTGGTAACCACAGTGCGCTTGCTCGTCCTTTGCCTTGGCGACGAACCGGCTATCCCGAGGCTTGTACAAACCTCGAAGGTTTGGGTGCCGGTCCAACTGCTTGGCGATGACACGGGAGATGACGTGGTGATTCTGGCCCTTGCAATCCGGGGGCTCCGGAGCACTGGCGGCAACCTCCGCTTCCGCGTTGGACGCCTGCGCGTCCCTCGACTCTTCCGCGGCTTTCAGTACCCGGTAGGCCCGCTCGGCCTCGGCCGCCTTCTTCGGATCCACCTGCCGAAGGGCCGCGCACGCACTCGCCATCCCTTGCTTGCACGAAGAGACCAGTGAGGTCTCCCCAGGCACTGCGGGGACCTGAGACGTCAGCAGCAGCAGGATCAACGCGAGCATTCACCGCCCCCTCGCAGGCACCGCTCGCCGCTACAGTTCCACCTGCGTACCCAGCTCCACCACGCGGTTGGGCGGAATGCGGAAGTAGGACGTGGCGCTGCGCGCGTTGCGGCTCATCCACGCGAAGAGCGCCTCGCGCCAGATCGCCATCCCCGGCTTCTTCGAGGGAATCAATGTCTCGCGTCCCAGGAAGAACGAGGTGCTCATCAGCTGGAACTGCAACCCCTGCTCCCGTCCCCGCTTGAGGATGTCCGGAATGCTCGGGTTCTCCATGAAGCCGTAGCGCGCAATCACTCGCACGAAGCCCTGCTCCAGCGGCTCCACCTCCACCCGCTCCGAGGGGGGCACGTGCGGCACCTCTTCCGAGAGGATGGTCAACAGCACCACCTGCTCGTGCAGCACCTTGTTGTGCTTCAGGTTGTGCAACAGCGCCGGCGGCGTGCCCTCGGGGTTGCCCGTCATGAACACCGCCGTGCCCTGCACCCGGTGCGGCGAATGGTCCCCGCTCAGGCTGTCCAGGAGCCCCTTCAGCTCCATGCTCGCCTCGCGCAGCTTGGCCGCCAGAATCTCCCGCCCGCGCTTCCACGTCGTCAGCAGCGTGAAGAGCAGCGCCGCCAGGAGCAGCGGGAACCAGCCCCCATCCGGAATCTTCACCGCGTTGGCGCAGAAGAACGACACATCCACCGCCAGGAACAGCCCCACCAGCGGCAGCGCCACCCGGCGCTTCCAGCCCCAGCGCTCCCGCGCCACCACGTACGCCAGCACCGTGGTGATGGTCGCCGTGCCCGCCACCGCGATGCCATACGCCGCCGCCAGCGCGCTGGAGGAGCGGAAGCCCAGCACCAGGCACACCACCCCGCCCAGCAGCAGGAAGTTCAGCCCCGGCAGGTAAATTTGCCCCATCTCCTCCGCCGAGGTGTGCACCACCTCCATGCGCGGGCAGTACCCCAGCTGCATCGCCTGCCGTGTCAGCGAGAAGACGCCCGAGATGAGCGCCTGCGAGGCGATGACCGCCGCCATCATCGCCAGCCCCACCAGCGGGTAGAGCGCCCACGAGGGCGCCAGCAGGTAGAACGGGTTGCGCGCCGCCTCCGGTGCCCGGAGGAGCAGCGCCCCCTGCCCCAGGTAGTTGAGCATCAGCGCCGGCAGCACCAGCGTGAACCACGCCATGCGGATGGGCTTGCGGCCGAAGTGCCCCATGTCCGCGTAGAGCGCCTCGCCGCCCGTCACCACCAGGAACACCGAGCCCAGCACCAGGAAACCGTGCGCCCCGTTGTGCAGGAAGAAGCGCACCCCGTGCACCGGCGACAGCGCCCCCAGCACCGCCAGGTTCTGCAGCAGCTCCTTCACGCCCAGCACCGCCAGCGTGACGAACCACAGCGTCATCACCGGCCCGAACAGGGCGCCAATGTCCGCCGTGCCCTTGCGCTGCAACACGAAGAGCCCCAGCAGGATGATGAGGCTGATGGGCAGCAGGTACGGCTGGAAGAGCGGCGTGGCCACGCTCAGGCCCTCCACCGCGCTCAGCACCGACATGGCCGGGGTGATGATGCCATCCCCATACAGCAGCGCCGCGCCGAACAGCCCCAGCGCCACCAGCACCGGCCGCGCCGGGTGCGGCGAGCGCACGCCCCGGGGCCGCTGCAGCACCAGCGCCATCAACGCCAGGATGCCGCCCTCGCCCCGGTTGTCCGCCCGCATCACGAACAGCAGGTACTTCATCGAGATGAGGAGGAACAACGACCAGAAGAGCAGCGAGAGCACCCCCATCACGTTCTCGGGCGTCGGGGCGATGCTGTGCGGCCCGCTGAAGCACTCTCGCAACGCGTACAGCGGACTCGTGCCGATGTCCCCGTAGACGATGCCCAGGGCCCCCAGGGCCAGCGTCGCCGTGCGTTTGAAGGTGTCCGGTGCCTCGGGAAGGGGCTCCGGCGCTGCTGTGGTCGCGTTCACCCACCCCGCTTTAGCCGAACCCACGCCCGGAGCAACCGGCAGACAGGCCAAAGCCCTCACATTCCAGCTTCAGCGGAATCCCGACCCCGCTTGTCCGTGAAATGGGGAACCTCTGGGGGCCTCGGCGCCCCATGGGCCCCCAGGAAAGCTCAGCCCTCGGTGTTGCGCAGGAAGTCGCCGGTGTGCTGGAAGCGCTCTTCCAGGAAGCGCCGCAGGCCCCCCGTCACGCCGCGCGCATCCATCGCCTTGCGCATGCAGCGCAGCCACGCATCGCGCATGGCGATGTCCACCGGCACGTGGCCATGGCGCATGCGCAGGCGCGGGTGGCCGTGGCGCTCCACGTAGTGCTGGGGGCCGCCCAGCCAGCCCACCAGGAACAGGCCGAAGCGCTCCCGCGTGCCCGCGTTCACCCGGCCGTGCGCATCGAGCGCGTGCAGCTTGGCGAGCGCCGGCTCGTCCGCGTCCATGGCGTCATAGAAGGCGCCCGCCAGCGCCATGACCTGCGCCTCGCCGCCGATGCGTTGGAAGGGGGTGTCCTCCAGCGAGGGAATCCAGTCGTCTTCGGTGGGGAGCGTCTTGAGCTGAGGAAGCATGGATGGTGTCAACCCGGCAGGAGCCGGGCGCATTCTCTCAGATGCCGCCCGTCTCCGCCCACCGTTTGGGACGGGCCTTGAGGGTGGTGAGCCCCAGCCGGTCGCACATCGCCTCGAAGGGGGCCCGGGGCACCCCCTTCCACGCGAGCGCCTCCAGGGACTCCTTCAGCGGCGCGTCCGTCACCAGCGTGGCGAGCCGGCGGTAGAGCAGGGCCTCCTCGCGGTGCTCCCGGAGCGTGGCCGCCAGCCGGTCCGCGCCGCGCGGGCGCACCGACCAGTCCGCCGCCTCGGCCGGGATGGCCTCCAGGTGGCCATAGGCCGTGAGCAACGCGGCGGCGCCCTTCCCGCCGAAGCCCGGCAGCCCGGGGATGCCGTCCGCGTCGTCCCCCACCAGCGCCAGCAGATCCGGCACGCTCGCCGGGGGCACGCCGAGCTTCGCGCGCACCCCTTCCGCGTCCAGTTCCTTCTCCTGGCGCCGGTCCACCTGCACCACGCGCTGGCCGCGCACGCACTGGCCCAGGTCCTTGTCCGGGGTGAGCAGCCGCACCTGCTCCACCTGATCCGCCCAGCGCGCCGCCGCGGTGGCGAGCGCGTCATCCGCCTCGTGGTCCTTCATGGACCAGGCGGTGACGCCCAGCGCGCGCACGGCCTCCTCGGCCAGGTCGAACTGCGCGAGCAGCTCCGGGGGCACGCCCTCCTCGGACTTGTAGCCCGCGAAGAGCGCGTTGCGGAACGAGCGGATGGGGTTGTCGAAGGCCACGGCCAGGTGCGTCACCGCCTCGGCCTTGTCGTGCAGGAGCGCGAGCAGCGAGGACATCAACCCCACGGTGGCCTTCACGTCCTGCCCATCCGGCGCCTCATGCCCCGGGCGGGGCGAGAAGTGCGCGCGAAACAGCTCATACGTTCCGTCAACCAGGTGCAGGCGCATGGGGGAGACCTTGGCAACCGGGCAGGCTGGAGAGCAAGCGTCCTCGCGCGAGGCGGGTTGCTGGCCTGTCCTTCCATCCCCACCTCATGGGCCATGGGGTGGCCCGGCATCCCGGGCGTTTTGCCCGGAGGGAAGACCATGCGCAACACGCTTCTGGCCGCGGTCCTGGCACTGGGCGCTTCGGCGTGTGCCACGGCCCAGGTGAAGTCCGAGGCCCCCACGGCCCGGCTGGCCGAGTCCACCGCGACGGTGCGCGCGGCGCGGGAGGCCGGGGCGGCCGGGGTGCCCGAGGCCGCCACCTACCTGGGGTTCGCCCAGCAGCAGGTGCTCCAGGCCGAGGCGCTGATGGCCCGGGGCGAGCACGAGGCGGCGGACCTTCAGTTGCGGCAGGCGGTGGCGGATGCGCGGCTGGCGTTCGCGCTGGCCCAGGCGGTGCCACTGGAAAACGAAGCGCGGCAACTGGCCGAACAGGCCGAGCGCCTGCGGCGCGGACTGCGCTGAAGCGAGGGGAGTCACGGCATGCAACGGTGGAAGCGATGGGTGTGGGGCTGTGCGGGGGCCGCCGGACTGATGTCGGGGTGCATGGCACACGGCCCGCCGCCACGGGAGCTCGTGGATGCCCGGACGGCCTACCAGCGCGTCTCGGTGAACCCCACGGTGCGCCAGCAGAGCGCGGAGCCGCTGACGGAGGCGTACCACGCGCTGCTCGCGGCCGAGCGCGAGTACGACCGCTCCAAGGACTCGGCGAAGACGCGCTCGCTGGCGTACGTGGCGCTGCGCAAGGCGCAGCTCGCGGAGACCCAGGCCAGCATCGCCGTGGCCCAGCACCAGCGGTCCGTGGCCGCCCAGGCGCTGCGGCAGACGCAGGAGGCGCAGCGCCGGCAGTCCCAGGCCCAGCTCGACGCGGCCCAGCAGCAGCTGCTGGAGGCCCGGCGGCTCCGGGATGAGGCGGCGCAGCTCGCCGAGGCGCGGCGCCTCCAGTCGCAGACCGCCCAGCTCCAGCAGGAGGCCCAGCGCCGCCAGGAGGAGATGGACCGGCTCGCCCAGGCCCAGCGCCAGCAGAGCGAGGCCTCCGCCCAATCCCAGCGCCTGGCCCAGGTGGAGCAGGAGCTGGAGGCGGAGCGGCGCGCGCGCGCCGAGGCCGAGGCCCGCGCCACCCAGGAGCGCGAGGCCCGGGCCCAGGCCGAGGCCCAGGCCGCCACGGCCCTGGAGAACCTCGCGCGCCAGGGCGAGGTGAAGGTGAGCGAGGACGCGCGCGGCACGGTGCTGACGCTCTCGGGCAGCGTGCTGTTCGCCTCGGGGGCCACGGACCTGCTGCCCTCCGCGCGAGACAGGCTCGTCGAGGTGGCCGAGGCCCTGAAGCCCACCGGCAACACCCTTACCATCGAGGGCCACACGGATGCCCAGGGCTCGGACCACACCAATGAAATGTTGTCCCTGCGCCGCGCGGAGCGCGTCCGGGACTTCCTCGTCACGCAGGGCGTGCCCGCCGGGCGCGTCGAGGTGCGCGGCATGGGCGAGTACCGCCCGGTGGCCAGCAACGGCACCGCCGAGGGGCGCGCCAACAACCGCCGCGTAGAAATCATCCTCCAGCGCGACGAGCCCACCGGCATCGGCGGCAGCGGTCCGGGGGTGCCACGCTGACCCCCACTTTCCGACATAACCGGAAAATCACGCTATCTCTCAAATTCTCTTTTCAGTTAGTCTCCGGGACATGGGTACGAATCGTCTCGTCCTGGAGGGGCCCCGGGGCTTCTCCCGCTCCGGCCCGGCCCATGAGTTCGGCCCGGTGGTGCTGGACACCGAGCGGCTGCGGCTCGTGATGCTGCCGCCGGATGCCGCCGGACGTGTGCTGGCCTACCACCAGGTGAACGAGAAGCACCTGGGCCCTGTCTCGCCCGCGCGCCCGCCCACGTTCTTCACGCTGATGTACTGGCGGACGCGGCTGGCGCAGGACCGGGAGGACTTCCGCAACGACATGGCGCTGCGGCTCTACCTGCTGCCGAAGGACGCGCCGGCGTCCACCGCCCCGGTGCTGGGCACGGTGAGCTTCACGAGCATCCGCCGCGGCCCCCTCCAGAACTGCGAGCTGGGGTACGGGCTGGACTTCCGGTACGAGGGCAAGGGGCTGATGACCGAGGCGCTCCGGGCCGCGTGCGCCTACGCCTTCGAGGCCCTGGGCCTGCACCGCATCCAGGCCACCCACCTGCCGGAGAACCTGCGCAGCGCGGCGGTGCTGCGCCGGCTGGGGTTCGCGGTGGACGGCTACGCGCGGGACTACCTGTTCATCAACGGGCGCTGGAGGGACCACATCCTCACCTCGCTCGTGGCCCCGCCCGCCACGTCCCCGGAGCCCTGAGCGTCAGCGGGCGCGCTGGGTCATCTCGAAGAGCGCGCGCGCCTGCGGCCCCAGGAAGCCGTCGAACCCGGCCGCGCGCTGGGCGATCTCGAAGTAGGCGTAGGGCCAGGCGCGCGGGCCCCCCTCCTGGAGCGCCACGCCGAGCGGCGCCGCGTGGGTGGCGGTCTGCCGCAGCACCCCGCCCCGCTCCCCCTCGATGGCCGCCTTCATCGGCACGCCCGCCTCCCGCATGCGCTGCTGCCACGCCTCCACGTCATCCACCGCGCCGGTGAAGTGGTTCACCTTGCGGCCGAACGCCAGCAGCCACGCGCCGTACTGGGACTCCTGCTCCAGCTCCAGCAGCGCGGCCTCCCGGGGCGGCGGCGGCGCCCCGAACCAGCCGGCCAGCGCCTCCACGTCCCCGGGCGGCGGCGGATCCTCGGGCAGCATGGCGAGCAGTTCCCGGGCGCGGGGCGACAGCTCCTCCGCCTTGAGCTCGGAGAGGAACACCCGGGGCAGCCCCTCCGGGTGGGCCATGTAGAGGGCGGACAGGTGCGTCTCCGGGAAGGTGTACTCCCCGGCGCGCTTCCAGCCCAGGCGCGCGAAAATCGCCTCGAAGCGGGCCATGCCTCCGCCCGGCCGGGCCAGGGAGCGGAAGGCCACGTGGTCATTCCGGAAGCTGCCGCCCGACAGCTCCACGAAGGTCCGCGCGAAGGGCACTTCGGCGGCGTAGCGGTTCCACAGCAACTCCAGGAGGCGCGAGGCGTCAGGGCTCATGGGGGTTGCAAAGACTGTCACAGCCCCAACGCCCACCGGCCACAAACTTCTGCCAGTGAGCCTCTCACCTACACAGGGGTCCAGAGGGGGGGGAGGGGGGGGCCTTGCGCGGCGGAGCCAATTGCTGGCTTATTCCGCCCTCGGTGAGGGACCGGATGCGCGGCCGACAGCGACGCACTTTAGATGATCTGTTGCGCGAAGCAGACCTTCGCGAGAACGATGGAATCTTCCTCAGGGCCACGGCCCTCTGGAAGTGGGCCCTGTGGCTCGAACCCAAGCGGACGGATCTCCACGAACGCCTGGCCAGTACCTACGAACGCATGGACCTGCGCATCGAAGCGCGGGAGCACCTGCGCAAGGCCGCCTCGCACTACACCATCATGGGCGATGTGGACCGGCTGGTGCGCACCATGGAGCGCCTCCAGGTGCTCTCCCCGGGCAAGTAACCCGCCCCTCGCCGCCCGCCCCGCCGCGGGCGGCTGATCCCCGCTTCTCCCCCCGCCAGCCCCTGTCTTGTCCTCGATTCACCGCGCGCCTGCGGTGTTGACCTTGTGCGTCAGCCTGTGTTACCGACCGGTCGGTAGGTCAATTCCGGCCGGGCCGCTCAGGTGGAGGACAATTCATGACACCCGTGGGACGCAAGCCGGATGACGGGGAGCGGTACCGGTTCATCCTGGAGACGGCCGCGCGGCTCATCTGCGAGCGCAGCTACGAGGGCACCTCCATGCAGGAGATCGCCGCGGCGTGCCGGATGACGAAGGCGGGGCTCTACCACCACATCCAGAACAAGGAGCAGCTGCTCTTCGCCATCATGAACTACGGCATGGACCTGTTCGAGGAGCAGGTCCTGGCAAAGGTGCGCGACATCGCGGACCCGGTGGAGCGGCTGCGCTCGTGCATGCGGCGCAACATCGAGCTGGTGACGCAAGGGGTGAGCAAGGAGGTCATCATCATCCTGCACGAGCACGCCACGCTCACGGGCGAGGCGCGCGAGTACATCGACGGGCGCAAGAAGCGCTACGTGCGCTTCATCGAGGACGCGTTCGCCGAGGCGGTGAAGGCCGGCCGCTTCCGCCCCATGGACCCCACCATCGTGGCCTTCTCGTTCCTGGGCATGGTGCTGTGGGTCTACAAGTGGTTCAAGCCGGACGGCCGGCTGACCGAGCAGCAGATCTCCGACGGCATGGTGGATCTGTTCTTCGTGGGGCTCGCGCCCGCGGGCACGGCGGCCCCGGGACTGTCGCTGCTCCCCCCCCCCGCTCCGAAAGAGGAGGCATCATGAAAACCCACGGCTGGCGGCCCCTGGCCGAGGCGGTTGCATCCATTCCGGACGGCGCGTGGCTCGCCCCCGGCGGCTTCATGCTCGGCCGGGCGCCCATGGCGCTGGTGCTGGAGCTGATCGCCCAGCAGCGCCGGGGCCTGCGCGTCCTGTCGCTGCCCAACCCCCTGCCCGCCGAGTTCCTCGTGGCCGGCGGGTGCCTGGCCCACGTGGAGCTGCCCTTCGGCGCGCTCAACCTGGAGGGCCGGGTGCGCCCCATGCCCTGCCTCAAGCGCGCCATCGAGCAGAACCGCCTGTCCTGGCGCGAGCACGATGGGTACCGCGTGGTGCAGCGGCTGCGCGCTGCGGCCATGGGGCTGCCGTTCCTGCCCGCCCCGGACACGGACGTGTCGGCGCTGGCCTCGGCCGAGCCCCCGCGCACGGTGGTGGACCCCTTCACCGGCCAGAGCCTCCCCGTCGAGCAGGCCTTCTACCCGGACGTGGCGCTGGTGCACGCGCAGGCCGCGGACGAGCGCGGCAACCTCTTCATCGAGGACCCCACCACGGACCTGCTCGTGGCGGGCGCCGCGCGCCGGGTCATCGCCACCGCCGAGACGCGCGTGCCCAAGCTGTCGCGCGTCACCGTGCCCGGCTTCCAGGTGGAGAGCGTGTCGCTTGTCCCGCGCGGCGCGCTGCCCACCGGGTGCCTGGGCCTGTACCCGCATGATGACGCCGCGCTCGCGCGCTACCTGGAGCTGGCGGAGGCCGGCCGCGAAGCCGAGTTCCTCGATGGCCTGCTGGCCGCCCGGAGGGCCGCATGAGCACCCCTGTTGAAGCCACCCCCGCCGAGACGGTCGTCGCCCTGCTCGCGCGCGAAATCGAGGATGGCGCCGTGGTCGCCACGGGCGTCGCCTCGCCCCTGGCCATCCTCGCCATCGCCGTGGCGCGCGCCACCCACGCGCCCCGCCTCACGTACCTGGCGTGCGTGGGCGCGTTGGATCCGGACCTGCCCACGCTGTTGCCCTCCTCGGAGGACCTGGGCTACCTGCTCGGGCGCTCGGCGGAGGTCACCATCGCGGACCTCTTCGACCACTCCCGGCGCGGCCGGGTGGACACCGTCTTCTTCGGCGCGGCCGAGGTGGATGCCCGGGGCCGCACGAACATGACGGCCGCGGGCAGCCTGGAGCGCCCCCGGGTGAAGTTCCCCGGCGTGGCCGGCGCCGCCACGCTCCGCCAGTGGGTGCGCAGGCCCGTCTTGATTGTCCCCCGGCAGTCGCGCCGCAACCTCGTGCCCGAGGTGCAGGTGGCCACCACGCAGGATCCGCGCCGCCCAGTGCGCCTCATCTCGGACCTGGGCGTCTTCGAGCTGGGCGCGGAAGGGGCGCGCCTGCACGCCCGCCACGCCTGGGCCACCCCCGCGGGCATCTCCGAGCGCACCGGCTTCAGCTTCTCGGTGGCCTCGCCGCTGCCCGTCACCCCTCCGCCGGATGCGCGCACGCTGGAGGCCATCCGCACCATCGATTCTCACGGCTTCCGCGACCAGCTCGTCGGGGCCTGACACCGCACCCCAACCCAGGGAGTCATCAGGAATGAAGGCTGTCGTTCTTCGAGAGTTTGGCGCCGCGAGCAACCTGCGGATGGAGAGCGTGCCCATGCCCCGTCCCGGCCGGGGCGAGCTGCTCGTCCGGGTGCGCGCCTGCGGGGTGTGCTACCACGACGTCATCAACCGCCGGGGCAACCTGCCGCGCACGCACGTGCCCGCCATCCTCGGCCACGAGGCGGCCGGCGAGGTGGTGGAAGTGGGCCCCGACACCCCGGGCTGGAAGGTGGGAGACCGGGTGGCCACGCTCCAGCGCATGTCCTGCGGGGACTGCGCGCTGTGCCGCACCGGCCGCAACAGCCTGTGCCGCAAGGACAACCGCTTCTTCGGCGAGGAGCTGCCCGGCGGCTACGCGCAGTACCTCGTGGCCCCCGTGCTCGGCGTGGGCCGGGTGCCGGAGAACATGCCCTGGGAGGTGGCCGCCACCGCGTGCTGCACCACCGGCACCGCGGTGCACACCGTGCGCACCCGCGGCCGGGTGCAGCCGGGCGAGACGGTGCTCATCACCGGCGCCAGCGGCGGCGTGGGGCTGTCCGCGGTGCAGCTGTGCAAAGCGGACGGGGCGCGCGTCATCGCCGTCACCTCCGGCGAGGCCAAGGCCCAGGCGCTGCACGAGGCCGGCGCCGCCGAGGTCATCATCTCCCGCGGACTCGACTTCGCCGCCGAGGTGCGCAAGCGCACCGGGGGCGAGGGCGTGAACATGGCCGTGGAAATCGTCGGCAGCGCCACCTTCGACCAGACGCTCAAGTCGCTGGCCCCCGGGGGCCGCCTGGTGGTGGTGGGCAACCTCGAGTCCGGCGTGGTCAACCTCAACCCCGGCCTCGTCATCGTGAAGGAGCTGGAAATCATCGGCGCCTACGCCACCACGAGCGCCGAGCTGGATGACGCGCTGAAGCTCACCGCCGCCGGCACCGTGCGCCCCTTCGTCTCCGAGGCCGTGCCCCTGGCCGACGCCGGCCGGGCCCACTTCCGCCTGGAAAACCGGGAAATCGCGGGACGCCTGGTTCTGATCCCCCCCGATTTACAGTGAAGTCAGATTAGATTACTATGACTGGACAGTCTCCGCCAGGAAGAGAACAGACGATGAAGAAACAGGTTGGAATCGAAGCGTTGGCCATCGCCGTCCCCCGCCGCTACGTGGACATCGAGGAGCTGGCGCGCGCCCGTGGGGTGGATCCTGCCAAGTACACCGCGGGGCTGGGCGCCAAGGAGATGGCGGTCGCGGACCCGGGCGAGGATGCGGTGGCGCTGGCGGCGTCGGCCGCGGCCCGGCTGATGCGCACCCACGCGGTGGACCCGGCCAAGCTGGGCATGCTGGTGGTGGGCACCGAGACGGGCGTGGACCACTCCAAGCCGGTGGCCTCCCACGTCCAGGGGCTCCTGAAGCTGCCCAGCAGCATGCGCGTGTATGACTCGCAGCACGCCTGCTACGGCGGCACCGCGGGCCTGATGGCGGCGGTGGAGTGGATTGCCTCGGGCGCGGCCGGCGGCCGCTCGGCGATGGTCATCTGCTCGGACATCGCCCGGTACGGGCTCAACACGCCCGGCGAGCCCACGCAGGGTGGCGGCGCGGTGGCGCTGCTCGTCTCCGAGCAGCCGGACCTGCTCGCCGTGGACGTGGGGCTCAACGGCGCGTGCAGCATGGACGTGTACGACTTCTGGCGCCCCATCGGCCGCCGCGAGGCGGTGGTGGACGGGCACTACTCCATCAAGTGCTACACGGACGCGCTCTCGGGGGCGTACCGCAACTGGCGCGAGCGGGCGCTGGCGCACGAGGTGGTGCGCTGGGGCGCGACGATGCCCGGCGAGCAGCTCGCGCGCATCCTCTACCACGTGCCGTTCTGCAAGATGGCGCGCAAGGCGCACACCCAGCTGCGGCTGTGCGACATCGAGGACGCGCCCAACGCCCCGGCCTCCACGCCCGAGGGGCGCGAGGAGCTGGCCAAGTCGAGCGCGAGCTACAACGCCCAGGTGGCCAGCTCGCTGGACCTGAACGCGCGCGTGGGCAACGTGTACACCGCCTCGCTGTACCTGGCGCTCGCGGGCCTGCTGAACACGGAGGGCGCGGCGCTCGCGGGCCAGCGCGTGGGCCTGCTGTCCTACGGCAGCGGCTGCGCCTCGGAGTTCTACTCCGGCGTGGTGGGCGACAAGGCGGCGAAGCGCATGGCGACCACCAACGTGGAGGCGGTCATGGCCAAGCGCGAGCGCGTCTCGGTGGCGGAGTACGAGCGCATCATGAACCTGTCCTACGAGACCCCCGAGCCCCTGCCGCCCCAGGCGGGCGAGTTCCGGCTCTCGGAGATCCGCGACCACAAGCGCCTCTACACCCAGGGCCCAGCCTAACGGTTTCACCCCGGGGCCCAGAGGCGCAGCGTTCGCCTCTGGGCCGTGGGTTCGCAGGGCCTACTTCTGCGGCGAGACGCCCTGGGTGCACTGGCGCAGGAGCTGCTCGGCGCCGAGCCGGTTGATGAGGTTGGAGAGGTTCTCCAGGGAGGCCTTGTCCACCTGCTCGTCGGCCTTGGGCACATCCAGCACGAGCCGCCGCTCCCGGGGCGCCACGCCCCCCTCCACCACCGGGAAGTCCAGGCGGGCCAAGAGCTCGCAGGGCTCCGTCACGAGTCCCCCCGAAGGCGGCTTCACCGTCTGCGTGGAGCGCAGGGACAGCGTGTACTGCTGCGTCACCTCGTCCCGGCTGACGCGGGCCTCCACGGGCACATCGCGCCCGCCGGGGCACTTCAGCACATCGGCCTGCACGGCCATCTCCCGCTGCCGGTCGATGGGGTTGCCCACGTCGTTGAGATCAAACGGCACCTCCCACTTCCAGCGCACCAGCGCCCCCGAGGGCTCGGGCGTGGGCACCAGCGAGGCGAACCGGGGCGTCCACTGGGGGTTGGGGTTCGACTGGAACTGGAGGTTCTCCGGGGTGAAGGACAGCGCCACGCGCTCCCCGCCCACGGTGATGGCCAAATCACTCGTGAGGGTGTAGCGAATGGCGGGCGGGCCGGAGGCGACGATGAAGCTGTTCTTCGGCATGCCCCGGACGACGAAGGTGCACTGCGGCACGCCCTGGGTGGTGTTCACCGAGGGCAGCCCCAGCACCGAGGGCAGGCCGTCGTAGAGCGCCGGGGTGACGCCGCTCACCTCCCAGCGCGCCAGACACATCGTGGAGGGAATCCCCGCCAGGGTGAAGCGGTGCTCGTGCACCTTGCCGCTGGTGAGCCGCTCGGGCGGCTCCAGCCCCGTGGGCGTGTAGAGGGTGCGGAACGCGGCCTGGATGGCCTTGGGGTCCTCCAGGGGCCGGAACGCGCTCTCATTCAAGGAAGGGATGAGCGTCTTGAAGCTCTCCTCGCTGTACTCGCTGCTGCCCTCGTAGCGCGAGGCCGAGGAGAGCCGGCCCGAGAGGACGCCCGTGCCCCCGCCCACGCTCGCGTCGATGCTGAGCTTCGTGCCGGTGGTCTGCGCCGCCGCGCCGAGCAGCACCGCGCCCTTGAAGGCCTTGAGCACATAGGCGGGGCCCGAGAGCAGCTCCGGCGAGCGCCGGTAGCGCTCCCACAGGAGCATCCGCGCGTAGACGGAGCGCGCGCCGCCGCCGTCCAGCATGTCCGCGAAGGGGGACTCGAAGAAGCCGGTGGCGAGGCTCGCGCGGCCTCCGGAGCTGAGCTGGGCATCAAGCGCCGACTGCACCGAGGCGAGCGGCAGGGAGATGCCGCCCCCGGAGTTGGCGCTCACGTACGTGGCACACGACTGCCGATAAAGGATGGCGTCGATGCCGGGCGTGCTGCGCGGAAGAATGTCGAAGGCCAGCTCCTCGGTGACGACGTCCTGCTCGGTGAGCAGGTGCTGCTCATTGAGGAGGGGC
The DNA here is from genome assembly GCF_020103775.1 of Allostigmatella hybrida. Taxonomy (NCBI): domain Bacteria; kingdom Pseudomonadati; phylum Myxococcota; class Myxococcia; order Myxococcales; family Archangiaceae; genus Allostigmatella; species Allostigmatella hybrida. Next base: position 48,982 of record NZ_JAHXBH010000029.1, read on the forward strand.
ACGCCGGCGCGGGGCGCGGACGCATGGGCCATGTACGCCTGCCGCTCGTCCTCGGTGAACGGGTAGAGGAACAGGAGCGAGGAGTGCCAGGCCTGGGTGATGGGAATCACGTCCAGTTCCTGCTGGGTCATCGCGAAGTTGTTGGGCAGGAAGTTCCGGCCCTCGTAGTCCCCGGGCTTCACCTTCTCACTCGAGGGCACGACGCGGCACTGCTGCACCAACGTCTTGAAGCGGTGATTCAGGTGCTCTCCCATGGACCCCTGCACGTAGGTGACCTTCCGGAAGTGCTTGTCCATGAACCCACAGCCGCTGGCGCACAGCGCGCCCAGCAGGCTTACAGCCGCGACGTATCCCCTCACGTGGCCCTCCGATCGAGATGTTCCTCTCGGCTCACTGAAACACACCCGCATCGTTTCTCCCAAGGCTGACACTCCTGGGCGGCGCGCTGCTGGGTTGTGCCTTGGACGTTCCCACATACACTGCCGCCGTGCAGACCCCCGGCCATGCGGTCCTCAACCTCGCGCTCCTGAGCGGCGGGGCCTCCTCCGCGCTCGTGCTGCCCATCGTCGCGGGCGCCGTGGCGCCGGACGTGCCCATCGTGGTGCTCTACCTGCGCGAGAAGTACCTCCGGGGCCTGCCCGATGAGCGCATCTGGAGCGAGAGCTACCAGCGCCCCTTCTGGCTCAACCTGATCCACGGCGCCCACTCCATCCCGCTGACGCTCCTGGGCGCGCTCGTCTTCTGGGCCCTGGGGCTCCCCGCCCTGGCGGCCTTCTTCGCCAGCGCGCTGCTGCACGCGCTGGGCGACTTGCCCGTCCACGCCCAGGATGCGCACCGCCACTTCCTGCCGTTCAGCCACTACCGCTTCATCAGCCCGCTGTCCTACTGGGACGTGCGCCACCACGCCCGTATCGTGGCCCTCGTCGAGGCGCTCCTGGTCATCGGGGCCGCGGGGGTGCTGGGGGCCGGCGCCTCGGCGGTGGGCCGGACGGTGCTCGCCGCCGTGGCGGTCTGGTACCTGGTCAATTACTGGAAGAACTTTCTGAGATGACACCGCTGCTGGCCACCTTCGCGGGACGCTGGGTGGAGCTGGCCGCGGCGGCCGCCGCCCTGGCCGTGCTGGTGAAGGCGGTGAAGTACCGTGACTTCACCGGCAGCGCCGCGCTGGGACGCGATGACCTGGGGTGGGTGGCGCTGCTGGGCTTGGGGCTCTCGGGCCTGGCCCTGCTCGGCCCGGTGGGGTGCGTGCTTGGGGTCCTGGCCGGAACGCTGCTGGTTTCCGCGCTCTGGCTGGATGCCGTGCTCTTCCGCATCTTCACCATCGAGCTGGGGCCGGGCGGGGTCGGCAGCGTCATCCTCTCGGTGCTCTACCGGGAGCTGGCCGAGCTGGCCTTCGCCCGCCGGTTCTTCTCCGCGCACCGGCTCTTCGCCGCGCTGCCGTTGGCCGCGCTGGTGCTCCTGGGGGCGGTGCTGTTCACGCCCCCCGGTGCCCTCCGGCTGGCCGCCATGGCCCTGCCCACCGCCTGGCTGCTGCTGTGCGCCACCTTCAGCGTGCCCCCGCGGGCGCGCCAGCAGCTCTTCGCCGCCAGTGCCGCCCTCGTGGCCTCCGCTGGGGTGGAATGGCTCCTCCCCCACGCCGCCTGGGCGCTGGCCGCCGTACCGCTGGGCATGATGGGCTGGGCGTGGCTTCCGCCGTCGCGCCGCGCCGCCCCGGATGCCCTCCGCCACTTCGTCATCGAGCGGGCCTGGCCCGATCCCCCGGACTTCCAGCCCCGGCCGGAGCATGCGCCGCTCCTGGCGCAGACACCTCGCGCACCCCGCGCGAGCGAGGGGCACGGCCTGCTCCGGGGGTGTGACGTGGTGCTCTTCACCTTCGAGTCCGTGGGCCGGGCGCACCTCTCCGCCCTCACGCCGGGAGGGGCACCGGCGGCCTTCTTCGAGCGGCTGCTGCCAGGAGCGCTCCGCTCCCGCCATCACGCGTGCGTGTCTCCCACCACCAACAACGCCCACGCCGCGCTCTACACCAGTGGGTACGGCGCCGGGGCCTCGGCCTGCCTGGACGCGCTGCGGAAGGCGGGGTACCGCACGGCCTACCTCTCCACGGCCCACACGGGGGACTACGGCCTGCGGCCCATCCTGGACGCGGCGGGCTTCGAGCACGTCATCGACCGTGACGCGCTGGCCCCGCCGGGGGGCCCCACGCCGCCGGATCAGCTCCTGCTCTCGGCGGGGATGGACCGTCTGCAAGAAGCGCTGCGAGGCCACCGGCCCTTCTTCCTCCACGTGCATGCCACCCACACCCATGTGCCCTACCGGGTGGCCGAGCCCGAACGCTTCCACCGCTTCGACATGCGCGAGGACCGGGGCCGGTTCTTCAACGGCATCGAGGAGAGCGATTGGCTCTTCGGCGCCCTGCTGGAGGAACTGCGGCGGCGGGGGCTCACCGAGGACCCCTTGGTGGTGATCAGCAGCGACCATGGGCAGGCCTTCGGGGGCCTGGGCTACCAGTCCCATGGCAGCGCGGTGACGCGGGAGGAGCTGGACGTCCCCTTGCTGTTCCACCACGGGCGGCTGCCCGCGCGAGAGGCCGCCTGCTCCTCGCACTTCGACGTGCTCCCCACCGTGCTGGATTTGGTGGGAGTTCAAACCGAAACGCCCCTCTTCGGGGGCTCTCTGATGTTGGAGGACAAACGGCCTGAGCTGCTGGTGTGGGCGGGGCACCCGTCGCGCCGGACCACGTCCCACGCGGGCTTGCTGCTGGCGGAAGAGAAGTGGATGGTGGACCTGGCGCTGGACCGCTGCCTGCGCATGGACTGGCGGGACGAGCACGTGGAAGAGCTGAGCGGCGCCGAGAAGGACTACGTGCAGGCCCTGGTCTTCCGGCTGATGCGCTTGCGAGGTGTCACGTGACCGCTGTCTCCCCGCTGTCTCCCGCGAGGCCCCGGGTGCTCGTGCTCTGCCCAGGGCCGTGGGACAAGCAAGCCCTGGGGGCCCGCTTCGACGCCCGCTACGAGCTGCTCTACGCCGGCGAGGAGCTCATTGAGACGCCCTCGCTGTGGGACGGCGTGCGCTTCAACGTCTTCCGCTGGGTGGATCAGACGGTGAAGGCCTGGAGGGGCCAGGGGCTCGCGGGGGTGGTGGGCACCGGGGACTACCCGGGCTGCATGCTGGCGTCGCTGGTGGGGGAGCAACTCGGGCTGCCGGTGCCGCCCCCGGCGGCCGTGGTGCAGTTGAGCCACAAGTATTACAGCCGCCGCATCCAGCAGAAGCTGGTGCCGGAGGCCACGCCCGGCTTCGAGCCGTTGGATCCATTCGGAGGCCCACCGAAGCTCCAGCAGCTCGGGTATCCGCTGTTCATCAAGCCCGTGAAGGGCACCATGTCCATCCGGGCCCAGCGGGTCCACAACGCGGGAGAGTTCCGCCAGGCGGTACACTTCTCGTGGCGCGAGCGGATGACGAAGCACCTGCTGCTGCGCCCCTTCCAGCACCTGCTGGAGCGGTACACGGATGGCAAGGTCCCCGCCTGGCACTTCATCGGCGAGACGCTGCTGGAGGGCACGCAGGTGACGGTGGACGGCTTCGTCGAGCGGGGCCGGGCGGTGGTGATGGGCATCGTGGACTCGGTGATGTACCCGGGGACCATCAGCTTCCAGCGCTTCGAGTCCCCCTCGGGGCTGCCGGGCCCGGTGCAGGAGCACATGCGCCAGGTGGCGGTGCGCCTGATGGAGGGCAGCGGCTTCAACCACGCGTGCTTCAACATCGAGATGTTCTACGACCCGGCGCAGGACCGGGTGTCCGTCATCGAGGTGAACCCGCGGATGTCCTACCAGTTCGCGGACCTCTACGAGCGCCTGGCGGGCATGAACACCTACGAGGCGCAGCTCGCGCTGGCGGTGGGGCAGCCCGTGCCGTGGCGCGCGGCCTCCGGCCAGGCGGGGGCCGCGGCGAGCTTCGTCCTCCGGCGCTTCAGCGATGCGCGCGTGGAGCAGGTGCCCTCAGCGGAGGAGATCGCCCAGGTGAAGGAGCGCTTTCCCGGCACCATCATCCAGGTGCTGTGCGCCCCGGGGGAGCGGCTCTCGGACCACGACCAGGACGTGGGCAGCTACCGCTACGGCATCATCAACCTCGGAGCGCCCAGCCGCGACGAGCTCTTCGAGCGCTACCAGCAGGTGGAGCGGATGCTCACCTTCCGCTTCAGCTGAAGAGACTATGTCAGTAGCGCACTCACTCGTGAATGAGGCCGCTGGTGCGCTGGGAGAATCGCGAGGACACCTTCTAGCCATGGTTCACCTTGGGCTTGCCCCGATTGGGTGGCTCTCCCGCACTTTGTGTGGAGCCAGCCCGAGCCACTGGCCGAGGCAGCAAGCTGCCGTTGAAGCGGTTACAATCGAGGATGACATCGTTGTATTCGATACCGGGCTGCCACGTGGAGCGAGCGGCACGCAGCGGCCCAGCTCAAGCCGTAAGGTCCCGTTTCCCCCCACAACAGCCACGTTCGGCACCCCATCGACCTGCCATCCGCAGAGTGCTCAGTTCAGCGCAAGCTGAGGGTACGCCGCTTCTACTGCCGCAATCCCGGAAGCCCATCGCGTGGTCGACGTGCGGCCTGACCGTTCGGCATCCACAGTGAGTCAATGGCTCCAGCGGCATCGCGGAGTCCAAGTCATCACCCGGGACCGCTCCAGCGAGTATGCACGGGCAGCCCAAGCAGGCGCCCCCCAAGCCCAGCAGGTCGCAGACCGCTGGCACCTGCTGCTCAATGGACGGCACATGGTGGAGCGCTGGCTCACAGGTGCGCACGCGCGCCTCCGGGCGCTGCCTTGCGTGCCGAAGTCGCCCGCTGCACCGAGGCCCCGTCGTTCCAGCTTCCCAAGGACGCGCAGCGAGATGAGCGCGGGTGAAGAGAGCCGGGCACGCCGCCTGGCCACGCACCAAGAGGTGCGCCGCCGCCACCTGGCCGGGGAGCCTCTGCTGACCAAGCACGCCAACACATCCAGAGCGAACGTCCTGCGCAGCAGCCCGGCCCAGTCCAAACGGGGGGTGCGCTCCTTCCTCGGCCCCCACCGTCGCGGCAAAGGCGGGGCTCTCCTCTTCCAACCCCGGCTCCACCCCCGCTTGAGGGAGCTGCTGCGCCGCATTGGCCACTGCCCGCTTTGTCAGGGCCCCGCGCTCAGCCTCGCGGGCCCTCTCGCATCTGACCGAGTAGTACTACTCAAGGTCTTCAAAAACCAAGGTGAAGTCCAAGCCACTTGGAACGGCTTGCGCCGAGCGCTCGGCGCTAAACTGAGCCGCTGTCAAAGGACCATATACCTCTCCATTGGAGACACGCAGGATGTAGAAGTTCGCCGCGTGAGTGCCCTTGCGAGGACCAGCACCAAGTTGATGCTGCTTGGCAATGATGAAGTCATTGTTCCACCCCACCGCAAAAACCGTCTCGCCCACAACGCCGACGGCATTTCCTCCTGGCAACATTCGGCTGATGTTCATCTGCTCACGGACATCCACGGCAAGCAGGATGTAATCTCCCGCGAGTTCCTTTTTGTACTCCCACCCATGTACGAGGCTGGACACAAGGAGAATGGCGACGAGGAGCCCACCGAGTCCGACGAGGAGCCCACCGAGCCATTTGACGATGCTGATAGAACCTGAGGTGGACGCCGGTGACTCCAAGCGCTTCATCAACGCATCCCTATTGACTAAAGATATTCTTCGAACCGGTTCACGTCGATGGGTTCGTCCCAGGAAATAATCTGCGTGATGTTCCCCATGAACGTTGGGATGCTCCCGTTGCCCCGTTCATAATTTTTGACGAATGGTATGTGATACAGGAACGAATGGATGGACGTGACGTTCGTACAAACGATTTCCATTTGCGTTGCCCGCCGCTCAGGATAGATCTCTACTTTATAATTCCCAATAAATTGCTCAACAGCGTCATCCCAAGCACGAATGGGACCCATGACTGGGTTGAATCCTGCGCTATAATTCGTCAATGGGTTGTGAACCAGCAAGCCAGGTGACTTTTTATAAAGTTTAGCCCGCTCCTTATAGAAATAGCTTTTAGCCTCCTTCACACCGTATGCATCCTGCATGCGCACCGCCATGACACTGCGAGAACCAAACTCGCGAGTTTGTGGCCCGACGCCAAACAGGAATTCAAGAAACAGTCCGGAGATGACCGTGGTAGCGACGCCTGAAGCGACCATCTGTTGCGTTTCGCGGGTCAGCACCGACTTCGACACCTCAAAACCAGCGATGATGCTGCCTTTGACAATGCGATCCTCGTTCTCATGAAGGGCTCGCTTGAGTCCTTTGAGAGCATGCATCTTGATGAGCCTCAAGATCCAATCGACCAGGGGGTTGCTTTCTGTTGGGCTTACTCCCATGCTGGAAAACCTCCGCGCTCTGCCTCTACAATCATCCTACTCGGTTGAGCATGAGCATAGGAAGGACAGGAGCCCTATTGGGCGTAGCGAGCGGGAGCAGAGCGGGAGGTGAGGGACGCTGATGGGTAGCCCATGAGCCACACCGACAACTCTGTTCCACTCGGAGCGGGAGCAGGGCGCGCAGGATGCTGACGCAGCGTCTCCAGTTCGACAGGCCGCTCCCTCTCTTCCTCTCACACGGGGACGGCGATCAGCTACCCTAGATGCAACGTCGCAGAAGCGCCTTGTCCTGGAGAATCTACTGAATTTTCCAGTTCCACACTCGTCGGAAGCGGCAGGAAGTTGTCGGCGCCGTTGAGCGTTTCGAGCAAACCCGGGGGCACATGTCCGCGCATGTCGTCGAGGTCATTCCTGTTTCTCCTTGGTCTCGGCGAGTCATCTTGGTGTCTATCGATTGGACCCGAGAAAAGGACCCTCGCCTTCCGCTAGGGCACGCCTCCATCGTTGCCGCACTGCTGAAGGCGAAAGTGGATGTGCGAGCGTTCTCTTTCGCCATCAACCTCGCTGGTTTCAACGAAGCGCACATCCTTCGGAACATCCTCGACAGTGCCCAGGGGTGCCAGCCGGAGCAGGTGGACGTGGGCCTTGGCGTCTATGTGTGGAACGACCCTGTGGTGAAGAGGCTTCTGGTGGCGCTCCGACGGAACGGCTTCCGAGGGCGCATCATCCTCGGAGGGCCACAGATTTCTTACGCGGGAGCGGGCCTTGAGCAGCTCTATCCCGAGGCGGATGCGTTCGTCCGGGGGTATGGCGAGGAGGCCATGGTGGCACTCGCCTCCTCGGCCGAGCGCATCCGGTTCATGGGAGTCCACTGGGCAGGGCAGGTGGATTCCGGTCTCCAAGCCCAAGCGCAGCTGGAGACGCTAGCCTCCCCCTTCCTCGGTAGCGTGATCAACCTTTCCGGGGAGCAACGGTTCATTCGGTGGGAGACGCAGCGCGGATGTCCCTTCCGCTGCTCGTTCTGCCAGCATCGGGAAGCGGGCAGCCGGCTGCGACGCCGGGACATTCCCCTGGCGCGGCTGGAGCGCGAGATAGAACTGTTTGTCCGCTCGGGAGTGAGCGATATCGCCGTGTTGGATCCGCTCTTCAACCTGGGGGATCACTCTCTGGCGGTGCTGAAGACATTTAGGAGGCTCGGTTACGGTGGGCGGCTGTCGGTGCAGTGCCACTTCTCGACGCTGGATGACGAGTTCCTCGACGCTTGCGAAGGGCTCGACATGCGGCTCGAATTTGGTCTTCAGACCATCCACGAGCGGGAGGCTCGGGCGGTGGAGCGGGTGAATCACCTAGAGAAGGTGGTGGAAGGCATCCGCAAGCTCCATGAGCGCAGCATCACCTTCGAGGTCTCCATCATCTTCGGTCTCCCCGAGCAGACGTTGGATTCCTTCCAGAGGACGGTCGACTTCTGCCTGCGGCAGCGGGTGCCAGTACTCAAGGCGTTTCCTCTCATGTTGTTGCGAGGGACCGCTCTGGAGCGAGAGCGGACACGGTGGGGACTTGAGGAGAGCAGCGAGCCCATCCCCAGCGTCATCCGCAGCCACACATTTGACGAGCAGGAGTGGCGACGGATGGAGGAGATCGCGGCAGCACTTCGCCGGACAGAGGGCAAGCATCCTGCTTGTGTCGAAGCTTTGGAGGAATCGATGGTCTCCTCCCCGGACACTGCTGGCTGGTGGTCGCCTGCTGCGTAGGCGCGATTCCCCCTGACAGACGAGCCTCCAAACAGGGGCTGAAGCGCGTGCGAGTCCTCGACCTGCGTGTCAAGCTACGCCGCAGCGGCGGCATCCTCTTGATTGATCAACCTCGGAGCGCCCAGCCGCGACGAGCTCTTCGAGCGCTACCAGCAGGTGGAGCGGATGCTCACCTTCCGCTTCAGCTGAAGCGCTGCGGTCTACGGCACGAGCACCACGCGCCCTCGCACCGCCCTCTCTTCAATGAGCGCATGGGCGCGCGCCGCCTCGGCAAGCGGGAGCACCCGCGTGGGCGGCGGTGGGAGCCGCAGGCGGATCAGCTCCTGCGTGGCCCTGCGCAGCACGGTCCCATCGAGCGTCTCGGTCGAGTAGCCGGTGAGGGCGCGCCCGTCGAGCAGGCTCCAGACATCGAAGGCCACGTCGCCCCCGGCCGCCGCGCCGACGATGCAGTAGCGGCCTTCCGGGCGCAGCGCGGAGACAAGCGTGGGAAAGAGCGGCCCCGCGACGCTGTCCAGCACCGCGTCAGCGCTCCCGGGCTGCGGCGCCGGTGAACCACGCTCCAAGGCGATGACCTCCGCGCCCAGCGCGCGGCCAATCCCAGCCGCCACGGCACCAACGCCGCCCGTCGCCCCTGAGATGACGAGCGTCTTGCCGCCCAGGGGGCCCAGCCTTCGCATGCCCTCGATGGCCGTCACGCCGGCAAGCCCGATGGCAGCGAAGGCCACGGCGTCCAGACCAGCCGGCAACGGCGCGAGCACATTGGCCGGGACGGTGAAGTACTCGGCGTAGCCGCCATCACGCTCCGCCCGCACACCGCCGAAGCCCTGCATCGCCGTCCAGGCGCGGTCCCCCACGGCGAACTCGCTCACACCGTCCGCCACCTCGACAACTTCGCCAACGGCCTCCAGCCCCGGCACGTAGGGAAAGCGCGGCTCCCTCAGGATGGGCCACTGGCCGGCACGGATCTGAAGATCCGAGTGGTTGACGGCCGAGGCGAGCGTGCGCAGCCGCACCTCGCCGCGGACGAGCGGCGCGAGCGGGATCTCCTCGACCCCGAGGACTTCCGGCGGACCGTTCCGCCGCATCACGACCGCACGCGATTTCGTGGCCATGGGGCTCAACCTCTCCCAGGGGGTGGCTCAGCGTCCAGGACTTCGAGGCGAGTACAGCCCGAAGCGCGTCACTTCCCGGTAGCCCAGGCGCTGGTAGACCGGGAACCCCGCCAGGGTGGCATGCAGCGCCGTCCGCTCCAGTCCCCACAGGCGCTTCGCGTCCTGGAGCGCCAGGCGGATGAGCGCCTCCGCGTACCCCTTGCCCTGGAAGTCCGGCCGCGTGGCCACGTAGCCAATATAGGCCACATTCCCCAGCCGCAGCACCGCGGTCGAGGCCACGTACTGTCCCTTCTCATAGCCCAGGTACCCCCGGCTCTCGCCCTGGAAGAGGGCGGGAATGGCGAGGGACTGCCGGGCCGTGTCCAGGGACGCGCCATAAGCCGCCGCGTGAATGTCGGCGATGTGCTGGGCCCCCTTCGCATCGGTGACGAACCGGAGGTCCAACGCGGGCAGGGGCCGGACGGGGGGCGCGAGCTGCTCGGCCACCATGCCCACGGACTCCATGGCGAGCGCCAGTCCGCGCTGGTCGCACAGCCCAGTGGCCCGGGAGCGCAGGGGCGGCGGCAGCCAATCCCACGCGAGCGCGAACATCCACGCGAGCCCGCGCGGCGTGAAGTAACCGGCCGCCGCATCCAGCGCCCCCGTCAGCCCCGCCTCGGTGCCCTCCGGCTCGGGCTGGAAGGCGATGTTCATGATGGACCAGGGCACATGGCATGCGGCGATGAGCACCCCGGGTTGCTGGACGATCTCCCCCTTCGGACAGGCGCGTGCGTAGAACTTCCAGGCTTCGTGAAACAGGGTGTTGGATTCGAGGACATCGGCGGTGGACATGGCTCGCTCCGGTCGGACCTCCTGAGCGAACCCCACCCGTCCATGCCGGCGAAATGCCCCGGGGGCTCACTCCATCATGAAGTCGACATGTGCACGGGCCTCGGAGCTGTCGCCCACCCACACATCATAGTGGGTGCCCGGCTCCACGACGCGCTCCGAGCGGGCATTGACGAAGGAGAGCTCCTCGAAGCCCAGTGGGAAGACCACCTCCCGGGCCTCCCCGGGGGCCAGGTGCACCCGCGCGAAGCCCGCGAGCTGGCGCACGGGCTGCGCGGTGCTCGCGCCCCTCACCTGAAGGTAGAGCTGCGCCACCACCGTGCCCTCCACCGCGCCCGTGTTGCGCACCTGGGCCGTCACCTGGAGCGCCGCGCCCTGCCGAGGCACCGCCGCCGCCTTCAGCCCCTTCGCGCTCAGCGCGGGCGCCGAGAACGCGAAGTCCGTGTACGAGAGGCCATACCCGAACGGGTAGAGCGGCGCGTTCTGCTCATCGATGTAGCGGGAGATGTACTTGTTCTCCGAGGCCGTGGGCGGGCGCGTCAGGTCCGCGGCCCCCGGCGGACGTCCGGTGCTGAGCTGGTTGTAATAGAGCGGCACCTGCCCCACGCCGCGCGGCAGCGTCACCGGCAACCGGCCACTGAAGTTGACCGCGCCCGAGAGGAGATTGACCAGGGCATTGCCCGCCTCGATGCCCGGGTACCACGCCTCCACGATGGCCCGGGCGTGCGCCTGCAAGCCCGTGAGCACGAGCGGGTGGCCGTTGAACAGCACGAGGATGACGGGCTTGCCCGTGGCCGCCAGCGCCGCGAGCAGCTGCTCCTGGTTGCCGGGCAGGCCCAGCGACGTCCGGGAGGCGGCCTCTCCCGTCATGGACCACGCCTCCTCGCCCAGGGCGGCGATCACCACGTCCGCGGAGGCGGCCGCCTTCACCGCCTCCTGAAAGTCCTCGATGCCTTGCGAGAGGATGCCCGTTCCCTTCGCGTACACCACCCGGCCCTTCCACCGGCGCTCCAGCGCGTCCCGCAGGGTAACGTGCTCCCGGGCATCGCCCCGGGCCGGCCAGCAGCCCATCATGTTGATCCGCGAGTCCGCCAGCGGCCCCACGACGGCAATCCGCTGGACCGAGTCCCTCAGCGGCAACACGCGGCCCTCGTTCTTCAAGAGGACGATGGACGCCTCGGCCATGCGCCGGGCCTGCTCGCGCGACTCCGGGGTGGGCTGGGGAGGCTCGGCCGTCTCGTCCGCATAGGGCCGCTCGAACAGCCCCAGCGCGAACTTCACGCGCAGCACGCGGCGCACCGCCTCGTCCACCACCGCCTCGCTCACCTGGCCCGAGCGCACCAGCCGGGGCAGCTCGGGGGCATAGAGGTTGCCCTCCATGTCCATCTCCACGCCGGCCGTGAGCGCCTGGCGGGCCGCCGCCGCGCCATCCAGCGCGGTGCCGTGGTTCACCAGCTCCTGGACGGAGTTCCAGTCGCTGACCACGAAGCCGTTGAAGCCCCACTCCTGCCGCAGGATGCCGGTGAGCAGGTACGGGTTGCCCGTGGCGGGCACGCCGTTGAGCGTGTTGAAGGAGGACATCAGGGTCGCCGCGCCCGCCTCGACCGCGGCCTGGTAGGGCCGCAGGTACACCTGGCGCAGGCTCACGTCCGACAGGTCCACCGAGTGGTAGTCCCGCCCCGCCTCCGCCGCCCCGTAGGCGGCGAAGTGCTTCACCGAGGCAGCCACCGCCGTGGGCGCGGCCAGCGACGCGCCCTGGTACCCCCGGACGTAGGCCCGCGCCAGGGCGGCGCCCAGGTAGGGGTCCTCTCCCGAGCCCTCCACGATGCGGCCCCAGCGCGCATCCCGCGCGATGTCGGTCATCGGGGAGAACACCCAGCGGATGCCATCGGCGGCGGCCTCCGTGGCGGCCAAGCGCATGGCCTGCTCCACCAACGCCGGGTCGAAGCTCGACGCCATGCCCAGCGGCACCGGAAACAGGGTGCGGTGGCCGTGAATCACGTCGAAGCCAAACAGCAGCGGAATCTTCAGGCGGCTGTGCTCCACCGCGAGGCGCTGCAGCCGGTTGGTCTCCTTCGCCCCCACGAGGTTCAGGAACGCGCCCACCGCGCCCGCGCGCACCATCTGCTCGTGGTCCGCGCGGCCCGTGCCCGGCCCCGTGGGCACGCCCTGGGAGTACTGGGCCAGCTGCCCCACCTTCTCCTCCAGGGTCATCTGGCGCAGCAGCGCCTCCACCCGCGCGTTCAGCTCCGCCCCGGCCAGCTCCGCGTTGGACGGGGCCCGCGCCGGGGGCGTCTTGCCCGCACACGCCCCAAGGGCGACGGCCAGCACCAGGCCCATCCCCCCCGTCCATCCCCCGTGCCCTAGGCGTTGCTCCTTCATGTCGGTCGGCTCCCTCCGTGGCTCACGTCATTGGGGACTCAAGCTTCCCCTGGAAATTCCGCTCCACCCGGCAAACAGTCCGTTTTAACGGATTGACTCCCTGCCGGTTCCCCCGGACGATTGGACCCCCGGACACTCCCGCCCGCCCGGCCCGCGCCGCGGACAATCACCCTTCCGTGCATCTTCCAGGACGTCTTCCCTCCTGTCTTCTCCGTCCACCGCGAGACTTCTCTCCGGGGGCGGATGACTCTTCTCGCAGTCACGTTACAGTCTGCCTGGACCTCTGGCCTGCTGCTGGAGAGGTCTTCACCGGTTGGAGGTATATCCATGAAGCTCAAAGGTCTTGCCCCGGCAGCTCTGCTGCTGTGGGGTGCTGCTCCCGCGCTCGCGCACGGCCCCGCCATTGCCCGTCCCATCCAGCAGCCCGCCGAGGACCGGGAGCTGTGGATTACCCTGGCCACGGACTCGCTCGATGAGGTGCAAGCCACGCTGCGCGCCTCGGGCATGGCGCCCGCCACCCTGCCGCGCACGCAGAACAACGTGTCGATGATGAAGGTGCGCGAGTCGGCGCTCTTCCGCATCTCCGAGATGATGCACGAGCGGTACAAGCGCTGCGCGGGCTTCCTGGCCCACGAGACGGAGGCGGAGGCCACCGAGGCGATGAAGCGCGCGGGCGCCCCGGAGCTGCCCTACCTGACCGCGGTCGACTACACGCTGAACAACGCGGACACGGCGAACGCGCTCATCGGGGACCTGCACGAGCCGAACGTGCTGGCCACCATCACCACCCTGTCCAGCTACCCGACGCGCTACTACAAGTCGGCCTCGGGCGCCGAAGCGGCCCTGAAGCTGAAGCAGATCTGGTCGGACTTCGCCGCGTCCCGGCCGGATGTCACGGTGGAGGAGTTCGTCCACACGAACTACAACCAGCGCTCCATCATCCTGACCATCCCGGGCACCACCCAGGCCAGCGAGGTGGTGGTGCTGGGCGGGCACCTGGACTCGACGGTGGGCTCGAGCGGCTCCAACCCGAACGCCCCTTCGCCCGGCGCGGATGACGATGCCTCGGGCATCGCGTCGCTCACCGAGGTGATTCGCGCGGCGCTGGCCCAGGACTACCGGCCCGAGCGCACGGTGAAGTTCATCGGCTACGCGGCGGAAGAGGCGGGCCTGCTGGGCTCGCAGGACATCGCCAAGCGGCACAAGAGCCAGGGCATCAACGTGGTGGGCGTGCTCCAGCTGGACATGACCAACTACAAGGGCACCGCCAGCGCCGACGTCGGCCTCATCACCGATTACACGAACCTGGCGCAGAACACGTTCCTGCGAAACATCATCGGCACGTACACCTCCGAGCTGAAAATCCTCGACACCAAGTGCAACTACGGGTGCTCGGATCACGCCTCGTGGCACGGCCAGGGCTTCCCGGCGTCCTTCCCCTTCGAGGCCACCTTCGCTGACAGCAACGACTACATCCACACGGCGAACGACACGCTGGCGCAGAGCGGCAACAACGCGAACCACGCTCTGAAGTTCTCGAAGATCGCGGCCGCCTACATGGCGGAGCTGGCCAAGGGCACGGTGCAGAGCACTGTGGGGGACATCCAGGCGCCCACGGTGGCGCTCACGGGTCCGTCCACGGCCGCCCCCCTGTCGGGCCCGGTGACGCTCACCGCCACCGCGTCCGACAACGTGGGCGTGACGCGGGTGGACTTCCTCGTGGACGGTGCCGTGAAGGGCTCGGACACCACCGCCCCCTACAGCTTCGTCTGGGACACGGCCACCGTCCTCAATGGGACGCACACCCTCTCCGTGCAGGCCGTGGACGCCCGGCAGAACGCGGGCACGGGCACCCCCGTCTCGGTGGTGGTGAACAACCCGAGCACCGTGGCGGAGCTGCACCCCGCGCTGAAGGCCCCCGCGTGCACCGCGGTGAGCGCCAAGTGCGACTCGGGAACCCTGCTCGTGGGCCGCGGCACCCTGGGGCCCGAGCGCAACGCGCCCAACACGGTCAACAGCTCGTGCGCGGATCAGTCCTCGGGAAGCTTCCACGTGGACGAGTCGAATGACCGGCTCGTCGTGTCGACGGTGGACGGTTCGCCGTTCGCGCCGGGCAAGACGGTGAAGATCGAAGCCACGGTGTGGGCCTACGCCAGCAGTCCGTCCTCGGACAAGCTGGACCTGTACTACGCGGCGGATGCCAACGCGCCGGTGTGGGTCTCGCTGGGCACGCTGACGCCCACGAGCGGCCGGGCGCAGACGCTGACGAAGACCTACACGCTGCCCTCGGGCGGCGCGCTGCAAGCGGTGCGGGCGCGCTTCCGGTACGAGGGGAAGGTGGAAGTGTCCGCCTGTGGCCTCACCAAGTACGACGACCACGACGACCTGGTGTTCGCCGTCACGAAGTAAAACGCTGGGGACATGTGACTTCCGGCACATGTCCCTGTCAGCGGCGGTCTGTAGAGTGAGGTTCATCGGCGGTGGCTTCCGCCGGTCTGTGTCCCCCTCCCTCTCGTCTCCTCTTCAGGAGAAGGCCAAGAGCAAGGGTACCCGTTCACGGGTCATCGTGTGGGTTGTCTGAGACGTGCTTGCATCTCGGGGAGCCGTCCAGAGCAGCCGCGCAACATGAGGCGGTCTGTATCCCCCGCTGCCCCACGTTGCCGTGAACGGGTACCTTTCTCACCCATGGAAGCCGCGAAACCACCGGCCCGCTTCTGGGCACCTGGGTTGCTGGGGCTGCTCCTCGGGCTGATGGGCGGCTGCGCCCCCGGGGTCCACGCCACCGCCCTTCGGCCGTCCGCGCCACCCGTCTACCTGGCACCGCGCACCTGCTGGGACACGGTGAGCTGCTGTGTCGAGAGGAACCCCTTCACGGCGCTGGAAAGCTGCGGAGCGGACCCCGTCCGGGCGGCCAGCATTCTCAAGACCCTGGCCGAGGCTTACGCGGTCCTGGAAACCCCTCCAGAGAGCGAAGCAACAGAGGCCTCGCAAACCGAAGCAGCGGCGCAACCGATCCCGAGATGGCGGCAAAAGTGCATCATGACGTACGTGCAGTGCGTCGATAAGAAGTGGAACGCCAAGTGCGATGACTGCCTGCGGACCTGTGTAGGCCAGCGGAAATGGCCGGAAGACAGGTGCCCCAGTCCGAAGAACCAGCATTAGAAAGTGGCTCCATGAGCAACAAGACCGGCTGGGCCGCCCTGGAAGCGCTGGCTCAGCGCGTGTTGGACCAGGGAGAGCCCTTGGAACTCACGGCCAGCGTACGCGCCGTGTTGCGGCGGTCTGCCCGAGACGTCGCCATCCCCCTTCAGGACATCCAGCAAGCGCTGCGCAGCCCGCGCACGTCCAAGGCGTTGCTCCGGAAGGTACACAAGCGCATCGAGGAGGGGGCTTGGCGGTTGATGGTGGCGGAGCACCGCGCCCACCGCCTACAAGATGCAGGGGACCTGGAGGGAGCCCGCCGGCAGTTGGAGCGGGTACTCACGGTCGAACGGGTACCGCGCTACCGCAAGCAGGCGGAAATCCTGCTGGCCCAGATCGTCCGGCTTCAAAGAGCCGCGAACCATGGGCGCGTGGATCCGAAGCTCTCCGACCGGTCTCAGCTTGCGTGCCTTCTGTACCGCATCCAGCAGGGCAAGCCGCTGAAGCTGACCGGGGACATGCGCTCCTTCCTTCAACGTGCCGCCGCAGAAGTGGCCTTCGGCGAGGCCGAGACAGCAAAGGCCCTGGCGAGTTCCCAGAGCGCAGAGACCTTGCTCCGGAAAATCATGGCCCGCCTGCGCAATGGGTCAAAGCGGCTCGAACGCGCCGTCTCGCGAATGCTGGACCTGCGGGAGGCGGGCGACCTGGAAGGAGCACGTCAGCAGATGCGCGACGTACTGGCCGTGGAGACCGTGCCGATGTACCGCCAAGCCGCCGAGGAGAACTTGGCGGGCCTGGATGAACCGCTCCCGGCATCGTGACCTCCAACGTTTCAGCAGGAAACGGCCCGGGCTTGCCCGGGCGTCACGGACTGTCCCCGGCAGGCGCCTCGTGAGAGAAGCCCCCTCATGGACAGCCACCTTCTGAAAGAGCGGGCCCTCGCCGAGGGCTCGCCCATCATCGACTCCCGCTCCGCCACTTTCGTCTGGCGCGGTCCCCAGCGCGTCTTCGTCTCGGGCGACTTCCAGGACTGGAGCGAGCCCCTCCCGCTGGAGCGCGTGGGCCCTGGCCTCTGGGCCCGCACCCTCGAGCTGCCCCACGACGCCTACGTCGAGTACGCCTTCACCGATGCCAAGGGCAAGCGGGTGAAGGATCCGCTCAACCCGCTCCTCGTCGACAACGGCATTGGCGGCCGCAACCACTTCTTCTACATGCCCGGCAGCGCCCCCACCCCGCTGGGCCACCGCGCGCGGGGCGTGCCCCGGGGCCGCGTCACCCGCCACAAAGTGGAGACCTCCGAGTTCGCCATCGGCACCTCGCGCCAGGTGGTGCTCTACCAGCCGCCCGTCTCCGCCCCCTGCCCCCTGGTGGTGGTGCTCGATGGGCTCGACTACCTGAAGCTCGCCAGCCTCACCACCGTGGTGGACAACCTCATCCACACAGGCCGCATCCGCCCCGTGGCGCTCGCGATGGTGGCCAACGGCGGCTCGGCCCGCACCGTGGAGTACTTCTGCAGCGAGGCCACCCGCTACTTCCTCCTGCGCAAGGTGCTGCCCCTGGCCCACGAGAAGCTCCGGCTCGTGGACGAGCAGCGCCAGCCCGGCGCCCATGGCGTGCTGGGCGCCTCGCTCGGGGGCCTCATGGCCCTGTACATGGGCCTGCGCTCCCCGGAAGTCTTCGGCCACGTGCTCAGCCAGTCGGGCGCCTTCGCCATCCCCGGCGAGGGGGACACCAACGTCTTCCCGCTCGCCCAGGTTCCCCCCACCGCCCCGCTCCAGGTGTGGATGGACTGCGGCGTCTTCGAGCAGCTGCGCGAGGGCAACCAGCGCATGCTCCCCGTGCTCACCGAGGCCGGGCACCGCGCCGAGTACTGGGAGTACAACGGCGGCCACAGCTACGCGGCCTGGCGCGACGACGTGTGGCGCGGCCTCGAGTGGCTCTTCCCGCCCCAGAACCTGAAAAATTCCAGACGGGCTGGAGGTAAATAAGCACCTGCGGCATGCTGGCGGCGTCTCTCCCACCCCTGTCCCCGGTGGGAGGTTGCCGACACCGCCGTGCCGAAACGTCCCCTCATGAGCCCGGCAGAGCTGCCGGGGAACCTGCCTGCCGCCGGGAGGGAGCCCTCACCCCTGGAGACGGCCCTCACCCTGCCGGGACGCACGTCCCCCCCGGCGGTGGACCTGCCCACGCTGCCCCTGCCCGCGCTGGAGGCGGACCGCTACGCGCTGCACGGGGAGCTGGCGCGCGGGGGCATCGGCCGCATCTTCCGCGCGAGGGACCGGCGCCTGGACCGGCCCGTGGCCATCAAGGAGCTGCTCGTGCCCGGCCAGGACACCGAGGCGCGCTTCATCGCCGAGGCCCTCGTCACCGCGCGCCTCCAGCACCCCTCCATCGTCCCCGTCTACGAGGCCGGGCGCTGGCCCACCGGCGAGCCCTTCTTCGCGATGAAGCTCGTGGCGGGCCGCTCGCTGGCGGAGCTCCTCGCCGGGAAGAAGACGCTGCAGGAGCGGCTCGCGCTGCTGCCCCACGTGCTCGCGGTGGCCGAGGCCATCGCCTACGCCCACTCCGAGCGCATCATCCACCGCGACCTCAAGCCGGCCAACGTGCTGGTGGGCGACTTCGGGGAGACGGTGGTCATCGACTGGGGGCTCGCCAAGGACCTGAGCCGCGAGGGCGCCGAGCCGGAGGCGGCCCCGCGCACCGAGCCATCTCCCTCCCAGGACGGGAGCCTCACGCGGCAGGGCACCGTCATCGGCACCCCGGCGTACATGCCCCCGGAGCAGGCCGCGGCCCGCCCGGTGGACGAGCGCGCGGATGTGTACGCCCTGGGCGCCATCCTCTACCACCTGCTGGCGGGCGCGCAGCCCTACGACGGCGGCTCCTCGAACCAGATCCTCGACCAGGTGGTGAAGCACCCGCCCCCGCCGCTCGGGCAGCGCCAGCGCGGGATTCCCGAGGACCTGCTGGCCCTGGTGGCCAAGGCGATGGCGCGCGAGCCCGCCCAGCGCTACGCCACCGCGCGCGAGCTGGCGGAGGACCTGCGGCGCTTCCAGACGGGCCAGATTGTCGGCGCCCACGTGTACTCGCTGCGCGAGCGGACGCTGCGCTTCGTGCGCCGCTACCGCTCGGCGGTGGCGGTGACGGGGGTGGCGCTGCTGGTGCTGGCCAGCGTGGGCACGGTGAGCGTGCGGCGGGTCATCGCCGAGCGGGACCGGGCCGAGCGCAAGCAGGCGGAGGCCGAGGCGGCCCGGAGCGACGCGGAGCGCACGCGGCGGCTGGCCCTGGAGCGGGCCGATGAGCTCACCCTGCTCCACGCCCGGGCCGCGGTGGAGAAGGACCCCAACGAGACCATCGCCTGGCTGCGCAGCCTCTCGCCCCAGTTCACCCGGTGGCCCGCCGTGCGCCTGCTCGCCGCGGAGGCGCAGGCGCGTGGCCTGGCCACCGTGCTGCGCGGCCACACGCAGACGCTGGACGACATGGCCTTCACCCAGGACGGCCGGCGCCTCGTCTCGTGCAGCGACGACCACACCGTGCGCGTCTGGGAGCTGGCGCGGGGCGAGTCCCGCGTCCTCACCGGGCACACGGACGAGGTGTGGCGGCTGGAGCTCTCGCCGGATCACCGCTTCGCCGTCACCGCCAGCAAGGACCGCACCGCGCGCCGGTGGGAGCTGGACACGGGGCAGAGCCAGGTGTTCGCCGGCCACACGGGGCCCGTGGACGGCATCGCCCTCACCCCGGACGGGCGGCACCTGCTCACCAGCAACCGGGGCGATGACTTGCTGCGGCGCTGGAACGTGGCCACCGGCACCCTGGAGCGGACCTTCAAGACGGGGATGGGCCCGCTCGGCCAGCTCAAGATTTCGCCCGATGGGCGGTATGTCCTCGTCCACTCCCTGCGGCAGCCCCGCGCGCAGCTCTGGGACCTGAAGCAGGGCACCTCGCGCACGCTGGAGCACGGGGGCCCCTTGCGCGTCATCGCCTTCTCCCCGCGCGGGGACACCGCGGTGACCGGAGGCGAGGACCAGACCCTGCGCCTGTGGAACGTGCGCACCGGCCAGGCGCGGGTGCTCGGCGAGAAGCTCGGCGTGCTCTGGGCGCTGGCCTACGCCCCGGACGGGAAGTCCCTGGCGGCGGGCACGGCCGAGGGCCACGTGCGGCTGTGGGAGCTGGCCACCGGCCAGGACCGGCTGCTGGGCCAGCACGAAGGGCGCGTCAACCGGCTCACCTTCTCCCCGGATGGACAGCACCTGGCCTCCGGCAGCGACGACCGCACGGCCCGGGTGTGGGAGCCCCGCACGGGCCTGAGCCGCACGCTGCACGGCCACACGAGCGCCGTGCACCTCATCGCCTTCACCCCGGAGGGGCGGCAGCTCGCCGTGAGCGGCTACGACGGCACGGCCCGCATCTACGCCCTGAGCACGACCGCCGGCCGGGTGCTGGCCCGGGCCCAGGCGCCCCTGCGCACCCTGGCGGTGTCCCCCGAGGGGCGGCACCTGGCCGCCGCGGGCACGGACGGCTCCCTGCGCCTCATCGATGCGTCCACCGGAGGCACCCACCTGCTGGAAGCCTCTGGCCCGGAGGGTGCCCGGAAAGCCCCGCTGGCCTTCTCCCCCGAGGGGCAGTGGCTGGCCCAGGGCAGCCGCTCGGGGAAGATTCAGCTGTGGGAGGCCGCCACGGGACAGGCCCTGCGCGCGATGGAGGGCCACACGGCCTCCGTGTCCGCCCTGGCCTTCTCCGAGACCCACCGCCAGCTCGCCTCCGCGGACCTGACGGGCGAGGTGCGGCTGTGGGAGCTGGCCACCGGCCAGGGCCGCGTCCTGGGAAGGCACGCGGGCGCCGTCCAGCGGCTCACCTTCTCGCCGGACGGAAGCCTCCTCGCCTCGGGAAGCGTGGACGCCACGGTCCGGCGGTGGGACTTGCGCCAGGGAGGCTTCCAGGAGCTGCGGGGCCACGAGGACGCGGTGGGCCCGCTGCGCTTCTCCCCGGATGGGCGGCAGCTCGTCAGTGGCGGCATGGACCACACGCTGCGCCTGTGGGACCTGGCGCGAGGCCAGAGCCTCCGGGTGGACGTCAGCGGCAATGGCGTCCTGGAGCTGCTGCCGGCCCCTGGCGGGCAGCTGATCAGCGCCAGCTTGAAGGACAGCATGGTGCGGCGCTGGGAGGGCGGCACGGGCAAGGCCCTGCCCCCGCTGCGAGGACACCAGGGGGACATCACCGGGCTGGCGCTCTCACCGGATGGGCGGCGCCTGGCCTCGGCGAGCGCGGACCGGACGGTGCGGCTGTGGGAGCTGGAGAGCGGCGAGAGCCGGGTGCTCCGGGGACACGCGGCGCAGGTGACGGGCGTGGGCTTCCTGGATGACCAGACCGTCGTCTCCCTCAGCGAGGACGGCACGGTGCGGCTCTGGCCGGACGAGCTGCCCATGAGCCCCAAGGCCCTGCGCGCCTGGCTGGAGCAGGCGGCGGCCCCTCCGCCCTGAAACCACCGGGAGGCAGGGGAGACCGGACCTCGGTCCCCCGCTCCCGGTGTCAGGCGGGCCTTACTGGCCCAGCACCCAGTGCACGGAGTTGTTCAGCAGCCTCCGGGCCACGTCGGGCGGAACCGTGGGGCCGATATACGGTGCCCCGTTGTAGGGCGTCGTGTCGATGCCGTTGTAGAAGCCCACGTTGATCGTCACCAACCGGCCCCCCTGGCCATTGGGGTTCTCCTGGGCCGTGATGACCGGCCCCACGGAGCTGCCGTTGCCGTACACCGCCGAGGCGAGCACCGGGAGTCCGCCCACCGCCTTGACCTGCTTCACATCGATGTCGAGCGGATAGCGGAACGACAGTCCCTCGAGCCCCGCAGCGACCGGATGGCCCGAGGCGTGAATGCTCACGGTGTGCAGCGCGGTCACCCCATTGCTCTGATACGTGAGCCGCGTCAGGTTCTCCCACGTCGCCTGAGAGGCACCGCCCTGCTGGGTCCAGGTGATGTCATCGCCGGAGACGATCAACCGGCCGCCCTGAGCGAAGTAGGTGCTCAGTGTGTTGGCGGTGGTGACGCTCGCGACGGGACCGGTGAACGTCAGCAGGAGGACGGCGTTGTAGCCCTCCAACTGCGCGGGCGTCAGCCCTCCCGGGCCGATCTCCAGCCCCGTGTAGTCAATCCCCAGCGCGCCCAGGTAGCTCTTCACCAGGGCATACTCCTCGCTGCCTCCCGCCCAGATCGAGGGCTGGTAGGCCAGCAGGACCTTGAACGAGGAGCCCTCCTCGCAGATGTCCCGGTCTCCCAGCGGGTTGAGATGTCCCTCGGCATTGCCCGTGAGGGACTTGGCATAGATGCCGCCATCGAAGCTGCCATTCGTGAAGTTCACGTGGGCGTTCGGGGCGAGCAGCGTGCCCCACAGGCCATAGCCCTGAGCGTTGATGGACGTGGCATCCACGAAGTTGAAGAGCACGCCCCGCTGATCGATTCCGCCGCTGAACGCGTGGCCGCCGGCCAGCGTGGCCGAGGCACCGTGGATGTTGAGCACCGCCAGGGAGCCTGCGGGCGCATCGATGGACAGCAGCACGGCACCGGTGAAGTCACTGGCGTTCACGTGGAACACGTTCACCTCCGGCGACGTGCCGCTCAGCATGAGACCGCCCCAGGACTCGCGCCGG
The DNA here is from genome assembly GCF_020103775.1 of Allostigmatella hybrida. NCBI lineage: Bacteria > Pseudomonadati > Myxococcota > Myxococcia > Myxococcales > Archangiaceae > Allostigmatella > Allostigmatella hybrida. Next base: position 71,224 of record NZ_JAHXBH010000029.1, read on the forward strand.
GCAACCCCGTTGGCCGCCAGGCCGGCGAGCCGCGTGGACAGCGCGCGAAGCTCCGCCCCCCGCGCGGCGAAGTCCACCGGGGTGCCCTGGGCAGGCGCGCCCCGGACATACGTCACGTTGTTGGCGCCGTAGGTGCCCCCGTAGGCGGCATCGCCCCAGACGCCACCGTGGGAGAGCGTCAGGTTGCCACCCGCCACCAGCACCGGCGCGGTGTCCGAGGACGGCAGCCGCCAGCCCACGGAGAAGTTCGTCATGGAGACGTTGCCCCCGGCGGCCACGCGGCCCTCCACGTCCGTGCCCAGGGTGTAGTCGCCCGTCAGGAACACGTTGTAGTCATTCAGGCGGACCTCGATGCACGTGGGCGGGGGCTGGCACACCAGCTCCACCATGGCCGAGGCGGTGTTGTTGCCCTCGCTGCACTCCACCTCGCGCCCCTGGCCCGAGCCGTTGTCATCCGCCACGGCGAAGATGGGCAGCGGCCCACCGGGGATGGGGTCCACCACGATGGAGGCCACGGCCTGGCCGCCCGCGGGGATGCCCTCCGCCAGCGTGGCCACGCCGAGCACGGAGCCCTGCGGGCCCGGCGTGACGGCATAGAAGGTGACCTGGAGGCCGGGGGCCACGGCGGCAGGCCCCGCGTTGGCCACCTGGGCGCTCAGCGTGAAGCGCTGCGATGCCACGTCACACGTGCCCGCCACCTGGGAGGTGATGAGGTCCACCGGCCCGGGGCAGGAATCGCACACGTTGCCCAGCCCATCGCCGTCCGAGTCCGTCTGGTCCGGGTTGGGCAGGGTGGGGCAGTTGTCGTTCTCGTCGCAGGCGCCATCGCCATCGACGTCCGTGCACGCGTCGCACGCATCGCCGAAGCCGTCGCCATCCGAGTCCGTCTGGTCGGGGTTGGGCACCGAGAGGCAGTTGTCATCCTCGTCCAGCACCCCGTCGTTGTCGCTGTCGCTGGAGAAGCCGTTGCGGCAGCACGCCACGCCGCCCGTCGAGGGCTTGGAGTGCACGATGGTGAAGGTCTCGCAGTAGCCCGTGTCGTCGGCGGCGCCCGGCAGGTTGCAGGACCAGCCCTGGCCCCCGATGGCACTGCACAGGTTCGCCGAGAACCGGTTGAGCGGGTTGCACGCGCCGGAGGGAATCTCGCCGTAGTTGCCGCAGCCGAACACGTCGTTGGAGACCTGCTCCGTCTGCAGACACCCCGCCTGGCAGGTGCGCGAGCTGCACGCACTGTCGGCCCGCGTCCCGGTGGCGCACTCGCCGCAGCCCGTGCTGCTCTGGCGGGTGAGGAACAGGAGCGGCGGATCGCCGGGCCGCGTCGCGCCCCCGCATCCGGACACCGAGGCATTCTTCACGTCATTGGCGTCCAAGCACACGTGCCAGCCGGGAGCGCACAGGTCGGCCACGTTGCAGCCCGCGCCCGAGGGGTTGGTGCTGTCATCTCCCGCCGCGCGGCCGCAGGCGGGGTTGCGCGTGTCCTGCGGCGTCAGGCCCGGACAGGACGGGGCCTCTTCCGGGGCGAACAGCGACACGCCGGGCACCGTCCACGCGCCGCTACAGCCGGCGATGTTGGGGTAGGCCCCGGAATCCACGAACCCCTCGCGCTGGCCATCCGCGCAACCACTCGCGTTCACCGAGGCAGAGACGGCCGAAGGATTGGCTCGCGCCGAATCCCCCAGGTCCTGCGTGGGGCCGCAACCCAAGACAAACAATTCAAGCGAGAGGAGTGCTGAGAGAACACCCCGTGAAAGCTGCTTTGAAAGCATATACCGTCCAGGGCCTTTGACTGCTCACGCCCTGGGTCAAACCATCACTCTTCGCGTTCAACTACGTCAAGTAAATCCAATCTCAGCGCACTGCGTCGATGAAGGGCCGAGCCTGGACAATCCAGACTTTATTGCCTTCCAGTACCCATTCAATATCGAGCGGCCCGCTGCGGGGAAACACCTTCACCAGCTTCGCCGCGGCGAGCGACAGCTCCCGGGCGCGCACCTCCGAGAGCACGGGCTCCTCGGCCCCCGTGGGCACTTCCTTGATTCCGCCCTGCGCGTCGAACACGAGCATGGTGGAATCCTCCGAGCGAGACATCACCCGCGCCCCCGGGTAACGGATGTCATACAGCACCTGCTCGGGCACGGTGGTGCCTGACACCACGCTCAGCCCCAACCCCCGCTTCGCATTGATGGTGAATGTATGATTGTCACTCAAATCATACAGGTTCTTCGTCACCAGCACGCCGGCGGAGGTGGCGTTGACCCCCGCCTGCACCAGCACGGCCGAGTACACGGACGAGGGGGGAATACCGAAGCGGCGGCGCTCCTCCACGGCGTGGAAGTTCCACAGCGAGGCCCAGACCTGCTTGATGGCCGCGCCCAGCGCCTCGCGCCCCAGCACGTTGGGCACCGTGTCGTAGAGGCCCGCGCCGTTGAAGCCCTTCAGGTCCTCGGCGTTGGTGGAGGAGCGCACGAAGACGCCCGCGCCGCCGAGCCGCTCGCGCACGTGCGCCTCCACCTGGTCCAGCAGCGCCTCGTCGATGGGCGCGGCGGCGATCCGGGCGCGGAAGGCCTCCAGCTGCTCCCGGCGCCAGGCGGCCTCTTCCTGGAAGCGCGGCTCGGCGAGCAGGGTCCCCAGCGCGGTGTCGAGCCCGTGGCGCTTCAGGTGCTCCCGGTAGAAGACGAACGGGATGCCGAACCCCTCCGGCACGGAGATCTCCTTGCCGCGCCGGTAGAGAATCTCCCCCAGGTTCGCCGCCTTGGTGCCGAAGAGCCGGGCATCCCCGGCGCGCATCTTCTGGAGCGGCCGCAGGTCCCGGACCTTCAGGTTGGCGGCGGGCACCCGGACCTTGCGCGCGGACTCGCGGGCCTGCTTCCAGGTGGCGGCCTCGCGCTCGGTGGCGGGGCGCAGGGTGTGCGTGGCGCCCCGGACGTCGAGCTGCACGAGCTGTCCATCCAGCGCGGCGTAGCGCGTGACGGCATCCTTGAGCGTGGCGTTGGGGATGCCCCAGGCGCGCGCGCGCAGGTTCACGTGGGACAGCGGGGTGGAGAAGCGCGTGGAGAGCACACCGGCCACGGGCGGCAGGTCCGGGTAGGACTCCTGGAGGACGACGATGTCCTCGGGCTCGAAGAGGAGCGACTCGTAGGAGGTGCCCTCCGGCACGATGCGCAGGCGCCCGGTGGCCTTGCCGGTGTTGAAGGCCCGGTAGTCGGACTTCTTGTAGAGCGAGTCGCTGGTGACGGTGGAGATGTCGGTCAGCTCCGCGAGCAGGGCCTCCTGGCGCGTGGAGTCCGGCCGGAATGCCAGATCCTGGATGAAGAACGTCTCCTTCAGGCGCTGCTGGGTGCGGCGCACGTCCGCGGCGCGGATCTTGTCGCTCTCCCAGTAGCTGAAGGTCCACTGCTTCGCGGTGCGGTGGTGGGTGATGTAGCCCAGGATGTAGCTGGGCTTGTCCTCGCGGTAGTTCCGGAAGTAGGCGGTCCGCTCTTCCTCACTCATGGGCCGGCGCAGGATGGCCCGGATGACGAAGTCCTGGTGCAGCCGGTAGAGGTTGACGTCGAAGAAGTAGACGCGGTCCGTCTTCACATCGATGAGGAACTTGCCGATCTCCTCGGTCTCCACCGGGTGGGCGTAGAGCGAGAAGGTGGCCTCGTCACGAATCTCGTGCACGTAGGGCGGATGCTTCCGGGGGGCCCCAGCCACGGAGGGCAGGGCCAGCAGGAGTCCCAGCAGCATCAGGAAGGGAGCGGACTGTCGCATGTCGCACGCACTCTACCGTCCCGGGCCCACGGGCCGGGAGCGGGGGCCCCGTTCCCACCTTCTGAGAGGATGACGGATAGCATGGAGGGGCCCGCCTGCCCGGCCGCCTCAGGAGACCATGAAGCTCTACACGATTGGGTTCACCCAGAAGAGCGCCCAGCAGTTCTTCGAGGCGCTGAAGCGCGCGGGGGTGAAGAAGCTCGTCGACACCCGGCTGAACACCACCTCCCAGCTCTCCGCCTTCGCCAAGCGGGACGACCTGCGCTACTTCCTCCAGGCGCTCTGCGGGGCCAGCTACCACCCCTTTCCGAGCCTCGCCCCCACGCAGGGGATGCTCGATGACCTCAAGAAGCACCGGGGGGCCTGGGAGGACTACGCGCCCCGGTTCCAGGCGCTGATGCGCGAGCGCCAGGCCATCGAGGCGCTGGAGCGCTCCTTCTTCGAGGAGCCCTGCTGCCTGCTGTGCAGCGAGGCGAGTCCGGAGCACTGCCACCGGCGCCTGGTGGCGGAGGCGCTTCAACGCCGGTGGAAGGAGATCGAGATCATCCACCTCTGAAGGTGATACTCCCGGTGCCGTGAGCTCTCCCTTCGCCCAGCTCGGCCTCTCTCCGGCCTCCCTCGAGGCCCTGCAGCGCGCGCGCTTCACGCAGCCGACGCCCATCCAGGCGCGGGCCATCCCCCCGGGGCTGGCGGGCAAGGATGTCGTCGGGTGCGCGGCCACGGGCACGGGCAAGACGGCCGCCTACGTGCTACCTCTGGTAGAGCGCTTCTCGGGGCGCAAGGGGCTCTTGGGGCTGGTGCTGGCCCCCACCCGGGAGCTGGTGCAGCAGATCGCCGAGCCGGTGCGCCTGTTCGCCGAGCCCCATGGGTTGACTCACACGGTCATCGTGGGCGGCGAGGACATGGCGGCCCAGGTGGAGGCGCTGAAGGCCCACCCCACGTTCGTGCTGGCCACGCCGGGGCGGCTGGTGGACCTGATGGCCTCCCAGGCGGTGGCGTTTCCCAAGCTGGAGGCGCTGGTGCTGGACGAGGCGGACCGGATGCTGGACATGGGGTTCCAGTTCCAGCTCGAAACCATCCTGAAGGCGCTGCCCCGGCGGCGGCAGACGCTGCTGTTCTCGGCGACGCTGGGGCCGGACGTGACGCGCTTCGTGCGCGAGCGGCTGTACCAGCCGGTGCGCGTGGAAGTTACCCGCAGCGGCACGCCCGCCGAGCGCGCCGAGCAGCGGCTGTACAACGTGAAGGCGGAGGAGAAGTCCGCGCTGCTGCTCACGCTGATGCGGAAAAACGAGGGCACGGCGCTCATCTTCACCCGGACGAAGGAGCGCGCGGACAAGGTCCACAAGGCGCTGCAACGCGCGGGCTACCCGTGCGAGGTGCTGCACGCGGACCGCACACAGGCCCAGCGCAAGCAAGCGCTGGACGCCTTCCGCCAGGGCACGTGCCGCTGCCTGGTGGCCACGGACATCGCGGCACGCGGGCTGGACGTGGAGGCGGTGGGGCACGTCATCAACTATGACTTGCCGCACGCGCCGGAGGACTACGTGCACCGCATTGGCCGCACGGCGCGGGCCCAGGCGAGCGGCGTGGCCACCACGTTCGCCACCCCGAGAGACAACCCCACGCTCGCGCGCATCGAGAGCATCATGCGCGCGAAGGTGCCGCGCCGGCCGGTGCCACGCGAGGACCCTGTCTTCCAGGAGGAGTGGCAGCGCCACCTCGCGGCCCAGAAGGACCCGGGGCCTCCCCAGCAGGACCACGGCGTCTCGAAGCGCGAGCCCAGCCAGGAGCCGGGACGGCACGCCCGCTCGCACAAGCGCAAGTCCCCGTAGCCACCGCGCCTCACACGGGCGCGAGCACCGTCTTGCCCATGGCCCGGCCGCTCTCGCTGAGCGCGTGGGCCTCGGCCAGCGCCGCCACCGTCCAGGGCAGCTTCTTCACCAGCGTGGTGCGCAGCGTCCCGGCATCCAGCAGCATGGAGACGTGGTCCAGGATGGCGCCCTGCGCCTCCGGTGAGGCGCGGAGCAGCGGGCGCGCGAACACCGCCTCGAACACCACCGAGAGGCGCCGCAGGAAGAGCGGGGCCAGGTTCGCGGGCTTGGTCATGGGCTGCAAGCAGCACATCTTTCCCAGCGGGGCCATCAGCGCCACCAGCGCATCGAAGTTGGTGTTCGGGTCGGCGGTGTTCAGCACGTAGTCCACCGCGGGAATCCCTTGCGAGGCGAGCTGCTCCTTCATGTTCTTGTAATGATCGATGACCCCGGAGGCGCCCATCAGCCGGCAGTGCTCCGCGCTCTCCCGCCGGGAGGCCGTCGCAATCACTTGCAGGCCACACACGCGGGAGAGGATTTGAATGCCCAGGGAGCCCACGCCTCCCGCGCCGCCCACGACCAGGGCCCGCTGGGGAGGGCCCATCCGGGGCTCGCGGGGAATGCCGCAGCCTTCGATCATCCCCTCCCAGACCGCCAGCGCCGCCAGGGGAATGGCGGCGGACTCCGCGAAGGACAGCGAGGCGGGCTTTCGTCCGGCCATGCGCGCGTCCACCGCCACGTACTCGGCATGGCAGCCCCGGCGGGACAGGTCTCCCGCGAAGAAGACCTCGTCTCCGGGACGGAAGCGCCCTCCCACCGCCGAGCCCACCTCCTCCACCATGCCGGCGCCGTCCCAGCCCGTGACGCGCACCTCCTCCTGCTGGAACTGGCCATGGCCCGCGGCGTTGCTGCGCACCCTCGTGTCCACGGGGTTGATGCCCACCGCCTTGACGCGCACCAGCAGGTCGGTGGCCCGGAGCTCGGGAACGGGAAGGATGACTTCCTTCAAGACCTCCGTCCCACCGAACTGCGCCTGTCCCAATGCCTTCATCAGCCTCATGCGTGCCGGCCTCCCGAGGAGGGGCCGGACCCAAGCACAAGGCACCGTCCGCCGAACAAAAAAACCCTCAGGGGCCTCAACTTTTTGAGAAGGCCTCACGCGCGGGGCCCGCTAACAGCGGGAGATCTGGTGTCCTCCCCGTGGCCCGCCCCTTGCTGTTCCCTCTTCCAGCACGCTTTTCAAAAGGAAGACCCATGATGACGCGACTGTTGCTGTGTGTTCTGGCCCTGAGTGCCGCGAGTGCCTGTGGAAGCGAGCCGGATGAGCCGCTGCGCCAGGGCCGGTTGACCCTGCGCGAAGGAAGCTCCCTGGATGAGCTGGCCGAATGTGGCGTGGACCTGCCCTCCTGTTCCCTCCCGCACCGGAACTGTGTGTACATGACCTTGGATGGCGTGACGAAGGCACGCTGTGTGGATTTGAAAACCCTCTGTACCGACTACCTCGCGTGTACGGGGGGAACGGAGTGCGCCATCCTGGAATCCTTCCCCTCGCAGGCGGTGTGCGCGGGCACCTGCGACGGCGACGCCTGCGACGAGCCCGTGTCAAACTCGGGGCCATGAGCTTTTCCCGTCCCGCCTGTCGCCTCCTCCCGTGCCTTGTCCTGCTGTGGGCCGCCGGGAGCGCGCACGCCGCGCCCTCTGCCTCCGAAGAAGTCCAGGCGCTCGCCACCCAGATGGTGGCCCTGAGCCTGGAGGCGGATCCCACCCTCGCGTACTTCAACGGGCTGACCCCGCCCACGCATGGCCGCTTCGCGGACCACAGCCCCAAGGCGCTGCGGGCCCTGGAGCGTCAGGAGGACGCGCTCTGGGCCCGGCTGAACGCCCTCGATGCGAAGGCGCTCCAGGGGACGGACCTCTCCACATACGCCATTCTCCGGGAGATGCTGGAGGCCAACCGCGGCCTGCGCGTCTGCCACGCCGAGCAATGGGCCGTCTCGCACATGTTCGGCTGGCAGCTCCAGTTCCCGGAGTTCGCCGAGAAGCAGCCCATCGAGACCGCGGCGCTGCGCGAGCAAGCCCTCCAGCGGTGGCGCTCGGTTCCCCGCTATGTCGATACGGAGATTTCCCAGCTCCGCGCGGGGCTCGCCCAGGGGTACTCGGTGCCCAAGTCCGTGGTGCGCCGGGTCCTCAAGCAGCTCGACGGTCTGCTCGCCGCCAAGCCCGGGGACTCGGCCTTCGCCTCCCCCGCCCAGCGCTCGGGCGACGTGGCCTTCCAGAAGGCCTTCACCGCCGTCATCACCACCCGCGTCTATCCCGCCCTCCAGAAGTACCGCCAGTTCCTGAAGAAGACGTATCTGCCCAAGGCCCGCGACAGCCTCGGGCTGTCCGCGCTGCCCAACGGCAAGGCGTGCTACGCGGCGTACCTGCGCGTCTTCACGACGCTCGACCGCTCGCCCCAGGAGGTGTTCGAGCTCGGGCAGCAGACGGTCGCGAAGAACGTCGCCGAGGTGAAGGCCCTGGGACAGAAGGCCTTCGGCACCAGCGACTTCGCGGAGATCATCGCCCGGCTGAGGACGGACCCCGCCAACCGCTTCACCTCCGAGGAGGAGGTCTTCCGCTACTCGCGGGAGCTCGTCGAGAAGGCCCAGCAGGTGTGCACGGGCAGCTTCCTGAAGATGCCCACCCACGCCCTGGAGGTGCGCCCCTACCCGGACTACATGAAGGGCTCGGGGGTCAGCTCGCATTACGAGTTCGAGCCGGATCCGGCGAAGCCCTCGCGCTACATGTTGCAGCTCGATGACTGGAAGGAGCAGCTGCGCTCGGATGCGGCGATCACCGCACTGCACGAGGCCTGGCCCGGACACCACCTGCAAGCCGCCACCGCGTACGCCGCGGCCCAGAGCGATCTCTCCCGGCTGGCGTTCAACTCCGCGTACGCCGAAGGGTGGGCCCGCTACGCGGAAGCCCTCTCGGAGGAGCTGGGGCTCTATGACAGCGACACCGCCAAGATTGCCCGCCGCGCCTGGCCCGCGCGCGGCATGGTGGCAGATCCCGGCCTCCACCTCTATGGATGGACGCGCGAGCAGGTGACGGCCTACGCGAAGGAGACGGGCCGCTTCAACCAGGCCGTGGCCGAGGAGCTGGCGGACCGCATCGCGGTGCTGCCCGGACAGTTGACGGCCTATGACTCGGGAGGCCTGGAGTTCCGCGCGCTGCGCACCCAGGCGGAAGCGGCGCTCGGGCCCCGGTTCGATCTGCGCCAGTTCCATCAGGTGGTGCTGGAAAATGGCACCCTCCCGCTCCTGCAACTGCGCGCCAATGTGGAGGCGTGGATTCAGCGCCAGCAGCCGCGCTGAGCCGCCATCTCGTCAAAGCCAATCCAGTGCGGTAAGCGGCAGGCCATGCGCCCTCTCCCATCCCTTGCCTGCCTTGCCGCGCTCACCACCCTGTCCTGCGCTCACGGTTCGAATCCGGCGGGCGCGCCCGGGCCCACGGACCTTGAGGCCCGGGCACGCGCGCTGGCCCAGCGGATCATCATCGCCGATGGACACGTCGACGTGCCCTACCGCCTCCAGGAGACGCTGGGGCCGGATGGCGAGCCCACCGAGGACATCTCCCAGCGCACCCAGGGCGGTGACTTCGACTACCCGCGCGCGGTGGAGGGAGGGCTGGATGTGCCCTTCATGTCCATCTACATCCCGGCCGATCTCCAGCAGACGCCGGGCGCCTCCAAGACGCTGGCGGACACGCTGATCGACCGGGTGGAGCAGATCGCCCGGAAGTCGCCGGAGAAGTTCGCGATGGCGCACTCGGTGGAGGAGGCCCAGCGCAACACGAAGGAAGGGAAGATCTCGTTCGCGCTGGGCATCGAGAACGGCTCGGCTCTGGAGGACTCGCTGGCGAACGTGGAGCACTTCCAGCGCCGGGGCGTGCGCTACATCACCCTGACCCACTCGAAGGACAACCTCCTCAGCGATGCCTCGTTCAACACGGGCAAGCGGACCTGGAACGGGCTCAGCCCCTTCGGGCGTGAGGTGGTGGCCGAGATGAACCGCGTGGGCATCATGGTGGACGTGGCGCACCTGTCGGATGACGCCATCCGGCAGGCGGTGGAGCTCAGCCAGGTGCCCGTCATCGCCTCGCACTCGTCGTGCCGCCACTTCACGCCGGGCTTCGAGCGCAACATCAGCGACGCGCTGATTCGCGCGGTGGCCTCAAAGGGGGGCGTGGTGATGATCAACTTCGGCTCCAGCTTCCTCACCGCCGAAGCCAATGCCTCCCTGGAGAAGTTTCACAAGGCCATCCAGGCTTTCATGGAAGGCAAGGGCATCAAGTCCTTTGGAGCCCCCGAGGTGGGGGCCTTCATCAAGTCCTATTTGGCCGAGCACCCGGTCACCCTGGCGCGGGTGGAGGACGTGGCGGACCACATCGAGCACGTGGTGAAACTGGTGGGCATTGACCACGTGGGGCTGGGCTCGGACTTCGACGGGGTGGGGCCCACGTTGCCCACAGGGCTCAAGGACGTCTCGCAGTACCCGAACCTCTTCCGAGTGCTGCTGGAGCGCGGCCACAGCGAGGCGGACATCGAGAAGATCGCCTCCGGCAACGTCTTCCGCGTCTGGAAGCAGGCCGCGGCCCACGCCGCCTCGAAGTAGCCGGGCCTCGGCTACACCACGGAACGCCGCCATGCGCGGCACAGGTGCCTGTGTCCCGCCTGCTCAAAGCGCCGCAGTAACTCCTGACGGCCTGTCTTCCCGTGTGTCAGGAGGTATTCCAGCTCCTCGGGCAGCAGCGCCTTGACGGTCACGAGCTTCACCGCTCCAGCGGGCAGGTTGAAGTCCCCTGGAAGAGTGTTCGACGCCAGACCCAGCAGCACCCCCACCCGGCCCTCTTTCGTCACGAGCGGGCTGGGCATGTCCTGTCCAGACACCTCCATGGACATGAAGCCCGCCTTCACCCCTGTGCGGACTCGCTCGTGCATCACCACTTCATCGGCCACTCGCGCCAGGAGCTGCAAAGGCCAGCCCTTCGCGGCCTCCTCAAGGGACTCGTCTACTTCCAGGCCCAGCTCCAAGCCGAACCCCACGGATGGTTCCGCGTCCTCTCGGAAGGGATCCGATAGCCCATCCGTGACCCACAGAGTGCTGCCTCCTGGGCGATGAATGACGCGCCAGACCTCCCGATGGGCAGGCCACGAATCCCCTCCAGCAATGGGAACGAGGGCCTCTTCGTCCAGCCGCCCCAGGGTGCGCCAGAACGCCTCACGGGCGGCAACCGCCTGCTCCAGCATCTCCTGCTCCTTCGGATGGGGGGCCCCCGGCCCCGTGACCTCCGTGAACTTCATCCCCGAGATGCCCGCGCGTTCCAAGGCCTCTTTGATCTGCTCGGACACGATGAGCGCGACGTGCCATCCCCAGGTGCGAAACACTTGGGCATCGCCCACTTTCGTTGGGTCGATGCACATTCCCGAAACAGAGGAATAGGTGCCGGTCTTCTCCGGCAGCCCATCCTCCTCGGTCCAGTACGCCACCTCCCCGGAAGCGCTGTCATCGATGCACTTCACCACACGGATGACGTTCAGGATGAAGTAGGGCTCCGATTGCCCCTGGATGTTCACCGGAATGAGCTGCACATCCTCAGAGGCCAGCTCCGAGAAAACGGACGCTGCGCGCGCATGAACCACAGGGATGCCGAAAGCTGCGTGAGAAAAATCGAGTGGCGTTCCCGGAGACCTGACGGGACCCACCGGGGTTTCCGGAAAGTGCGCGGGCTCGCCTCTCTTGAGCAGCCAAGGCCACACCTCCTTGCCTTTCTGCGGGTCGATGAGCTTCCCCAGGTCCCATCGTCCGGAGAGATCAACGTCGTCAGCGAGATCGAAGTACCGCATCGACATGATGCATTCCTAGCGTCACTCGCTTCACTTCGGCCAGAACGTCACCGCGCGGGCTGTCTCGGAACTCCAGACCCGCTTGTTGCCCCGGTACATCCGGGGGTGGCCCCCGGAATCGGAGAGCGAGATGAGCAGGTAGGGCCCTCGGGCCCGCAGGCTCATCATGTCATTGGCCTGGTACGCATAGGACGGCAGGGCCACCACCCTGCCCCGCTCCAGCCGCCGGACGAGTCCCGTGGCCAGCATGTCGTTTCCAAACGGCGTGCCCCAAACGGCCAGCGAGTGTGAGCCGCTCTTGAACTCCACCCATTGCCCCTCGGGCTGCTCGGGCGACAGCTCGTAGAGCTGATCGAGCACCGCATCATCCTCGATGTCCCGGGGCTCGAAGCGCGGATCCAGGGCACGGATGGACCGCTCTCCCAGTTCCTTGCGGTGCTCCAGGGCCGCGGTGCCCAGGGTCTCGGACGAAGCCTTCATCTCCAGCTGCGTCCACTTGCCCTCCTGGAAGAGGAAGGCCAAGGCCCGCAGGGGCTTCTTGCCTCCACCGACGCCCCGGGCTTTCCCCGCGCCATCCAGTTCCACCACGCGGGAGTTCGACACCTCTTCCGTTGGAAGTCCCTGGAGGCTGAGCCCCAGCAGTCTGCCCTTGGCATCGAAGCCGTACTCGATGAGTTCTCCCACCGGCGGCAACGGCAGCTCCTCAGCCGTGCCCGTGGCGAGATCCACGAGGAACAGCCGGTCCCGGAACGCCTGGGAGGGAAAGGGCTCGGGGAAGGTGGGCTTGCCGACGACGGGCATGCTGACCGCCCCTCGCCAGAACCGCACCGCGCCCCGCTTGCCATCCTGGCTCAGTGCCGTGCTGCCACCCTGGCAGCCCGCCGGAAGCCGCGCGAGCACCTGGCTCGCCGCGGAGATCGGCTCGAACTTCCGCCACTCGCAGGCGCCTGCTTCCACAGGCTCCAGCAAGGACAGTGTGGTCTCCGCCGTGGGAAGGGCTGGGCCCGCCGCATGACCCGGGAGCACGGGCGTCAGCAGGAACGCGGTCAGCAGGGAAAATGGGAGTGTCTTCACGATGCACCCTTTCGCCTGCCCATCATGGCGCGCTCGCGAAGACAGCGACAGGGCCGCACGACGGGGATCCGCAGAACATGGACGCAGGAAGATTCACGCTGATAGCGTCCCATGACCTTCGCGACAGGAACTCATGAGCTGGCTCCGAGGAGGATGCGTGATGGTGCTCATGGCGCTGCCCGGTTGCCCGGAAGTTTGCGAAGGCCCGTACAGGGAGCCTGACAAATGCCGCGAGTGCGGCGGGTGAACGGACGCGCCCTCATTGGCATGGGCGTGGGAGTGCTTCTTCCGCTGCCGCTCGTGCTCCTGCTGGGAATGCTCCTTCGTCCCTCTCCTCCTTCAGACGCCCGCGTCAGCCCCATGCTCGACACCGAGCAGCGCATGCGGTTGGCAACATACGGACGTACCTGTGAATCGAGCAGTGCGTGCGAGCCCCCTTTGGGATGCCTCTATGAGCTCCGCCATGGGCACGCCTACTGCACCGACAGCCAGTGCCTCGCGGATGCCCAGTGTCCCGAAGGAGAGGTCTGCCGCGCGTTCGCCACGGGGGAGCAAGGCCCGCTCGTGCGCATCTGCGTCCCCGTGGGTGTGCGGCAAGAAGGCGAGGGCTGCTTCAAAGTCCCGGTAGACCAGCAGAGTGCTTGTGCGGCAGGGCTTCTGTGCGGGGGGAAGGACAATTGGTGCGCCCGCCCGTGCCACCTGGACGTTCCCACCGAGTGCCCCGAAGGCTTCTTCTGCGCGGACACCACGCCCCAATCGGTCTGTCTGCCGACCTGCGAGAAGCGGGGATGTCCCTCAGGCGAGCAGTGCATCCGGTTCGAGGAGGGCGCCTCCCTGTGCGCGAGCGTGTATGGCACCTCCTGCCAGCAGGTGCCTTGTCCCGAAGGCCAGCGATGTACCCTGCGCACGGATCCGCCGCAGCCGGGGAAAGCGTGGATGCGGTGTGTCGCGGAATGCGGTGAGAATCATCCGCCCTGTCCCGCCGGGATGATTTGTGACGACTGGCAGTGCATCCCTGGCTGTGATCCTCAGGGCCCTGCCCTCTGCGCCGAAGGGTTTCGATGCCGGCAAGCCTGGCCGGACGCGCCCTTCGCCTGTCATCCGGATTGGTCACCCGTTCCGTGAAGTCTGGGCCCGGGCTACCCGTACTGGGACTCCGCTGAGCGCGGCATTGCCGCTGAGCGCATCCACCCGCTGCTCGTCCGTCAAATCGTTGAGGCTCTCGCCCGCGTGCTCTGCCGCCACCGTGGACGGCATCCCCTTGCGCCGGTGCCCATAGCCGTGCGGCAGGCTCACCACGCCCCGCATCACCTCGTCTGTCACCACCACCGGCACGGACACCTCTCCCACCCTGGAGGTCACCACCGCCTCGTCCCCTTCCCCCAGCCCCGCCGCCTTCGCGTCCTCCGGGTGGATCATCAGCGTGCAGCGCGGCTTGCCCGTCATCAGCTTCGGCACGCGGTGCATCCAGGAGTTGTTGTCCCGGAGGTGCCGCCGGCCGATCAGCAGCAGCTCGCCCGGCCCAGGCACCACCGCCCCGTCCAGCAGTTCCCGCAGCCGCTTCACGTCCTCCACGAAGGGCGCGGGTGCCAGGTGGATGCGGCGGTCCTTCGTCTGCAACCGTCCCGGCAGGCTCGGCTTCAGCGGCCCCAGGTCCACCCCGTGCGGCGCCCGCCGGAGTGCCTTCAAGCTCAGGCTTCCGCGCAGCCCTCGCGCGCGCAGCCCGTAAGGCCCCGCTCGCAGGCCGATCTCCAGGATGCCCTCCGTCCCCATCCGCCGCAGGGCCTGGTACGCCAGCGCTCCTCGCACGCTCCGGCCCTTGCGAAGCACCGCCAGCCGGTGTTGCAGCTCCAGGAGGATCCGCCAGTCGTGCATCGCGCCCGGCCCCGGCTCGAACAGCGGGGGCGCATACCGGGCGGTGTTCCTCACGGCGAACACGTGGAACACCACGTCGTACTGGCTCCGCTCCAGGGGCGAGGGCGGCGGCAGGATGTAGTGCGCATGCCGCGTCGTCTCGTTGAGGTACGGGTCCAGGGACACCATGAAGTCCAGCGACGGCAGCGCCTGCTCCAGCCTCGCGCCGTTGGGCGAGGAGAGCACCGGGTTGCCCGCCACCGTCACCAGCGCGCGCACCTGCCCCGCGCCCTCGGTGAGGATTTCATCGGCCAGCGTGGCCACGGGCAGCTCCCCCGAGGATTCGGGCAGCCCCCGCACCCGGCTCTTCCACCGCCCGAAGCCGCCCCGGCCCACGCGGATGGCCCCGGGTCCGCCCACCACGTCGAACGCGGGCAGCGTGAACAGCGCGCCCCCCTCCCGGTCGAAGTTGCCACTCACGATGTTCAGGGTATTGATGAGCCACTGGCACAGCCCCCCGAACGCCTGCGTGGACACCCCCATGCGCCCGTAGCACACCGCCGTCTCCGCTTGAGCGAAGGCCGCGGCCACGCGCCGGATGTCCGCCGCGGGAATCCCCGTCGCCCCCTCCACGCGCTCCGGCGGGAAGTCCTCCGCCAGCGCGCGCACCGTCTCCAGCCCGCCGGTAAACGCCTCCAGCCGGCCCAACCGGGGCGCCTTCAGCACCTCGTGGAGCACCGCGAACAGGAACAGCGCATCCGTGCCAGGACGGATGAAGAGGTGCTCGTCCGCGATGCCCGCCGTCTCCGTGCGGCGCGGATCCACCACCACCACCTTCCCCCCGCGCTGCTGAATGGCCCGGAGCCGCGCCCGCACATCCGGCGCCGTCATCATGCTCCCATTGGAGGCCAGGGGGTTCGCCCCCAGCATCAGCAGGTACTGGGTGCGGTCCAGGTCCGGAATCGGGATGAGCAGCTGGTGCCCCAACATCAGGTGTGAGGCCAGGTGGTGCGGCAACTGGTCCACCGACGTGGCGCTGTATTTGTTGCGCGAGCCCAGGGTGCGCAGGAACCCAGGCACGAAGAGCAGCACCCCCGTGTTGTGCGAGCCCGGGTTGCCCAGGTACGTGGCCACCGCTTCCTTGCCGTGCGCCCGCTGCGTCTCGTGGAGCCGCCGCGCCACCGCGTCCAGCGCCTCCTCCCAGGACACCTGCTCCCAGCCAGTCGCGGTGCGCCGCACGGGGTGGCGCAGCCGCTCCGGGTCCTCATACAAGTCCTTGAGCGCCAGCGCCTTGGGGCAGATGTGGCCCCGGCTGAAGGGGTCCTCGGTGTCCCCCCGGATGGAGGTGATGCGGCCCTCCTCCACCTCGATGCGGATTCCGCACAAAGCCTCACAGAGGTTGCATGCACGAAAGTGGGTCTGTGTCCCGGCCATGGGTGCCATGGCCAGCAGCCTACCCTCCCGCATGAGCTCCCGGAAAAGAGGCTAGAGTCGACGCTCCCGTCTTCGATTCATTCCGGGGGTATTGGATGTCCCATCGACGCAGTCCCTTCTCAGTTCTGATCGCCACGCTGTCCTTGCTGGCCGCGTGCTCGCCCTCGAATGCCCCCCAGGCACCGCTCGGCGCGGCCCGCTTCGTCGTCGCCACGCTCGCCCCACAGGACGTGACGCGCGTGGACGTCACCGTGCAAGCCGAGGATGTGTCCCCCATCGTGTTGCCCCTGGAGAAGCAAGGTGAAGTCTGGGTGGGGCTCCTCAGCGAGCTGCCCGCGGGCGCCGGCCGCCGCTTCCGCGCCGAGGCCTTCGACGGGGCGGGCCTCAAGCGCTACGAGGGCGAGCTCACCGGCGTCACCATCGTGGAAGGGGAAACCGTCCAGGTGAGCATCCTCGCCCAGGAGGTACAGCGGCCCGTTCCGTTCGAGAACGAGTCACCGCTCATCGACTCGCTCATCGTCACCCGCCCCACCGTGCGGCCCGGCAGCACGGTGACCCTCCGCGCCGCCGCGCATGACCCCAACCCGGGCGACACCTTCACCTCCGAGTGGACGGCCACCGGCGGCACCTTCGGCAGCCCTGCCGCGCTCGAGTCCACCTGGACGGCGCCCAGCACCCTGGGGCCCGTGACGCTCACCTTGCGCGTGACGGATGACCGGGGCGCCACGTCCGCTCTGAGCTTCGTCCTCCAGGTCGAGGGGAGCTCGGAGTTAGAGGGAGGCAGCGCCGCCATCACCGTGCGCTTCAACGCCTGGCCCCGCGTCAACGCCCTGAGCGCCGCCCCCGCCCAGGTGCGCCCGAACCAGCCCCTCACCGTCACCGCCACCGCGGAGGACGCGGACACCCCCGCGGCCTCCCTCTCCTACGCGTGGACGGCGAGCTGCCCCGGCACCTGGTCTTCCGCCCAGTCCCGGGTGGCGCAGTTCACCCCCAGCACGCAGCCGGCGCAGACCACCTGCAACAACTGCCAGCTCACCGTCACCGTCTCGGACGCGCAGGGCGGCTCCACCACCGGCACGCTGGGCATCTGCGTGGGACAGACGCCGGGGCTCCAGTTCATGCCCTACATCGAGGACAGCTGGCAGTCGGCTACCTCCGTGGGCCCGGGAGACCTGCTCACCTTCCGCGCGCTGGGCGCCGAGGCGAACCACCAACCGCTGAGCTTCACCTGGACGGGGCCCGGCGTGCTCAGCACCCCTCGCACTCCCGCCACGGACACGAGCGAAATCACCTGGACGGCCCCCTCGTGTCTGCCCCCCGGGCCGCACGCGGTGACGGTGACGGCCACCAACCCCTCGGGGCTGTCCGGCTCCCAGCGCCTGCCCTTTCTGTGGACGGGCCCCACGTGCAGCCAGCCCGTCTGCACCTTCTCGATTGCCCCGGAGCTGACGACGCTCGTGCTCAGCAGCCACTGTCTGGTGGATGCGCCGGTGTACATCCCCAACGGCTACCGCCTCGAGGGCACGGGCCACTCGCTCACGGCGGTGGATCCGCCCGGGGGCCGCTTTCAAGGCGCCGTGCTCCGCAACCGGGGCAGCACCGCCTACATCAGCTCCGTCACCGTGCGCGCCCAGGGGCTCGGGGACATCTGCTACGACGGGGCTGCGCGGCTGCGCGGCATTCTCTTCGAGGATGCCTCCGGCACCATCACCAGCACCCAGGTGCTGAACATCCGCAAGGCCGAGGGAGCCAGTGGGTGCCAGGAGGGCACCGCCATCGAGATCCTCGCCACGGGGAACCAGCCCTCCCGCCCCCAGGTGGACATCGTCAACAACCTCCTGTCGGGCTACCAGAAGACGGGCATCTCCCTCTCCGGGCCGGTGGATGCCATCGTCGCCAGCAACATCGTGGAGGGCCGGGGACGAATCACCAACATCGTCCAGCAGGGCATCCACTTCAAGCTGGGCGCCCAGGGCGCGGTGATGGGCAACGTGGTGAAGGACCATGCCTATGGCGGCTCGGATGACATCGCCCCCGGCATCCTGGTGACCGGCGGTGGCTATTACGGCGGGCCCCTCTGCAAGGACCTGCTCATCGAGGGCAACACGCTCACGGGGAATGATCTCGGCATCTACCTGTCCCAGCTCGAGGCGAACGGCAGCGCGCCCGCGAGCCCCACGCGCATCCGCGTGGCGTTCAACACGCTGAGCCACCCGAGCGTGACCAACGGCTACGTCTACCAGGCGGCCGTCGCGGACTCGGGCACCGGCAACATCATCACCTCCAACACCATCTCGGGCGCGGGGTATGACCCCGCCACGCAGCCGGGCGCGACCTTCGCCGTGGACGTGTCCGCGGGCGCCGCCTCGCAGCTCGTCTTCCTCACCGCGGCGCAGTCCGTGCCCGTGGGCGCGTGCTCGGGCAGCCTCACCGTGCAGAGCCAGGATGCGGCCGGCAACCTTGCCGTCCCCGCCCCCGCCACCGTCTCCCTCGCCGCCCAGGGCGAGGCCTCCGCCGGGGTGAGCTTCCACTCCGACCCGGCCTGCACGAGCGCGCCGCTGACGGGCCTGAACCTGGCCAACCCGCACGCCGAGGGGACGTTCTACTTCAAGGGCACCCAGACGGGCACGGTGGGCGTGGTGGCCACGCTCGGTGGCCGCACCGTCTCCCAGTACCAGGGCCTCTTCGTGCCCCTCCACTGAGGAGGGACACGGCCCGCGCTCCTGCGCGCCTCAGCCGATGGCGCGCAGGGGCTCATTGCCCCGGTGCCGCACATCGCTGGGGCCCGGAAGCGTCTCGGCGGGCACCCCGACGTCGAGCAGCTCGCGCAGTTGCGCGGGCAGGCCGTCGAGCAGCAGCAGCACCGAGGCGTTCGTCCACGCGAAGCCCAGCGTCCGCTCCTTCCGGGGCGAGAGGTACGCGCCGCGGTCCGCGCCCTGGTTGCCGTACTCGACGGACACGTTCACCGAGCGGCGCACCACGTCGTACTTCTCCTTGATGAGGCCGTTGTGCTCCCCGGCGGTGTCCAGCACCATGGACAGCCAGCGGTAGGCCACCAGGTCCGCCTCGGCGTCGAAGCCGTACCGGCGCAGCCCCTCCACCGCGATGAGCTGATGGGGCGCCCAGCCAAAGGGCCAGTCCCACTGCAGGTCCTCGCCGCCCGCCGCCTCGCGCGAGGGGCGGCTCGTGGCGGACAGGCCGCCGGCCTGGAGGAAGCGCGGAACGGAAGCGGCCACCGCGGCGGCCTCCTTGCGCGAGGCCCAGCCCGTCCACAGCGGGTAGAAGGTGGCCACGGACTCGTAGGCCGAGCGCTTGCCCGCCATGAAGTCGTGGTCGAAGAACATCCCCTTCGACTCGTCCCAGAAGCGCGCGCGCATGGTGCGCGCCCGGGCCCGGGCCGCCTTCTCGTAGGACGCCGCCCGGAGCGAGTTCTCCCCCTCCAGCAGCCGCAGGATGTGCGCCAGGTCCTGCTCGTACTGGAAGAGCAGCGAGTTGAGGCACACCGGCTCGTAGTGGTGCGTGGCCTGGCCGAAGCGGTGGCACATGTCCCAGCCGCTCTCGCGGATGGCCCGGTCATGCCGGTGGAACTCCGCGCTGTCCGGGCGCGGCTCGTCGTAGAAGGCCGACAAGTCCTCCGCGTCGGGCCCTTCCGCGTCGTCCTTGAAGCGCGACAGCCCGCTGGGCGTGCCGCGGGGGCCGGTGCGGAACACCGTCTCCAGCTCCTTCATGGCCATCTTCGCCACGCGCTGGAGCATCTTGCGGTCCGGCCGCACCTCGTGCAGCTCCAGCGCCAGCCGGGGCATCAGCGGCGGCTGCGTGCGCGACAGGTGGTAGCTGAGGTTGGAGTTGGAAATCTTCCCGTAGTGCTCGATGGCGTAGAGCTGGTTCTCGAGCATGTCGCGCGCCAGCTCCGCGCGCCCGGAGGCCAGCGCCCCCCGCCCGTTGAAGTAGCTGTCCCAGCCGAACATCTGCACGAAGCGGCCACCCGGGACGATGTACGGACGCGGCAGGTACGCCATGCCCGGCTCGCGCATGAGCCGCACCCAGTCCCCTTGCGTCTTCGGCGGGGCGAGCGGCACCACCTCCAGGCCCGTGCGCACCGCCTGCGCGCGCAGCTTCTTGAGCGCCTTGCGGTCCGCGGCGGGCACGTACACGCGCCGCCGGCCCTCGGGGCTCTTCACCGGCATCACCCGCAGCGCGGCCTCGAGGTCCTCCACCCGGTCCGAGCGCCGGAGGAGCCCGTCCCAGCCTTGATCAATCAGCCGCCGCAGCGCCGCGGTGCGCCGCTCCAAGAGGCGCGTGGCCGGCAGGCCCGGCAGCTCGCCGCGGCCCTGGAGAATCTCCTCGGCGAGCACGTCCGCGGCGTGCGACAGCCGCTCCGCGCCGGACAGCTCTAGGCGCACGCCCGGGCCCAGGAGGAAGTCCACCGCGAAGCGCAGGTTGCTGGAGCGCGCGCGCTCCGCATCCTTGGCGGTGATGCGCCCATCCCGGTCGAGATCCAACGCCATCAACACCTCGTACGCCAGGCGCGCGGTGAACGCGCTCGGCGACAAGGGGCTGGCGGCGGAGGGCGCCACGAGGGCGTGGCTCGGCTCGGCAGACAGGGCGGACAGAGGCGCTGCCCCCAGCACATGGGGCAACACAGAACGAGACGGAGGGAGAGACGGCATACCGGGAATCACCTCGCGCAACGGCTTGCACCGTACACGAGTTTTCCCTTTCGTCATCTCCCGCTTCGCGCGTTCGCGGGCCTCCCGCGAGTTGCTCTGAACCCCAATTATTGGGCCTCAAATCGATCAGCGGTTGTGTGGCTTCCGCTCCAGGGCGGCGGCGGCCTCCAGCAATCCCATCGCATGGAGCACCGGATCGTTGAGCGAGGAGCCCGGGGGCGCCGCGCGGCCTTCGGGTGAGCAAACCCAGACATCCGCGGGCGGGGGTGGCCGCTGGCCCGGCCGGTAGGTGGCGATGAGCCGCGAGAAGCCAAACCCCTGGCTGCGGTCGTCTGCGGCCTCCCACCCGGAGACACACCCCAGGGTGCGCTCCTGTGCGAAGGCCACCAGCCGCCGCAGGTGCTCCAGGGTGAAGGTCCTCCCCCCCGGGTGGAGGCCCAGCAGGGGACGCGCCCCCAGGCGCCGCCACACCTTGCGTACATCCCACTTGAGGAAGGCCGCCGAGAGGTGCCGGTGCATGCCGTACAGGGCCCGCGTCCAGCACGCATCGGCCTCCAGGGGCGCCCCCGGCCCGAACTCCTTCACCCAGCCGTTGATCAACGCCGGCTCCACGCCGCTGCGCGCCAGCGTGTGGAGGAACCGGACCGCCGCGCCGCTGAAGCCCTCCCGCACGCCCGGCACCACCACGCCCGGCAGGGTGTAGGAGACCTGGAGCCCCGGCAGCAGGGCCCGCAGCCGGGACACCACCTGGGCATGCCGCTCCGGGCCCACGGGCTCGTCGAGGAAGGCGCCCTGGACGTGGAAGTCGAGGTGCCGCACCCCGTGGTGGCGGACCATGGCCTCGTAGCAGGCGGCCACCTTCGGGACGTCGGCCTCCCGGGCTTCGAGCAGCCCGGCCGCGCCACCGCCGACGGACAGGATGGCCATGCCCCCCCGCGCCTGGAACGCCTGGATGTCCGGCTGGTAGCCACACGCGAGGGAGGCCTCGCCCATCCGAAGGAAGAAGCCGTCCAGGCCCGACTCGGCCGGGTAGGCGGTACACGCCGGGGTGGGCCCCCGGGTGAAGTCCACGGCCATCGCCCGCGGCACGTCCCAGTCCCCCGGCTCCACCCCCCACGGCGTTTCCTCCCGCGCGTCCCTGGCGTGCGCGAAGCGTTCATTTCCACTCATACGTGAGGGCCTCCCCCTGGGCGTCGTGACGGTGGAGGAGCGTTGTGGCACGGACGCGAAGCGGAGAGGATTGGCCGGCCGGCAGGGGGCACTGTTGGGCCCGCGCCACTAGAGGGCGTACACTCGCGCCCCCTCGGAAGGATGACCTGTGAAGGATCTGGATGACATCCTGCGGGCCCGCGCCCGGGCGCCTGGCCCCTATGTGATGGCCACGGTGGTGGCCGTGGCGGGCTCGGCGTACCGGCGCCCCGGCGCGCGCATGCTGATGGCCGAGAGCGGCTGGCTGGCCGGTGGGGTGAGCGGCGGGTGCCTGGAGGGTGACATCGTCCGCAAGGCGTTCTTCTGGACGGCCCAGGGCCCCCACCTGCTGCGCTACGACTCCACGGGCGAGGGCGCCGACGACGAGGGCGGCCTGTCCTTCGCGCTCGGGTGCAACGGCGTGGTGGACGTGCTGCTGGAGCGCTGGGAGCCGGGGCCGGTGGATCCGCTCGCCTTCGCCGAGGAGGCGCGGCGGAAGGAGAAGCGCGCGGTGGTGGCCACGGTGTACCGCGGCCCCGCGCACGCCGTGGGCGCCCGGCTGCTCTTGCGCGAGGACGGCGTGGAGGCCAGCACCCTGTCAGGCCTGCTGCGCGAGGCGGTGCATGCCGCGGCCGGGGAGGCCCTCGCCCAGGGGCGCACCTGGAGCGGCCCCTGCGGCGGCGCGGACGTGCTGGTGGAGGTGGTGGAGCCCCCCGCGCCCGTGGTGCTGTTCGGCGGCGGCTTCGACGTGGTGCCCATGAGCGCGCAGGCCGCGGGCCTGGGCTTTCACGTCACGGTGGTGGCCGACAAGCCGCTGGACACGCTGCGGCGGCGCTTTCCCCGCGCCCACGCGGTGGTGGCCTCCAAGGCCAGCGAGGTGCTGGACAAGGTGCCCCTCACCCCGCGCACCCTCGCGGTGCTGATGACCCACAGCCTGCCGCAGGACCGGCTGCTGCTGCCCCAGTTGCTGACCCGGCCGCTGCGCTACCTGGGCGTGCTGGGCCCCCGCTCCCGCACGGAGAAGCTGCTCGCCGGGCTGCCCTTCCCCCCCACCCCGGCGCAGCTCGGCATGCTGCACGCCCCGGTGGGGCTGGACGTGGGCGCCGAGGGAGCGGACGAGGTGGCCCTGTCCATCGCCGCGGAGCTGCGCGCCGTGCTCTCCGGGCGCGAGGGGGGTAAGCTGCGCGAGCGCCAGGCCCCCATCCACGCGCCGGCCCCGCCGCTGGCGCGGAGGCTCGCGTGAGGGTGGGCGGGGTGGTGCTGGCCGCGGGGAGCTCCTCGCGGCTGGGCCGGCCCAAGCAGCTCCTCCTCCACGAGGGCCAAACCCTGGTGCGGCGCACCGCCGAGGCCGCCGTGGCCGCGGGCCTCCTCCCCGTCATCGCCGTGCTGGGCGCGCACCCCGAGGCCGTGGCCGCGGAGCTGGCGGGACTGCCGGTGCACCCGGTGCTCAACCCGGACTGGGCGGCGGGCATGGGCCTGTCGCTGCGCGTGGGCCTGCGGGCCCTGCCCCCCGAGGTGGACGCGGCGCTCGTGGTGCTGTGCGATCAGCTCCGCGTGGATGCCGCCCACCTGGCCGCCCTGGTGGACACCTTCACGCGCACCCACGCCCCCATCGTCGCCTCGGGTTACGCGGGCGCGCGCGGGGTGCCCGCGCTGTTCTCCCGGGCGCTCTTCGCGGAGCTGGAGGCCCTGGCCCCGGAAGAGGGGGCGCGGCGGGTCATCGCGCGCGAGCCCTCGCGCGTGGTGGAGGTGGCGCTCCCCGGGGGGGACGAGGACATCGACACCGCCGCGGACCTCTCCCGCCTTACCGGAACTCCACGGGACTGACGTCCCCCTTGCCGCCCCCCAGGTAGGCGTGGAGCGCCCGCCAGGACTGGAACGCCGGGGGCTCCTGCGCGAGCGCGCTCGGGTACATGGCGCCCTGGTGGGTGTGCAGCCGGATGCTCCAGCGGCCCGGCAGCATCGCCACGCGCTCCACCTCGGCCAGCTCCACGCGCGGCAACGAGACGACGTGCGAGGGGAACAGGTAGTGCAGCAGCACCTCCTCCTCGTGCAGCTCCACCCGGTAGAAGCCGCTCAGCACCGTGGCGTACACCGTGCCGAACAGGAACGCGAACAGCAGGAGGCTGGCCACCGTCGCCACCGGGCCGCGCACCCGGGGCTCCTCGTGGAACACGGCCCGGCCGCCGGAGGCCCTCACCAGCACCGCATAGAGGCCCGCCGCGAGCCCCAGGGCCAGGAGCAGGAAAACGACACAGGCCACCCTCGCCCCTGATGCACTGACCAGCTCGTACACCGCCGTTGCTCCTGACCGCATCTCGCACGCTCCGCGCCCAAGGACGCACGGGTGCCCCCGCGCTGACGGGGGCCCCGGACATTACCCCTCCCCTCTGACGCTCCCTGCCGTCAGAGACTTAACCGGGGGCGGGCGCGCGGGCCGTCAGTTCACGTAGCTCGGCAGCATGGGCAGCCCGTGGAAGAAGCGGCGTCCACTTTCGAACTGGCGGATGAACGCCGCCCGGTCGTGCAGGAACACCTCCGCCATCACTTCCTCCCCGGCATCCCGGAAAAACGCCGCGCGGGCCTCGTCACAGGCCATCTCGTACTCGACCAGCAGTGCTTCCCACTCTTCCGGGATGTCCTCCGGCGCCCAGAAGGTGTCCACCTCCAGGCCCGCGTCGCGCTCCATCGCCTCCAGCTCGCCGTTGAGCGCGCGCACCCGCGCATCCGCGGCGAGCGCCTCGTCCGCCATGGCGAGCAGGATGTGGGCCACCAGGAAGAAGCCCGCATCCAGGGGCACCGTGCCCGTGTCCCGGGCCTCCTGGAACGTCAGGAGCAACTGCGCGTCCAGCCCGGCCTCTTCCACGTCCTCGGCCGTGCGGCGGGCGAGGTGGCGCAGCGCCTCCTCGACTTCGCTGGGCGTTTCCGGAGGACAGGACTTTCCCCACCGTGTGTTTTTCATGGTTTCTCCAGGCCGACTGTCCACAGCGTCTCATGGGACTCCGACGTCCCCGGAAGACGCGCCTACAGCGGTTGTCCTGGAGCGCGCCGGCCCCCGGGCCCACGCCCATTCAACACATCGTGCGACCGCACGGCCGAAATCTGCATTTTCCCCCCCCGCGTACCTCGGAGCCGGGATTCCAGCTGGGAATCTGGCGCGGCGCCGTGAACCCAGCGTGCGGCAGGTGCGCCACGGACTCCATGGACCCGCCGGGAGGGCTGTCTCGCTCCCGACGCTTGCGGAGCGCTTCCTTGGAAAGGAAACACACATGTCCGAGCCACTCCTCGGCGAAATCCGGATGTTCGGTGGCCATTCCGCGCCGCCCGGGTGGGCGTTGTGCAATGGGCAGCTCTTGCCCATCTCGCTCCACCCCTCGCTCTTCTCGCTGCTGGGCACGAGCTACGGGGGCGATGGGCGCAACACCTTCGCCCTGCCGGACCTGCGAGGGCGCCTGCCCATGCACTGGGGCACGGGGCCGGGCCTGTCGGCGCGCACGCTGGGGACGCGCGGGGGCGCGGAGACGGTGACGTTGACCTCCAGCCAGATGCCCTCGCATGCGCACAAGCTCTCGGCCTACGCGGGCGAGGGCGATGCCAGCGTGCCCGAGGGGTGTGTGCCCGCGGTGCTGGTGAATGGCGCCACGGACGAGCCCGCGCACCTCTACAGCACCGTGCCCAACACGAGCATGAACGCCAAGGCCATTGGCATCGCGGGAGGAGGCCAGCCCCACGACAACCTGCCGCCCTTCCAGTGCGTGAGCTTCATCATCGCCATCCAGGGCCACCTGCCGCCGAACGGATGACGCGGCCAGGCCACCGGCGAAAAATAATGGGCCCCGGACCACTCCCTCTCTAGTGGTCCGGGAACCCATCTCTCCAGGCCCAGGTCCTTCGAGGACCCGGAGAGGGGGACGACGACATGCATCCGGCGCGCGCAGCACCGTGAGTTTCCGGCGCCTTCCGGCGTCCGTGCAGGGTCTTTGACGTTCAGCAGGATCCTTGGATCTCCGCGGATTTAATTTTTCTGTTTTTGGCCCTTTTCCCTCCCTCGGGGCTTGTCCCGCCGCCAGGGCGGCCCCATGCAAGGGGCCACGCATCCAGCGGCAAAGCGAGGCGATGGTGGCAGAGGGCGGTTCTACCGGTTGGCAGAAATCCCAGGTGACGTTGCGCACGGCCTTCACGGTGGGCTTCGCCCTGCTGGCGATGGGGGTGCTCACCGTGCTGGTGATGAAGACGCGCGTGGCGATGACGCTCACGGGCATCGCCACCCTGCTGGCCCTGGCGCTGGAGCACGGCGTGTCCCTGCTGCAGCGCAAGGGGATGCGGCGGGGGCTCGCCATCGCCCTGGTGATGGTCTCGGTGCTGGCGCTCGTGGGGGGGCTGGGCATGCTGCTCATCCCTGCGGCGATGACCCAAGGCGAGGCGCTGCTGACCCAGTTGCCTACATTGATGGCGGAGGTGCGCTCGTACCGGCTGTTCCGGGTGCTGAACAAGCACTTCGGCATGCTGATGCAGCTGGGTGGGGACGTGGCCACGGCGGGGGCCACGGCGGGCGCGGTGGCGTCGCCCGCGGCGAGCACGCTGTCGCTCACGCCGGTGCTGGAGGCCATTGGCGGGGCGGTGAGCGTGGTGGGCGGCATCGTCACCATCTTCTTCCTGGTGGTGTTCATGCTGGCGTTCGGCCGGGGCATGCCCCGCTGGCTCATCGAGCAGCTGCCGGTGGCGCACCGCGAGCGCTACGAGCGGGTCATGCTCAAGGTGTACCAGGCCACGGGCGGCTACCTGTCGGGGCTGTCGCTCATCTGCACCATCAACGCCACGCTCACCACGGTGGTGCTGGCGGTGCTGGGGCTGCCCTTCTTCCTGCCGCTGGGCATCGTCAGCGGCTTCTCCAGCATGGT
This sequence comes from Allostigmatella hybrida, assembly GCF_020103775.1. Classification (NCBI taxonomy): domain Bacteria; kingdom Pseudomonadati; phylum Myxococcota; class Myxococcia; order Myxococcales; family Archangiaceae; genus Allostigmatella; species Allostigmatella hybrida. Next base: position 97,796 of record NZ_JAHXBH010000029.1, read on the forward strand.
GCCGTACGCGGGGCCGGTGGTGGCCGGAGGCTTCATCACGCTGCTCACGTGGGTGACGGGCGGGTGGTTCAAGGGGATGGTGGTGCTCATCTACTTCCTCATCTACGGGCAGCTGGAGGGCAACGTGCTGGCGCCGCTGGTGTTCCGGCGCACGGTGCACGTCAACCCGCTGCTCACGCTGCTGGCGGTGCTGTTCTGCGTGGAGCTGGCCGGCATCATCGGCGCGATGGTGGCGGTGCCGGTGGTGGCCACGGTGCAGATCATCGTCCGCGAGCTGCTGCAGCTCCGGCAGGAGCGGCGCGCCAGCTCGCTGGTTTAGTGGCCATTGGTTGCCGGGGGGGAACACACATGGAGCACGGACTGCTGGGGCTGCTGCTCACCCATGGCTCGTATGCACTGCTGTTCGTGGCGCTGCTGGCCGGCGGGGTGGGGCTGCCCCTCCCGGAGGACATCGTGCTGCTCACGGGGGGAACCCTGGCCCACCTGGGCGTGGTGAAGCTGCCGGTGGTCATCGGGGTGTGCTTCGCCGGGGTGCTCAGCGGGGACCTGCTGCTGTTCCACACGGCGCGCAAGCTGGGGCCCGGCATCTATGAGAAGCGCTGGATGAGGGCGCTGCTCACGCCCGGGCGCCGCACGCGCATCTCCGGGCTCTACGCCCGCTTCGGGGGGCGGGTCATCTTCCTCGGCCGGTACCTGTCCGTGCTGCGCGTGCCCCTGTTCGCGATGGCGGCCATCCAGGGGATGAAGACGCGCACGTTCCTCCTCTGGGATGCGCTGGCCCTGAGCCTCAGCGCGCCGCTGCTGGTGAGCCTCGGCTATCTCTTCTCCCACAGCGTCAGCCGGGTGACGGCGGGCGTGTGCCATGCGGAGCATGTGCTCGCCATCGTGGCGGTGGGGCTCTTCGCGGCCTTCATCCTCGTGCACACGCTGCGGGCCCGGCGCGCGGGCTGAGCCGTTCTCCCGCGAGGCGCTGCGCGGCCGCGGCCCCCTGGGACACGCCGTGCAGGGGGGCGAGGCACTCGGCCAGCCTGTCATCCACCTGCGCGATGGAGCCGCGCAGCGCGTCCACCTGCGCCAGGTGGAGCTTCAACATGAACCGGTGGTGCGCCGCCAGGGGCGCCTCCGGCGTGCCGCCGGGGGCCTCGCTGGGCGCGCCGGCCTCCCGGGCCATGAACTCCTGCAGGATGGCCCGGCCGCTGAGGCCCGGCCCGGCTCCCGTCGCCTGCATGCTCGCGTCGCTCAGCACCTTCTGAATGTGGAGGTGGTGCTGCGCCATCTCCCGGGCGAACAGGCGGCGGGCCCGGCAGAGGTCTCTCACCTCCGGCAGGGGCTCCAGGGGCACGGGGCGGCCGTGGATCTGCCCATGCGCCAGCAGCTCCGCCAGCGACAGGGCGTCCTCCGTCCCGGGCCCACCCGCCGAGGCACTCAGGGGCTCGGCGAGCACCAGCTCGAGCTGCCCTTCCAGCAGATACCAGGCGTGCTTCCAGGACTCCCCCGTGGCCCGCATGACGACGCACCGGCAGCCATAGGAGCCCAGCCACTCCGCCAGCGCTCCCAGCCCCGAGGGCGTGGCCTCGAAGCGCTGGAGCTCTTGAATGATCCTCCCAGCCGCCACGATGCGGACCACGGCGGCCACGGCTTCTTCCTGAAACTCCACCGCGGCACAGCGGGGGTAGATGACTTTCATGTCCAGCTCCAAGGGCGCTTCCGGAAGCGAGGGGGCTCTTCCTTTCCGCTCCGTACGGAATCGTTGAGTCCCTATTCACTTGGAGTCATCGGCTTTGACCCAGCGTCAGTTTCCGGGGGAAACGCGGTGATCCAGCAACTTCAGGTTCTCAAACGCCGATAATTCAGGCTCAGGGGGTCTTCTGGCCTCTCCCCCTTCCGAGAAATCACATGACCGTCCAGCGCACCTCTGCTCCCGTTGCCCAGCGCGCCGTTACCGCCACCGCCGCCGCCACGGTGACCGCCCCCCCCGCCGGCATCAGCCGGGGCGACACGGGCCCCAACGTCAAGAGGCTCCAGGATGCGCTGGTGAAGACCGGCTACATGACCCGGGCCCAGGTCAACACGGGCTACGGCACCTTCGGTCCCCAGACCGAGGCGGCGGTCAAGAAGTTCCAGGCCGACAAGAAGCTGCCCACCACGGGCTACTACGGCGACATGACCCACGCGGCGCTGAAGAAGGCGCTCGCCGGCGGGGTGCAGGGCCCCACCCCTCCCACCCAGCCGGGCGGCAAGTTCACCAAGCCGGCCGTCATCAGCGCGCCCTCCCCCAACTTCAATGAGCGCGGGGGCAAGGACATCGACACCATCGTCATGCACCACACCGCGTCCAACAACGGCGCGGGCGACCTGGCCCACATGCGCAACCCCGCCAGCGAGGTGTCGGCCCACTACATGGTCGACCGGGATGGGAAGATCTACCAGCTCGTCAACGACAGCAAGCGCGCCTGGCACGCGGGCAAGGGCGAGCTGCACGGCGTGCCCACGGACGTGAACGGCCGCTCCATCGGCATCGAGATCGTCAACGACGGCAGCGGCAAGACGCCCTTCACCGAGGCCCAGTACAAGGCGCTCCACCAGCTCGTCGGCTACCTCAAGCAGGAGCACAACGTGCCCACGAAGAACGTCGTCGGGCACAAGGACGTGGCCGTTCCCAAGGGCCGCAAGAGCGACCCGGCCCCCAACTTCGACTGGAGCCGGCTGCCCTGAGCCCCTCCCGGGCCTCCCATGGCCCCGGAGATGGAGCGGTCTGTCGTGCAGGCAGCCTCGCGGTTCTCCGGGTTTGCACGGGGTGACGGCGGAGGGTAAATACCCCCTCCGTGCTGCGCGTGCTGCTCATTGCCGCCGTCCTGTCAGGCCTCGTCCCCTCGCTGGGGGAGGCCGTCGAGATGGTGGTGCATTACGCGGCCACCGGGCACGTGGCGCACTTCGAGCCCCACGAGACGGACCTGGGCGCGGAGGGCAAGGAGCACGGCTGCGGCCCCATCGCCCACCACTGCGGCTGCTGCGTGAGCCAGTGGGTGCTGCTCCCCTCGGTGCCTGGATGGGCCCCCGGTCCCCAGGAGCCCGAAGCGCCGTTCCTCGCACCCGAGCAGCGCATCGCCCCCGGGGTGATGCGGCGCCTGTTGCGTCCCCCCATCGCGGCCTGAGCGTGGCGTTCGTCTGACGGCTTCCGGGGCCTCGTGGCCCGGGCAGGCCGTGCGTCCGTTGCTCCCTCTCTGCCGCGCGTCCGCTGCCCTTGCCGGCCGCCTCGCGCCGTAGGCCGCTCATGCTTTCGCGCGGAGTCTCCGCCTCGCCCCTGCTGTGCCTGTATCTCTATGGGTTTCTCTCGCTGTCCGAGGCCTCCGCCGGGCCGCTGACGCTCGAGCAGGCCGTCGCGCTCGCGCTGGAGCGGAGCCCCGTCCTCGTCTCACTGGAGGCCGGGGTGGCCCGGGCCCAGGCGCAGGCCCAGAACGATGCCCGCTTCTTTCAAGCCAACCCCGAGCTCTCCGCGGCGGCGGGCCCGCGCCTGCGCGAGGGCGGAAACACCCTGGAGCTGGGCGTGGGCCTCAGCCAGCAGGTGGAGCTCTTCGGGCAGCCCTCCGCCCGGAAGGAGGCCGCCCGGGCCCTCGTCACCGCGAGCGAGGCCCAGCTCCGGGCCCGGCGCGTGGAGCTCGTGGCCGAGGTCCGCACGGCGTTTGCCCGTGCCCGGGCCGCGGGACAGGAGGTGCGCCTCGCCGAGGATGCCCGCACGCTGGCCGCCGAAGCGCTGAGCGCGGCGGAAGAGCGGCTGGAGGCAGGCGCCGCCTCCCGCCTGGAGGTCAACACGGCCCGCGTCGAGGCAGGCCGCGCCGCCCGTGAGCACAACCGCGCCGTCTTCCGCCATGCCTCGGCCCTCAACGCCCTGGGCCTGCTCATCGGGCTCGACGAGGCCGTGGAGATTCACGCCCAGGACACGCCCCTTCCAGACAGCCCGCAGGCGCTGCCGCTGCCCACCTTGCTAGACCAAGCCCTCCGTGATCGGGCCGATCTCCAGGCAGCACGCGCGGAGCTGGAAGCCAGCCAGGCCCAGCAGCGGTTGAGCCAAAGGGCGGCGCTGCCCAGCCCTCGGGCGGGCATCAGCTACGGCCGCGAGGAGGAGGCCCACATCGTCCAGGGCACCCTGTCCATCGAGCTGCCGGTGTTCGACCGCAACCAGGCTGGACGCGGCACCAGCGCCGCACGCGTCACCGAGGCGGCGCGCACCCTGGAGGCGGTGGAGCGGCTCGCGCGCGCGGAGGTGCGGCTGGCGCTCGTGCGCTATCAGACCGCCGAGTCCTCCCTGCGCCTCTTCGGCGAGAACGCCCAGCAGTCGCTCCAGGAGAACCTGGCCCTGGCCACGGAGGGCTACCGGGCCGGCAAGATGGACTTCCTGGAGCTGCTCGTCATCCGCCGGGAAACGCTGGAAGCCCGGCGCGACCACATCGAAGCGATGGAGGAGTTCAGCACCGCGCAGGCCCAGCTCCAGCGGGTCATCGGGAGCCTTCCATGAGAGCCTCTGCCCTGCTGTCCGTGCTGGGGCTCGTCCTGCTTCCGGGCTGCCAGAAGGAGCCGCCCCCCGCCGCCCACCCCGCCGAAGCGCCGCATGACGAGGCGCATGGCCATGGGAACGAAGCAACCCACGCGGAGGCCATCACCCTGACGCCGGAGGCCGTGCGCAACGCGCGCTTGCAGACCGCCGAGGCCCAGCGCAAGCCGCTCGCCGTGGGGCTCACCGTCCCGGCGCGCCTGGCCTTTCCCCAGCGCGGCGTGGCCCAGGTGGCCGCCCGCGTCCCCGGGCGCATCGCCAGCATCGAGGTGGACCTGGGGGACCGCGTGAAGAAGGGCCAGGTGCTCGGCTACCTGGAGAGCCCGGACCTGGGCCGGGCCCGCGCGGACTACCTGGCCGCCACCATGAAGGCCCAGGTGGCCGCGGAGAACTTCCGCCGCGAGAAGGAGCTGTTCGCCAAGGGCATCACCAGCGAGCGCGAGATGCGCGAGGCGGAGGGCACCTACGTCACCATCGAGGCGGACCGCAACGCCGCCGATGCCCGGCTGCACGCGCTGAGCCTCACGGATCAGGAAATCAAGGCGCTCCGGTCCGATGAGCACTACAGCACCCGCTTTCCCGCGCGCGCCCCGCTCGATGGCACCGTGGTGGACATCCCCGTCACCGTGGGCCAGGAGGTGGGCGGCACCACGCCGCTGTTCACCGTGGGCGACCTGTCCACGCTCTGGGCGCTGCTGGAGGTCTCCGAGGCGCAGCTCGCCACCGTCCGCCAGGGGCAGGCCGTGGACCTGGCCGTCCAGGCGATCCCCGGCCAGCGCTTCCAGGGCAAGGTGACGTACATCGGGGACATCGTGGACGAAAAGACCCGCACCACCCCCGTGCGCGTCGTGCTTCCCAACACCGAGGGCAACCTCAAGCCCGGGATGTTCGCCACCGCGGAGATCAGCACCGGCGGCACCGCCCCAGGCGCCACGGGAACCGAGCAGGTCGTCGTGCCCCGCGAGGCCGTGCAGCAGGTGGCCGGCGAACAGGTCGTCTTCGTCCCCCAGGGGCCCCACCAGTTCCAGGCGGTGGATGTCCGGACCGGCGCCTCCTCGGCCACGGAGATCGAAATCCTCGAAGGGCTCGAACCGGGCACCGCCGTGGTGACGCAGGGCGCCTTCATCCTCAAGTCCGAGCTCTCCAAGGAGAGCATGGGCGAAGGCCACTCCCACTAGAGGGCCCGCGCCATGTTCGATCAACTCATCCGGCTTTCGATCCGGAACCGCTTCATCGTCCTGCTGCTGTCGGCGGCCGTCATCGTCTTCGGCCTCCGGGCCCTGAGCCAGCTGCCCATCGACGCGGTGCCCGACGTCACCAACGTGCAGGTGCAGGTGCTCACCTCCGCGCCGGGGCTGGGCCCCGTGGAGGTGGAGCGGTTCATCACCGTGCCCGTCGAGACGGCCATGGGCGGCCTGCCCCACACGGAGGAGCTCCGCTCCGTCTCCAAGTTCGGCCTGTCCGCCGTCACCCTCGTCTTCGAGGACGGCACGGACATCTACTTCGCCCGCCAGCTCGTGAGCGAGCGGCTCCAGGAGGCCCGGGAGAACATCCCCGAGGGCTACGGCACCCCGGAGATGGGCCCCACCGCCTCCGGGCTCGGCGAAATCTACCAGTTCGAGGTCCAGGGCCCGGGCATGAGCCCCATGGCGCTGCGCGAGATTCTCGACTGGCAGCTCATCCCCCGGCTGCGCGCGGTGCCGGGCGTGGTGGAGGTGAATGCCTTCGGTGGCGAGCTGAAGACCTATGAAGTCCAGCTCGAGCCCTCGCGCCTGACGGCCTATGGCCTGTCGCTCCAGCAGGTGTTCGACGCCCTGGAGCGCAACAACGCCAACGCGGGCGGCGCCTACATCGCCCGGGGTCCCGAGCAGGTGCTCATCCGGGGCGAGGGCCTGGTGGAGACGCTGGAGGACATCGGCCACATCGTCGTGGCCACCTCGTCCGGGGGCGTGCCCGTGTACGTGCGGGACATCGCCGAGGTGAAGTACGCCCCGCTCGTGCGCCAGGGAGCCGTCACGCGCGACGGGCGCGGCGAGGCGGTGACGGGCATCGTGATGATGCGCCTCGGGGAGAACTCCCGCACCGTCGTCCAGCACGTGAAGGGGGCCGTGGAGCGCATCCGCCCCACCCTGCCGCCGGGCGTCACCATTGACACGTTCTACGACCGGACGGAGCTGGTGCGGCAGACGCTCCAGACGGTGGCCACGAACCTGCTGGAGGGCGGGCTGCTCGTCATCGTGGTGCTCTTCCTGATGCTGCGCAACCTGCGCGCGGGGCTGCTCGTGGCGAGCATCATCCCCCTGTGCATGCTCGCCGCCTTCATCGGCATGCGGGCGCTGGGCATCTCCGGCAACCTCATGTCCCTGGGGGCCATCGACTTCGGCCTCATCGTGGATGGCGCGCTCATCATCGTGGAGAACGCGGTGCGCCACATCGCCACGGAGAACCACCGGCTCGGCCGTGCGCTCACCCGCGCGGAGCGCGATGAGGTGGTCTGCCGCGCGGCGGTGGAGATCCGCGGCGCGGCGGCCTTCGGCGAAATCATCATCGGCATCGTCTACCTTCCGGTCCTCACGCTCTCGGGCATCGAGGGGAAGATGTTCGTGCCCATGGCCACCACCGTCCTGTGTGCCCTGGGCGCCGCGTTCGTCTTCTCGCTCACCCTCGTCCCGGCGCTCGCCTCGCTCGTGCTGCCGCTCCGGGTGACGGAGAAGGAGAGCCCCCTGGTCACCGGCGCCCGGAAGCTCTACGCGCCCGCCCTGCGCGCGTGCATGGCGCACCGCCGGGCGGTGGTGGCAGGCGCCGTGGGCGTGCTCGGGCTCAGCCTGGCGCTCGTGCCATTCCTGGGGGCGGAGTTCATGCCCCGCCTGGACGAGGGAGCCCTGGCGCTCCAGGCCTGGCGCGTGCCCTCGGTGTCCCTGGAGGAGTCCGTGCGGCAGACCACGCTCATCGAGAAGGTGCTCAAGCGCTTTCCCGAGGTGCGCACGGTGGTCTCCAAGACGGGCCGCGCGGAGATCGCCACGGACCCCATGGGCGTGGAGATCAGCGACATCTTCGTGATGCTCAAGCCCCGGGACGCATGGACCACCGGCCATGACCGGGAGGCGCTCATCGCCGCCTTCGACGCGGCCCTGAAGAAGGAGGTGCCCGGCAGCCTCTTCTCCTACTCCCAGCCCATCGAGCTGCGGGTGAGCGAGCTCATCTCCGGGGTGCGCTCGGACGTGGCGCTCAAGCTGTACGGCGAGGACCTGGAGGTCCTCAAGCGCACGGGGGACAAGCTCGCGGCGGTGCTCGCCCGGGTGCCCGGCGCCGCGGACGTGAAGGCCGAGCAGATCGCCGGCCTGCCCGTGGCGCGTGTCCAGGTGGACCGGCAGGCCATCTCCCGGTACGGCATCAACGCCCGGGACGTGCTCGATGCCATCGAGACGCTGGGCGGCAAGCAGGTGGGCGTGGTGCTGGAGGGCCAGAAGCGCTTCGCCCTCCAGGTGCGCTTCGCCCCCAGCGCCCGCCAGCACGTGGAACAACTGGGCAGCATCCAGGTCACCAGCCCCACCGGGCAGTTCGTGCCCCTGTCCCAGATTGCCCGCATCGAGGTGGACGAGGGACCCGCCCAGGTGAGCCGCGAGAACCTCCAGCGGCGCCTCACCCTGGAGGCCAACGTGCGGGGGCGGGACATCCAGGGCTTCGTCGGCACCGCGCAGGAGGCCATCGCGCGGGAGGTGCCGCTGCCCCCGGGCTACTGGCTGGAGTGGGGCGGGCAGTTCGAGAACCTCCAGACGGCCAGCGCCCGGCTCGCCGTGGTGGTGCCCTTCACCCTGCTGCTCATCTTCGTGCTGCTCTACCTCACGTTCCAGGCGGTGCGGCCCGCGCTCCTCATCTACCTCAACATCCCCTTCGCGGTGACCGGAGGCCTGGTGGCGCTGGCGGTGCGCGGCATGCCGCTGTCCATCTCCGCGGCGGTGGGCTTCATCGCCCTGTTCGGCGTGGCAGTGCTCAACGGCCTGGTGCTGGTGTCCGCCATCCGCCGGCTGCGCCAGGACGGCCAGCCCGCCGCGGCGGCGGCGCACGAGGCGGCCCACCTCCGGCTGCGGCCCGTGCTCACCACCGCGCTCGTGGCCAGCCTGGGCTTCCTCCCCATGGCCCTGTCCACCGGCGCCGGCGCCGAGGTGCAGAAGCCCCTGGCCACCGTCGTCATCGGCGGGCTGCTCAGCTCCACGCTGCTCACCCTGCTGGTGCTGCCCACCGTCTATGCGTGGTTCGATCCGGACCGGGCGCAGGCTCCCACATGATGCGCCATGTCAGAGGCGCTGGGGGTGCCACGGAGTTCCCCCAAGGCTGCCGCGCCAAGGTAGAAGCGGCGCCCCATGGACGACGATTTCCGCAAAGCAGCCCTCGACTACCACCGCCTGCCCCGGCCGGGGAAGCTGGCCATCGAGCCCACCAAGCGCATGGCGACCCAGCGCGACCTGGGCCTTGCCTACTCCCCCGGAGTCGCCGCCGCGTGTGAGGCCATCGTCGCCGACCCCGAGGCCGCGAGAGACCTGACCGCGCGCGGCAACCTGGTGGCGGTCATCACCAACGGCACGGCCGTGCTGGGGCTTGGCAACATCGGCGCCCTGGCGGGCAAGCCGGTCATGGAGGGCAAGGCGGTCCTCTTCAAGAAGTTCGCCGGCATCGACGTGTTCGACCTGGAGGTCAACGAGAGCGATCCCTCGCGCTTCGTGGACGTGGTCGCCTCGCTGGAGCCCACCTTCGGCGGCATCAACCTGGAGGACATCAAGGCCCCCGAGTGCTTCATCATCGAGCGCGCCCTGCGCGAGCGGATGAAGATTCCCGTCTTCCACGACGACCAGCACGGCACCGCCATCGTCTGCGCGGCGGCCATCCGCAACGGGCTCGTGCTCCAGGGCAAGCGGCTGGAGGAGATCAAACTCGTCACCTCGGGCGCGGGCGCCGCGGCGCTGGCGTGCGTCGATCTGCTCGTGGAGATGGGCCTGCCCATCGAGAACGTGACGCTCACCGACATCAAGGGCGTGGTCCACGCCGACCGCGGCGACCCGATGGCGCCGAACATGGCCCGCTACGCCCGGCGCACCGACGCGCGCATCCTTCCGGACGTGCTCGGCGGGGCCGACGTGTTCCTCGGGCTGTCCGCGCCGCGCGTGCTCAAGGCCGAGTGGCTGCCGCTGCTCGCCCCCAAGCCGCTCATCCTCGCGCTCGCCAACCCCGAGCCGGAGATCCGGCCCGACGTGGTCCGCGCCGCGCGGCCGGATGCCATCGTCGCCTCGGGACGGACGGACTTCGCCAACCAGGTCAACAACGTGCTGTGCTTCCCCTTCGTGTTCCGGGGCGCGCTGGACGTGGGCGCCACGGAGATCAACGAGGCGATGAAGCGGGCGGCCGCCGAGGCCATCGCCGAGCTGGCGCGGGCGGAGGCCAGCGAGGTGGTGGCCGCGGCCTACGGCGGGGCGGCCCCCGTGTTCGGCCCCCAGTACATCATCCCCAAGCCGTTCGACCCGCGGCTCATCCTGAAAATTGCCCCCGCGGTGGCCAAGGCCGCCATGGACTCCGGGGTGGCGCGTCGGCCCATCGCGGACTTCGACGCCTACCACCGGGAGCTGGAGCTGTTCGTCTACCGCTCGGGCCAGCTCATGCGGCCGGTGTTCGAGGTGGCCCGCCGGGCGCCGGGGCGCGTGGCCTACGCCGAGGGCGAGGACGAGCGCGTGCTGCGCGCGGTGCAGACCGTGGTGGATGACCGCATCGCCCAGCCGGTGCTGATCGGCCGGCGCGCCGTCATCGAGGCCAAGGTGCGGGAGCTGGGCCTGCGGCTCGACGTGGGCCGCCAGGTGCGCGTGCTGGATCCCAACGAGGACGCGGCGGTGTTCGACCCGCTGGTGCACCGCTACCAGCACCTCGTGGGCCGCCGCGGCGTGCCCCCCGAGGCGGCGGCCCGGCGCGTGGCGCGCAGGCCCACGGTGACGGCGGCCATGCTGCTGGAGGCGGGCGTGGTGGACGCGGCGCTGTGCGGCGGCAATGGCGACTGGGGCCGGCAGATGAGCGAGGTGCTGCCCATCATCTCCAAGAGCGAGGGCGTCAGCCGCATCTACGCGCTCTCCTGCCTCATCCTCCCCAAGGGCGCGCTGTTCTTCTGCGACACCCACGTCAACCTGGACCCCACGGCCGAGCAGGTGGCGGAGATGACGCTCATGGCCGCGGACGCCGTGCGCCACTTCGGGCTCGTGCCGAAGGCCGCGCTGCTGTCCCACTCCAGCTTCGGCGCCAGCAACTCGCAGAGCGCGCGCAAGATGCGCCAGGCCCTGAAGCTCATCCGCGCCCGGGCGCCCCACCTGGAGCTCGACGGCGAGATGCACGCCGACGCGGCGCTCAGCGAGGCGCTGCGCGGCCGGCTCGTCTCGGACAGCCCCCTGACGGGCTCGGCCAACCTGCTGGTCATGCCCACCCTGGACGCGGCCAACATCGGCCTGACGCTGCTCTCGGCCGCCACCGAGGCGCTCCTGGTGGGCCCCATGCTGCTGGGCATGTCCAAGCCGCTCCACGTGCTCGTGCCCCGCGTCACCGCGCGCGGCATCGTCAACATGACCGCCCTGGCCGTGGCCCAAATGCAGCAGAAGAGCTGATTCCGGCCCCCCCGAGAATCCCCCCAAAGGGGGGGCCACAAACCGTGCGAGCCCTGTTAACCCGTCCCCTTCCCATCACGTTTGGAGGAGACCCATGCAGTTCAGCCTGCCGACGGATCACGGCTTGTCCCAGGCGGTTCAGGACGATCCAGATCTCTTACCGCGCGCCTCCGATGGCGCGCCCTCCCTGACCGATGTCCAGCACGCAGCCCTGGCGGCAGGCGTCGCGCGCGGAACATCCCTGCTCGTTGTCGCACCCACGTCCACGGGCAAAACCCACATTGGAATGTGGGCACTCATGGGTTGGCTGTTCGCCGCCCCGTCCCGGCATGCCGTCTATCTGGTGACCCACCGCGCGCTGGCCCGCCAGAAGTTCGAGGAACTGACGGACCGGCTCTGCGGCCGCCACTTCGGGGGAGACAAGAGCTGCATCGTCCTCGCCAATGGAGACATCGTGGAAGATGGCAATGGCCACACGCCCACGGAGCCGCTCCAAGCCCTCGTGTTAGTGGCCACCTACGAGAAATACCTCGCGATGATCTCGGGCTCGGGCATCCGCGAGGACATGTCTCCAAGCCTAATCATCTGTGACGAGATCCAAATCCTCGGAGACGAAAGCCGCGGCCGGAACATCGAGATCCTGCTAACCCTGCTGAAAAGGGGGCGTTGGGGACAACTGGTGGCGCTGTCGGCGGTACTCGACGCACGGGACGCTCATGACTTGAGGGACTGGCTGGGGGTGAAGCTCATTCACCTCGGCACCCGCGAGAAGCATCTCCACTACGAGTGCCGCACGCCCACCAGCATCCGCTCGTTCCGGACGGACCAACCGGGTGTGGGGATTCAAGAGCGGGCACGCGCCGAGGCCACCCCATACGAGACGCCGCCGATCATCGCCCAGCTGCTCCGCCAGCCGACCCAACTGCCCGCCATCGTCTTCTGCACGTCCAAAAAGCGGGTCTACGAGGCGGCTTCAGCCCACGCGCGGACTCTCCGGCTGACCGTTTCTCCCTCGCAGCCGCTGCTTCCTGGCTTGAAGGAGGCCACCTCCGCAGCGAGGGATCTCTCCTGTTATATCCCGAGGGGATTCGCCTTTCACACGGCGGATCTCCTTGAGGAGGAGCGGCACCTCGTCGAGCACAAGATTTCCTCGGGTGACCTCCAGCTCGTCTTCGCCACCAGCACTCTGGCCGCTGGGGTCAACTTTCCCTTCAAGACCGCCCTCTTCGACGAGTGGACGCGCTGGAACACGCGCACCCGCAGCCGCGAGCCTTTGCCCTCGAGTGAATTCCAGAACATGGCGGGGCGGGTCGGCCGCATGGGAACCCAGGCTACCCACGGAAGCATCCTCCTGACCTCCACGGATGGCTTCACCGACAAGCGAAACACCAACGTCTATCTACAGCCAGATCAGACCACCCCGCTCACCCCACGCATCACGCCTCAGGCCTTCCATCAGCTCGCTCTTCAACTCGTCGCTTCGGGCATGTGCACAACCGAGGAAGAGCTGGCCACCTTGCTCTTGAGCAGCTTCAGCGCCACCCGGGAGCTTCACGCGAACAAGACGGGCTTGAGCCACTGGCACCGTCAGCTGAACACCTCCGTGGCCGCCCTCCGGGATTGGGGATTCATTTTATGACACGCCTGCATATCACCGAAGTCGGCAAGCAGATCGCCCTGAGCGGCCTCCTTCCCGAGACGGCCGACTACTTGCTGAACTACGTCTCCAGCCACCAAGCCCTCCTCTGTGGGATGCTTCCGGACGAGGGCCATAGGCCGGGCGACCTGGACGGGTTCAATTATTGTCTGACCAACGCCTGTCTCACGTCTCCCGAGTTCGCGAGCGCATTCCATACCCGCTCCGTGCCCTATGGCTTTGGCGAGACCACGGACAATGAACCCGTGAAACGCTACGCCGCCCACCTCGCGGAAGTCCCCTGGCAGCCCTACCGGAGCGCGGCGAACGCCGCCACATTGCTCATCGACTGGCTGGAAGGGGTCGACCTGGGCGCACTTGAGGGCACCTATCCTGGCCTCCGGGCCGGCGCCATCCAAGCCTTGTGCCGCGATCTCGCCTGGTGCCTGTCGGGACTTGCCAACATCCTGGCGGCAGCCACCCGTGCCAACCTGTCCCATGACGAGCGGCCGGCCTGTATGCGGGAGCTGACGCCCCAAGCCCTCAAGAACCTGCGCCGGTTGCCAGCGTCCATCCGCTTGCTGATCCGGCGTCTCGTGGCCGGCCTGCCCACCCCCGCGCTCTGGCTGACCGAGCTGGAAACCCCCACCGGGGAGCGCTCTGTCTCCCGGGCGGAGGCCATCGGGCTCCACCAAGTCGGCTTGAGCGCCCTGGAGAGCCTTTGCCGCACTTCCCGCTGGCAGGACCTTGTAGACCTCCTGACGTCCATGGGAGCGGCCCAGCCCAAGAAGCGTGCCGCCGAACTTCAGGAACTGGCCCGCGCGTGGCACGGAAAGAGGCGAGAGCGCGCCTTTCAGCACCAACTCCAGCGTTTGGAAGCAGCGGATCAGCCTCTGATGACCCGCTTGTATGAGAGCCGGGAGAAGGAGTTCGAAGCGGCCGTCGAAGCCCTCATGACGCGCGCTGGGGTCCGTTACACCCTGTTCGACACCGGCCGCAGACCCGGGGCGTTCGACTACCTGCTGCACATCGACGGTCGGCCCGATGTCATCCTCGAATGCAAGACCAAGCAGGGGGAAAACCTCGTGGACCTCACCGCCGCCCGGACCGTGCTCGGCAGTGCGGCCCAGTACGGCCACCGGGAGACTTTCTGCATCACGCTGTGCCAGCCCGGGATCGATCCCAACGTGATTGAGAGCCTGCAAGCCTGCACGCTCCTGTGCCTCGTCGAGACACACAATTTCGCAGAAGCCTTGACGCGCCTCATGACGAACTCGCTGACTCCGCAGGCCTTCCACGACTGGCTCACCCAACCAGGACAGGCCACCTCGGACATGCTCCTCGCGTACATGAGCCCAACCGCTGAAACTGCGGACTGAACCTTTGGAGAGGCCTGTCGGCACGGCTCAAGCGCGGCTTACATCTCCTTACAGAAGGAAATACAAACGTTGCAAAACAGTATCTTCACCTTTTTCCAATATTAACGCATGGTGCCATTCACCCCTGGTCCCAGGGATTTCTCCTCTTGGAGGAGAAGGCAAAGCCCTCCCTCTGGCTTTGCCGTGGAGGGTCCCATCGATGACGAGCATCCGTTCCAACGCCCCCCGAAACGCGCCGGTCCGCCCCAAGGAAGACAAGCCCGAGACCAAGACGGAGGCCACGCCGCAAGCCAAACCCAATGAGGTGGACCCGGCGAAGGCGGTGGCTCAGCCCACGCTCGAGCCCGCCAAGAAGGATGACTTCGCCGAGACCCCGGCGGACGCGGCCCAGCCGCTGGAGCTGATGAGCAATGCCAGCTCGAAGATCAGCGCCGCGCCCACCTCCAGCGCCACGGGGCAGACGCAGGAGCCGGCCGAGGAGCAGAACGCGCCCGTGGACCTGGCCTCGCCCGAGGAGCCGACGATCCGCACCGCGGCCCAGACCGTCACCGGCGGCACCGCGGCGGCGCCCGATGCCCTGCGCGGGCTGGATGCCCCCACGGACCTGGCCTCCCCGGAGAAGCCGGCCCTGAGCCCCGTGGCCCGGACGGTCACCAGCGGCACGGCGGTCCTCGATGACGCGCAGGACAAGGCCGCCGTGGCCGACGCCTCGCAGCAGGCGCCCCTCACGAATGCAGTGACGGGCCTGGCTCCGGCCCCTACCACCGCCACCCTGCCCGTGGGCGCCAAGCAGCCCTCGCTCCTGAAGGCCACCCCCACCGGGACGCAGGACGTGTTCTCCACGAATCCGGCCAGCACGGCCCAGACCACGAACCTGCGGCTCGGCAGCACCCCCACGACGGGGGGCACGGCGGTTCCCCCCACCTCGGGCACGGAGC
The DNA here is from genome assembly GCF_020103775.1 of Allostigmatella hybrida. Taxonomy (NCBI): domain Bacteria; kingdom Pseudomonadati; phylum Myxococcota; class Myxococcia; order Myxococcales; family Archangiaceae; genus Allostigmatella; species Allostigmatella hybrida. The sequence continues at coordinate 112,939 of NZ_JAHXBH010000029.1, forward strand.
AGCCCGTGGAGCTGGGCGGCGTGACGGGCCTCGCCAAGCCGAACGTCCTGCTCAAGGCGACGGGGGCCCCCAACACGGTCTCCGCCGCCGCCACCCCCGAGGCCTCCTCCGTCGTCCCCGAGACGCCGCTGCTCAACGGCCAGCAGCGCGCCCAGCAGGAG
>NZ_JAHXBH010000002.1:0-486756 GCF_020103775.1 Allostigmatella hybrida
CCCAAGGCCCCGAGTCCTCCATCACGATAGGCAATGTGCAGCCGCGAAAGGGGAAAAGTTATTTCCTCCAGCCTCCTAAGGCTGAGCAATCATGTTGAGTTTGACGTTTCGAAAGGCCACGCTCGACGATCTGCCCGCGATTGTGTCGCTGCTGGCGGACGACATGCTCGGAGCGGGACGCGAAACCGTGGCCACTCCGCTTCCGGAGAAGTATCTCAGAGCGTTCGAAGCCATCGACAGGGACGAGAATCAGTTCCTTCTTGTCGTGGAAGACCAGGTCAGCATTGTCGGCACCTTGCAGTTGACCTTCATCCCGGGCCTCTCCAGAGGAGGCGCGTGGCGAGGACAGATCGAGGCGGTTCGCGTGGCATCCGCCCGAAGGGGCGAGAATATCGGTGAAGCCATGTTCACCTGGGCACTCGAACAGTGCCGCAGCCGCGGCTGCGCTCTGGTTCAACTGACGACCGACAAATCCCGTCCAGATGCGCACCGTTTCTACGAGCGCCTCGGCTTCGCGGCAACACATGTGGGCTACAAGTTGAACCTCTCACCGAGCGTTTAGAGCGCCTAACACAACCGATTGGCACATGAGGCGCTCTAAGCCTGGTGGTGGCAGTCCCAGGATAAAGTCTCCCTCTGGCAACCCTTCACGCCGCTCGTATCATGAGCGCCGTGAGCAGGCTGGCCGGGGCGTCCGGTGGCCTGCGTTAGGGAGAATTTCGCATGCGTTATAGACTGTTCGGCCGCACTGGCCTTTACGTCTCGGAACTCTGTTTCGGAGCGATGACATTCGGCGGGAAGGGCTTCTACGAGCCCATTGGTAAGACGGCCCAGGCCGAGGCCAACGAACTCGTGTCAATCTCGCTCGAGAGCGGCATCAATTTCTTCGACACCGCTGACGTCTACTCCGAGGGCGAGTCCGAGAAGATCCTCGGCAAGGCCCTCGGCGCGCGCCGCAAAGACGTCGTGCTCGCCACGAAGGTGCGCGGCAAGGCCGGCACTGGTCCGAACCAGCAGGGCCTCTCCCGCGCTCACATCATGAGCTCCATCGAGGGTAGCCTGAAGCGCCTCGGGACCGACTGGGTCGATCTCTACCAGATTCACGGCTTCGACCCGGTGACCCCCTTCGACGAGACACTGCGCGCCCTCGACGACGTTGTCCGTTCTGGCAAGGTGCGTTACGTCGGCTGCTCGAATCTCGCAGCATGGCAGCTCGCCAAGGCCAACGGCATCGCGGCGCGCCATGGTTGGGCTCGCTTCGAGTCATTGCAAGCCCACTACACGATCGCCACCCGCGATCTCGAACGCGAACTCGTGCCTCTAGTGAACGACGCGCAGATGGGGCTCATGGTATGGAGCCCGCTCTCCGGGGGCCTGCTGTCCGGAAAGCATGGCCGTGACGGCAAAGGCCCTGATGGCTCGCGCCGAGCCAGCTTCGACTTCCCGCCCGTCAACAAGGACCGCGCCTTCGACTGCATCGACGCGATGCGGAAGATTGGCGACGCCAAGGGCGCGAGCGTCGCATGCGTCGCGCTTGCGTGGCTGCTCGCAAAGCCCCACGTCTCTGCGATCATTGTCGGCGCGAAGAACGAGGAGCAGCTCAGGGACAACCTGAAGGCGAGCGACTTCGTGCTCGACCCCGCCGAGATCGCCGAGCTCGACAAGGTGAGCGCACTGCCCGCCGAATACCCGGGCTGGATGATCGAGTTCCTAGACAACCTAGGCAGAGCGCCGAAGAACGCTCGCTAACGTCAAGGGAGGATTATGATTCAAAAGCGCAAGCTTGGACGGGGACTGGAAGTATCGGCTCTCGGCCTCGGCTGTATGGGCATGAGCTTCTTCTACGGTCCGCCCAAGGACACCGCGGAAATGACGAAGCTGCTGCGCGCGGCGGTTGACCGCGGCGTAACGTTCTTCGACACCGCAGAAGTCTACGGACCTTTTCTCAACGAGGAGTTGGTCGGTGCGGCACTTGCGCCAATGCGCGACCAGGTGGTGATCGCCACCAAGTTCGGCATCAAGCACGGCGAGAACGGGCCGAGCCCGCTGTCGGGGGTTGACAGCCGGCCCGAGCAGATACGTCGAGTGACGGACGCATCTCTGAAGCGTCTGCGGACCGACAGAATCGACCTGCTCTACCAGCATCGTGTCGACCCAGAGGTGCCCATCGAGGACGTAGCCGGCACCGTGAAGGACCTCATCGCCGAAGGGAAGGTCAAGCACTTTGGCCTATCGGAGGCCGGCGCGGCGACGATCCGCCGCGCGCACGCCGTGCATCCCGTGACGGCGTTGCAGAGCGAATACTCGCTCTGGATGCGAGAGCATGAGGCCGAAATCATTCCGGCTCTAGAAGAGCTGGGCATCGGGCTGGTGCCCTACAGCCCCCTCGGGAAAGGCTTTCTGACCGGCAAGATGGACGCCAGCACGCCGTTGGCCGGCGACGACCTCCGCCGGCTACTGCCGCGCTTCTCCCAGGATACGAAGTTGCACCGGTTGGAAGAGAACTTGGGCGCGCTCGACGTCGAGCTGACGCAGGGCGACTTGCAGCGCATCGAGGAGGCCTCAGCTAAAATTCGTATTCAGGGCGCGCGCGTGCCCGAACGGCTCCAGGCTCAGCTTGGACGATAACCCTCTCAGGGTCGCGAGCGACCGTGACGTTATTTCGCCGTGCTAGACTGCGGCCCGTGACCGCCGCGTCCCTGTCGTCTCCGCGCTCCGAGCTGGGGCACTTTCTCCGGACCCGCCGGGCGCGGCTGCGGCCGTCCGATGTGGGGCTGCCCGAGGGCGCGCGGCGGCGCACGCCGGGGCTGCGGCGCGAGGAGGTCGCGCAGCTCGCCGACGTGGGGGTGAGCTGGTACACGTGGCTCGAGCAGGGGCGCGACATCCAAGTTTCGGAGGCGCTGCTCGAGCGACTTTCGAGCGCGCTGCGCCTGGATGCGGCGGAACGTTCGTACCTGTTCGAGCTTGCCCAAGGCCGCTCGCCCCGTCCGGTTGCCGCAACGCCGCCGATCGTGAGCCCCCTGCTCGCGCACACGATCGAGGCGCATCGTCATCCGGCGACTGTCTCGACCATGCGCTGGGACGTCGTCGCAATGAACGGGCCCGCGCTGAAGCTTTGGGGTGATCAGCGTGGCACGAATGCCCTGCGGAACATCTTCCTCGGCAAGGTACCGCCGCTCGCCACGGTGGAGCGCGAGGCACACGCACGAAACCTCGTTGCGCGCTTTCGCTCGGAAGCCGCGCGCGCGAGTGCTCATGAGCAGTTCCAGGAGATTGCGGACGAGCTGAGGGCGAGGAGCCCCGAGTTCCGCCGGCTCTGGACGCAGCATGACTTGTATGCCGAGCCCGAGGGCACGAAGATCGTCGACATCCCCGGAACCGGCCGCATCGAGCTCGCGCACGTGACGCTGATGCACATCGAGCCGGACGCACGCACTCTTCGAGTCCTCTTCTATTCTCCCGTCGGCCCCGAGAGCGCGCAGCGAATGGCGCGTGCTCTCGCAGAACGTTGAAAGCACGAGGGACGTGCTGCGGATAAGGCCCGTGACCCAGGGGCACGGCGCCCGGCCTACTGCGTCTGGATGTGCCGGAAGTAGGTGTCGAGCCCGTGGTTGCTGGGCCAGCCCTGGGCCGGGTCATCGAAGGTGTGAATCTGCGCGCCCGGAGCGTTGAAGCCCGCCCCACCCCCATTGATGAGCCACGCCAACGGGGAGGAGCCCGTGACCAGATTGGTGACGGTGTCCGGGACGCCGTTGGGCTCGTGCACGCCGAGCCAGTTGGGGACCGGATCCTGCTGGTTCACGTAGAAGTTGTACTGCGGACCCGCCGGGAAGTTCTTGCCCGCGCCCGCGATGCCCACCACGTTGACGTTGCTCAGGATCTGCTCGCGCGCCTCGCGGTTCCCGTTCCCGAACACGGGCAGGTTGCTCGTCCAGCCCCCCTGGGAATCGATGATCCGCTGGTCCACCCGGTTGAGGGCATGCGAGACGATGGCGCCGCCCTGGCTGTAGCCCACCACGTTCACCTTCCGCCCGGCCTCGAGGTCCGCGGAGATGGCGTTGGCCAGCGTGTTCACGGCCTTGTTGTCACCCCAGTTGATGCGGTCCTGCCCCGTCTGGAGGACGTCGTTGTTCTGGCCCTCGGTGGCGTTGTAGATGGGCACCACGTTGGTGCCCGTGTGGTTCGCGAGATCCTGCGCCGCGGAGATCGCCCCCGCCGGAGGGGTGTTGATGCCGTTGGTGAAGTACGTGGTGGGCGTCGGGCTCGCGACGGGATTCGAGGGCTCGAAGGGCGGCACCTGCGTCACGTCGAACTTCTCGGGCGGATACGCGTAGCCGTCCGCGCCAACGTACATGCCGTCATACGTGCTGGCAGGCGCGGCGGAATCAATCCTCAACGCACCGGCCGCGGTCTTCTGCGCCTCGGTCATCGTGTTGCCCCTCACCTCCACGGTGCCCGTGTTGCTGGGAATGGGGGGCTCCGTGGCGGTCGTGCCCGCCTGGGCGGCGGCGCGCAGGTTGGCCCCCGCGGCGGCGACGTTCGGGGACACCCCGTTGGCCGGGGCCACATCGAAGCCGCTCTGGCCGGACCACCCCTGGACAGGGGTGGACGTGCGGACGGCATCGGGAGGCTGGGGGGCGGGCGTGGAGGACGCCGAAGGCGTGGCCGTCGAAGCGGGCTTGCTCTCGGAGACACTGGGCCTGCTGCTCGAAGCGCCGCTGCTGGAACCGCCACCACCGACCTTGTCGACACCCATGTGCAATCTCCAGCGCGCGGAACTCCTTGGCGCCTCTGCACAGGGTTATCGGGCCTGCCTCGGCCGGGGTTGCTTCCAGCTTCTCAAACTCCGGAACTACGTCCGGGCCCGGCGCGACGCCTTCTTCTCGCGCTCGCCCAGCGCCGCCTGGAGGAACTTGCCCGCCAGCTTGCGGCCAATCAGCTCCTGCGCCAGCTCACCTGCCTCCACGAGCCGGTCCAGGTTGATGCCCGTCTCCACGCCCATGCCCTGGAACATGAAGACCGCATCCTCCGAGGCCAGGTTGCCCGCCGCTCCGGGCGCATAGGGGCACCCGCCCAGCCCGCCGATGCTGGCGTCGAACGTGGTAATCCCCGCCGACAGCCCCACCAGCGCGTTCGCCAGCGCCGTGCCCCGCGTGTCGTGCAGGTGCAGCGCCAGCTTCTCCAGCGGGATGTACTTCAAGAGCGCCGAGAGGATCTCCTCCGTCTGGCGCGGTGTCCCCACGCCAATCGTGTCCCCCAGGCTCAGCTGGTAGAGCCCCATGTCCACGAGCCGGCGGCAGATGTCCACCACCCGCTCCACGGGCACCTCGCCCTCGTACGGGCAGCCCCACACCGTGGACAGGTAGCCGCGCACGCGCATGCCCATCTGGGCCGCCGCCGTGGCCACCTCGCGCGAGGCCTCCAGCGCCTCGGCGATGCTCTTGTTGATGTTCTTCTTGGAGTGGGCCTCGGACGCCGAGATGAAGACGGCCGCCTCCTGCAGGCCCGCCTCCCGCGCGCGCTGAAGCCCCTTCAGGTTCGGCACCAGGGCCGAGAACACCACGCCTGGCTTGCGGCCGACCAGGCGCAGCAGCTCCTCCGCGTCCGAGAGCTGGGGAATCCACTTCGGGGAGACGAACGACGTCACCTCGATGCGCTTCTCGCCCGCGGCGACCAGCGCCTCCACCAGGCGCGCCTTGTCCCGGGTGGGCAGCGTGCGCAGCTCGTTCTGCAAGCCGTCCCGCGGGCCGACCTCGTACACGTCGACCCGCTTGGGGAGGCCCCCAAGCCAGCCGCCTATACGCGCTCTGGGATGTTCGTTCGAATCCACTGGACGATGTCCTGCGTCGAGCTTCCGGGGGTGAAGATCTCCGTCACTCCCAAACCCTTCAGCTTAGGTATGTCGTCGTCCGGGATGATGCCGCCACCAAAAACGCGGATGTCCTCGGCCTTGCTCGTCTTGAGCAAGTCGATGACGGCGGGAAAGAGCGTCATGTGCGCGCCGGACATGATGGACATGCCGATCGCGTCGACGTCTTCCTGGATGGCGGCGTTGACGATCATCTCGGGCGTCTGATGCAGCCCCGTGTAGATGACCTCCATGCCCGCGTCGCGCAAGGCCCGGGCGATGATCTTCGCCCCCCGGTCGTGCCCATCCAGGCCCGGTTTGGCCACCAGAATTCGTAGCTTCCTCTCAGCCATGTCGCAGCTCTGCTCCCATGATGAGGTCCGTGGAGGCGGATGTCAGCGGCTCGCCCTCCAGCCCGCCATGCACCCACTTCGTCGAGAGGCCTGTCGATTCCAACAGTTGGATCAATTCCGCAAGCGGATAGTACCGGATGGCATATGTCCCTGAAAGGACTCGGCCCTCCGGGGTGATGAGCCGCCGCTGCCCGTGGTCCCTGCCCGTGGCGGGCTCGAAGCGGCTCTCCTCCTCCAACCGGCTGCCATCCGGCAGTTGCCTCTGGAATGACGCACTGGGCTGTTCCAGGAGCCGCTCGTAGGGCACCGTCTGAAACACCAATAACGCACCCGGACGAAGGCACCGCGTCACCTCCCGGAGGATGATGCGATGTTCTGCCTCCGAGAAGGCGAACAGCGTCGAGTACCAGGCATAGGCCCCCGCCAGGGAGGCATCCGGGAAAGGAAGGGCCCGCAAGTCCCCCTCCAGTGCCGGGAAGCCGGGGAGCCGGTGCGCCAGCGAGTAGGCGTCGCGCTCCAGCCCCACCACCCGGCCCGCCAGCACGCCCGCGGTGTTGAGCGGGGCGGCATGGCGCCCATGGCCGCACCCCAGGTCCACCACGGGCCCCGCGGGCGGCAGGCCCGCGAAGCAGCGCTCCAGGTAGGCCACCTCCCGCGCCGTCACCTCCGGCGCGAGAAACGGCAGCGTGCTGCGCACGTACAGCTCGCCGAAGAAGCTCACGGGCGCGCTAGAACGCGCCACCCTCGCGGTAGGCGCCCCACACGTTGCGGAACACGTCGCAGACCTCTCCGAGCGTGGCGTACGCCTTCACCGCCTCGAGCACCGGCGGCATGAGGTTGTCCGAGCCGCGCGCCGCGGCCTCCACCTTGCCCAGCGCCACCCGCACCGCCTCGTTGTCGCGCTCGGCCTTCACCTGCGCCAGGCGCGCCTTCTGCTCCTGCTCCACCTTGTCGGCGATGTGCAGCAGCGAAATGGGCGTGGCCTTGTCCGACTTGAACGCGTTGACGCCGACGATGAGCCGGTCGCCCTGCTCCACCTCGCGCTGGAAGCGGTAGGCGCTCTCGCCGATCTCCTTCTGCGGGTACTGCTCCTCCACCGCGCGGATGATGCCGCCCATCTCGTCGATGCGGCGGATGTACTCCATCGCCCGCTTCTCCATCTCGTCGGTGAGGTACTCCACGTAGTAGCTGCCCGCGAGCGGATCCACCACCCGGTCCACGCCGGACTCGTGCGCGATGAGCTGCTGGGTGCGCAGCGCGATCGTCGCCGTCTCCTCGGTGGGCAGCGCGTACGTCTCGTCCAGCGAGTTGGTGTGCAGGGACTGCGTGCCGCCGAGCACCGCGGCCATGGCCTGGAGCGCGGTGCGCACCACGTTGTTGTAGGGCTGCTGCGCGGTGAGCGACACGCCGGCCGTCTGCGCGTGCGTCTTGAGCTGCCAGGAGCGCGGGTTCTTCGCCCCGAAGCGGTAGCGCATGACGTTCGCCCAGATGCGGCGCGCGGCGCGGAACTTGGCGATCTCCTCGAAGAAGTCGTTGTGCACGTCCCAGAAGAAGGAGAGCTGGGGGGCGAAGGCGTCCACGTCCAGCCCGCGCTTCACGCACTCCTCCACGTAGCCGATGCCGTCGGCGAGCGTGAAGGCCAGCTCCTGCACCGCCGTCGCCCCGGCCTCGCGGATGTGGTAGCCGCTGATCGACACCGGGTACCACTTGGGCATGTGCTTCGTGCAGAACTCGATCATGTCCGTGACGATGCGCACGGCCGGCCGCGGAGCGACGATCCACTCCTTCTGCGCGATGTACTCCTTGAGCATGTCGTTCTGGATGGTGCCACCCAGCTTCGACATCGGAATGCCCTGCTTCTCGGCCACCGCGATGTACATGCACAGCGCCACGATGGCGCTGGCGTTGATGGTCATCGAGGTGGTGACTTTGTCGAGCTGAATCCCATCGAAGAGGACCTCGAAGTCCTTCAGCGAGGAGACGGCCACGCCCTCCTTGCCCACCTCGCCGCGGCTCATCGGGTGGTCGGCGTCGTAGCCCATCAGCGCGGGCATGTCGAAGGCGGTGGACAGGCCCGTCATGCCCTGGCCGATGAGGAACTTGAAGCGCTGGTTGGTGTCCGAGGGCGTCCCGAAGCCGGCGAACATGCGCATGGTCCACAGGCGCCCCCGGTACATGGTGGGCTGGGGGCCGCGCGTGAAGGGGAACTGCCCCGGCAGACCAATGCGCTCGGCCTGCTCGTCCTTGCGGTCCAGCAGCGACATGACGTCCGGAATGGGGATGCCCGAGTCCGTGGTGAACGCCTTGCGCCGCAGGGGCATCTTGCCCGTCACCTGGGCGAGCTCCTCCGTGGCCCACTTCTGCGTGGCCTTCGCCGCGGCCTTCACCGCCCCGGCGTCATAGGAGCGCGCCGCGGCCGGGGCCTTCTTGCGGGGCGCCACCTTCTTCACGGCCTTCACGGCGGCCTTCACGGCCTTGGCCGCCACCTTGCGCGCGCCCTTGGCGAGCTTCGCCGGGCGGGAGGCGGAAGGCCGCTTCGGCGCGGGCTTCTTCGAGGACTTGGACGAAGACTTGGACGAAGACTTCGAGGAGACGGAGCGAGCGACGGTTTTGGACGGGATTCGCGCAGGCATGCCCGGCGGTGTAGCACCCGCATCCAGTGGGTCGCAAGCCAACCTCGGGCGCTCTGTCAGCGAGGCTTCGAGAGCCCCTCACGCAGCCGGCGCGCCGCTTCCTGGAGTACCCCGTGTGTCTTGCAAAACGCGAAGCGCGCGAAGCCCTGTCCCAGGTGCCGGTGCTCCGCGGAATAAAAGACACTCGGAGGAATGGCGGCCACGCCGCCCTGCGTCACCAGGTGGCGGCAGAAGGCGACATCGTCCGGGAAGCCCTGCTTCGAGATGTCCGCGAGGATGAAGTAGCTGCCCTCGGGCGCCTGCGCCTCGAGCCCCGCCTCGCGCAGGCCGCTCAGCAGCAGCTCCCGCCGCACCCGGTAGTCCGCCTCCAGCGTCTGGAAGTAGGCGTCCGGCATCCGCAGCGCCACCGCGGTGGCCGCCTGGAACGGCGAGGCGGTGGCGAACGTGACGAACTGGTGTGCGCGCTGCACCGCGTCACGCAGTGGCGGCGGGGCGATGATCCAGCCGATCTTCCACCCGGTGAGGCTGAACGTCTTGCCCATGCTGCTCACGGTGACGGTGCGGTCCGCCAGCACCGGCACGGTGGAGGGGCGCACGTGCCGCGCGGGGGCGAACACGATGTGCTCGTACACCTCATCGGAGAGCACCGTCACCCCATGCCGCTCGCACAGGGCGCCGATGCGCTCTAGCTCCTCGCGGGTGAACACCTTGCCGGTGGGGTTGTGCGGGGTGTTGAGGATGATCAGCCGCGTCCGGGGGCCGAAGGCCGCCTCCAGCTCCGCCCCATCGAACCACCACGTGGCGTGGTGCGCATCCGGGGGCCGCAGCGGCACGAAGCGCGGCGTGGCCCCCACGAACGCGAGGTTCGCGACATAGGAATCGTAGAAGGGCTCGAAGACGATCACCTCGTCGCCCGGATCCACCAGCCCCAGGATGGCATCCAGCAGGGCCTCGGTGGCCCCGCTCGTGACGGTGACCATGGTGTCCGGATCCACCTGCTGGCCATAGAAGCGCGCCGCATGCTCGGCGATGGCCACCCGCAGCTCCCGCGCCCCCATGCTCGGGGCGTACTGGTTGGTGCCGTCGCGGATGGCACGCCACGCGGCCTCCTTCACCTCGTCCGGCCCATCGAAGTCCGGGAACCCCTGCCCCAGGTTCACCGCGCCGTGGCGCGCGGCCAGGGCGCTGAACTCCGAGAACACCGTGGTGCCCAAACCCGAGACACGGCCGGCGAGGTGCGAGCGGCTCATCGAGGACTCCCGGACGGCCGGAAGAGGAGGGAAACAAGCGCCCGGCACGTCGTCCGCACACCATAGCGTCCTGCCGACCGCGACACCCGTGTCAGATGACCTGGGCCGGGTGCCGCTAAGTGCCTGATTCGCAACAAACCACCCTGGGACCGCGGCCTTGTCCTGGAAAGTTGGTGCCTTGACAGTCCTGGCATCCCTCTTTATTCACGGCTCCGCGTCGCCCCGAGGAGGTCGCACGCAGCACCCCTCCCAAGGTGCAGCCATCTGGAACGCGCCCCACCGCAATCGCCCCTCCAGATCACCCCCGGATCCCCCGACGCAGACAGAAGGACCACCATGAGTGACGTCTTCGACAAGTGCCGCAGTTGGAAGGACTACCGCATCGCGAAGGCCACGGGCCTCTACCCCTACTTCCGCTCCATCGAGGCCTCGCACGGAGCCACCGAGGTGGAGATCGAAGGGCGCCGCGTCATCATGGTGGGTTCGAACAACTACCTGGGCTTGTCGGCGGACCCTCGGGTGAAGGAAGCGGCCATCCGCGCGGTGGAGAAGTTCGGCACCACGTGCTCGGGCTCCCGTCTGCTCAACGGCACCCTGGCACTGCACGAGGAGCTGGAGGCCCGGCTGGCCAAGTTCCTCAACCGCGAGTCCGCGCTCGTCATCTCCACCGGCTTCCAGACGAACCTGGCCCTGTCGGCCATCCTGGGCCGGCACGACATCGTCTTCAGCGACCGGCAGAACCACGCCTCGCTGGTGGACGGCATCCGGCTGGGCTTCGCCACCGAGCGCAAGTACCGCCACAATGATCTGGAGCACCTGGAGCAGCTGCTGGCCGCGGCCGAGCCGAACGCCGGGAAGATCATCGTCACCGACGGCGTGTTCTCCATGGAAGGGGACCTCTGCAACCTGCCCCGCCTGGTGGAGCTGGCCAAGCGCTACAACGCGCGGCTGATGACGGACGATGCGCACTCCATGGGCGTGCTGGGAGCCCACGGGCGCGGCGTGTCCGAGTACTTCGGGCTGGAGGCGGAGACGGACCTGGTGATGGGCACGTTCTCCAAGAGCTTCGCCTCGCTGGGCGGCGTGCTCGCGGGCCCCTTCGAGGTCATCAACTACATGCGCCACAAGGCGCGCCCGGTCATCTTCTCGGCGTCCATGACGCCCGCCTCCGTGGCCGCGGCGCTCAAGGCGCTGGAGATCATCGAGGCGGAGCCGGAGCGCCGCGCGCGCCTGCTGGACATCGCGGAGAAGATGCACAACGGCTTCCGCGCCATGGGCTTCGACACGGGCGTGTCCGTCACCCCGGTGGTGCCGGTGCACATCGGGGATCAGGTGAAGTGCTTCCGCTTCTGGAAGGCGCTGCACGAGGCGGGCGTGTTCGCCAACCCCGTCATCCCCCCGGCGGTGGAGGCGGGCCACGCGCTCATCCGCACCAGCTACATGGCCACGCACACGGACGCGCAGCTCGACCAGGTGCTCGACACCTTCGAGAAGATCGGCCGGCGCCTGAACGTCATCCCCGAGACGCGGCCCACGGTGTACGAGCCGGTGCAGATCGCCCGGCCCGGCTCGGGCGTGCGCGCCAACAAGGCCTCGGAGAAGTGGGCGGCGGGCTCCGCGGGCCAGCTGGTGAACCCCAACGGCTTCTCGCTGGATCAGCTCTCGCGCATGTCCTCGCGCGAGGTGGCCGGCAAGCTCTTCGACGCGGTGGAGCACCTGACGTGGCGCGCCGCCAACTTCCAGCCGGAGGACCTGCGCAAGCTGAGCGGGGCCTCGCGGCGGCTGTGGAAGAAGCGCGGCGAGCTGCCCGGGCTGCTGCTGGAGAAGAGCGCGCACTTCTTCATGAAGAACGGGCACGACCACAACGGCGCCCCGGTGGAAAGGAACTAGGCGCCCATGGCCCTGTCCGCCGAAGCGGCCGCCGCCCCTGCCCTGCCCCCCGTACCCGCCGGCGTGACGGTGAGCCCCGTGCAGGGCAGCGCGGACAAGACGGCCTTCATCCGCCTGCCCTACTCCCTCTACCAGGGGGATGCGAACTGGGTTCCCCCGCTGGAGATGGAGCGGCGGGACTTCCTGGATCCGCGCAAGAACCCCTTCCTCGAGTTCGGCGAGGTGGTGCTGTTCCTCGCCCGGCGCGGCAAGGACGTGGTGGGCCGCATCGCGGCGGTGAAGGACCCGCGCTTCAACGAGTTCCAGGGCACCAACTACGGGTTCTTCGGCCTGTTCGAGTGCGTGAATGACGCCGGGGTGGCCCGGGCCCTGTTCGACGCCGCCTCGCAGTGGCTCAAGGCCCAGGGCTTCACCTCGGTGCTCGGGCCGATGAACTTCTCCGGCAACCAGGAGCTGGGGCTGCTGGTGGACGGCTTCGGCACGCCGCCGGCGGTGATGACGACGTACAACCCGCCGTACTACGCGCAGCTCCTCGAGGCCTGCGGGTTCACCAAGGCGAAGGATCTCTGGTCCTTCGAGCTGTCCTCCTCGGCCGAGCCGCCCGAGAAGGTGGTGCGCATCGCGGAGAAGATCCGCCAGCGCGAGGGCATCACCGTCCGGCACGTGGACATGAAGCGCCTCGCCGAGGAGACCGCCCTCCTCAAGGGCATCTACAACTCGGCGTGGGAGAAGAACTGGGGCTTCGTGCCCATGACGGAGCACGAGTTCGATCACCTGGTCCGGGAGATGAAGCAGATCGTCCGGCCGGAGCTGGTGCTCATCGCCGAGGTGAAGGGCGAGCCCGTCGCCTTCTCCATCACCCTGCCGGATGCCAACGAGGCCATCAAGGCCGCCCAGGGCAGGCTCACCACCTTCGGGCTGCCCGTGGGGCTGGTGAAGATGCTGCTGGCGGCGCGGAAGATCCGCCGGCTGCGGCTCATCACCCTGGGCATCAAAGAGGGGTACCGCCGCCGCGGCATCGACGCCATCATGTACCTGGACACGCTGCGCACGGCCCGCAGGCTCGGCTACGAAGGTGGGGAAATCTCCTGGACGCTCGAGGACAATCACCTGGTGAACCGGGCGATCGAGTCCATGGGAGGCCAGCGCTCCAAGACCCACCGCATCTACCAGCGTCCGCTCTGAAAGGCCCGCAGTGCACTTTCTCCTCACGGGTGGTACCGGGTTCATCGGCCAGCGGCTCGCCCGCCGCATCATCGAGCGGGGCGACACGCTCACCGTGCTCGTGCGCCGCACCTCCAAGCGCGGCCCGCTGGAGGCCCTGGGCGTGCGCTTCGCCGACGGCGACCTGCTCACCGGCCAAGGGCTCACCGAGGCGGTGAAAGGCGTGGACTGCGTGCTCCACCTGGCGGGCGTCACCAAGGCCCGCAGCGAGGAGGGCTACATCCAGGGCAACACCGAGGGCACCCGGCGGCTGGCGCGCGCCATGGCGGAAGTGCCCCAGCCTCCCCGGCTCGTCTTCTGCTCGTCCCTGGCGGCGGCGGGCCCCTCCGTGCCGGGGCAGCCCCGGCGCGAGGAGGAGACCCCTGCCCCCGTGTCCCGCTACGGCCGCAGCAAGCTGGGCGGCGAGGAGGCGGTGCGCGAGTTCTGCGACAAGGTGCCCTCCGTCATCGTCCGCCCGCCCATCGTCTACGGGCCCGGGGACCAGGAGTTCCTGCCCGCCCTGCTGCCCATGGCGCGGCTGGGGCTGGTGCTCAAGAGCGGCCTGGGGCCGAAGCACTACTCGCTCATCCACGTGGATGATCTCTGCACGGCGCTGCTCGCTGCGGCCGAGCGCGGCCAGACGATGCGCAAGGACGCGCCCGAGGTGGGCGTGTACATGGTGTCGGACGGCACCGAGTACCGGTGGGAGGACTTCTGCGCGACGCTGGCGGAGGCCCTGGGCCGCACGCCGCCCCTGGTGCTGTCCGTGCCCGAGGCCATCAGCTACGTGGTGGGGCTGGGCTCGGAGCTGGCCGCGCGGGTGCGGGGCACGGTGCCCATGCTCAGCCGCGACAAGGTCCGCGAGATGCGGTGCGCGGCGTGGACCTGCTCTCCGGACCGGGCGGCGAAGGAGCTGGGCTTCACGCCCGCCATTCCACTCGCCCAGGGACTGCAGACCGTTCTGGGCGCCTCGAAGTAAGGGACGCCCAGGGGAACGCTACGGCTTCTGGACCTTGGCCGCGGGCACCGGCTGGGTGGTGCTGGTGGCCTGGGCCTTGGCGCCCACGCCCCCGGCGGAGGGGGCCGCCGTGCTGGCCGACGACTTCTCCAGCTGCGCCCGCTTGGCCTTCAGGGTGGAGAGCAGGCCGTCGAAGCCCTTGTCGGCGAGCAGCTTGCGGAACTGGCCGCGGTAGGTCTCCACCAGGGACACCTCATCGGTGATGACATCGTAGATGCGCCACGTGCCGCCCTTGCCGGCCACCTTGTAGAGCTTGTAGTCGACCGGGATCTGGTCGGCCTTCGCCGTGAGGGTGGTGTCCACGGTGGCTTCGTTGCCCTGGATGGCCTCCTTGCCGTACTTCACGTCCGCCTGGGCCTGACCGATGGCCTTCTGGGCGTAGGAGGCGCGCAGCAGGCCCTTCATGGTCTCCGTGAAGTCCTTGCGCTGGGCGGCGGTAAGCGTGTCCCAGTTCTTGCCGAGGGCGCGCTTGGAGAGCTCCTCGAAGTCGACGAACTTCTCGACGACAGTAGCCAGTTGCTCGACGGTGGCCCCGGGCGCCGAGGCGGCCTTCTGAACGTCCGCGTTGCCGGACTTGACGACATCCAGCGGTCCGGCGGGCGCGGCGGCGAGCAGCGAGGCGGTAAGCAGGGCAGCAATCATCGTTTTGGGCTCCGGAAGTAGGTCGTGCCGGTGTGAGGACAGGTTGAGGCGGGAGGTTATTCACCCTCCGCCGGGGGTGCGGCCGTGACACGCTCCAAAGCCGCGATTCCCAGGCGGACGTCAAACCAGCTCTTCGCCTTGTCGGCCGATCCCTGAGCAAGCGCGGTGAAAGCGTCCACCAGTTCACGGGTGTCGCCCGTGCCGAGATCAAACGCGGCATAGGCGGCGGTGGCCCAGCGCCGCGCGTTCTTCTCCGCCTCGGTGGCGGCCTGGGCGCGCTTCAGGGCGGCCGTCAGTTCCCCGTGCGTCTTCGTCACCTCCAGGCGCAAGGCGGCCTGGAGCAGCCGCTGCTGGGCCTTGAGCTTGTCCAGCTCGGCCCGGGCCTGATCCAACTGCGCCTTCTTCACGGGGATGTCGAAGGTGCCCCGCATGGCGAAGCCGACGCCCGCGGTGCGATCGTTGTAGGGATCGTACGAGAAGGGCGAGCGCTGCACCGTGGTGTTGGTGGTGTAGGCGAACTTGGCGAAGCCCACGAGCCCCAGGTCCGGGTAGAAGCTGCGCTCGCGGATGAAGACTTCCTGTTCGCGCGCGGTGACGCCCGCCTGGATCGCCACCAGCTCCGGGCGGCGCTGCTCGGCCTGGGCGATCGCCTCCTCCAGCGAGGGCGGCGTGAACGCCTCCTTCATCGGAAGATCCACCTCGGCGATCTTCAGCGGCTCGCCGGGCTTGCCGCCCGCCAGCAGCCGGATGGCCTCCAGCGCGAGCGCCTGGCCCTGCACCGCCTCGGTGCGGCGGGCCACGACGATCTGCCGGAAGAAGTTCACCTTGTAGGTGTCCAGCTTGGAGACCTGCTCGGACTCCTCCTCCAGCAGGGCCTCGATGCGCTTGGCCGCGTCGTCCAGGCGCTTCTCGGTCTCGCCGAGCTGGGCCAGGCCCGAGCGCGCGAGCTGGTAGCCATAGAAGGCCTGCGCCGCCTGGAGCCCCGCCTCGGCCCGGGCCCGCTCCCGGAGCGCCCGGCCGATGATGGGGCCTTGATCTCCCGCCTTCTCCAGCGCCGACAGCTTGCCGAAGGTGTACAGCGGCAACAGGGCGTTGACCTCCGCGCGGAACGTCACGCCCAGCGTGCCGAAGTTGAGGTCTCCCTCCAGCGTGGCCTCCGTGGTGGGCGGGCCGCCCAGGCCGTCGTTGTGCGCCTCGGGCACGGGGCCCCCGAAGCCCACCACCGTCTCGAACTTCGGAAACCAGGCCCAGTGCGCCTGCCGCTGCAGGGCCTCCAGCCGCCGCAGCTCCGCCTCGGCCTCCTCCACCCGGGCGTCCTGCTGGCGCGCCTTCGCCACCAGCACCGTCAGCGTGAGGGGCCTGTCCTGGGGCAGCGGCGCTTCCGCGCCCGCGGGCACTCCCGGCAGCCGCGTGCCCGGGGAGGTAGGCCCCGGGGAGCTCCCCTGCTCCCCCACTTCCGGGGCCCGGGCGGGCACGTCCACCAGGGGCGTCGCGGGGCCTGGGGCAGCGGGCCCGCTGGGCTGCCCGGGAACGGGCGCGGACGTTCCAGGAACGGGAGCCGAAGCGCCCGAGGTGCCGGCAGGTGCCCCTTGCGCCTTCGCCGCCCCCGCGGAGAGCGCCAGTCCGATTCCCACGAGATGTGCCAGAGCTGTCTGTTTCACCGGGTCGCCTCGTTCGCGAGTCCGGCGGGTGCCAGAAATCGCGGCGGCGCAGCATCTATCTTCACAAGGGCGCCGTCACCGCTTCTTTCGCGGGCCCTTGCGCCTTCGTTTTTTTTGAGAGATCTCCATGGCGCCTTGGGTTACGGGGAAGCACAATCCGCGCCGTTTTTTCACGGGCCGTGGTCCCCAGGGGGCCCCAGCCTGCTATCGAGGAGCCACATGGCCTACACCGATCGCGTGAAGCAGATCCTCTCGTGGTACCCGTCCGACAACCCGGGCACCCTCACCAACCTGGCCCGCCTGCTGAACACCGGCGCGCTGGCCGGCACCGGCAAGCTGGTCATCCTCCCGGTGGATCAGGGCTTCGAGCACGGCCCGGCGCGCTCCTTCGGACCGAACGTGGCCGGGTATGATCCCGACTACCACGCCCAGCTGGCCATCGAGACGGGCTGCAGCGCGTACGCCGCGCCGCTCGGCTTCCTGGAGGCCGTCGCCGGCAAGCTCGCCGGTGAAATTCCCCTCATCCTCAAGGTGAACAACTCGGACACCCTGGCCAAGGTGCCCAACCCCATCTCCGCGGTCACCTCCTCCGTGAAGGACGCCGTGCGGCTGGGCTGCGCCGCGGTGGGCTACACCATCTACCCGGGCTCCGGGGCGCGCAACGAGCAGTACCAGGACCTGCGCGACATCATCGCCGAGGCCAAGTCCTACGGCCTGCCCACCGTGCTCTGGGCCTACGCGCGCGGCGCCATCTCCAAGGAGGGCGAGACGGGCATTGACGTGATTGCCTACGCGGCGCACATCAGCGCCCAGCTCGGCGCCCACATCATCAAGGTGAAGCCCCCCACGGACTTCATCGAGCAGCCCGAGGCCAAGAAGGCCTTCGAGAAGGCGGGCATCCCCACCAAGACGCTGGCCGACCGCGTGCGCGAGGTGGTGCGCTCGTCCTTCAACGGCAAGCGCATCGTCATCTTCTCGGGCGGCGAGTCCAAGAGCACCCCGGAGCTGCTCGAGGACATCAAGCAGATCCACCAGGGTGGCGGCTTCGGCTCCATCATGGGCCGCAACGCCTTCCAGCGTCCGCATGACGAGTCCATCAAGCTGCTCAAGGACGTGATGGGCATCTTCTCCGGCAAGTAAGCCCGGCCCCCAGCCCCTGCCTCACCGCGCGGCCGGTGCTCCCTTCGGGGGGCCCGGCCGTTCTTCGTTGTCTGTCGTCCGTTGCCGCGTGCGCGAGCGGCCGGAAAAGAAAAAGCCCCCCGAGGATTTCTCCTCGGAGGGCTTCTTGTGTGGAGCTAACCGGGATCGAACCGGTGACCTCTTGAATGCCATTCAAGCGCTCTCCCAGCTGAGCTATAGCCCCTTGAGTCCCTGCTGCCGCTGCCCTGGGGGGCCGCGACGTCGAAAGCGGCGCACTTCTACTTCCGTTTCGGCTTGGACGCCAGAGAAGTTTGCGGCCTCGTGTCGTTTTTTCCCTTCAACCGCGCGGCGGCCGCCTCCCCTTCCTGGAGAATGTCGGTGATCTCCTGGGCGTGAACCTGGGCGCGCTGCTCGGCTGCCTGCACGGCCTTCACGGCCGGTGCGAGCGAGGGGGGCAGCTCCAGCTTGCCCTTCTGGACCTGGCGCCACACGGCCTCGCCCAGCTCGCGCAGCACCTTGTCCTTCTCCATCTGGAGGAAGTTGCCCTGGGAGTTGAGCCGCGCCAGCTCCGAGGTGCGGGTGACTTCCTCGCGCAGGTGGGTGAGCTGCTCCTGCGCCTGGCGGAAGGCTTCCTGGATCTGCTTCATCAACTCCGGCTGCTTCGCATCCGCCAAGACGTGTCACCTCGGGAAGGACAGGTGAACGTGCGTAGCGTGGGCCCTTGGGGACTGTCAACCCTGGGACTTGCGCAGCCGCGCGGCGAAGAAGCCGCCCCCGGGCACCCGGGGGGGGATGGGCCGCAGGAACGGGCCGTCGCACAGCGCCTCGGCCCGCCCGGCGCCCAGCACCGGCGCCACCGGCTCCAGGGTGAAGCCCGGCGCCTTGGCCAGGAAGCCCTTCACCACCTCGTCGTTCTCCTCGGGCAGCAGCGAGCACGTGGCGTAGACGATGAGGGCGCCGGGCCGCGCCTCCCGCCCCACCTCCTCCAGGAGGGTGAGCTGGGTGGCCTGGAACTCGGCGATGGCCTTGGCGGTGAGCTTCCACTTCTGATCCGGCTCGCGCCCCAGCGAGCCCGTGCCGCTACACGGCGCGTCCACCAGGAGCACGTCCACCTCGCTCAGCGGCAGCGGGTGGGGAAAGGCCACGTTGCGCACGGACAGCTCCCGCACCCGCTCCCGGGCCTGCGCCAGCCGCCGCCGCGAGCGGTCCCCGGCCAGCACCCGGCCCGTGGTGCCCACCATGTCCGCCAGCGCCAGCGTCTTGCCCCCCGCCCCCGCGCACACGTCCGCCACGGTGAGCCCCGCCAGCGAGCCTCCCGGCGGCCGGCACACCTCGGCGATGAGCTGGCTGCCCACGTCCTGGACCTGGAGGCGCCCCGTCTTCATCGTCCGCGTCTCGAAGACGCGGTGGCTGCTGTCCACGATGCGCACCGCGTCCGGAGCCAGCGCCACCGCCTCGGCCGCCACCCCCTCCTCCTTCAGCTGCGCGAGCACCTCGTCCCGCGTCCCGGAGGGGCGCACCCGGAAGTGCAGCGCCGGCTCCTCGTCGAGCGCGGCGAGCAGCCCCTCCAGCACGGGCTCCGGGTGCAGGGCGGCCAGCCGCTCCACCAGCCAGTTGGGGAACGAGTAGCGCACCGCGAGCCGCTCCGGGCCGGACTCCGGCAGCGGCAGCTCCGGCAGGGGCGTCTCCACCACCCGCGAGAGCAGATCATCTTTAATGGTGCGGGGCCGCACCGGGCCGGGCAGCCGCACCTCGGGCCCGATGCGCGCCCACCCCTCGCCACAGAAGAGGCGGCGCCAGAGCGCGTACCGGACCAGGGCCTGATCCTCGGTGAGGCCAATCTTGCTGGGCGGGTGGCCCAGCGTCCGGGCCGCCAGGTCCAACAGGCGCTGGTGGCGCGAGAGCTCCCGCACGGCCAGCGCGGCGAAGCGGCGCTCCTGGCCGCCCAGCCCTTCGGCCTCCCGCAGCGCGTTGGCGAGGGAGGCCTTGAGGGGCTCCCCACGCAGCACGGCGACGTGCGCCTCGATGGCGGCCGTGGCCGCGCGGCGAGAGGGGCGGCCCAGCAGGGCCGGGTCCAACGGTGGGGGCCAAGAGAGGCTCACGGGACGACCGGCTCCAGCGCCCTTACCGGGAGAGCGCCAACGAGACCGCCAGGCACCCGGCCCCCGTGCGCACCTCGCGGGGGCCCCTGGCGGACAGGAAGAAGTAAGAAGGGGCCGGCTGACGCTCGCCGCCCAGCTCGATGTCCCCCTCGAGCACGAGGACGCCCTCCCCCCCGGCCCGGGGTGTCCATGTGTGGCAAGCCCCCGCGGCCAGGCGGAGCCAAGCAGGCCCCTCGGGCCCTTGCGCGGAGGGCGCGGGCGACACCTGGACGCCCGAGGCCAGCTCGGCCCAGGCCTGCCCGTCCGGTGGCCGCGGGGCCAGACGCTCCGCCTCGGTGCGCAGCGCGAGGAAGCGCTCCACCAGCACCAGGATGTCCTCCAGCTGAAAGGGCTTGGTCAGCATCGCGTCCGCCTGGAAGGGGAGCAGCAGCTTCGTCATCTCCTCGGCGGTCGCCGCGCTGACGATGGCCACCGGCTGCAGCCGCTGCTGGGCGGCCTCCACGATGGTGCGGCCGCCTTGCGCGTTGCCCGCGATGCGCAGATCCGTCAGCACCAGCTCGAAGCGCTCCTCCTGAAGGGCCTCCAGGGCGGGGGCGATCTGGCCCACCATGCGCACCTCGGCCAGCTCGGAGAGCAGCTCGCCCATCCCCTCGCGCAGGCTCGGGTCGTCTTCGACCAGCAGCACCTTCATGGGAGCACCTCTCGCCCGGAGCGCCGAAGGCTCGTCATCCCAGGCTCCGCCCTGCTGGCTGCATGACACATGTGGCCGGATGAAGGTGAATGGCCCTCCCCGGACTCGAACCGGGACGCGGGGTCAGCCGCAGCGGATTTTGAGTCCGCCTCGTCTACCAATTTCGACAGAGGGCCTCGTCGACGCCAATGGCGGCAGACGTATACCTCGGCCCGCGTTCTCATGCATCCGGAGATTGCGGTGCCCCAGGCAAATGGCTAGAGGGACCGCACATGTACAACATCCTTATCTCCCTGGGCGTTGGCATTGCCATCGCACTGGGCGTCAAATTGGCTGGGTTTCCCCTCTGGGCCGGTCTCGTTCCGGGCATCCTGGCCTTCGGGGCCACCTTCATCCTGCTGGCCCGCCGGGTTGCCCAGCGCATCCAGGCGCTCATGGAGACTGTTCAAAAGGAGTTCCAGGGCCAGCCCACCTCCCAGAAGGAGGCCCTGGGGCGCGTGGAGCGGGCCGTGAAGACCCTGGAGCAGGGGCTCGTCTACGAGAAGTGGCAGATCATGGTCGGCCCGGAGCTGCACGCGCAGATCGGCATGCTCAAGTACATGGCCAAGGACCATGAGGGCGCCCGGACGCACCTGGCCCGGGGCAGCTCGCGCAACTACATGGCCAAGGCCATGGAGGGCGCCCTGCACTACCAGCGCAAGGACTACCCCGCCATGGAGGCCGCCTTCGAGGCCGCGGTGAAGGCCGGCAAGAAGGAGTCCCTCATGTGGGCCGCCTACGCCTGGTGCCTGGTGCAGCTCAAGGAGAAGGACAAGGCCCTGCGCGTGCTCGCCCGCGGCGTGGAGACCAACCCCTCCGACGAGAAGCTCAAGTCCAGCCTCGCCCAGCTCCAGAACGACAAGCGGCTCAAGATGAAGCCCTACGAGCCCACCTGGTGGCAGTTCGGCCTGGAAACGCCCCCCGTTCAGCCCATGGGCGGCGGCGGACGCCGGGTTCAGTTCACTACCCGACGTTAGTAGTGGACCCCAGGTGGTGATCCGTTGGCCCCAACACGGGAATTCCTACCGGATCACGGGTTGCCACGCAGGAACCCTTTCCAGCCGGGGTAAGACTCCGGGGTGTAGCGGGTCGCGCAACTCCCCGAAATGACTCCAACCCCAGGGATTTCTCCAGGGGCACGCAGCTTGCTCTATCCCTCTGTCATCGAGCCACCGGCCTGCACGGGCCGGAAGCAAAGTGACAGACGGGCTTGGCAGCCGGAGGTTTGGGGTGAAGGTTGCGGAGGTCGACGGGTGCGGGTGGCACGGGGTGGCGGCGGGAGCGTGTGGGGTGATGGAGTCTTCCCCAGGGTGTAGCGCTCGGGATCTTCGGCCTGCCATTTCAAGGCAGGCGTGCGCAGCGGAGCGTTGAATGGAACGGCGCGGCCGGGGCAGTGAGCAGCCGCTGGTCCTCATCATCGAGGACGATGCGGGTGTGCAGGAGAGCCTCTCGGATCTGCTGTTGTCGCGATTCGAGGTGCTGACCGCCAGCGATGCGGACGTGGGCATGGAGCTGGCGCGAGAGCACCGCCCGGACCTCATCCTGCTGGACCGGTTCCTGCCCAGCGGGGATGGGCTGTCGGTCCTGGAGACCCTTCAGGGCGACGTGCGCACCGACTGTGTGCCCGTCATCTTCCTCACGGGGGATGCGGACGAGGCCACCCTGGAGCGCTGCCTGGAGATGGGAGCCGTGGACTTCATTCACAAGCCGGCGAGCGCCCGCGAGCTGATGGCGCGCATCGACCGCGCGCTGCGCCAGAGCGAGCAACAGCACCGGCTCCGGGTGCTGGCCCAGACCGACGGGCTCACCGGCCTGGCCAACTTCCGCTCGCTCACGCTGCGCCTGGAGGAGGAGTTCCGGCGCGCGCTGCGCTACCAGTACCCGCTGTCCGTGGTCGTCATCGACCTGGATCACCTCAAGGCCATCAATGACGGGATGGGCCACGATGTGGGCAACCGGGCCATCCTGGCGCTCTCCACCCACCTGAAGAACAACCTGCGCGAGTCGGACTTCGCGGCGCGCTTCGGCGGCGACGAGTTCGTCGCGCTCCTGCCCCACCAGACGGCGGCCGAGGCCGCGGCGTTCGCCGAGCGCATCCGGGCAGGGCTTCGCAACGTGGTGGTCCAGCGCAGCGACGGCCGGCCGGCCCCCTTCGGGCTGAGCGTGAGTGTGGGCATCGCGGACCACTCCCCCGAGGCACCGCGCGAGAACACCGACGCGCTGATGAAGGCGGCGGACGCGGCACTGTATGTGGCCAAGCGCGAGGGCCGGGACCGGGTGGTGGTGCACAGCACCGCCGCCGAGGTCCACCCTCCCCCGGTGGCCCAGCGGCACTGAAGCAGTTCACGCGGGCGGCGGTGGGGCCCCAGGGCGAGCGAGGGCGCGGATGAGCGGAGACAGGCTGGTCAGCGGTTCGAGGGTGGCGGTCGTGGGAGGAGGGATCGCTGGCGCGGGCCTGGCCGCCTCGCTCATGTTCAATGGCCGGGCACGGGGCGTCTCGCTGGAGGTGCGCGTGTACGCGCAGGGCGAGCCGGACAGCGTGCCCCCGCCCGTGGTGCTGACCCCCGAGTGCCGCTCCCGCCTGGCCGCGCTGGGCTGCCGCGTGCCCCTGGACTGGCGCGTGCACGAGCTCCGGGGCGTGGAGGTGATTTCCGACGGCCGCCGCGAGCTGCTCCCCGCTCCGGCCGGAGGCCTGTGGGTGGTGGACAACTGGCCCCATGGGCCGGGTGGCATGAGCGTGGTGCGCGAGGCGCTCACCACCGCCGCGACAGCGCAAGGCGCCCGCTTCATCTCCCGCCGCGTCGACCGGGTGGAGCACCAGCCGCCCTCGCCGGATGCCCCCACCCCGGTGCGCAACAGTGGCCCCCTGGTGGTGCGCGCGCAGGGCAGCGGCGAGCGCTTCCACGCGGTGGCGCTTGCCACCGGCACGGGCTCCGCGCTTGCGGAGAACTTCTTCCCCGGGTTCCAGCCCGCGCCCACCGTCGCCGCGGTCCACGCCCGGGTGCGCCAGAGCGCCTCCCGGCTGAGCCTTGCCCCGCTGGCGCGGCTCTGGCTCTCGCCCCTGCCCACCATTGATGGGCTGTTCCTGCTGCCCAGCGCCCACTCGGTGTATGTGCTCGCGTTCGGCCCGCTGGTGACCCCGGCGGACCTGTGCCAGGCGTTGATGATGGCCGCGCGCGATGGGCTCCTGGAGGAGGGCTTCGAACTCTCCGCCCTGGAAACGACGCGCCTGCCCTTCGGGCCCGGCCGCACGCTGGTGGCCCCCGGGCAGCTCGCCGTGGGCCCGGCCGCCGTGGGGCACCCGCTGCAGATCGGCCTGTCCGAGACGCTGGCGACGTGCAGCCGCGCCGCCGTGGGCCTGCTGGATGGTGGGCTCACCCCCGCCGCGCTGGAGCGCCGGTACGTCCGCAACGGGCTTTCGGAGATGATGGAGGATGCGGCGGCGGGCGCCCGCTCCGTGGCCTGGCTGCGGCGGGCCGGACGCCGGGCACCCGAGGCCTTCCTGGCCGCCCGCAAGCGCGGGGCCGTGGGCGGCGTCTACAGTGGGGGCGTGCTCGGCCTGGCGGCCCCCACCCCGCTGGCCCTGCTGGCCTCGGCACGCTGGGCGGGCCTGCGCGAGGTGGTGGGCTCGTGGCTGCGCACCACGGTGGAGCCGGTGCCCACGGCCATGCCCTCGCTGGAGCCGGACCTCTATTACGTGGTGGATGACGATCCGGACGCCCGCGAGGCGATGACGCAGCTCCTGGAGTCCACGGGCGCCACGGTGGTGGCCTTCGCGGACGAGCTGGCGCTGTTCTGCGCGGTGGCGCGTCGGCCTCCCACGGCCATCCTGCTGGATGTGGTGCTGCACTGGGTGGACGGCCTGCGGCTGTGCGAGGGGCTCAAGAAACACCCGCTCACCCGGAACACGCGCGTCATCGTCATGAGCGGCCTGGACCGCCCCCACGTGCGCCAGGGCGCGCTCGACGCGGGCGCGGAGACCTTCCTGCCCAAGCCCGTGGAGCCCCGGCAGCTCATGCAGGCGCTCCTGGGCGAGACCCTGGACGCGCCCCGCCCGGCGCTTCGCCCGGCGGACGTGTCCGCGGCGCTCGAGCCGGACCGCTACGCCGCCTCCTGAGCACGCGGCGGCTCAGCGCTCCCAGGCCGTCACATCATACGGAGGGGACACGTGCACCGCGCCGGGTTCCTTCCGGAACCACGTGAGCTGCCGCTTGGCATACCGGCGCGTCTCCTGGGCGGTGTCCTGGAGGGCCTCCTCGCGGCTCATCCGCCCCTCGGCCACGGCGCGCGCCTGCACGTAGCCCACGCTGCGCATGGGCGCCGCGTCCGCGTACCCCCGGGCCAGCAGCGCCTGGGTCTCCTCAATGAGCCCCCGGGCGAACATGGCCTCGGTGCGCGCGTGGATGGCGCGGTAGAGCGCCTCGCGCGGCGGCTCCAGGACGAAGAGCCGGAAGGGGTACCGGTCCTGCGTGAAGGCGTGCTCCCGGCGCCAGACGGAGGCGGGCACGCCCGTGCGGGAGTGGATCTCCAGCGCGCGGATGATCCGGACGAGATCATTCACGGGCAGCTTCGCGGCCGTCTCCGGGTCCACCTCGGCGAGCCTCCGGTGAACGGCCTCCCGGCCCTCCGCGGCGGCCAGCGCCTCCAGGGTGGCCCGGAGCGCGGGGTCCGCCCCGGGCGCCTCCACCACCCCGTGGAGGAGGACGCGCAGGTAGAGGCCCGTGCCGCCCACGACGAACACCGGCCGGCCCCGGGAGGCAATCTCCGCGATGGCCACGTCCGCCAGCCGCTGGTACTCCGCCGCCGAGAATGTCTCCTGGGGCTCCACCACCGAGAGCAGGTGGTGCGGCACGGCGGCCAGCTCCTCCGGGGAGGGCTTGGCCGTGCCAATGTCGAAGTGGCGGTACACCTGCTGCGAGTCCGCGCTGACGATTTCGCCGCCCGCGCGCCGGGCCAGCTCCACGGCCAGCGCCGTCTTGCCCGAGGCGGTGGGCCCCGCGATCACGGTGAGCAGCGGCTTCACGGGACAGGTGGCTCCACGGCAAAGGCACCTACCACCGCGCCCCGCCTGTCGCCAGCGGAGCACTCGCCCCATGGCGCAGCGCAGCAACTCAAGAAAACTAGGACTAACAGTATCACCTGGTGAATGCTCCGTGGCCGCATTCCCTAGGAGAACCCATGCACGCATCCCCCCCTTCCTCCCGGCGCGGCCGCAAGGCGCTGCTGCTGCTTCCCCTGCTGTGGGGGCTCATCCCGCCCGCGAGCGCGGAGGCCGCCTGGATCCGCAAGACGCCGCCGCTGTCCACGCCGTGGACGGCCCAGGTGTCCCCCACCAACGCCCTGCCCGAGTACCCGCGCCCGCAGCTGGTGCGCACCGACTGGCAGAACCTCAACGGCGAGTGGCAGTTCGCCAACGCCAGCGCGGGCCAGGCGCCCCCGTTCAACCAGACGCTCCCGGAGAGCGTGCTGGTGCCCTTCCCCATCGAGTCAGCGCTCTCGGGCATCCAGCGCCACCAGGACCGCATGTGGTACCGCCGCACCTTCACCATCCCTGCGGGCTGGAGCGGCCGGCGCGTGCAGCTGCACTTCGGCGCGGTGGACTGGGAGGCCACCGTCTACGTCAACGGCCAGAACGTCGGCTCCCACAAGGGCGGGTTCGACGCGTTCAGCTTCGACATCACCGACCGGCTCAAGGCGGGCGCCGCCAACGAGCTGATCGTCGGCGTGTATGATCCGACCAGCGCGGGCGAGCAGCCCGTGGGCAAGCAGCGCCTGAACCCGGGCGGCATCTGGTACACGCCCGCCTCGGGCATCTGGCAGACGGTGTGGCTGGAGCCGACCCCCGCGGCGCGCGTCACGCGCCTGGACATGACGCCGGACGTGGCCGGCCAGGCCCTCAAAATCACCGTGCAGGGCGCGGGCATCAGCGGCCACACGGTGGAGCTGACCGCGTTCGACGGCACCACCCAGGTGGGCCGCATCACCGGCAACGTGGGCACCGAGCTGCGCCTGCCCGTGCCCAACCCCAAGCTCTGGTCACCCGAGAGCCCCTTCCTCTATGACTTGCGCGTGGCGCTCAAGAGCGGCACCACCACCGTGGACCAGGCCACCAGCTACTTCGGCATGCGCTCGGTGGGCCTGAAGCTCGTGGGCGGCGCGCTGCGGCCGGTGCTCAACGGCCAGTTCGTCTTCCAGATGGGCACGCTGGACCAGGGCTACTGGCCGGACGGCATCTTCACCGCGCCCACGGACGAGGCGCTGAAGTTCGACATCCAGAAGCACAAGGACCTCGGCTACAACCTGCTGCGCAAGCACATCAAGGTGGAGCCGCAGCGCTGGTTCTACTGGGCCGACAAGCTGGGCATCCTCGTGTGGCAGGACATGCCCTCCATGGAGCGGACGCCCTCGGCGGCGGGCAAGGCCCAGTTCGAGTCCGAGATGCGCGAGATGATCGACGAGCACCGCAGCGCCACCTCCGTCATCATGTGGGTGGTGCAGAACGAGGGCTGGGGCCAGTACGACCAGGCCCGGCTCGCCACCCTCGTGAAGGGGTGGGATCCCTCGCGGCTCGTGGATAACATGAGCGGCATCAACTGCTGCGGTGCGGTGGACGGCGGCAACGGGGACGTGGCCGACTGGCACACGTACGTGGGGCCCTCCTCGCCGGTGCCCTCGGCCTCGCGCGCCGCGGTGCTGGGCGAGTTCGGCGGCCTGGGCCTGCGGGTGGCCAGCCACGAGTGGAGCCCCGGCAACGGCTTCGGCTACGAGATGATGAGCGACGCCACGGCGCTGACCCACCGCTACGTGGGGCTCATGCAGCGCAGCCAGCAGCTCATGGTCAACCCCGGCCTGAGCGCGGCGGTGTACACGGAAATCACCGACGTGGAGAACGAGATCAACGGCATGCTGACCTATGACCGGGTCATCATGAAGCCGAACGTGGCCCAGGTGCGCGCGGCCCACGACAGCCTCATCGCCGCCTCCCGGCAGCTCAACAGCCAGGGCCCCTTGCCCCTCAACCAGTTCCGCTCCTTCCAGGTGGTGACGCCGGGCTTCACCGACCGGTACCTGCGCCACCTCGATTCGCTGGGCTTCACCGCGGCCATCACCGGCGCCACCGACGGGCTGACCAAGAAGGACGCGACCTTCAAGATCGTCCGGGGCCTGGCGGATGCGGCGTGCTACTCGTTCGAGTCGCGCAACTACCCCGGCAGCTACCTGCGCCACTTCAACTCCCGCACCCGCCGGGACGCGAACGACGGCTCGTCCACCTTCGCCCAGGACGCCACCTTCTGCGGCCGCAACGCGCTGGACGGCTCGGGCAACATCTCCCTGGAGTCCAAGAACAAGCCCGGCGCCTACCTGCGCCACCGCGCCGCGGAGGTGTGGGTGGAGGCGTTCACGGACACCCCCGGCTTCCGGCAGGACGCCACGTGGGCCCTGGCCGCGCCGTGGTGGAAGAGCGGCGTGGACCTGGCGGTGAACACGTACCACTCGCTCCAGGTGACGAACGCGGGCCTCACCAACCGCTACCTGCGCCACTCCGCGGACCTGGCCTACACCGAGGTGGTGGACGGCGGCAGCAGCGCGACGCTCAAGCAGGACGCCACGTTCCGGACGGTGCCCGGCCTGGCGGACACGAGCTGCTACTCGTTCGAGTCCCGGAACTTCCCCGGCCACTACCTGCGCCACGCCAGCGACCGCCTGCGCAAGAACGCCCGGGATGGCTCGGCGCTGTTCGACCAGGACGCCACCTTCTGCGCGCAGCCGGGACTGGGCGGCACCGGCGTCTCGCTGGAGGCCGTCAACTACCCGGGCCGCTACCTGCGCCACTTCACCTCCGAGGTGTGGATCGCGGACGGCAGCGGCGGCGGCTGGAACGGCAACTCCTCCTTCAACACGGATGTTAGCTGGAATGTAGTCGCCCCCTGGGCGCCGTAGCCCCCGGGACACCCCGCGTGACAGCTGTCCCGGGGCGGGAGCATAAGGGCCTGCGTGACCGAGGCCCCTGCTGACTCCCGCCCCGACCCCGCCGCGCCCCCCGGTCCCTCGGGGCGCGGCCCCCAGCTGGCATCCATCGCCGTGGCCAGCGCGCTGTTCATGGAGTTCATCGACTCCACGGCCCTGTCCACCGCCCTGCCCACGCTCTCCACCGCGTTCCACACGGATCCGGTGCACCTGAAGCTGGCCCTCACGTCCTACATCCTGGCGCTGGCCGTGATGGCCCCCGCGAGCGGCTGGGCCGCCGACAAGTACGGGCCCCGGCGCGTGTTCATGCTCGCCATGAGCGTCTTCCTGGTGGGCTCGGTGCTCTGTGGCTTCGCCCAGTCGCTCGCCCAGCTCGTCGTCTTCCGCACCCTCCAGGGCCTGGGCGGCGCGATGATGACGCCGGTGGGACGGCTCATCGTCGTGGGCTCCGCGCCCCGCGAGCGGCTCGTCTCGGCGATGAGCTGGTTCACCATGCCCGCGCTCGTGGGGCCCCTGGTGGGCCCGCCCCTGGCGGGCTTCATCCTGGGCGTGGCCAGCTGGCCGTGGATCTTCTTCATCAACGTGCCGGTGGGGCTGCTGGGCATGGCGGCGGTGCTGCGCTTCGTGCCGCCCCTGCACCCGCCCGACCCGGGCCCCTTCGATGGCAAGGGCTTTGCCCTCACGGCCGTGGCCATCACCTCGTGGATCGGTCTGGCGGAGACGGCGGGCATGGACCTCATCCCGGTGGCCGCGCAGGTGGGGCTGGGCCTCACCGCACTGGGGGCCACGGGGCTCTACCTGCGGCACTGGCGGAGGACGGAGCGGCCCGTGATGAACCTGGGCCTGGTGCGCTTCCTCACCTTCCGGGCCAGCCTCTTGGGCGGCACCGTGCTGCGGCTGGGGCTGGGCGCGACGCCCTTCCTGCTCCCGCTGCTGTTCCAGGTGGCGCTGGGGTGGACCCCCTTCGAGGCGGGCCTGGTGACCATCGGCACCACCGTGGGGGCCCTGGCGTGCAAGCCCGTGGCGCCGGGGATGATCCGCCGGTTCGGCTTCCGGCGGGTGCTCATCGTCTCCAACCTCGCCACCGCGGTGCTGACGGCGGCCCCCGCGTTCTTCCGGCACTCGACGCCGGTGCCCCTCATCATCGGCCTGCTGGCGGTGGCCGGCTTCACCCGGTCCATGCAGTTCACGGCGACCAACACCGTGGCGTACGCGGAGCTGCCCCCGGGGGCCATCAGCAACGCCTCCACCCTGTCCGTGGTGGCCCAGCAGGTGGGCCTGAGCCTGGGCATCAGCTTCGGCGGCCTGATGCTGCACGTGGCCCGGGGGAGCACCGAGGGGCCGCTGACGCCGGAGCGCTTCCTCCTGCCCTTCCTCGCCGTGGGGCTGGTGTCGGCGCTGGCGGGCCCCATCTACCGGCGCCTGCCGGCCGACGCGGGCGCCAGCATCAGTGGCCGCAAGAGGGCCTGAGGGGCCTCACCCCGGGGAGCGCATCCCCGAGAGGCGCGAGCGGCCCGCCGTGAGCAGGTAGACGGCCACCGCAAGCCCCACACAACACACCCCCGCCACGTAGTGTACGGGGGCCAGGGGCGTGTCCTTCACGAGCAGCGTCACCACCAGCGGCGTCAGGCCCCCGAACACGGCATAGGCCACGTTGTAGGAGAACGAGAGCCCGGAGAAGCGCACCGCGGCGGGAAAGGCGCGCACCATCACCGTGGGCACCACGCCCACCACGCCCACGCAGAAGCCCGTCACCGCGTACAGCCCGGCCAGGTGCTCCGGCGCCCGAGCCACCCCCAGGTAGAGCAGGTACGAGGCGCCCATGAGGAGCAGACAGCCCAGCCCCAGCATCCACCCCGCCCCGAACCGGTCCGTGGCGAGGCCGAAGCAGATGCACCCCAGCGTGAGGCTCAGGGTGGCCAGGCTGTTGGCCTCCAGGGTGCGGGCGGCGGGGATGGCGTAGAGCTTCTGCATCAGCGTGGGCGTCATCAGGATCATCACCACGATGGCGGCGGTGAGCACCCAGGAGACGAGCATCGACACGGCCACCGCGGCGCCATGGCCGCGCAGCACGGCCTTGAGGGGCAGCTCCTGCACCAGGGCCTTGCGCTGGCGCATCTCCTCGAACACCGGCGTCTCGGCCAGCCAGCGCCGCAGGAACACGGAGAAGAAGCCGAAGAGGCCGCCCACCAGGAAGGGCCACCGCCACCCGATGGCCAGCACCTCCTCGGGGCTGTACACGGTGTTGATCGCCGTGGCCACCAGCGAGCCCAGGAGGATGCCGAACGTGAGGCCGGAGGTGAGCGTGCCGCACGCGAAGCCAATGCGCCGGTCCGGCACGTGCTCGGCGACGAACACCCACGCGCCGGGCACCTCGCCGCCCACCGCGGCGCCCTGGAGCATGCGCAGCACCAGCAGCACCAGCGGCGCCGCATACCCGGCCGTGGCGTAGGTGGGCATCAGGCCGATGAGCAGCGTGGGCAGCGCCATGAGGAAGACGCTCAGCGAGAACATGCGCTTGCGGCCCGTGCGGTCCCCGAAGTGCGCCATCACGATGCCGCCCAGGGGGCGCGCCAGGTAGCCGGCCGCGAACAACCCGAAGGCCTGGAGCTGCCGCAGCCAGTCCGGGGTGCTGGGGGGAAAGAACAGCTGGCCAATCACCGAGGTGAAGAACACGAAGATGATGAAGTCGTAGAACTCCAGCGCGCCGCCCAGCGCCGCCAGGGCGAGGGTCCGGGCATCCTGACGGGTGAGGGGGCGCGAGGGGGCTGTCTGCATGGGGGCATCTGAACGTCAACCCGGCAGCGGGGCAAGGTTCTCGCGGCCCCGGGGCCCCGTCCCGGCCCGGAGGGGCCCAACGGGCCATCCAGAACCTGGCTCTTGCCGCATGGACTGTCCCCCCCGCCTCACCAAACAAGACACCCCTCCGCTGTCGAGAGGCTGAACGGCGATGTGTCAGCCAGTCCGCTGCTCGTGGTGGCTCTCGGAGGCCAAGGGGCCCTGGGCCCGCTTCCGGTGCTCCCCCGGATCAATGAACTGTTCCATCGCCTCGTTCACCAGCGCCGGAGCACTCAAGTGCGGCAGGTGGCCGCGCGCATCGATGCGCGTCAGCTGCGCGTTCGGGATGTGCTGGGCCATGTAGCGCCCCACCTCGTCCGCCACGGCGATGTCCTGGCCGGATTGGAGGATGAGGGTGGGTGTCTTCAGCAACGGAAGCGACGCCCGGCAGTCGGACTCGAAGATGACGCGCGCGGTGGACAGCGCGATGTCCGGGCGCATGGAGGACAGGATCCGGGCAAACTCGTTGGACAGCTCGGGCATGTCCGGGGTGTTCATCGCCAGCGGCGCGAACCCCATGGCCCAGCTGTAGAAGTTCGCCGACATGGCGGCATAGAGCGCATCGAGCTGCGGCTGCTCGAAGCCGCCCACGTAGTCCCCGTCGTTCAGGTACCGGTCCGCGATGGCGGCCAGCAGGCCCGCCATACCGCTGACGGAGTGGCCCACCAGGATGCCATCCCTCACATCCAGCCCTTCGCAGATCTCCAGCAGATCCTCCGCGTAGCGGCGGATGTTGCTGTAGCGGCCGGCGCTGTAGGCATTGAAGTCGGACCGGCCGCAGCCCACATGGTCCAACAAGATGATCTGGTACCGGTCCCGGAACGCCGCCACCTGGTGGCGCCAGGTTTCCCCCCCCAACAGCAGACAGTCGAGCCTACGCCCTGGAGCGTATGACAGGTGGCCGCCGGAAAGGAACCGCGCAATCCCTCTCCGGGGCCGGGGAAACTGTCAGCCCTGGGAAGGCGGGGCGGCCCGCACCGTCTGGGCAATGTCCGTCAGGGCGACGGCGAGGGGCTCGCCGCCCGCCATGGGCTTGAGCTGAGCCCGGCCCGACTGGCGCTCCGCCTCGCCCAGCACCAGGGCGAACCGGGCACGCGTCTTGTCCGCGCGCTTCATCTGGCTCTTGAGGCTGCCGCCGCGCGTGTCGAACTCCACCTTCAGCCCCTCGCGGCGCAGGAGGCTTACCAGGGTGAAGGCCTCGTCCTGCGAGCCCTCGTCCGCCACGGCGATGAACAGGTCCGGAGGCGCGCTGAAGCGCTGGCCGCCCTCGCGCAAGAGCAGCGTGAGCCGGTCCAGCCCCAGGGCGAAGCCCACCGCGGGCACGTCCGGCCCGCCCAGGGCCTTGAGCAGCTTGTCATACCGCCCGCCCCCGCCCACCGTGCTGGCGGTGCCCAGCGCCGGGTGCGAGGCGATGAACTCGAAGGCCGTGCGCGTGTAGTAGTCCAGCCCACGCACCAGCTGCGGGTTGATGACGTAGCGCACCTTCAGCGCGTCCAGCTTGCGGCGCACGTCCGCGAAGTGCGCCTTGCAGGGCTCGCACAGGAACTGGAGGATGTCCGGCGCCCCGCGCGCCACGGCCTGGCACTTGTCGTTCTTGCAGTCGAGCACCCGCATGGGGTTGTGCTCCAGCCGCCGCTGGCAGTCGCCGCACAGCTCCTCGCGGTGCGCCATCAGGTGCTCCACCAGCTTCTTCTGATAGGCGGGCCGGCACGCCTCGTCCCCCAGGGAGTTGAGGTTGAGCGAGATGTCCTTGAGCCCCAGCACCTCCAGGAGCTGCACCACCATGTCCATCAGCTCGACGTCCTGCGCCGCCTCGCGCGAGCCGTACGCCTCGGCGCCGATCTGGAAGAACTGGCGGTAGCGGCCCGTCTTCATCCGCTCGTAGCGGAACATGGGGCCCGTGTAGTACCAGCGCGTCACCGGCTCCTGGTTGGACACCGAGTGCTCGATGTAGGCGCGCGCCGCGGGGGCCGTGCCCTCGGGGCGCAGGGACAGGCTGCGCTGGGCCTTGTCCTCGAAGGTGTACATCTCCTTGCCGACGATGTCCGTCTCCTCGCCCACGCTGCGCACGAAGAGCGCGGTGTCCTCCACCATGGGCGTGCGGATCTCCCCGTACCCGAAGCGGGTGAACACCTCGTGCACCGAGCGCTCCACGAACTGCCACGTCTCGATGGGCGCCATCTCCCCGGCCAGCTCGCCGGGCAGAAGATCATTCATCCCCTTCACACCGCTGAGCTTCTGACTCACACGATCTCCCCGATGCGCTTGCCCAGACGGACCACCGTCTCGGGCTGAAGGCTGTCGTCCCACTTCACCCGCTTGGGCTCGAACAGCAGGATGACGGTGGAGCCCATCTCGAA
Organism: Allostigmatella hybrida; assembly: GCF_020103775.1. Lineage (NCBI taxonomy): Bacteria > Pseudomonadati > Myxococcota > Myxococcia > Myxococcales > Archangiaceae > Allostigmatella > Allostigmatella hybrida. The sequence continues at coordinate 33,637 of NZ_JAHXBH010000002.1, forward strand.
GCGGCCCAGCTCCCCGCCCTTCTCCACCGGCAGGGCGGCGCCATAGCGGTGCACCTTGCCCGGCTTGCCGGTGTGCGTGAGCACCTCGTCATAGGCGGCCTTGATGCGCGACACGCACGTGGCGCCCACCTTCACCACCGCGCACTTGCCGGCCACGGTGTCCAGGTAGGTGACGAGCCGCTCGTTCACGCAGAACAGCGACTGCTTGTTCTTCACCGACGCGGGGTTGACCGGCCAGAACTCGCCCGGGATGTACGCGTAGCCGGTGATGGTGCCGCCCAGCGGCGCGTGGATGCGGTGGTAGTCCCGGGGCGACAGGTAGAGCGTCGTCCAGGCCCCGCCATGGAACGGCGCGGCGGCCGCCTTGTCCCCGAGCAGCTCGTCCACCGTGTACTCGATGCCCTTGGCCTGCAGGCACCGCCCGTGGTCCGAGTAACCCACCTGGGACACGCGCGCGTCCACCGGGGAGACCACCACCTTCTCCCCGCTGTCCACCGGCCGCAGGCCCGGCTTGAGCCCCCGGGTGAAGAACTCCGCGAAGGTGGAGTAGCGCTCGAACGAGTGCTCCGCCTCCTCCATGTCCACGTTGTACGCCTTGGCGAAGGCCTTCATCGCCGCCCGGTGCACCGGCGCGGGCGCGGGCAGGCGCGTGGCCAGCCCCACCGCCGCGGAGAGGGCGGACTTGGGCAACAGGTGCATCAACTTCATGAAGTGCTGTTCATTCATGGGAATGCGGGTGTCTCGTAAGGGTGGCCGTCCAGAAGGACGGGCGGGGGGTTACTGGCCCGCGTCGGGCGCGGCCGGCCCGCCGTCAGGCCCCGTGGGAACAAGGCGCATCAAGCTCTTGGCTAACACCGAGAGCACCCGGCCGTCTTCGACGAGCACCAGTTGATTGGCGAACCGGGGGTATGCCTGCCTGCACGAGAACCGGTCCGCCAGCTCCCAGGACTCGCGCATCCCGCGGCCGGTGACGCTGATGGTCTCGCCCCGCCGGAAGCAGCCCTGGTAGCCAGACCCCAGCGCCGAGGCCGGGGAGCCCTCCACGGGGCCTTGCTGGGGCCCTGCGTCCGGGGTGCCCGCATCCACGGGGGCCGGGGCGGCGGGGGGCGGCGGCGCCGGCGTGTCCTCCCGGGGAGAGGACGGGAAGTCATCGAACTGGCGCGCCGAGGCGACGGCGGCCTCCGTGTCCTCCTGGGAGGACTCCATGCGCTTGCGCCCGTCGCGGATGCGCTGGAGCAGCTCGCGCGCCGACTGCGCATCCAGGCTCTCGGACGGCACGCCCTCAAGCTGAGCCTCGATTTCCGTCATCTGCGGATCGAGGTAGGCCCGGTCGAGCTGCTGCGCGTAGAGCTTGCTGAAGCGCTGGTGGGCCTGCTCGTACTCCGCCGAGGGCTTCGCGGCTTCGCGGCACGCCACGGGCGACAGCACGAGCAACAGGGTGGACACAAGGCCCCTCAGGGGCCGGTTCAGGGGCGTCAGGCTGGGGGTCCGCACGGGGGCGGTTATATGCCAGTTTAGACGCCCAGGAAGAGCCGCTTGCCGAAGTTCAGCGCGAGATCCGCATCGAAGATCTTCTGCGCCGCCGTCTCGATGTCGTACTCCACGCGCAGGTACTCCACCGTGCGCGCGTCCGTGTCGCAGATGACGAAGCAGGCCCGGTTGTCGTAGTCCCGCGGCTGCCCCACGCTGCCCACCGAGATGATGTACTTGTAGCCCCGCCGGATGCCGAACTTCTGGGCCACCACGTCATTCACCTCGCCGTTGCCGATGGCGAACGCCTTGCACAGGTGGCTGTGGCCGATGAAGGTGACTTCCGGCAGCTCCGACACGAACGGCGTCAGCTCCCGCGCCTGCTCCAGCGCGAAGATGTACTCGTACGCCTTGGGCTCCACGGGCGAGCCATGGCTGAAGCCCACCTCGCCAATCCGGTAGGTGTACGGCAGGCTCCGCAGCCAGGTGTGGTTGTCCTCGCGCAGCACGTTGGCGGACCAGTCCAGGGCGTGCCGGGCCGCGTCGTAGTAGTACGAGTAGTCCATGCGGCCGGCCACCGCCGCGTCATGGTTGCCCAGCAGCGTCACCTCGGTGACCGAGCGCACCAGCTCGCAGCACTCGTTGGGCGAGGCGCCATAGCCGACGATGTCCCCCAGCGACACGAGCCGGTCCACCTTGTGATGGTCCGCGGTCCGCAGCACCTCCGTGAGCGCCTCGATGTTGGAGTGAATGTCGGAGATGACCGCGATCCGCATGCAAGCCTCGATGGAGGGCAACGTCCGGGCGGCTCACGCCCCGGTGCTGGCCGCCATGTCGTGGGAGATGATCCGCCTGAGCTGCTCTCGCGCTGCGTCATCCAGCGCGTCAAACTGCAGTCCCATGCCCGGAGGCCGGGACTGACCATTCTGACGGGCCCAGACGACCTTCGCCATCGCCTGGAACTCCGCCCCATCCTTCTCTCCGCTTCCTAACCGGACCGCGGCCCGCGCGCCCGTCTGCAGCGGGGTGCTGGTGCGCATGAACAGCCCGCCCTCGCTCACGTTGCCCACCCGTGAGTAGAGCGTGACGTCCTCCGCCCTGCACCAGCATCGCATCCGGGAGGTGACCCGGGCGTACTTTCGGTTCTCCATCTCCCCACACTCCTCCACGGTAGACCCCCCAGTGCGCTCAGTCTCTTCCAAGAGCCTGGAAAATAACAGCAGGAACGCACAGTAAAGCCCACCTCCTCCCCGGTCAAGCCAGTGAATTCGCGCTTTCCCCGGGTACCCTAGGCTTTCAGGGGGAACTCGTCGAAGTGGGTCAGGCGCTTGAACTCATTGAAGCGGGCATAAAGTTCAGGCGTCTGCAGGTCCCTCAGCCGGTCCAGGCTGAAGCGCTCGACGTTGAAGGAGGCCATGACGCTGCCCATGACCATGGCGCGGCACAGCACGTCCCGGTCGAGCGTTCCAGCGGTGGCCACCATGCCCATGAAGCCGCCGGCGAAGGTGTCCCCCGCCCCGGTCGGGTCGAACACGTCCTCCAGGGGGAAGGCCGGGCAGGCGAACATGTGCCCCTTCTCGAAAAGCAGCGCGCCGTACTCGCCGCGCTTGATGACGACGGTGGAGGGGCCCATGCCGAGGATGGCGCGGGCGGCCTTCACCACGTTGTGCTCGCCGGTGAGCTGGCGCGCCTCACCGTCGTTCACGAACAGCAGGTTCACGCGCTTGAGCGTCTCGAGCAGCTCCGCGCGGGTGTTCTGGATCCACAGGTTCATCGTGTCGGCGGCCACCAGCTTGGGCGCCTTCACCTGGTCGAGCACCTGGCCCTGGAGCTGGGGGTGGATGTTGCCCAGGAACACGTAGGGGGTGTTCCGGTAGGCCTCGGGCAGCTTGGGCGAGAAGCTCTGGAAGACGTTGAGCTGGGTGTCCAGCGTCTGGGCCTCGTTGAGCTGCCAGCCGTACTTGCCCTTCCAGCGGAAGGTGCGCCCCTTCTCCCGGACCAGGCCGCTCAAGTCCACGTTGCGCGAGCGCAGGAACTCCACGTGGGCTTCCGGGAAGTCCTCGCCCACCACGGCCACCAGCTGCACCGGATTGAAGAAGGAGGCCGCGGTCGAGAAGAACGTGGCCGAACCGCCAAGAACCTCCTCCTTGATACCGAAGGGGGTTTCCACTGAATCCAGCGCCACCGAACCGACGACAAGCAGAGACATGGTGCTTCCTGGGAGTGCCTGGGTTTGAAGACTCTCGGCACGGCGCTCAGGGCAAGCCCCGTGCCACGACGGGGTACGACGTTCGGGGCCCCGCGGTCAAGCCGCTTGCCTAGGGGGTAGGCACGGAGGTGATGAGCGCCTTGAGGTCGTCGTCGGTGAAGAAGAGGCCGCCGCCGAAGAAGAAGTCCCGTCCGGCGATGAGCCGGTTGGTGGCCGTGTCGCGCTGCTGGGCATTGAGGATGTCGTCCATGCCCACCGTCACGAAGAGGTGATCGAACGCCTGGGCGCGCAGGGTGGCGCGGATCCGCGGGTAGCGCAGCTCCTCGGCGGAGAAGTTGAAGGCGTCCAGCTTCAGCTCCAGCGCGTCCTTCAGGAAGTGCAGGTCCGCGCCCACGCCGCCCGTGGACTCGATGAGGCCAAAGCGCAGCGTGGTGAAGTAGTAGCGCTTGGCGAGCTGGGCGGAGATCTTGAAGGTCTCCTTGGTGATCTTCTGCGTCTGCGTGACGGGCTGGCCCGAGTCCGGCGGGTTGTTCTGCACCACGCGGACCTCCACCATGCCGCGCGGGTCGTCGATGATCTCCAGCAGGTAGTACTTGTCCGGCTTGGGGATGAGCCGCAGCGAGACGGTGTTCTTCGAGCGCCCCTGCGTCATGAGGTAGGTGGACTGCACGCCCACCTCCGTCTGCAGGCCGGTGAGGCGGCTGGCGTAGTCGGCCACGTCCTCCACCGTCTCGGTGAGCTTCTGCCCCAGCTGCCGGTCCTGGAGCAGCGTGCCCACCACGCCCTCGCCCTCGCGCACCGTGGTGGTGATGCTCTCCAGGTTGCCCAGGGTGCGGTCGAGCTTCGCGAGCGAGTCCTTGAGGCTGCCCACGCCCTCCTGGAGCCCCTCCTCGTTGGTGCCGACGATCTTCTTCACGCTGCCGAGCACCTCCCGCACATCCTTGGTGATGTACTCGATGTTGTTGACGATGCGCGTCACCTCGGCCTGGTTCTCGCGCGTCAGCCCGCGCACGTCCGCGGACACACCCTCGAAGTTGATGAGGATGGCGTTGAGCCGCTCGCCGTTGGTCTGCACCATCACGTTCACTGCGTCCGACAGCTTGACGGTGTTCTCCACGATGCGCTGGAGCGAGCCCGTGCCGCGCTCACCGCCGAGCACCTCGCGCAGCGCCCCGGTCACCTGCTGGATGTCCGCGGTGATCTGCCCCAGCGACTCGAACACGGCCTCCATGCCCTGCGAGTCGATGACGCGGCGGATCTGCCCCCCGGGCTCCAGGGCCGGCGCCTGCTCGGTGCCGGGGTTCAGGTCCAGGAGGAAGTCGCCCAGGAGCGACTCGGAGCGCTTGGTGATGACGGCATCCTGGCGCATGTCCACGCCCTTCTGGATGCGCAGGAACACCTTGGCGCGCGTGCCCTCCAGGGAGATGTTGCTGATGATGCCCACGGGGATGCCGGCGATCTGCACGCGGCTCTTGGGGCTCAGGCCCGAGGCATCCCGGAAGTAGGCCCACACGGCAACGGACTCGTCGTCGCTCAGGTTGCCCTTCTGCGAGAACAGAAAGAACGCCAGGAAGAATGCTCCGGCAGCGATGACCAGCAGTCCGACGCGGAACGGCGTGACGAGCTTCTTCACCTGAGTTGACTCCAAAAGCTTCCGGCCGCGGGGACTCTAGCCATTTGGGGCTTGCGCGCCAGCATTTCCCGTCTCCCGCCTAGTTCTTCCCGAACCAGGTTTGGAGGAACACCTTGACCGCCTCGTTCTGCGAGGTGCGCAGCTGCTCCGGCGGGCCGAACTCCACGATGACGCCCTTGGAGAGGAAGGCGATGTAGTCGGCCACGTTGAACGCCGAGGCGATGTCGTGGCTGATGACGACGCTGGTGACGCGCAGCTCGCGCTGGGCCGCGAGGATCATCTCGTCCACGTAGTCGGTGGTGATGGGATCCAACCCCGTGGTGGGCTCGTCGTAGAGGACGATCTTCGGATCCATCACGATGGCGCGCGCCAGGCCCACGCGCTTGCGCATGCCGCCGGACAGGTCCGCCGGGAACTTGGCCTCGGCCGTGCGCGGCAGGCCCATCAGGTCCAGCTTCGAGCGGACGAGCGTGCGGATCTGCTCCTCGGACAGCTGCTTGCGGTGCTCCCGGAGCGGGAAGGCGACGTTGTCGTAGACGTTCATCGAGTCGAAGAGCGCCGCGGCCTGGAACACCATGCCGAACTTGCGCCGGACGACCTCCAGGCGCTCCTCGCCCAGGGGGACGATGTCCTCCCCGTCGATGATGACCTGGCCGCTGTCGGGCTTGAGCAGGCCGATCATGTGCTTCATCAGCACCGTCTTGCCGGAGCCGGAGCCCCCGAGGATGACGCAGGTGCTGCCCTCTGGCACGGTGACGTTGATGCCGGTGAGCACCTTGTACTCGCCGAACGTCTTGTGCAGCTCGACGACCTGGATCATCGGCCGCGTGGAGGTGACGCGGGGGGGACGGGAGGCGGCGGTCATGTGCGGAGGAGCACCCCGATGATGAAATCGAGGATGAAGATGGAGAGCGCGCTGGAGACCATGGCCTCGGTGGTCGCCTGGCCCACGCCCTTGGCGCCGCCCGAGGCGTTGTAGCCCTTGTAGCAGCAGATGAGCGTGACGGTGAGGCCGAAGATGGCCCCCTTGAGCGTGCCCTCGTACAGGTCCAGGGGCTCCATCCACTGCTGGGTGCGCGAGAGGAAGGTCCCGGCCGAGGTGCCCTGGACGAAGACGGAAATCATGTAGGCCCCGCTCATGCCCGAGGTGAAGAAGAGCATGGTGAGCACCGGCCCCATGATGAGGCCCGAGAGCACGCGGGGCACCAGCAGGTACTGCACGGGGTTGACGGCCATGGTCTCCAGGGCGTCCACCTGCTCGGTGACGCGCATGGTGCCCAGCTCCGTGCACATGGAGGAGCCGGCGCGCATGGTCACCATGAGCGCGGAGAACACCGGGGCCAGCTCGCGGCTGAGGGTGAGGGCCACCGTGGGGCCCACCAGGCTCTCGGCGTCGAAGAGGGCAAAGGCGGTGGACACCTGCTGGGCGAACACCATGCCGGTGAACAGCCCGGTGAGCGCCACGATGAAGATGGAGCCCACCCCCACGAAGTCCAGCTGGGAGAAGAAGATGTGCGGGCGGAAGGGGCGCTTGAAGGTCCAGCGCAGCACCTGGAAGCCCAGGTGGGCCACGCCCCCCACATCGCTGACGACGGAAATGGTCCCCTTGCCGAAATTCTCGACGGCCTGGGTCAGGAAGTGAGGCTCCTTGGGCGCCTTGTCCGCGTTCTCGGTGGCCATGTTGGGTGGGGCCTACTCTACGTGTCCGAAGCGGGGGCACAAGGGCCGTGGTGCGTGGCGGTTGTACCTCTCGGGGCAGATCGTTATGTTGCGCGCCCCCTTTTTCATGATGCGGGCCCCAGGCCCGAAGCAGGGCTCCACACGATGGCAACTCATAAGGTCGGCGGCGAGGTCGATGCTCTTTGTACCCGCTGCAAGCTCACCCTGGCGCACACCATCCTGGCGATGGTGGGCACAAAGATCGTCCGGGTGCGCTGCAACACCTGCGGCGGAGATCACGCCTACCGCAGCGCTCCGGGCACCACGGATCGTCCCACGCCGGCGGCACGCAGCAGCTCGTCTTCCTCCGCCTCCCGGTCTTCCTCTTCCCGGGCGGAGAAAGCCGAGAAGGTCGTCATCTCCTTCGAGGAGCAACTGGCCGGCAAGGACATCGCCAACGCACCGAAGTACAGCCCCAAGGACACGTACCGGCTGGATCAGGTGATTCAGCACCCCACCTTCGGGCTGGGCCTGGTGACGGTGGTCCGCGGAGACAAGGTGGACATCGTCTTCAAGTCCGAGACGAAGACGCTGGTGCACGGCCGCGGCGGCTCGGCCGCCGAGCGCCCCGCCTTCAGCCCGCCCAGCGCCCGGAAGGCAGGCCCCTCCGACAAGCCCATCGCCCCGGGCGACGAGGACGCCGCCCCGCCTCCCGACGACGCCCCTGCCGCCGAGGCCCCTCCCTCCGAGGATTGACCTCAGGCTCCCCGGAGCAGTGAACTCTTTCGCGCCGCCCTGAAGACATGCGCCCTGTGTTCCTGCTCCTCACCCTCCTGCTCCTGCCCCCGGTGGCCGCTGCGGCGGCGCCAGAGGTGAGCTTTTCTCCTACCCGGGTGGTGCTGGGAGAGGATCGCCTCGTGGAGGTGGAGGTCCGGGTCCCCCCCGGGGCGGGGCCCGTGCACGCGGTGGCGTCCTCGGGGACGTTCGCCGAGCCGGTGGTGGCGGGCGGCCCGGCGCGGACGTTCCGGTGGACGCCCCCGGACATCCGCTACCCGCTCGCCGCCTTCCTCGCCTTCTGGGTGGACACGCCCCAGGGGCCCCCCGAGGCCACCGTCATCCGGGTTCCCCTGGTGGGGCGCACCACGCTGCCCATCACCACGGATCGCGGCGCCTTGGTGGAGATCGAGATCGCCGGCCAGCACTTCGGCCCCGTCCAGGCCGACCGCCGGGGCCGGGCCCGCATCCCCGTCGAGGTGCCTCCCGGCGAGAGGGAGGCCCGCGTGCTGGCCACCCGGGGGACGCTGCAAAAGACCCGGACCGTGCCCCTGGCGGTGCCCCCCCACCGGCCCCTCGTGGCGCTCCTGTCGCCCCAGCCCATGCCCCCCGAGGGCGGGTGGCTGGTGGTGGCGGGCGAGGACACCGGCGAGGCCTCCGCTCTGGAGCTCAAGCCCCTGGGGGCCACGGTGGAGCCCGCCACGCCCGCGGGAGCGCACCGGCTCTACCGGGTGACGCCGCTGCCGGGAGCGCCGAGCGTCTCCGTGGACATCCGGCGCCGCAGGGCCAGGGACCAGGCCCGGGCCGAAGTCCCCATCGGCCAGCCGCCCCCTCCCCCCGAGCCGCCTCCGCCCGAGCCCCTCCCGCCGCCTCCCGAACCCCCTCCCGAGCCGCCCACGCCCCCGGTCAGCCCCCGCAAGGGGGTGGCCCTGCACCTGCTGGCGGGGGGCTTCTTCGCCGGGGGCGCGAACCAGGGGCCCCTGGTGGCCCTGGGGCTCTCGTACCCCCTGCCCTTCTGGGGCCAGCGGCTCTCCCTGGAGGTGGAGGCAGGGGTGCGGCGCGCCTCGTTGAGCACGGAGGCCGGGGACCAGGGGCAGCTGCGCTCGCGGCTACTCGCGGCCCCGCTGCTGGCCTCCGCGCGCTGGACGCTGCTGGACGGTGAGGCCTTCTCCCTCGCCGGACGTGCGGGGGGGGGACTGCTGCCCTTCCAGCATGACGTCTCCAGCACCTTCCTGGAGGGCTTCGAGGAGGGAAAACTGGGCACGATGGCCTTCGTGTCCGCCCAGGCAGCGTACCGCTGGGGACACTTCAGCGTGCTCCTGGAACCCCGGTGGGAGCACGCCCCTGTGCGGACCCCCCACCTGAATGCCAAGCTGGGGGGAATCGCCGTCATGCTGGGCGTGAGGTACGAACCATGAGACTCCCTGGGTGGATGTGCTGCGTGCTTCCCCTGCTCTGGGCGTGCAGCAACTCGGACCAGGCCACCACCCTGGCCCTCACCTCCGTGAGCCCCGCCACCAAGTCGATGGGCGAGTGCATCGACGTGAAGGTGGGACTGACCGGGGTGGCGCCGCTCACGTTGGACTACGGGACGTCCTCCGCCGAAGCGGTCACGGTGAAGCAAGTCTCCATCGGACCGCAGCGCTTCGAGGCTTCGTCCCTGCAATGGGCGTCCGACGGGTTCCACCTGCCCCTCTCCGCGGACCTCCCGGAGGGCAAGCAGGATGTCCGCGCCCTGCTCTCGAATGGGCAGGAGCTGGTGCTTCCCGGGGGCTTCGAGGTCACCCCGCCGCTGCAGATCGACGGCTTCGCCATGGGTTACGTGGTGGACCATGCGCCGGGGGAGTCCTTCCCCATCTCCATCTGGGCCCAAGGCCCGGATGCCGCGCGCTTCCAGGGAAAGGTGTACCTGAGTGCCGACCGGGCCGTCCTCCAGCCCGCGGAGAGTGCCCCCTTCCAGAACGGCGAGCTCACCCAGTTCGTCACCCTCTCGGCCCCGCCCGAGACCTTCGCCATCATCCACGTCGTGGACTGCCAGGGACGCCGGACCGAGTCCAACGAGTTCGTGCTGGACTATCCCTAGCCCGGGCGGACGTCGGCCCCCGCGCCGCGCAGCAGCGTCAACGCCTGGGCCATGTCCTCGGGCAGCGGCGCCTCCACCGCCCCCGCCTCCACGCCCGGCAGCGCGGGCCACTCCAGCCTCGCGGCGTGCAGGGGGGTGCGCGACAGCACCACCGCGTCCCCCTCCCCGCCCAGCTCCCGCTGGGTGAGGGGCTCGGCCCGGCCGTACTGGTGGTCCACCAGCAGGGGGTGCCCCTGGCCCAGCAGGTGGACGCGGATCTGGTGCGTCCGGCCCGTGAGCGGCTCCGCCTCCACCAGCGAGGCCCGGGCGAACGTCTCCACGGGGCGAATGCGCGTGCGCGAGGGCTTGCCCGCTTCCTCGGGCCGCGCCTGGCGCATGCGGCCCTTGCGCGCGGGCACCAGCGCCGCATCCACCAGCCGGGGCGCCTCCACCCGGCCCTCGACGAGCGCCAGGTACCGCTTGCGCACCTGGCCCGCCTCGAAGGCCACGGACAGGGCCCGGTGCCGCTCCGCGTCCAGGGCGAACACCAGCACCCCGGAGGTGTCCCGGTCCAGCCGGTGCACCACGAAGACCTTGCGGCGAAGCTGGGCCTCCAGCGCCTCGCGCAGGGAGGACTCGCCCTCGGCCCGCCCCGGAATGACGAGCATGCCCGGGGGCTTGTCCACCACGAGCAGGCCCGCGCCCTCGTGGAGCACGCGCACTTCGCTCACGCGTACTCCGACACCGGCACCACGCTGATGGGGCCCAGCCCCTTGAGGAGCTTCTTCGCCTCGGCGGCCCGCCCCAGCACCACGATGACGGGGGGCTCGGGGAACAGGTACTTGGCGGCGGCCTCCTTCACCTGCTTGCCCGTCACCGCGTACAGCCGCTCCCGGAACTTCTCCACCCAGTCCTCGCCCAGCCCATACACCCGGATGTCGGCGATGACGGAGGCCACGGACTCGTTGGTCTCGGTGCGCAGCGGGTAGAGCCCGCCCAGGTACGTCTGCGCCGTCTTCAGCTCGCGGGGCGTAATCCCCCCGGTGCGCACCTGGGCCACCTCCGCCAGGGCCACGTCGATGATCTCCCGGGTGGAGGCCGTCTTGGTGAAGGTGGAGATGGCGAAGGCGCCGGCCGCGCGCATCGCGTCGAAGTAGCTGCCCACGCCATACGAGAGCCCCCGCTCCACGCGGATCTCGTTCACGAGCCGGGAGGTGAACCCGCCGCCCAGCGCGATGTTCATCGCCGTGGCCGCGAAGTAGTCCGGGTGGCCCAGCCGGTACCCCGGGCCGCCAATGCGCACCTGGGACTGCGTCTGATCCGGCTTGTCCACGAGGATGACCTTGCCGGCCTGGGCCATGCGCGTGACGGGAGGCACCTCCACCGGCGTGCCCTGCTCCGCGGGCTCCCAGCCCGCGAAGGCCTTCTCCGCCTCGGCGGCCACCACCTCGGGCTTCACCGCGCCCACCACCACCAGCAGCGCCGTCTGGGGGCCCACGCGCTCGCGGTGGAAGCGCACCAGGTCCTCGCGGGTGAAGGTACGCACGTGCGCGGCCTTGCCCCCCACGTCATGCCCGTAGGGGTGGTTGCCCCACAGCGCACGGTTGAAGGCCCGGGCCGCGATGGTCTCGGGATCATCCAAGTCGTTGGCGAACTGCGCCAGGGTGCGCTCCCGGGCCCGCTCCACCTCCTTCTCGGGGAAGGAGGGCTCCCGGACGATCTTCCCCAGCACGGAGAGCATCGCGGGGAAATGCTCGGCGGGGGTGGTGACGTAGAGCGACATCAAGTCCTCGCTCACGCCGCCCGAGAGGCTGGCGCCCACGAACTCGATCGCCTCGTCGAGCTCGTCCGCGCTCATGCTCTTCGTGCCCCGGCGCAGCAGGCGGACGGTGAAATCGGCGAGCCCCTCCTTGTCCTTCGGGTCGGTGATGCTGCCGGCGCGCAGCACCAGGCGCACGGAGACGAGCGGCAGCGGCCCCCGCTCGGCGGTGAGGACCTTCAAACCGCTGGAGGTGACGGTCTCGGTGACGGCGGGCAGCTTGATGGGACGGGGAGCCGGCGCCTTCTTGGCGGTGGCTTGGGAACGCAAGGCCATGGGGAATCCTTTCAAGCTCAGGCGGCGGAGGGCTCGGGCAGCAGGGTCACCACCGAGCGGCGCTCGGGGGCGAAGCACTTCGCCGCGACGGCCTTCACCTGCTCATTGGAGATGGCGGCGTAGCGCGAGGGCAGCATGAGCAGCTCCTGCCACGAGCCCAGCAGCGTCTCGTAGTGGCCGAGCGCGTGCGCCCGGCCGGTGTTGGTGGCCAGCTCCCGGAGCTGATCGGCGCGCAGGTTGTTCTTGGCCTTCTGCAGCTCGCGCTCGGTGAGCCCCTCGCGCGCCACGCGCTCCAGCTCCGCGTACAGCGCCGCCTCGGCCTTCTGGGCATCCGAGTCCGGCTTGAGCTCCAGGTAGAAGACGATGGTGCCCGGGTCGATGCGCCAGCCCCAGTCGAACATCACCGACACGGCCGCCTGCTGCTCGTAGATGAGGGACTTCACCAGCCGGCTGCCCTCGCCCTTGTTCATGGCGTACTGGATGACGTCCAGCACCAGCGTCTCCTCCTCGGAGGCGCGCGGGCCGCGGAAGCCGATCATCAGCGAGGGGGACTGGGCCGGGTGGCGCACCTGGGCGCGCCGCTCGCCCTTCTGCACGGGCTCGGCATCCAGCACGGTGGCGGGCTTGGGGCCCTTGGGGATGTCCCCGTAGTAGCGGCGCACCAGCGCCAGGGTCTTCTTCGGGTCGATGTCGCCGGCGATGTAGAGCACCGCGTTGTTCGGCGCGTAGTAGGTGCGGAAGTACTCCTCGCAGTCGGGGCGGGAGATGTTCTCGATGTCCGCCATCCACCCGATGACGGGCCAGCGGTACGGGTGCGCCTTGTAGATGAGCGTGCCCAGCTCCTCGTCGAGCATGCCGGTGATTTCGTTGTCCACGCGGACGCGGCGCTCCTCCTTCACCACCTCGCGCTCGCTGGCGAGCGAGCTGTCGGAGATGCGCAGCGAGCGCATCCGGTCCGACTCCAGGTCCAGCACCGTCTCCAGCGCGTCCGAGGAGAAGTCGTCGTAGTACACCGTCATGTCATTGGAGGTGTACGCGTTGGAACGGCCGCCGTTGGACTCCAGCGTCCGGTCGAACTGCTTGGGGCCGTACTTCTTCGCCCCGTTGAACATCATGTGCTCGAACAGGTGGCTGATGCCGGTGATGCCGGGGCGCTCGTTGCGCGAGCCGACCTGGAAGAAGGTGTAGAGGCTGACCACGGGCGTCTGCGAGTTGGGCAGCAGCCGGACCCGCAGGCCATTGGACAGCGTGGCCTCGTGAACAGTGAGCAGGGACTGCAGGGCGGCGTCCACCTTGCGGGCGGCGGGCCGGGGAGGTGCCTTGGGCATGCCCGGCACCGTATACACGCCCGCGTTACAGATCCACCACGCCCGCCTTCAAGGCGAGCACGACGGCCTCCACATGGGAGTTCACGCCCATCTTCCGGTAGATGTGAGACAGATGGGTGCGCACGGTGCGCCGCTCCAGCGTCATCACCTCCCCCACCTCGGCGTTGGACAGCCCCTTGGCCACGAAGCTCAGCACGTCGAACTCGGCGGGGGTGAGCCCCCAGGGGTTGGCGGGCTTCCCGGCGGGCTTGCCCTGGAGCGAGTGGAAGTAGTTCCAGAACCGCCGCGCGATGATGGGCTCCAGCACGGTGCCCCCCTCCATCACCTCGCGGATGGCGGAGCGGATCTTCTCGGGCCCCACCCGCTTGACCAGGTAGCCCGAGGCCCCCGCCTGGATGGCCTCGTAGACCTTCTGCTCGTCCTCGAAGGACGTGAGGATGAGGATCTCCACGTGGGAGGCCCGGCGCTTGACGCGCTGGGTGACCTGGATGCCGTTGAGGCCCGGCAGCTCGAGATCCAGCAGGACGATCTGCGGCTGGACCTGGAGGATGTCCTCCACCGCCAGCTCCCCATCCTGGCAGGTGCCCACCACCTCGAGCTCCTCGAAGGTCCCCAGCACCTTCACCAGGTTCTTGAGGAGGGTGGGCTGATCCTCGACGACGTAGACACGGGTGCGGTCCATGCTCAGCGCCTCGGAACGGGTTTGAACTTCTGCTCGATGGCCCGCGTCTTGCCCCGCTCGAAGTGCAGGCGGAACTCGGCCCGCTCCCCGGTGGACACGGACTCCAGGACGATGAGCCGGGTGCCGGGCTTCACCGGGTAGCGGACGAGCGGCGTGCGCCGGCTCAGCGGCACCCCATCGATGAAGACCCGCGCCGGGGCGTTGGCCCGCAGGGTCACGAAGGCCGCCTGGGCGCGCGGGGGGGGTGCCTCGGCCTCGGCCTGCTCCCGGGGCTCCGGGGCCGGGGGCGCGGGGACGGGCGGCGCGGGGGGAGGCTCCCGCGGCGGAACCCCGGGGCCTCCCGCCTGGGCCCCCACCGGGGGGGCCGCCCGAAAAGGCGCCGGAGACGCCTCCCCGGGGGCGGCGCGCTCCCAGGTGGCGAGCACGAAGGCGAACAGGCCCACCAGCGCGATGGCGCCCGCGAGGCTCAGGGCCCGGCGCTGACGGCGCGAGGACTTCAGGAGGTTGAGCTCCTCCGTGAAGAGCCGCCGCCGCCGCTTCGCCACCGGAACCGCTTCCTGGGTGGGCGGCGGCATCGGAATCTCCGGCCGGTCCTTCGCGGCAGGGGGCGGCGCGGGGGCCGGGGCCTCCCGGGCCACCAGACGCTTCCGGACGGACGTCGCGGTCTCCTCGGGCGGCTCCTCCGCGGTGCGCTCGGGCGCGTCCGGGACATCCTCGACCCACTTGAGCCGGGGGTTGCGGCCCACGCGCGTGCCCTCCCGGGCGCCCGGGGCCGCAAGCGGCTTGCGCGGCGCGGCGGCCATGGGGCCCGCGGGCGCCTCCCAGGGGACGTCCTGGGCCGGCGTGGGGGCCGTGTTCTCGTGCTCGGCCACGGGCGCGGCGGCCCCGGTGCGCAGCGGCTCCAGGGGGGCGGAGCCCTCGGGCACGTACGCCTCGAAGGCGGGGGCCGCCTCCTGGGTCTTAGCCTCGGTCTCCTCCTCGCTCAGCGCCGGGCTGAACGGCATGCGCACCACCACCGAGACATCCAGGGGCTCGGCGCGCAGGTGGGCAATCTCCGCCCCGGAGACGGCGGTGAGCGCGAAGGGCTCGGAGAACGGCACGGGCCCGAGCGTGGAGAAGTTCACCTCGTTGGGGACCAGCTCCCGGGTGAACCGGCGCAGGTCCTCCACGCCGGGCATGCCCCCATGCGAGGCCAGGAAGTTGCGCAGCCCTCCGGCGAACTCCCCGGCCGAGCGGAAGCGCCGCTGCGGGAGCGGATCCAGCGCGCGCAGGATGATGGGATCCAACCGGGAGTTGATGCGGCGATCCAGGCGGCTGGGCGGGGGCAGCCCATCCCGGCGGGTGCTCAGGCCGCTGCCCACCACGAGGGCCTCGCGCAGGGTGAGCAGCTCGTAGGCGATGGCCCCCAGGGAGTAGATGTCCGACAGCTCGCTGGGCTCCTCGCCCTTCCCCACCTCGGGGGCCCGGTAGGCGCTGCGCCCCCGGGTGGCGAAGGCGCGCTTGAGCTCGGGCACCGCCATCAACGCCTTGAGCGCCCCGAAGTCGCAGATGCCGGGCACGCCGTCACGCGACAGCAGCAGGTTGCCGGGGGTGATGGCGCCGTGGATGACGCCCACCTCGTGCGCCCGCTGCACGGCGTCCAGGAGCTGGATGACCAGGTGCAGCGCGAGGGCGGAGGGAAGGAGCACCTCCTTCGTGTTGAGCCGCTGGAGCGCCGTGCCCAGGGTGAAGCCGTCCACGTGCTCGCGCACCACCGCGAGCCGCTGCTTCACGAAGCCCATGTCCACCACGGGGACGATGCCCGGGGGGCGCAGGGGGTTGAGCACCCGCGACGTGTCGGCCAGCACCCGGGCGTAGGCGGGATCCGACGTCTTCGCGTGGAAGAGCTTCACCACCACGCTGCCCCCACCCTCCTGGGTGGCCTGGTACAGCTCGGCGAGCTCTCCCGGTTCGACGCGGCCGGTGAGGCGGTAGGAGGCGCTCATCCCTTCCCTGCCCGGCGCCGGACGGCGGCGAAGTGAAACCCACACCAGACACAGCTCTCGCCCCGGCGGCCCCGCGGCAGCTCCAGGGTACACCCGGGGCACCGGGGCCGGGGCTTTCCAGACACCTCCCGGGGGGAGGCGGTGGCCTTGCCGGACCGGGCGCGAACGGCGGCGGAGGCCGCGCGCCGCACGTGCAGCTCGAGCTGGCGGACGCGGTCCTCCAGGGCTTCGATTCGAGCGGACAGCCGCGCATGGATCTCGGCGTCCGCGGACTGACGTCTGGCAGGAGACCGCATGGCGCGGCGAAGCGTGCCACGCCCCCTCGGATACCGGCAAGGAAGACCCACGGCGGGGTGCCCGCGCAGGGGGGGCATGTTATGTTTCACGGTCCCGTGCCCATCGCGCCCACCACCCGCCCCATCCCCGGGGGGCCCTCCGTGGACCCCCTGCACGGCAGCTTCCGCTCCGCCCTGAACCGGGCCCACGCCGAGGAGGCCGCCCAGCAAGCCCAAGCGCTGCTGAACAACGAGGGCCTTGCCCGCCTGCTCACCACCCCGCGTGAGGGGCAGGACACGCCCCGGGCGCGGGACGTGTTCGTCAACCGCAACCTGCGCATGGCGTCCATCGAGCTCATCGGCTTCGACATGGACTACACGCTGGCCATCTACCACATGCGCCGGTTGGAGCAGCTCTCGTTCGACATGACGCTCACGAAGCTGGTGAGCGACTACGGCTACCCGCCGGTCATCGGGGGGCTGCTCTATGACCACCACTTCGTGATGCGCGGGCTGGCGGTGGACCGGGCCACGGGCAACATCGTGAAGATGGACCGGTTTGGCCACGTGGGGCGGGTGTGGCACGGCCTGCGGCCGCTCAAGTCCGAGACGAAGCGGGAGCTGTACCGCAACAAACGCATCCGCCCGAGCAACCCCCGGTTCGCGTGGAACGACACGCTGTTCGCGCTGCCGGAGACATGCCTGTACGCGGGCATCATCGAGCTCTTGGAGTCGCTGGGCGAGCGCGTGGACTACGGCAAGCTGTACGACAACATCCGCGAGGCCATCGACACGGTGCACCGGGACAACTCGCTCAAGCGCGAGGTGCGCAAGGACCTGTCGCGCTACGTGTTCCAGGACTCCGAGCTGGGCGCGGCGTTGCACAAGCTGCGCTCGGGGGGCAAGCGCCTGTTCCTGCTGACGAACTCGGCCTGGGACTACACGGATGCGGTGATGGGGTACCTGCTGGACGGACAGCTTCCGGAGTACCCGAGCTGGCGCAACTACTTCGACTTCACGGTGACGGCGGCGGGCAAGCCGGGGTTCTTCACGGACCAGCGCCCGTTCCTGGAGCTGGATGCGAGCACCGAGGCGGGCCGCGTGGTGGGAGAGGCCAAGAGCCTGGAGCGCGGCAAGGTGTACTCGGGCGGAAACCTGGTGCAGTTCGAGGAGTTCACGGGCTACCGGGGCGACAACATCCTCTACGTGGGGGACCACATCTACGGCGACATCCTCAAGTCGAAGAAGTCGTCGCTGTGGCGCACGTGCATGGTGGTGCAGGAGATCGAAGACGAGATCACCTACACGGACTCACGGCTGGAGGAGATCACCCAGCTGTCCGAGGTGGAGCACACCCGGGCGCGGCTGGATGACACGGTGAACGTCATCAAGAGCGCGCTGAACACGCTGGAGCGGAGGCTGGAGCGAGGCGGGATTGCCCCCGAGGAACAATCCCGGATGGAGGAGGAGCGCAAGCGGCTCAAGCAGGAGCTGGACACGGTCCGCCGCGCGCTGAAGAACGCGACGGGCATCGCCGACACGCTGGAGCGGGACGTGGAGGAAGGCTTCAACCCGTACTGGGGGCTGCTGTTCAAGGAGGGCAACGAGAACAGCCGCTTCGGCTACCAGGTGGAGCAGTACGCGTGTCTCTACACGAGCCGCGTCTCGAACTTCCTGCACTACTCGCCCATGCAGTACTACCGCTCACCCCGGGACCTGATGCCCCACGAACAGGCCGGGGCCCTCTCAGGGAAGCTGTCACCGCTGGGCAGCGAGGGCCCGCCCAAGGCTTCGTCCAAGGAGTGAATGGAGCGCAGCCATGTACCCTGTGGGCATGCCCAGGACGGCCGCACACCTATTTCTGGCCACCAGTTTACTGGCGGCATGTGTATGGCGAGAACAGTGCCTACGCAGGTTCGAATCAGGGCAGGGTTTACCGGGATGCCTTGGGGGGAGAAGCACTGATGATCTCTCCGCGGACCGGAGTGACTCGATGAGAGAGACCATCCCCGTCATCCGGTTGCGGACAGACAGCGGCAGGCTGGTGGCCCGCGACGGTGTCATCCTCTGCTTCTTCATGCGCCGCTCGCACCAAGAGGTGGCCCCCGCCGTATGGCGTGCCTTACAGGCCTATTTGCGTGCCATTCCCCCTCAATCATTGAACTGGTACGGCTCGGACGATGGAGACACTCTCCCACTCGATGACAAAGGTTGGGAGCACATCCGCTGGCAAATCCTTGAGCGCTCCTGGGGAGCCGAGTGGCTCGTCGACTTGGAGGAGGACGCCAGTGCGGTGGGCGGGTACCACTTCGAATATGATGGCCGGAAACTCGATGATCCGGGGTTCTCTCACGACGAGAACTCCACCAGCGGAGTCACCTTCTCCTTTCCCACCGAGTACCTCTTGGAGCATGGTCCCGCCCATCTGCGCTCCTTGGCTCTGGAACTCGCCCGCGAGCTACCCTTCAGCTTCGGTTACGCCAGCCTCGCATTCGTTGCTCCGCACGGCCTTTGGTACGCGGCTCGTAGGGATCTCATCGACCCATTGAGCCACTACCTAGGCATGGATCTCTATCATCTGAATGATACGAGCCGTGTCATCGGCACCCGAGCTCGAGGAGCCTATTGGCTCACCTTCCTAGGTCAGCCCTTACTCGGCCAGCTTGGCGGCATTGAGTCCATGCGCCACAAGCTCTCCTTCCCGGAAGTGTCCTTCCATTCCTTGGGGGGAGAGCGCCTGCTGCTCACCCTGGGTGAGTGGCCCGATGCCATTGACACCGCGCAGAAGGTTTACCTTCCCCAGTACCGGGCGTTGGCGCACCTACTGGAACCTTTCCTCTATGAGGAGCGCACCGGCTGGATCTCACTCGACAAGGACAACATGCGCCGCTGGCTAAGGCGCCTTTGTCAGTAAGAATTCCTGACAAATACGTAACCGTTCAAGCCTGAGGCATCCTCTCATATGAGGCCGAAGACTTCACGGAAGACGGGCTGCTCGCAGACGGGCTTCAGCAGGGGGCACGCCAAAGCATTGAGCAGAAGCAGTCTGTCGAGGCGGGCCGGTTCTGCGATTCGGCCGGAGGACAGCCCCATGCCAAACCTCACGTCCTTTGACACAAAATTCACCAGCAGCGACTCCATCGCCGCAAACGGTGCAGCAGGCCGAGACCACGCTGAGGCCTACGTGACGGCAGCAGCCAGCAACTGAACGATGTCGACCGGCTTGCGGAGGTAGGCGCGGGCAGCGAGGACGTCGCGGCGGCTGTCGAGATGGGGATCCGCGCTCATGACCACCACGGGGATGTGCGCAAAGCGCGCATCGGCCCGCTGCTCGGTGCGGAACTGGAAGCCGTCCTTCACGGGCATCATCAGGTCCAAGAGGATGACGTCGGGAGAGGGCCGCATCGTCTCCAGTGCGGCGAGCCCGTGGGCTCCGTTCTCCGCGCAGACCACCGTGTGGCCCTCCTCCTCGAGCAGCTCGCGGATGGCATCCCGGATGTAGAAGTCGTCCTCCACGATGAGGATGTGCCGGTTCATGCCAGGCCTCCTGGTGCCGTGGCGGGGTCCTGCGCCTGGGAGCGCGAGGCGTCGTGGGGCAGGAGGACCACGAAGCATGCGCCTCCCCCCGGAGGGCTCTCGACGGCGATCGTCCCGCCGTGAGCACGCACGATCTGCTTGGCGATGAAAAGGCCCAGCCCCAGTCCTCCGGTGTTGCGCGAGGCCATGCCGCGATCAAAGCGGTCGAAAATGGTCTCGCGCAGCGCTTCCGGAACGCCGGGGCCCTGGTCGCGCACTTCGAGACGGACGCGGTCCCCCTGCACCGAGAGGCGCACGGCCAGCGGCGCCCCCGGCGCGTACCTCACCGCATTGGAGACGAGGTTCGTCAGGACCTGCTCGAGCCGGCGGCCATCCCAGACCCCCAGGAGCCCCGGCGGGGCCTCCAACCGCACCTGGCACTCGGCATGCGCGAGCTGTCCGGCAAAGCGCTCCAGCGTGTCGGAGGCAAGCTGCACAAGGTCGGCTTCCTTGAAGTCAAGGTCGAGGGTGCCCGTCCGGACGCGCGCCACATCGAGGAGATCATCCACGAGGCTTGTCAGCCGGTTCACCTGGATCAACGACACCCGGAGCGCCTTCGCGAGCCGATCCGGGCTCGGCGCGCGGCCCTCCTCGGGCTTCACGTTCCGCTCGGTCATCTGCAACTGCATCCGCAAGGAGGTGATGGGCGTCTTCAGCTCGTGTGACGCAATGGAGAGGAACTCATCGCGCCCATCGAGGAGCATCTTCAGCTCCTGCTCCACCCGCTTGAGCCGCGTGACATCCGTGAAGGTGAGAAGGGCCTGCGGTGGATGCGAGCCAACGCCCGGCACGAAGCCGGAGTCGGCCACGAGGTGGAAGCGGCCAGCGGGCGAGTGGCAGAGGGCTTCCAGGTCATGGACCTGGGAATTGAGCGCACGGGCCAGGCCGGGCGGGCCCCCGTCCTCGCCCGTGATGCGAAAGGACCGGCCGTTTTCCACGGCGTCGAGGTCCATGGGAAAGCCGCCGGCCGCGAGCTGCTGAGCGGCATGGTTCACGAAGGTGAACCGGCCCGAGTCCGGGTCGACGAGCAGCGTGGGCGCCGGGAGCCTGTCGAGCACCGCCTGGAGCCACTGCTGATGCTGCGTGAGGGCCAGCGCGTGTGCCTCTTGCTCCGCCGCCCGGTGCCGCAGGGCCGCCATGGTGAGCTGCGCTTGCACACGGGCAAGAAGCTCCCTGGCCGCGAACGGCTTCGTCAGATAGTCATCCGCGCCCAGTTCGAGCCCGCTCGCCGTGGCCTCCTCCCCCGCGCGTGCGGACAGCAAGATGACCGGAAGCGTGCGCAGGGTGCTGTCCGCCCGGAGCTGCTGCACGAGTTCGATGCCATCCATCACCGGCATCATCACATCCGAGAGCACGAGATCCGGCCGCGCCGCCCGAGCCGACTGGAGCGCCTCTGCCCCGTTCGCCACGGCCGTCACCTGATAGCGGCTCTCCAGGAGGCGGCGGACATAGTCGCGCATATCGGCGTTGTCGTCGGCGAGCAGGATTCTCGGCTGGGGGCCCGTGCTCACCGCGGCCCCCGGGGGCTGCGCCGGGACCGGCACGGGGGCCGCCGGAGAGGGCTCGACCTGCCAGCGGAGCGTCTCCTCGACGAAGGCCTCGATGCGCACCGGGTTGGGGGGTGGACGCTGCGCGCTGTCCAGGATGGTCGCTCCCATCCAGTAGGCATTGCCCAACGGGACACGGACCAGGAAAGTCGAGCCCTCGCCGACGGTGCTCCGCACCTCCACCGAGCCCCCATGAAGCTTCGCGAGATCCTGCACGAGCGCAAGGCCGATCCCGCTGCCCTCGTGGGTCCGCCCCTTCGCCTCATGCACCCGGTGGAAGCGCTGAAACACGCGTCCAAGCTCGCTTGCCGGAATGCCAATGCCCGTGTCCTGCACCGACAACCGCGCGAACCCACCCTCCCGCTTCAGGGCGACGCGGATCTCACCGGCATGGGTGAACTTGAACGCATTCGACATGAGGTTGAGGACGATCTTCTCCCACATCTCGCGGTCGACGAGCACCGGCTCCCCGAGCGGCTCCACGTCCACCACGAAGCGCATCCCCGCGCGCTCCACGGCGGAACGGAACGCGCTCGCGACGTCGCGGGTGAGCGCCGGCAGGTCGGTGGGCTCGACCGAGGCCTGGGCCCGGCCGGCCTCGATGCGGGAGAAGTCGAGCAGCGCATTCACCAGCTTGAGCAGCCGCAGCGCGTTGCGGTGCACGACCTCCAGCTCGCCGAGCGCCGCCTCGGACAGGGCGCCGTGGCGCCCGGACAGGAGCTCCTCCACCGGCCCCAGCATGAGCGTGAGCGGGGTGCGGAACTCGTGGCTTACATTGCTGAAGAACGCCGTCTTGGCCTGGTCGAGATCCGCGAGGGCCTCGGCCCTGCGCCGCTCCGCCTCATAGGCACGCGCGTTCCCAAGCACCGCGTTGACCGCCGCGCCCAGCATCTCCACGAAGGCGCGATAGGCATCATCGAGCAGAAGCCGCTGGCTCACCCCGATGACGAGGAACCCGAGCGGCGCGGCCACCCCGGCGACCCGGACCGGCAGCACGAACGACATCCCCAGCGGCTCGGGATACGGTCCCGCGGAGACGCGTCCGAACCGGGCCTCCACATCCGGGACCGGCTCCGCCCGCCCGCTGCCCGCTGCCTGCCTGAGCGGCCAGCTTTTCTCCCCGGCACCGGGCGTGAGCCGAATGATTTCCGGCGCCAGCGGCCCCCCTGCCAGGGTCCCACAGGTCCCCCGCAGCCGCGCCTCGGTCCCATCCGGCTCCGTCACGTAGAGAAGCGCAAAGGGCAGGTCGAAGCCATACTCCCCGAGGGAGGCCAGCAGCAGGTCGCACGCCTCACCGAATACCTGGGCCTGTCCCGCGCGGTCGGCGATGTCCCGCAGCGCCCGCGTCCTGCGCTGGGCGAGCATCGTCGGGGTCGTCTCGGTCACCGGGTGGAAGAGCCCCACCACCTTGCCGGACTCGTCGCGGATCGGGCTCAGCGAGAAGGTGAAGAATGTCTCCTCCGGGTAGCCATTGCGCTCCAGGAACATCCGCTGGTTTTCGAGGTACGACGTTTCGCCCGCGAGAGCGCGCTCGAAGGGCTCGCCAATGGCCGGCCAGGCGGAGGCCCAGGTCACCCGGTAGCTCTCTCCCACAGCGCGGGGATGTGCCGCACCGCAGATCCCACGGTAGCCTTCGTTGTAGATCTGGTTATGACCGTCACCCCAGATGATGTTGATGGGGAAATTCGACGCCAGGCAGAGGCTCACGGTCGTGCGCAAGCTCTGCGGCCACGTCTCGATGGGCCCCAAGGGGGAAAGCGACCAGTCGATGGACTCGATGAGGGCGGCCATTTCGCCCCCGTCGGCAAGCCATTCCAGCTTCCTCGGAAGCGTACTCATCGGGGAGGTATACGTACCCCCTGGTACTGAAACAAGGTGGACTGAACCACATCAAGGGTTTGAACCGTCGTTCAACGGACGCTACCCGTCACGGATGCGCCTACGCCCCCAAACGACGTCGGTGTGCCGGGAACCCGGCTCCGGGGAGAGGCCCAGCTTCTTCAAGTCATCGGAATACTTCGCGCCTTTGACGGCCACCCACCGGCGGGCCACGCGCTCCGCCTCCGCCAGCGTCTCCAGCGTGAGCGGCCCATGGTCCGCGAAGCGGCGGAGCACGTCGAAGCCGGGCTGCGCCTTCCGGGGCTTGGAGAACATCGGATCGAAGAACACGATGTCGAAGGAGCGCGAGGGCAGCGTGCGCAGGTACTCGCTCGCGTCCGCGTGCACCGCCTCGACCCGGCACGAGTCCGGGCCCAGCGCGTAGGTCTTCAGCCCTTCCGAGACGACGGCATAGAGGGCCAGGCGCTTCTCCAACCCCACCACCCTGCCCTGCGGCCCCACCGCCAGCGCCGCCACGATGGCGTCCTGCCCCAGGCCCAGGGTGCAGTCGAGCACCGCATCCCCGGGGCGCAGGTCCGCCATGCGCACGAAGGTATCCGGCTCCCCTTCGGCCAGCCGCAGCCGCCGCAGGTGCGCCATCCCCCCGTGAAAGGCGTGCTGCCCCTCCGCGTCCCGGAGCGTCACCCCGTCCCGGCCGAAGACGAGGAGCGCCGCGGTCCGGGTGCCCAGCCAGTCCGCGACGCCCTCGCCGGGCCTGCGCGGAAAAAAAGGAACCGCCCATGCACTCGCGGCCGCGCGGGCCTGAGCGATGAGCGGTGGGTCCGGATTGGCACTGGTGGTCACCGCGAGCGGCGCCGGAGCCTCGGCATTCACGGCGCCCCCTTACCTCAGTGCGACGGCGCGGGGGAGATTTCCGCCTCTTCGTCCGTGGCCGTCCGCTTCGCCTCGCCCCGCAGCCGCTGCATCAGCACGTAGAGGCCGGGGATGAAGATGAAGTTGACCACCGTGGACACCAGCATTCCGCCGAACACCGCCGTGCCCAGCGAGTTGCGCGAGGCCGCGCCCGCGCCCGACGCCGTCATCAGCGGCACCACGCCCAGGAGGAAGGCGACGGAGGTCATCAGGATGGGCCGCAGGCGCACGCTGGCCGCCTCCACCACCGCGTCCACCGCGGACTTGCCCTGCTCGCGCAGCTGCTCGGCGAACTCCACGATGAGGATGGCGTTCTTGCTGGCCAGTCCCACCAGCATCACCAGTCCCACCTGGCAGAACACGTCGTTGGCGAAGCCCCGCGCCATCTGCAAGGCCAGCGCGCCCATCATCGCCAGCGGCACCGAGAGGATGATGACGAACGGCAGGCTGAAGCTCTCGTACTGCGCCGCCAGCACCAGGAACACGAACAGGAGGCCCAGCGCGAAGATGATCGCCGTCTGCCCACCGCTCTGCTTCTGCTCCAGGCTGATGCCCGTCCACTCCGTGCTCATGCCCTGGGGCAGGTTCGCCGTGGCGATCTCGTCCATCACGTCCAGCGCCTGGCCGGAGGAGACACCCAGCGTCGGCTGGCCGTTGATCTCCGCCGAGCGGAACAGGTTGTAGTGCCGGATGACCTGGGCGGACACCGTGGGCTCCACCTTCACCAGCGACTCCAGCGGAATCATCGACCCGCTGTCGCTGCGCACGTAGAAGCCGCCGATGTCCTGCGCGCTGTCGCGGAACTGCTGCTCGGCCTGCAGGTACACGCGGTAGGTGCGGTTCGCGTAGTTGAAGTCGTTGACGTACTGGCTGCCCATGTAGACCTGCATGGTGCTGAAGATCTGCTCGATCGGAACCCCGAGCGCCTTGGCCTTCTGGCGGTCCACCTCGACATCCAGGAGCGGCGTGTCCGCGTTGAAGGACGTGAAGACACCACGCAGCCGGCCGTCCTCATTGGCCTTGGCCACCAGTTCCTGGGCGGACGCGGCCAGCTCGTCCAGCGAACGCCCGCCGGCCGTGTCCTCGACGATGAACTGGTAGCCACCCACGTTGCCCACGCCACGGATGGCCGGGGGCTGGAACGGCAGGACCCGCGCCCCACCGATGGCGCTGAGCGGCCCACGCAGCTTCTCCACCAGCGCGGCCACGGACTGATCCGGCCTCGTCCGCTGCTCCCACGGGTGCAGGGGGACGAAAGCGGTGGCGAAGTTGGGTCCGTTGCCCTGGAAAGAGAAGCCGCCGATGGCGAAGACCGTCCTCACCTCGGGCAGCGTCTGCAGGATGGCCTCCACCTCGGTCAGCACCTTCTCGGTCTGCGCCAGCGCCATGCCCTCGGGGCCCTGGACGGTGATCATCAGGTAGCCCTGATCCTCGTCGGGGATGAAGCCCGTGGGCGCCGCGCGAAAGAGCGCCACCGTGCCCGCGATGCACAGGAGGAACGCGGCGAGAATCACGAAGGGGTGCTTCAGCAGCCCGTGCAGCGCGCGGCTGTAGACATCGCGCGTCCAGTCGAGCGCCTGGTCCACCTTGCGGAAGAAGATCCACTTCTGCCCGTGGTGGTGCTTGAGCAGCCGGGCACTGAGCGCCGGGGTCAGCGTCAGCGCGCAGAAGGTGGACAGGCCCACCGACACGGCGATCGTCAGCGCGAACTGGCGGTAGATGGAGCCCGTGGTGCCGGGAAACAGCGCCACGGGGATGAACACCGCCACCAGCACGATGGAGATGGCCACCACGGCGCCGGACACTTCCTTCATGCCCTCGCGGGCCGCCTTCATGGGCGACAGCCCCTTCTCGGCCATCAACCGCTCGATGTTCTCGATGACCACGATGGCGTCGTCCACCACGAGGCCCGTGGCCAGCGTCAGGCCGAAGAGCGTCAGCGTGTTGATGGAGAAGCCCATCAGGTACACGAAGGCGAAGGTGCCCACCAGGGACACCGGCAGGGTGAGCGCGGTGATGAGCACGCTGCGCCACCCGTGCAGGAACAGGAAGATGACGAGGATCACCAGCGCGATGGCCTCGATGAGGGTGTGGACCACCTCGGTGACGGAGGCGCGCACCGCCAGCGTGGTGTCATTGCCCGTGCGGTACTCCAGCCCCGGCGGGAACTGCTGGGCCAGCCGGTCCATCTCCTTGATGACGCCGTCGCGCACATCCAGCGCGTTGGCGGTAGGCAGCTGGAAGATGGCGAGGCCAACGCCCGTCTTGCCGTTGAAGCGCAGCAGGGTGCCGTAGTTCTCCGCGCCCAGCTCCACCCGGCCCACGTCCTTCACCCGCACGAGGCGCCCATCCTGGCTGCGCTGCAGGACAATTTCTCCGAACTCCTCGGGCTCGATGAGCCGGCCGTGCGCGCGCACCGCCATCTGGTAGGGCTGCTCGTCGCTCGACGGCGGCTGGCCCACCTGCCCCGCGGCCACCTGGAGGTTCTGCTCCTGGAGGGCGCGCACCACGTCCTGGGGCGTAAGGCTCCGGCTCGCCATGGAGGTGGGATCCAGCCACAGGCGCATCGAGAACTTGCGCTCGCCGAAGATGCGCACCTCGCCCACGCCCCGGACGCGCTTGATGGCGTCCTTCAGGTTCACGTCGGCGTAGTTGCTGAGGAACTTCGCGTCATAGCGGTTGTCGGGGCTCGACAGGCCCAGCGTCAGCAGCATCTGGCTGGAGGCCTTGTTGACGACGATGCCCGTCTGGTTCACCTGGGAGGGCAGGCGCGCCGAGGCACGGCTCACGCGGTTCTGCACATCGACGGCGGCCACCTCGATGTCGCGCGTGGGCTCGAAGGTGATGGTGATCTGGCTCGTGCCGTCGTTGGCGCTGGTGGAGCTGATGTAGCGCATGCCCTCCACGCCGTTGAGCTCCTGCTCGAGCGGGATGGTGACGGCGCTCTCCACCACCTCGGCGCTGGCGCCCACGTAGGTGCTGGTGACGGTGACCTGGGGCGGCGCGAGGTCCGGGTACTGGGAAATGGGCAGCGTGGGGATGGCGATGAGTCCCACCAGCGTCAGCACGATGGAGCAGACGGCGGCGAAGACAGGCCTACGGATGAAGAAGTCAACGAACACGGTGGTGGTGTCCTCAAGGTGCGATGCTGTGGCTGGGCCCCGCGCCCCTCCGCGCGGCGCCCGGTGTTGCTGTGACTAGCGGCTTCCCCCCACCGCACCGCCGCTGGCCCCGGCGCTCAGCTCCTTGCCCATCCGGACGGCGGAGGCCGGCTTCACCTTCACCTGCGCCCCATCCCGCAGGGACTGCAGCGAGGTGACCGCCACCTGCTCCCCTGCCTTCAGACCGCTCTCCACCACGTAGGCCATCTCGCCCAGGGTCCCGAGCTGGATGGGCCGCCGCTCCACCACCGTCTTGCCTTCCTTCTCCCGGACCACCAGCGCGAAGGGCTGGCCGCTCTGGCGCACCACCGCGAGCACCGGCAGTTGCAGCGCCTGGCGCGTGGAGTAGACGAGGCGCGCGCGCACCAGCTCGCTGGGACGCAGCCCCGAGGTGTTGCGGAACGCCGCCCGGACCTCCACGAGCTGCGTGCGGGGATCCGCCTGCGGCGCGATGAAGAAGACGCTGCTGGTGAGCAGCACCTTGCCGCGCGAGTCGAGGATCTCCAGCGGCGTGTCGGTCCGCAGCGAGCGGGCCCGCTCGGAGGGCACCGAGACGCTCACCTCGAGCACATCCGCCTGGGCCACGCTCGTCAGCACCGTCGAGAGGCCGACCGAGTCGCCCACGCGGACCACGACATCGCCCACGGTCCCCGCGAAGGGGGCCCGCACCACGTGAAATTGCAGCTGCACCTCGCGCTGGGTCAGCTGGGCGCCGGCCGCGCGCGCGGCGGCCTCGGCGGCCTGCACCTGGGCCTGGACACGCTCCAGCTCCTGGGCGCTCGCCAGCCCTTCCTTGTGGAGGGCCTCGGTGCGGGTCATCGTGCGGCGCGCCAGCTCCAGGTCCACCTCGCGGGAGCTGCGCTGAGCGCGGGCGTTCTCGACCGCGGCCGTCTCGCCGCGCGCATCCACGTCGATGAGCGGCGCGCCCGCCTCCACCTTCTGGCCCGGCTTCACGTGAATGGCGCGCACGTAGCCCGCCACCTGGGGCAACAGGGTGACGCTCTGACGCGACTGGAGCGTGCCGAGGTACTCGCCGGTGTCCCGCACCTCGCTGGGGGCCAGGTTCACGACCTCGATCTCACGCGGCGGGGGCGGCGCCTTCGCGGGCGGCTTGGCACACCCCACGGCCCCCGCGACGCACGCAACCCCGAACAGTCCAACCGCCCATACCCTCAGGGGGCGCATCCTCTTCACCAGTCGCATCGGGCCTCCGTCAAAAATGCACTCAGTCTCGACTGAACGAGCTCGAACTCCCGCAGGGCGAGCGACAACTGCGCCTGGCGCAGGGCCGCACCGCTCTGCACCAGCTCCAGGCTGCTGCCCCGGCCGACCTCGAAGGCGCGGCGGGTCAGCTGATCCGTCCGCTCCGCCAGCTCCAGCGCCGCGGACGACGTCTTCACCAGGGTCTCGGCCACCTCCACGCTCCGCCGGGCGCGCGCCACCTCCACCTCGACCTCGCGGCCGGTGCGCAGCAGCGTCTCGGCCGACTGCGCCTCGAGCGCCGCGCGCTCACGTACGAGCCCCTCCCGAAGGCCGCCCTCCCAGATGGGCACAGACAGGATGGCGGAGATGCTCCAGGTGGGCACCGTTCCGAAGCCCGGGTCCGTGGTGTACGCCACGACGTTGCTGGAGAGCCCCAGCGTGGGCAGGTAGCCCGCCGAGGCCTGGCGCCGGCTGTCACGCGCCGCGGACGCCTGGGCCCGCGCGGCCACGAGATCCGGCCGCTCGCTCAGGGCCTTCAGCGGTGCGCACTCGTCGCGGGTCTGATCCACCAGCCCCTGAAGCTGGAAGGTGGTCTGCACCCCCACCGCCTCGGGCAAGCCCAGCGTCAGCCCCAGCGCCTCCCGGGTCCGGCGCAGCTGCTCGTCTCCCGAGATGAGCGAGGCACGGGCGACCTCCACGTCCTGGCGCACCCGCACCACGTCGAGCTGCGTGCCCGCCCCCAATTCAAAGGAGCGCTGGGTCAGCGCGGCGCGCTCCAGGGCCTGCCGCAAGCCCACGCGGTTCAGCTCCGCGGTGCGCTCGGCCGCCACGGTGGCCACCAGCGCCTGGGCCAGCCCCAGCGTGAGGCGGCGCTGCACGTCCTGGAGGTTCGACCGGGCGCTCTCCTCGGTCGAGCCGGCGGCCGACAACCCGCGCCAGGCACTCACGTTCACCAGGGACTGCGTCAGCGACACGGAGCCGCTCAGGAGCGGTGAGGACGGCGCATTGTCTCCCTCACCCGCCTGGCCCATCAGCGGGCTGCCCGAAGTCGCCAGCACGGGGACATCCGGGTTGAGCAGGTCATGTCCCACACCGCCCGACAGGCGCGCGGTGGGCAGGAGCGAGGAGAGGGCCTGCCGCCACAATCCCTCGGCGCGCTGGACGTTGGACTGGGCGATCCGCAGGTCCGAGGAGCGCTCGCGCAGCATCTTCAGCGCCTCGTCCCAGCTCGACACCTGCCGCGCCGCCGCGGGCGCGGGCGCGAGCATGGGGTCCTTGATCTTGGGCTGGAAGGGCGCGGGGGCCGCCGGAGGCTCCGCTTGGGCCGCCAGGGTCACCCCCGGGACGGCGACACTCAAAAGGCAAAAGAACGGGAGATGCCTGAAATGCATACCGGGAAGGGCCACGTTCAGGAGAGAGGAGCCTTGTGTGCTGCCCGGTCGCCCTCTGCGGGACAGCCCGTTCAGTGTTATTGACAATTGTTGTCAAGAACAAGCATCTTCATACGCCGATGAACCTCGCCGAGCAAGTGGCATCTCTGCGCCGAACGTTGCACCGGTTCATTACCCGCCGGCTGAGCAAGCGGACCCGCAGGCCCTTTCAACAATTATTGGCCCTCAAATACATCGCCAAACAGGAGGCCCACACCCAAGCTTCCCTGGCCGAGCGATTAATGGTGGATGCGCCCGCCGCGAGCCGCTTGGTGGACCGTCTGGAGGAGGACGGGCTCGTGAAGCGCTGCGCGGGAGAGAACCGGCGCTGTGTGCGCCTGGAGGCCACCCCCGCGTCCGGGGCGGAGCTCGAGGTGCTGCGCGACGCGTCCCACTGGGTGGAGAGCGAGGCGAGCCGTCACCTCTCCGTGACCGAGATGAACGAGCTCAAGCGCCTGATGGAAAAGGTGCAGATCGGGATGAACCAGACCCTGGAGACGCTCGGCCCCGACGACTCCGACGAGCCCCTGGAAAAGACGCCGTGAGCTCAGCCCCCGCCCCAGGTGTCGACGATCTGGAGGCAGGGCTCGACGAACAGCGGTGAGCTGGCGCTCAGCCACGTCACCGTCCAGAGGTGGGCGAGCGGCGCCGGCCACCGTCCCACGGCCAGGACGCGCTCGAGCCAGACCAGCGGCAGCTGAATCAGGAAGAACGCCCCCATCATCCCGGCCCAGAACGGGCCCACTGCGGGCAGCATGAAGGCCGCGTGGCCCAGGGCGCTCACCCCGAACACCGCGGCCGTTCCGCCCCAGACGCCCCTCCGCCGGGCCACGGGGACAAAGACGTGCTGCTTCAGAAAGCGGTGGACGGTCTGGTTCCAGCGGTGGTTCCAGAACTCGGAGATCGTCCGCGAGAGCAGCGGATCCTCGTGCAGCGGGCGAGGATCCATCCCCCGCAGGCCATACGCGATCAGCACGAGCGCCATGGCGGCCTCCACCGCCGTGTACAGGAACACGAGGCCCGCCCCCCAGCGCACGGCGAGGCGAAGGCCACCCGAGAGCAGCGGGCATCCGTAGGCCAGAACTCCCCAGGCAAGCCCCACAAGGGGCGCGGCCACCGCCAGACGCTTCAGCGCGGCCCCATCGAGCCGGGAAGCGGCCTTCCGGGCCTTGCGGACATCGAGCGGGGCCACGGCATGCCGCATCCGGTCCCACGCCGGGAAGCTCCGGTAGGCCCGCGTCAGTTCCACGACGCGGGCCAGGAACCAGACGCCCCCCAACCCCAAGAAGGCCCGGAAGGTGGGCAGGTCCGCGGGAGCGAGAAAGGGCAGCAGGAGCACCGCGCCGGACACGAGCACGGCCAGCCTCCGGCGCCAGGCCGCGCCGGCCGCGAGCCACCCCGCGCCCATCGAGGCTGCGTACAGCGCCCCCACGAGGAGGACTGGGAGCCACACATCCCGCATGGTCACCCCTACCCCCTGCCCCGTGGACGGACCGGACTACCCCGCTTCCGCCACCTGGAGCTTCCGGCCGCCCTGCATCTGGGCCACCGTCACCGACTGGTTCCGGCCGTTGCGCTTGGCGTGGTACAGGCACTGGTCCGACAGATCGATGAGGTGCTGCTTGTCGTAGCCGTGGTCCGGGCCCGTCGAGATGCCCAGGGACAGCGTCACCTTCAGCGGCCCCATCTCCGTCTGGAACACCTCGGCCTTCACCGCCTCGCGGATGCGCTCGGCGATGACCAGGGCGCCCTTGGCGTCCGTCTCCGGCATGATGATGGCGAACTCCTCGCCGCCGTAGCGGGCCACGATGTCCGTGTCGCGCGCCTTCTCGCGGAGGATCTTCGCCACGCCGCGGAGCACGGCATCCCCCGTGGGGTGGCCGTATGTGTCGTTGACGCTCTTGAAGTGGTCGATGTCCGTGAGGATGAGCGACAGCTTGCGCTGGTAGCGCCGCGCCTGCGCCAGGTGCTCGTCCGCCTTGCTCTGGAAGGTGCGGTGGTTGAGCAGCCCCGTGAGGCCGTCCGTGGTGGCCATGCGCTCCATCTGCTCGAAGAGCTGGGCGCGGAGCACCGCCTGCGCCGCCTGGATGGCCATGACCTCCAGCATCCGCAGCACGTCCGGATCCAGCACCTTCTTGCGCGAGCCCACCACCAGCGTGCCGAGGATCCGGTCACCCGCGGTGAGCGGGAAGATCTTCAGCGCGCCCAGGCCTTTGATCTGCGTCTCCTCGTCGAAGACGATCTGCCGCTCCATCGCCTTGATGTCCCGGCCCGGCAGCGGCGCGCCGTAGCGCACCACGTTGGCGACGAGGCCATTGTTGTCCGGGAAGTACTGGCCCTCCAGCGCCTTGCCGCCGGTGGTGACGCCCGTCATCCGGGCCACGCGGTGCATGCGCTTGCCGTCCACCTCGCTCACCAGCGTCACGGCGCAGAAGTCCAGGCTGGCGATCTGCCGGGCGCTCTCCAGCACCGCGATGAACACCTGCTCCGGGTTGCCCGCGCGGTTGAGCTCCTCGATGGCGCGGAAGAACCGGTCCTTCTCGTCCCGGCTCTTGCGGATGTACGTCATCACCCGCTCCACCTCGATGGCGCGCAGCACCTCGCCCGCGAGCGTCGTCAGCAGCCGCTCGTCCTGGTCGGAGAACGGATCATTGGTGACGCGGTCCGCCACCAGCACGCCGCGCACCAGCCCGTCCACCTCGATGATGGGCACGGCCAGCACGGCCTGCACCGCGGGCGCGCTCTCGTAGTAGGTGATGCCCTTGAGCCCGTTCAGCGAGTTCATCCGCACCGGGGCCCGGCGCTTGAGCACCCCGCCGATGATGCCCTCGCCGGCGTTGAAGCGCTCGCGCTGCACGCGATCCGAGGCGGAGCGGCAGTCGTGCAGCTTGAGCCCCCGGTCATCCGAGTCGAGCAGGAAGGTGGCACAGGTGTGGGTGCGCAGGGCCGTCTCGGCGACTTCCAGCACCGCACCCACCGCGCCCTCGATCTCCTTCACCGAGGCCACCAGCCACTTCTCGTCCTGGTTCATCCCGCTGAAGCTGTCCTGGGTGCCCGAGCTGATGAGGCGGAAGGTGCGCGCGCGCTCCTCCACCTCCTTGATGCGCTTCTGCACCGCGCCGCTCTCCGCGTGGCGGGCCGCGGCGATGCGGGCCGAGAGCACCACGTGGTACATGCCGGCGAAGAGCGACAGGAAGAACGCGTGCGTGGCGAAGGCGGCCCCGTTGCTCGGGCCCGGGCCCCCCAGGGTGACCAGGGCGTCGAAGGCCAGCGCCACGCCCAGCAGCGTCAGCCCCGCGTTGCGCTGCAGGAAGGCCACCAGGAACGCCATCAACAGATAGATGAGGGGAAAGAGCGCCGTGCCCCCGATGGCCACGACGATGAAGGCCGTGGCGATGAGGCCGCCGCCCAGCTCCAGGTCGTCCCGCAGCTCGATGACCGAGCCCAGGGCATTGCGCCGGACGCGGCGCCAGGCGGACACCCCCAGCCCCAGGAGCAGGAACAGCACGAGGCACGCGTCGGTCCACCCCAGCGTGTCGAGCCCCCGGAAGCCCCCGCGGGCCAGGTGCAGGAAGACCCAAAACACGGCCAGCAGCGAAATCGACCGGACCGCGTGGCGGACGAGCTTGGGCATCAGCGGAACTGCCGAGAGCGCGTTCATGGGGCCTCCAGATGGAAGACGATTTCGCCTGGCTTCACATAGCCGAGCTCCTCGCGGGCCGCACGCTCGAGGGCGGCGGGATCCTTGCGCAGGGCTTGAATCTCACGCCGCAGGGTCTCGTTCTGCACGGCCAGCAGGCGGTTGCGCTCCTGGAGCGACTCGACGTCCTGCCGCAACGTGAGGTAGCGGCGGAACCCCCGGGCATCGGCCACGGAAGCCAAGGACAGGGCCCCCGCCACCACCGCCATCACCAGGAATTTTCTCTGCGCCGTCATGAGCGGCCGGAAGGTACCAGTGGCCACCTGCCGGGCAAGAAATCCGCTCCAGCCCTGTAGCGGCCGCGCCCTAGCGCTTCAGCAGCTTGCGAAGCGTCTTCTCCAGCTCCCCGTGTGCCGACATCCCCTGCCAGGCGGACACCGCCCGGCCGTCCCGGTCCAGGAGGACCGTCATGGGCAGTGCGCCAATGTGGCCGAAGGCGGACCGGCCCGAGCGCAGGTACTCATCCGCCAGCAACATCGGGTAGTTGAGCGCGGCCTGGTCGGCGTAAGGCCCCAGCACCCGGCGCCCTTCCAGGTCCATCCCCACGGCGACCACCTGCAACCCTTCCGGCCCATGGTCGCGCTGAAGCGCCTGCAAGGTGGGCACTTCCGCCACACAGGGGAAACACCATGTGGCGAAGAAACTGACCAGGACCACTTTTCCAGACAGGGCCCGGGGGCGGTACGGCACGGGCCCCACCGCGGGCAGGACCAGGGCGTTCAGGAACCCGTTGCCCGGGGCCTCCACCGGCGAGGGCGTGCTCCGGCACGCGCCCAGGGCCAGCAGCAGCGCGCACGTCAGGGCCCGGCGCGGACGGCTCATGCCTCGGTCTTGGGCGCGGGCGGCTGGCGCTGACAGTCCTTGCACAGGCCGTACAGCTCCATCTTGTGCGACGTCACCGTGAAGCCGTGCTTGCGCGCCACGGCCTCCTGCATGGCCTCGATGCGGTCGTTCTCGAACTCCACGATGCGGCCACAGCGGGTGCAGATGAGGTGATCGTGGTGCTCGCGCCCCGCGGCGGCCTCGTAGCGGGTCTGCCCGTCCCCGAAGTTGCGCGCGTGGGCCAGCCCACAGTCGTTGAGCAGCTTCATCGTCCGGTACACGGTGGCCACCGACACCTTGGCGTCCTGCTCGCGCACCTTGCTCCACAGTTCCTCCACCGACAGGTGCCCGCCAATGGCGAAGAACGTGTCGATGATGAGGCTGCGCTGGCGCGTGCTCTTCAGGCCATGCTGCTCCATGTAGCGATTGAGGACTTCTTCCTTCTTCTCCTGCTCGTTCACGGGCAGCGCACCTCCCACCAACCGGACTTCTTCCATTTCCTGGCGACTCCTGAGCCTCATCGCTTCACCCGCTTTGACGGAAGTTGACCTGGAGGGCAAGCCTTCGTCCGCTGATTGCTGTCCAGCCGCTTGCGTTGCTGGCTGGCTGTTTACATTGAGGTGTGACGGGCTCATTGACACCCATCCGGCGCGAAAGATAGAGGCAACCGCCCTCGTAAACGAGCATTTTTCCGTGGCTTTCCCTTCATGACCAGCATGTGGACCAGAAGACGGCAACCCGACGATGTCCCAACCCCGGTGGCGGTCGCCGTCTCCGACTTCTGCCGGCGCGCCAAATCCGCCGCAACCCCCACGGAGGTCCGGGAGGCGCTCGCCCTGCTGGCGGACGAGGATGATTTCCGCGTCCGGACGCTGACCGACGCGGAGCCGGAGCGCTCGCCACTGGGGCCTTTCGCCGTGGTGGACATCCTCCGGGGAACCTCCGCCGAGCTCGCGGCCCAACGCCAAGGATGTGGCTACTACGAAGTCGTCCGGGAACTGGCCCGCGTCCAGGAGGAGAAGACGCCCCTTCCTGCCCCGGCCCCCACGGGGCTCACGTTCGCCCCTCCGCCCGCTCCTCCCCCGTCCGAGCCCACCGCCGACGGCGGTATGTCGAAGGCGGACAAGGCCGCCCGGCTGGCGGCTGAATCCCTTCAGGAGCGCATCGCGCCCCGCAAGCGCGAGGTGCCCTCCGAGCCCGTGTCCTTCGATGCCCAGGAGCCCGTCTCCTTCAAGCGGGCCCTGCCCAAGCCCCGGGGCCGCTTCACCCAGGTCGCCGCCCCCAAGGGCAGCTACCAGACGCTGAACCACGCCGAGGGCCAGGACCTCCTCGCGTCGGCGCTGGAGCAGAACGAGCACCGCTTCGCCCTGCTTCATACCCTGTCCGAGCAGTACAACGGCCCCCGGGGCGAGCTGACCCTGACGGACGTGGAGATGGTGCTGCAGCGCCACGGGCTGATGGACCGGCTGATTGCCCGCGAGCGGCAGGGCATCCTCTCCGCCTACACCGAGCAGCGCGGGGCCGCAGGCCGGGTGGCCTGGTCCCTGGGGCTCAGCCCCTCGGAGCTGCAGCGCCTCATCGGCTCGCTCCAGCTCCAGGCGGAGGTGGACGGGGTGCGGGAGCGGTGCCAGCGCGAGGTGCTCGGCAGCCGACACCTCACCCAGCGGTTGGACATGCTGGGCCGTGACAAGTACCTGGCGGACCTTGGCATCAAGAAGCGCTTCATGGACATGCTCCGCAAGGATCTGGAGGAGCTGGCCCGCAACGAAGTCCCGGACGCCGGGGACATGGCCGGGTTGTGCCTGGCGATCGCGCGCAAGCACGGTGCGCCCCAGGAGCTCGTGCTCCGGGCCCTGGACCGCCTGGGCCTGTCCGAGGGGTTGCGCAAGCAACTCCAGGCCCACTCGAATTACTCTTCGCCCTGACGAGAAACCACCATGCCCATCTACGAATACGCCTGTCAGAGCTGTGGGAAGATCATCGACGTGCTCCAGAAGATCAGCGATCCGGCGCCCGCCGCGTGCGCCGAGTGCGGCGCCGAGAACACGCTGACCAAGGTCGTCAGCCGTTCGAGCTTCGTGCTCAAGGGCGGCGGCTGGTACTCGGATCTCTACAGCTCCACCAAGAAGGACGGCTCGGCCAGCTCCAGCTCGGGGGGAAGCGCCTCCACCAGCACCAGCACCAGCACCAGCACCAGCAGCGCGTCGTCCTCGACGGGCACGACCTCCAGCCCGGCCCCGGCGGCCTCCACGCCGGCGCCGAGCACCAAGACCTAGCGGACCGGAAACTGGCGAGGGGTGCTGGGGCGGCGCACACTGCCGCCCGTGCCCTTTCCTCCTTCCAAGCGGCCCCCCCGCCGTTGTGTCCTGTGCGGTCATCCCGAGCTGACGGATGCGCGCGGCCTGGGACGTTTCCTCCTGGTCCCGGATCCCGATGGCCGGGGTCCGGTGTGCCCCACTCAGCGGGGGTGCCAGTCCCTCGTTCGAACCACCGAGGCGCTGACGCAAGCCACCCGCTGAGCTAAGCAGGGCCCTCACGCGCTCACGCCTTGGGAGGCCCCGTGAAGAGACTGTTCGCCGTTTTGTTCGTTCTGCTGGGAGCTTGCAGCTCCCACACCTTGCTCGCACCGGATGACCGGGCCACGCTGGAGCAGACGCTCACGCGCCCGGAGCCGCAGCGCTACCTGCGCCTGTCCATGCACGTCACCCCGTTCTTCGGGGATGCTTCCCTGCGGCTGCTCACGCCCTACCCTCCCGAGGAGGTGCTGGTGCTGGATGACGCCCGGGGCCGGCCCGTGCTGCCAGGCCCCATCCAGGCCA
The DNA here is from genome assembly GCF_020103775.1 of Allostigmatella hybrida. Taxonomy (NCBI): domain Bacteria; kingdom Pseudomonadati; phylum Myxococcota; class Myxococcia; order Myxococcales; family Archangiaceae; genus Allostigmatella; species Allostigmatella hybrida. The sequence goes on from NZ_JAHXBH010000002.1 coordinate 70,818, forward strand.
CGCTCCCCGCGGGGGCCCGCGCCCGCATCCTCCGGGTGGAGTTTCCCACCGCCTGGGTGGTCGCCGAGCGCGTCCTCTACACCCCGCGCACCTGGCCCTGGGCCTATGTGGAGGTGGAGGGCGCTCCCGAGGGGCCGCCCCTGGTCATCCTCCTGCCGCCACACCACAAGACGCGGCAGGACTTCCAGGCGGAGGTGGATCGCTTCCTGTCGCCGCAGCCCCTCCAGCCCCGGCTCGCGGAGTTCAGCGCGGAGGTGAAGGAGGCCATCCGCCAGAAGAAGACCGTGACGGGCATGCCCGCCGAGGCCCTGGAGATGTCCTGGGGCTACCCGGAGCGCATCCTCCGGGAGCTGCAGGGCACCTCTCGCCTGGAGACCTGGACCTACCCCGGGGGCAAGCGCCGCGCCTACGTCACGGACGGGCGCCTGACCCGCGTGGAGGAGGCGCCCGCCGCGCCCCCTCCCAGCCCATAGCCCGGAAGGGACCCCACTCAGGCCGGGATGCTCTCCGTGTCCTTGCGGTCCCAGTGGCGGTGCTTCTTGATGGCGTCGACGAAGGCGGTGGCCACGGTCCCGGCCCCGCCCGGGTCGGCGACGATGCCCGGCGCGCCGGTGTCGAGGCCGCAGGCCTTCAGCAGGTCGACGCCCTCCTTCGAGGCGCCGATGGCCTTGTAGTGGCGGTAGGCCTCCAGGATGAAGTGCCGCGCATCCCCATCCCGCTTCAGCGTCTCCACGCTCACGGCCCCGCCCGGGACGAAGACGGCGTCATACTCGATGGACGCGGTGGTGTTGGCGCTCTTGTCGACCGGTATGGCCTGTCCGCCCGCGGCGGTGACGGTGCCCAAGTGCTTGGCGATGACCTTCACCTGCGCGCCCTGCCGCTTCATCTCCGCCTGGAGCTCCTGGAGCGCCGCGGCGTCGACGCCGTCGGCCACCAGCGCCGCGATGCGCCGGGTCTTGATCGAGGTCTTCGGCATGCTCTCGATGCTGAGCGCCGGAGACGCGTCGATCACGGACTTCGGCGAGGCCACCGCCTTCGGCGCGGGGACCCCGACGCCCAGGGCGACCTGCGCGGCGAGCGTCCCGTCGATCTTCGCCAGGACCTCCTCGATGACGCGCTTGCGGATCTCGGGAATCTCGACCTTGCCGAGCTCGAAGCGGAGCGCCTCGATGATGTGCTGCTGCTCGGGGTGCGACATGCTGCGGAAGAACATCGCGGCCTGGCTGAAGTGGTCCGCGAAGCTCTGGCTGCGCACGCGCGTCTTCTCCCCGGCCACCTTCTCCGGGAAGTGCGCGAAGCCCCCCTGGCGGGTGGAGGCCATCATCGGGCAGCCCCCGCTCAGGGAGTTCGGGTGGTAGTTGGCGCGGCCGGTGTTGATCGTCTGCCGGTGGAACCCATCCTGCTGGTGGTTGTGCACGGGGGCGATCGGCCGGTTGATGGGAATCTCCGTGAAGTTCGGTCCTCCCAGCCGGCTGAGCTGCGTGTCCAGGTACGAGAAGAGGCGCGCCTGCATCAGCGGGTCATCCGTGAAGTCGATGCCCGGCACGATGTTCGCCGTGCAGTAGGCCACCTGCTCGGTCTCGGCGAAGAAGTTCGTCGGGTTGCGGTTGAGCGTGAGCTTGCCGATGCGCTGCACGGGCACCAGCTCCTCGGGTACGAGCTTCGTCGCATCCAGCAGCTCGACGCCGAGCTTGGCCGCGTCCGCCTCCTCGATGATCTGCACGCCCAGCTCGTACTCGGGGAAGTCCCCCTGCTCGATGGCCTCCCACAGGTCGCGCCGGTGGTAGTCCGGATCCTTGCCGCCCAGCTTCTGGGACTCGTCCCACACGAGCGAGTGGACCCCCAACAAGGGCTTCCAGTGGAACTTGACGAAGCGCGAGACGCCCTTGTCGTTCACGAAGCGGAAGGTGTGGACCCCGAACCCCTCCATCATGCGGTAGCTGCGCGGGATGGCCCGGTCGGACATGATCCACATGACCATGTGCGCCGTCTCGGGCACGAGCGAGACGAAGTCCCAGAAGGAGTCATGCGCCGAGGCCGCCTGGGGCATCTCGTGGTGCGGCTCGGGCTTCACCGCGTGGACGACATCCGGGAACTTGATGCCGTCCTGGATGAAGAACACGGGGATGTTGTTGCCCACGAGATCGAAGTTCCCCTCCTGCGTGTAGAACTTGACCGCGAAGCCGCGCACGTCGCGCGCCGTGTCCGCGGAGCCGCGCGAGCCGGCCACCGTGGAGAAGCGCACGAACACCGGCGTCTTCTGCGAGGGATCCTGGAGGAAGGCGGCCTTCGTGTACTTCGCCTGTGACTCGTAGACCTGGAAGTAGCCGTGGGCCGCCGCGCCCCGGGCGTGCACCACGCGCTCGGGGATGCGCTCGTGGTCAAAGCGCATCATCTTCTCGCGGAAGTGGAAGTCCTCGAGCAGCGTGGGTCCCCGGGTCCCGGCGCGAAGGGAGTCATCGGTGTGCTCCACACGGATGCCTTGGTCCGTCGTCAGGAACTGGCCCGTGCCGTCCGAACGGTTTCTCGCCAGGTCCTGATCCTTGCTGCGCTCGTCGATCGACACCTTCTGGGTCTCAGTCTTGCTCACAGGGCTCCCTTGGGTTGGGTGCCGCAAATTAGTGGGCCTCCGGAAAGGCAAAGTGCCTGATGGTCGCAGAAGCTGGGCATCTGAACGCTGGCCAACGCCCCACCACGGAATACGCTGCGAAGCGTCCGGGAGCCGAACATTCATTGTTTTCCAACCCGACAGTGTGGAGGTTGACTCCACGCCCACGCGTCGTGGCACACGAGGAGCACGCATGGTGGACAAGCTGATCCTGAGCGATGAGGAATGGCGCAAGCGCCTGAAGCCCGAGGAGTACGAGGTGCTGCGCAAGCACGGCACCGAGTCCCCCGGGTCGGGGTGCTTCCTGGGGACCAAGGAGCCGGGCACGTACGTGTGCGCCGGCTGTGGCAACGCGCTCTTCCAGGCGGGCGTGAAGTTCGAGTCCGGAACGGGCTGGCCGTCCTTCACCCAGCCCCTGCGGCCGGACGCGGTGACGGAGTACCACGATCGCTCGTACGGCATGGTGCGCACCGAGGTGCGCTGTGGCCGGTGTGACGGCCACCTGGGCCACGTCTTCCCGGATGGGCCTCCGCCCACGGGGCTGCGCTACTGCATGAACTCCGTGGCCATGAAGCACGTACCCGAGGGCCAGCCCATCGTGCTGGTCCAGGCGTAGCCGGGCCCCTTGCCTAGCGGCGGCGGCGGCGGTTGTTGGCGGCGCCCCCGCCTCCGCCCCTGCCGCCCTTGGCACGGCCGCCCGCCTGGGCCTCGCCGGGGCGGGTCAACCGGGGCAGCTCACCGGCCATCACCGGCCAGAACTCCCCCTTGAGCAGCTCCACCAGGAGCTGCTCCTGGGTGGCGATGTCCCGCTTGAAGAAGGTCGCGCCCCGGCCTACCTCGTCCAGAGAGCCGCGCGCATCGCTGCCGCCCGTGCAGGGCAGCTTCAGGGCCTCGGCGGCCTCCACGGCCAGGTCGTTGGCCGTCTGCTTCACCTTGGGATTGTAGCCCTCCACGGCGCTCAGCAGATTGAGCGAGCGGATGCCGTCCATGGGCGGGTTGGGAAAGTCCCGGTCATACGGCCGGGCCGCGACGATGACGGCCCCCAGGGACTTCACCTTGGGCAGGCACTCCGCGGCGCTCCAGGGTTTCTCCCGGTTGCTGCCCCACAGCTGCACGGGCTCGGGCGCCAGCTCCGGCTTCGGGAAGAAGCACAGGTACTGGCCCTTGTCCGTGACGAGCTCCAGCCCCACGAAGACCTTCAGCTTGGACTTCGCGCCGATCTCGAACAGCTCATCGCAGCCATCCTGCGTGTTCGTCTCGGTGAAGGCCACCCCATCCAGGCCAAACAGCGCCGCGCGCTCGAGCACGGCGCGCGGGTCCAGATCGCAGCCTTTGGACAGGTGTGAGTGAGCGTGCAAGTCAATCAGCATGGGCGCCGCTCCCTAACAGGCTCGCTGGAGCCTGTCGAGTACCGGCGCCCTGCTGATGAAGCCGCTTACGCGTAAGCGTAGGACTGGAAGAGCCCCTTGGCGGCCTGGCCATTCTTCTCTTCGTAGGTCCGGATAAGGTAGCCCATCAGCATCAGCGAAGAGGTGTTCTCCAGCACCCGCGAGGGGTCCTTGGAAATCAGGTTGGCGCTGTAGTTGAGGAAGAACTGGGCAAGGTCCTCGCCCGCCTCCTTGACGATCAACGCATTGAGAGCGGCCGGATCCATCGTGCGGATCGCGTTGATGAAGTCCACCGCCAGGTCCTTCTTCGTCTTGACGTCCATTTGCCCATCCCCCATTCGCCGCCACCCTTCCCCAGGACCCTTCCCGGAGCGCAGACCCCCGGTGCGACTTGGGAAATCTAGGCACGGTGTCCCACCTGCAAACCCCCAGCAGCCCAGCAGACGGGTTTTTGACACCCTGGAAGGGCATGTGCGATAACCTCCAGACGCCACGGCGTACGATTTGAAGGAGGGGAAGGCGATGTTTACGGGCGTGAAGGTGTTCTCCGCGACCAAGGCCAAGGAGCGCGAGGAACTCGGCGAGAATGTGACCCGCTGGCTTCGCAGCAACTCGGACCTGGAGATCGTGGACCGGGTCGTCTGCCAGTCGAGCGACAACGAGTTCCACTGCTACACGTTGGTCCTCTTCTACAAGCACACCAAGCCGCAGTCGTGAGCCTCGCCCCGCTGCCTCCGTCCGGAGGCAGCACCGGGGCCGGCCCTCAGTAAACGACCAGCGGATGGGGCGTGTAGTAGCTGACGATGCTCAACACGGGAATGCTCGGCCCCTCGTCCTCCTCATCGGAGGCGCCGGAGGTGGTCCGCATTCCATCGAAGCGCGCGAGGATGATGAAGTCCCGGCCCGGCTCCAGGAATGGGTCCTGGCTCGCCAGCCGCCCGAGTGCCTCGCGCCCCGTCTCGTTGGAGATGTTGTCGTACGCGGGGATGGTGACCGAGTCCCGGCTCAGCTCGGTCTGCGCCAGCGAGCCGCCCACGGTGCCGCTGCCGAGCGAGGTCTGCCCGCCCACGTCTCCCGTGGTGGTGAACGTGCTCTCCCGGCGGTGCGACGTGCCGAGCTGCACCTCCTGGGGAACCGAGGTGAGGTCCTGCTCGACGAGCCACAGCGTGGACTTCTCCCCCTCGCTGCGCCTGTCGCCCACCTGCGCCCGGACGAGGATGTAGCGCCCCTTGTACGTGTCGGGCTGGGAGATGGCCGAGGCGAGCGAGAAGAGGGGCAGCTTGCGCTCATGCAGCAGCCGCAGGTCTCCCTCCACGCTGCCGCCCCGCTGCGCCACCACCTTGGCCAGCAGCGACGCGCCCTCGGGACGGGTGCGCAGCTCCTGCGCCCACGCGCGGTCGATCAGCGCCTGGAGCTGCGTGAAGGGGGTGCTCTCCACGCACGCCTTCAGCGCCGACCAGGCATTCTCGCGGGACACCGGCAGGTACCGGCGCGCCTGCCGCTCGCAGACGGCGGGGTTGGGAAACTGCGCCGCGAACGCCTTGGCGTCGAACCCCTCTGCCGTGGGCGCCGTCCTCCCGGCGCCCGGCGCGGAGGCACGTCCCTCCTCGGAGGGCATCTCGACGGACCGCGAGCTGGCGCACCCACCGCCGAGTGCGCCCAGCAACAGCCATCCCCACATGCGCGTCATGGCGTCCCCTTCTCGTAGGCCTTGGCCACGGTGGACCGCATCTGAGCCTCCTGCAGCACCCCGGCGAGCGCGCGGTAGCAGGCCCTCGCGTCGGGGGCGAAGCGCCCCTTGGCATCCACCAGCACGGTCTCCTCCAGGGCGCAGCGCTCCTCGGCGACGGCCAGGGTCCTGCGCTCACAGACGGCGGCGATGGAGCGGTCGCCGGAGCTCCCCTCGTCCGAGGAGGACCGGGACGCCTCGGCGCACAGCTTCCGCGCCATCTCCTGGACGAGCCGGACATTGGAGGAGCCCTGCTCGCGGGTGGGCTCGGCGGAGGTCAACTCCGCCTCGAAAACGCACTCCCGGCCGGCCCGCAGGGTGTCCACCGTGCAGGACCAGGCCGTCGGGGTCTCGTCCGCCACGGGAGGGGCGTCGAGGGCTTGAGGGGATACGGACGAAGCGCCGTCATTCGGCGCCGCGCCCAGGAAGAGGGACAGGAACACGGCGGTCAGCATGGGGGCCTAGCGTAGAACCGGTTCCGCCCAGGCTCAATCGGGGGCGGGGCGGACTGTCTTGCGCCCCGCACCGCCCAGGAGTTCTTTTCCCTACCCCTTGCCGCCTGGACTAGATCTCCGGGGATGCGGTGCTTGCCTGCCCTTCCTGCGTTGCTCTCGCTCTGGATGCTCCTCCTGCCGGCGTGCAAACGCTCCGAGCCCGCCCCGGCGGGCGGGGCCCCAGTGGACCGGAACCTCACGGTGAAGGGCTCGGACACCATGGTGCTCCTGGGCCAGCGCTGGGCCGAGGCCTTCATGAAAGTGAACCCCGACATGTCGGTCCAGGTGACCGGAGGGGGCTCGGGCACGGGGCTGGCGGCCCTGGTCAACGGCACCACGGACATCGCCCTGTCCAGCCGGTCCATCAAGCCGTCCGAGGCCCAGCAGGTCCAGGCGCGCCACCGCACGGAGGCCCGGGAAATCCCCGTCGCCCGCGATGGGGTGACGTTCTACGTCCACGAGTCCAACCCCGTCAGCGCGCTGTCGGTGGCCCAGCTCAAGGCCATCTACCTGGGAGACCTCACCCGCTGGAGCCAGGTGGGCGGGCTCGACGCGCCCATCGTCCTGCACTCGCGGGAGAACTCCTCCGGCACCTACGTCTTCGTGAAGGAGCGCGTCCTGGGAGACGAGGACTTCGCTCCCTCCACCCTGTCCCTGCCCGGCACCGCGGCGCTGGTGAACGCGGTCTCCAAGGAGAAGAACGGCCTCGGCTTCGGCGGGGCCGCCTATGCCAAGGGCATCAAGGAACTGAACATCCTGGAGGGGGGCAGGCCCATCGCCCCGTCCGCCGAGAACATCCAGAGCGGTCAATACCCCCTTTCCCGGGATCTCTTCTTCTACACCCGGGGTACCCCCGGCGGAGTCACCCAGGCCTTCATCGATTTCGCGCTCTCCCCGGAGGGCCAGCAACTCGTTACCCAAGTGGGCTACTACCCGGTGAAACAACGCTGAAACCGGCCCCCTGCCCACCCTGGGAGACAAGGTAGGCCCAGCACGGGAGTGAAACACGCAGGAGTCGTCATCATGGATCCACTCCTCCCACCCGGGCGGCTATAGTTCCGCGCCTCCGGAGGAGAAATGCGTCCGTCTCGAATGATGCGCGTAGTGGGGTTCAACGTCGATCGCGTGGTCTCGGAGGCCTCCACGGATCCCGAAGTGCTCCGGCTGGAAAATTTCGCGACGGATCTTCCGCCTCCGCCCGATGCCATCACGGCCACGCGCGAGGCGGTGGGCACCAGCGAGGCCAACAGCTACGTGCCGTTCACGGGCACCGCGGGCCTGCGCCAGGCGGTGGCCGCGCGCCTCAAGCGCCAGAGCAACCTCTCGTATGATCCGGACCGGCAGATCGTCATCACCGCGGGCGGTACGCAGGGGCTCATCTCCGCGCTGCTGGCCGTCATCGAGCCGGGCGACGAGGTGCTGCTGACGGATCCGACGTACGCGGGGATGATTCACCGGGTCACCTTCGCCGGCGGCGTGCCGATGTTCGTGCCCATGAAGGTGGTGGACAAGCGCTGGCGGCTGGACCTGGACATGCTGCGCGCCATGGTGACGAGCCGCACCCGGGCCATGGTGCTGTCCAACCCGGGCATGCCCTCGGGGCACGTGCTGTCGGAGGCCGAGTGGCTCGCCATCCGCGAGCTGTGCGTCACGCGCAACCTGTGGCTGCTGTACGACGCCGCCCTCGAGGGCGTGCTCTATGACGGGCTGCCCCTGCGCCACCCCGCCTCGCTCACGGGCATGCCGGAGCGCACGCTCATCATCGGCTCCATCTCCAAGGAGTACCGGATGATCGGCTGGCGCATCGGCTGGATCGCCGGTCCGCCCAAGGTCATGGCGGACGTCTTCTACACGCACAGCTACCTGGTCATCGCCCCGCCGGGCATCTCCCAGAAGGGCGCCGAGGTGGCGCTGCGCACCGAGAACTCTGGCGTCCCGGCGGCCATCGCCGAGTGGAAGGCCCGGAGGGACCTGATGCTCGAGCAGCTCGAGGGGCTGCCCGTCGTCATCCCCGATGGGGGCTGGAGCCTGCTGCTGGACGCGCACGCGCTGGGCTACAGCGCCACGGACGCCGCCTCCATCCTGCTGACGCAGGCGAAGGTCGCCGCCACGCCGATGACGAACTGGGGCTCCTCGGTGGCCGAACGCTACATCCGCCTCGTCTTCAGCTTCGAGCCGCAGGAGCGGCTCAAGCTCCTGCGCGAGCGCCTGCGCCGCACCTCCCTGCTGCCCTAGCCGCGCCCGAGAGGCTCTGCCAGCAGCCCCGAGAGCTTCTCCAGCGCCAGCCGGACGCGCGTCTTCACCGTCCCCAGGGGCTCTCCGGTGCGCTCGGAGATCTCCCGCTGGGACAGCCCCTCGAAGTAGGCCAGCTCCACCATCAGCCGCTGCTCGCGGGGCAGCTCCCGCAGGGCCGCGGCCACGCGCTTGCGGTCCTGCCACTGCTCGGTCAGCTCCGAGGGCGGCGGCGCCACCGGGTTGATGAGCGGGGGGTGCGAGGCCACGTCCGCGATGACGCGGGCCACGGTGCTCAGCGAGCGCCGCCGGTCGATGGCGCGCGTGCGCGCGATCGTCACCACCCACGTCTCCAGCCCGCCGCGCTTCGCGTCGAACTGGCGCGCCCGGCGCCAGACCTCCAGGAAGGTCTCCTGGAGCACCTCCTCCGCGTCGGCCCGTGAGCCCAGGATGCGCAACACCACGGACCAGGCGCGTCCGGAGCACCGGGCATAGAGCGTCCGCATCGTCTCGGCGTTGCCCAGGGCAACCTGCTGGAGGAGGGCCTGGTCCGCCGTCAGCTCGCTCGCCTGTGTAGCAGGGGAATCGGAAAGCACCGTCGGACTCCCGGATACCGCAACCTCGGGTGGCAACTCACATTTTTGCCAACTGATGCCGTTCCTGGATCTCCCGGGGCACTGCCCCAAGGTCCCCCGGAACGTTCACTTTCCACCATCTCCGTGCGCGGAGCCGTTCAACATCAACGTCCCTCGCATCGTGATGCCCTGAAGAAGCGGCCCCCCGCCCTATAAGCCCCAGCCGTCCTTATGAACTCACGAATTGGAAGCGTGGTCATCGAGAGCGTCCGCCCTGAGTTGGATGGCGGCCGATTTGCCGTCAAACGCGTCGAGGGGGACACACTTGCCGTCGAGGCAGATGTCTTCAAGGAAGGGCACGACGTCCTTGTCGCCGTCGTCCGCTGGCGCCAAACCCACCCCACCTCGCAGGAGACGCCCTGGCACGAAGTGCCCATGCGCTCGCGGGGCAATGATTTGTGGACCGCGGAATTCCCGCTCGCGCGCAACGGCCGCTACCAGTACACCGTGGAGGCCTGGCCGGACCTGGTCGCCACCTGGGCCTCCGAGCTCAAGCGCAAGGTGGACGCCGGGCGCGACGTGCGCAGCGAGCTGCTGGAGGGCGCGGCGTTCTTGGAGGCCGCCGCCAACCGGGCCCAGGCCGCGGGCTTCGCCGAGGACCATCGGCTGCTCACCGAGTCCTCCCGCAAGCTGAAGCAGCCCCCCTCGCCGGACCACATCGCGGTCGCGCTGGCCCCGGAGCTCGCCGTGGCCGCGGCCCGCCACGCGGACCGCTCCCTGGCCACACGGTATGACCGGGTGCTGGAGGTGTTCGCGGACCGGGAGCGGGCGCGCACGGGCGCCTGGTACGAGTTCTTCCCGCGCTCGGCCCTGCGCGATGGCCGCACGCACGGCACCTTCAAGGACGCCGAGGCGTGGCTGCCGTACATCCAGTCCCTGGGCTTCGACACCGTCTACCTGCCGCCCATCCACCCCATTGGCCGCACGGCGCGCAAGGGCAAGAACAACAGCCTGAAGGCGGAGCCCGGGGACGTGGGCAGCCCGTGGGCCATTGGCGCCGCGGAGGGCGGCCACAAGGCGGTGCACCCGGAGCTGGGCACGCTGGAGGACTTCCGCCACTTCCTCAAGGCCGCCGAGGCGCACGGCATCGAGGTGGCGCTGGACATCGCCTTCCAGTGCTCGCCGGACCACCCCTACGTGAAGGAACACCCCGAGTGGTTCCTCCACCGGCCCGACGGCACCATCAAGACGGCGGAGAACCCGCCCAAGCGCTACGAGGACATCGTCAACTTCGACTGGATGGGCCCCGCCCGGGAGACGCTCTGGGCGGAGCTGGCCTCGGTGGTGCTGCACTGGGTGGAGCAGGGCGTGCGCGTGTTCCGCGTGGACAACCCGCACACCAAGCCGCTCCAGTTCTGGGCCTGGCTCATCCGCAAGGTGCAGGACGTGCACCCGGGCACCGTCTTCCTGTCCGAGGCCTTCACCCGCCCCAAGGTCATGAAGGCCCTGGCCAAGGTGGGCTTCAGCCAGTCCTACACGTACTTCACCTGGCGCAACTTCAAGCCGGAGATGGAGGAGTACCTGGAGGAGATCACCTCGCCGCCCGTGTCCGAGTACTTCCGCGGCAACCTCTGGCCCAACACGCCGGACATCCTCCCGGAGATGCTCCAGCGCAGCGGCCCCGGCGGCTTCCGCCTGCGCGTGGCGCTGGCGGCCACGCTCTCCTCCTCGTACGGCATGTACTGCGGCTACGAGCTGTGCGAGGGCCGGGGCCTGCACGGCAAGGAGGAGTACCTGGACTCGGAGAAGTACCAGCTCGTGGCGTGGGATCTCGACCGGCCCGGCAACATCCGCGAGTGGATCTCCAAGATCAACCAGGCCCGCAAGCAGCACCGCGCGCTCCAGCTCTACGGGAACCTGAAGTTCCACGAGGCCGACAACGAGCACGTCCTGTTCTACAGCAAGGTCACCCCGGACGGCGCCAGCCAGGTGCTGGTGGCGGTGAGCATGGATCCCCACTCCCCCCAGGACGCCGTGCTCCACGTGCCCCTGGAGCGGCTGGGCATCCAGCCCGACGAGACGTACCAGGTGCACGAGCTGCTGACGGGGGAGCGCCGGCTGTGGCAGGGCCCCTTCGCCCAGGTGACGCTCACCCCCGAGCACCCTGCGGCCATCTGGGCGGTCTACCGTTTCCGCCGGTCCGAGCAGGCGTTCGACTACTACGAGTGATTCTCCGAGAGGTGTATGGAACAGGATCCGCTTTGGTACAAAAAGGCCCTCATCTACGAGCTGCACATCCGCGCCTTCCACGATTCGAACGGGGATGGTCATGGCGACATCCCCGGGCTCATCGAGAAGCTGCCGTACTTGCAGGACCTGGGGGTGGACTGCATCTGGCTGCTCCCCCACTACCCCTCGCCCCTGCGCGATGACGGCTACGACATCGCGGACTTCTACGGCATCCATCCGGACTACGGCACGCTGGCGGACTTCCAGCGGCTGGTGGAGGCGGCGCACCAGCGCGGCCTGCGCATCCTGACGGAGCTGGTGGTCAACCACACCAGCGACCAGCACCCCTGGTTCCAGGAGTCGCGGAGTGATCCGAAGAGCCCCAAGCGCGACTGGTACGTCTGGAGCGACACGGAGGAGAAGTACAAGGGCACGCGCATCATCTTCCTGGACACGGAGCGCTCCAACTGGACGTGGGATCCGGTGGCCAAGCAGTACTTCTGGCACCGCTTCTTCAGCCACCAGCCGGACCTCAACTACGACAACCCGGAAGTGCAGGAGGCCATGCTGGATGTCATGCGCTTCTGGCTGAACATGGGCGTGGACGGGTTCCGCTGCGACGCGGTGCCCTACCTGTTCGAGCGCGAGGGCACCAACTGCGAGAACCTCCCGGAGACGCACGCCTTCCTCAAGCGCCTGCGCAAAACCATCGACGCCGAGTACCCCAACAAGATGCTGCTCGCCGAGGCCAACCAGTGGCCCGCCGACGTGCGCGTCTATTTCGGGGACGGCGACGAGTTCAACATGGGGTTCCACTTCCCGGTGATGCCGCGCCTGTTCATGGCCGTGCGCCGCGAGGACCGCACCCCCATCGTGGAAATCCTCCAGCAGACGCCGGAGATCCCGGACAACTGCCAGTGGGCCATCTTCCTGCGCAACCACGACGAGCTGACGCTGGAGATGGTGACGGACGAGGACCGCGACTACATGTACCGGGAATACGCCATGGATCCCCGGATGCGGCTGAACCTCGGCATCCGCCGGCGCCTGGCCCCGCTCATGGACAACGGCCGCCGGCGCATCGAGCTGATGCACAGCCTGCTGTTCAGCCTGCCCGGCACGCCCGTCATGTACTACGGCGACGAAATCGGCATGGGCGACAACATCTACCTGGGCGACCGCAACGGCGTGCGCACCCCCATGCAGTGGACGGGCGACCGCAACGCGGGCTTCAGCCGCACGGACGCGGCGCGCCTGTACGCCCCGGTGATCTCGGATCCCGTGTATGGCTACCAGGCCATCAACGTGGAGGCCCAGGAGCGCGTCAAGGCCTCGCTGCTGCACTGGGTGAAGCGGCTCATCAAGGTCCGCCAGCGCTACCCCGCCTTCGCCATGGGGAAGCTGCGCTTCGTCAACCCTGACAACCGCCGGGTGCTCGCCTTCACCCGCGAGCACGAAGGGCAGACCATCCTCATCATCTGCAACCTCTCCCGGTTCGCGCAGCCCGCGGTGCTGGATCTGCGTGAGTGGGAGGGCTACGTGCCCATCGAGCTCATGGGGGAGACGGAGTTCCCACGCATCTCGTCCTTGCCATACCAACTGTCCATGGGGCCTTACATGTTCTTGTGGTTCCGTCTGGAAAAACCCCTGCCCGGGAGGACGCTCGCGTGACACCTGTGGACCTGACCAAGCTGCCCGAATACCTGAAGCACCAGCGCTGGTTCGCCGGCAAGGCCTGGCCCATCAAGTCCGTGTCCGTGGTGGACCATGTGACGCTGGACTCGGAGGGCCCCTGCGCCTTCAGCCTCGCCGTCGTCGAGGTGACGTACGAGCTGGGCCAACCCGAGCGCTACCTCCTGCCCGTCAAACCCTCCTCCGAGGGCATCCAGGACGCGCTCGAAGAGGTGGACTGCCTGCGCTCCGTCTTCACCCTCATCCGCGAGCAGCGCTCGGTGCCCTCCTCGTCCGGACGCATCCAGGGCGAGTGGATCCCCACGCCGGATGCGCACGTGGCCCTGCCGGATCCGCTGCCGGTGCGCCGGCTCATGGTGGAGCAGAGCAACACCTCCGTCGTCTTCGGCGAGAAGGTCATCCTGAAGATCATCCGCAAGCTGGAGGCGGGGGTGAACCCGGAGCACGAGATGGGGCGCTTTCTCGCCACCCGCACCTCGTTCCGCTCCACGCCCATGCTCCTGGGCGCGCTGACCCTGGAGGGCAACGCGGGGGCCACCCTGGCGATCGTGCACCGCTTCGTGCCCAACGCCGTGGACGGCTGGAAGTACACGCTGGATCAGTTCCGCCGCGCCGGGGAGCTGGGCAGCACCTTCCTGGACGAGATGCGCGAGCTGGGCCGCCGCATCGGCGAGCTGCACCACGCGCTGGCCTCGGTGAACGACGACCCCGCCTTCGCCCCGGAGCCGCTCCTGCAGGAGGACCTGCAGCGCTGGAGCGCCTCCATCCTGGGCGAGATGGGCAAGACGCTGGCGGATGCCAGCCGGGTGCACGTGGACATCGAGAACCAGCGCGAGCGGCTGATGGAGCACGCGCGGCGGCTGGCGCACGTGGCCCCGTCCGGGCAGAAGATCCGCATCCACGGGGATCTCCACCTGGGCCAGGTGCTGCGCTCGGACAGCCAGTGGCTCATCTTCGACTTCGAGGGGGAGCCTGCCCGCAACTTCACCCAGCGGCGGGAGAAGTACTCGCCGATGCGGGATGTGGCGGGGATGCTGCGCTCGTTCGACTACGCGGAGGCCACGGTGATGCTGGAGGGCACCACGCCCGGACCGCGGCTGGTCCCCACGCGCGAGGCCTTCCTCGCGGGCTACCGGGAGAGCACCCGGGGTGCCGCCTTCCTGCCGGCCGACGACGCGACGTTCGGGACGATGCTCCGCGCCTTCGAGCTGGAAAAGCTGCTCTATGAAGTCCGTTATGAATTGCAAAACCGCCCGGACTGGGTGCGCATCCCTGTCCAGGCCCTCTTGAGGATGGAGGAGCCGACGTGAAGAAGCCCGCCGAGCGACAGCAGATCGACACGGAGATTCAGGCGCTCCTCGAGCTGCGCCACTCCGAACCCCACCACCTGCTGGGCATCCACCAGGACGGAGATGGGGTGGTGGTCCGCGCCTACCGGCCCGATGCCACCGCCATCCACGTGGTGCCGGACTTCGGGGGCCGCGTCCCCATGACGCACCGCCGGGACGGCGTCTTCGAGGCGCGCCTCAACGGGCGCGACCAGGTGTTCAACTACCTCCTGGAGGTGGAGTACCCGGGCAACAAGAGCTTCACCCTGAGGGACCCCTACAGCTTCCTGCCCACGCTGGGCGAGCTGGACCTGTACTACGCGGGCCAGGGGCGCCACGAGAAGCTCTGGGAGCGCATGGGCGCGCACCCCATCCACCACAACGGGGTGGCGGGTGTGTCCTTCGCGGTCTGGGCCCCCACCGCCGCGGGCGTCTCCGTGGTGGGTGACTTCAACGGCTGGGACGGCCGGCTGCACCCCATGCGGCGCATGGGCGCCTCCGGCATCTGGGAGCTGTTCATCCCCGAGGTGGGCGAGGGCACGCGCTACAAGTTCGAGATCCGCCCGAACCACGGCGGCGCGCCCCTGCTCAAGGCCGACCCGTTCGCCTTCCGCACGGAGGTGCCCCCGGCCACCGCCTCGGTGGTGCACGCGCTCAACCGCTTCTCCTGGTCGGACACCCAGTGGCTGTCCACGCGCGCCGAGGGCGAGCCCACGCACAAGCCCTGGAGCGTGTACGAGGTCCACATCGGCTCCTGGCGGCGCGTGGTGCAGGACGGGGACCGGCCCCTGACGTACCGGGAGCTGGCGCACGAGCTGGGTGACTACGTCAAGCGCATGGGCTTCACGCACGTGGAGCTGCTGCCCGTGTCGGAGCACCCCTATGGCCCCTCCTGGGGCTACCAGGTGGGCAACTACTACGCGCCCACCGCCCGCTATGGGCACCCGGATGACCTGCGCTACCTCATCAACCACCTGCACTCGCAGGGCATCGGCGTCATCGTCGACTGGGTGCCGGGCCACTTCCCGCGGGATGCGCACGCGCTGGGGAACTTCGACGGCACGGCGCTCTACGAGCACGCCGACCCCCGGCAGGGCTCGCAGCCGGACTGGGGCACCCTGGTCTTCAACTTCGGGCGCAACGAGGTCCGCAACTTCCTCATCGCCAACGCGCTCTTCTGGCTCGAGGAGTACCACGTGGACGGGCTGCGCGTGGACGCGGTGGCCTCCATGCTCTACCTGGACTACAGCCGCAAACACGGCGAGTGGGTCCCCAACCGCTGGGGCGGCCGCGAGAACGAGGAGGCCATCACCTTCCTGCGCGAGCTGAATGATGCCGTGCGCCGCAAGCACCCGGGCGTGGTGGTCATCGCCGAGGAGTCCACCGCGTGGCCCAAGGTGAGCCAGCCCACCCACGAGGGCGGCCTGGGGTTCCACTTCAAGTGGAACATGGGGTGGATGCACGACACGCTGCTGTACTTCTCGAAGGACCCCATCTACCGGCAGCACCACCACAACAACCTCACCTTCGGCCTGCTCTACGCGTTCAGCGAGAACTTCATGCTGCCGCTGAGCCATGACGAGGTGGTGCACGGCAAGGGCTCGCTCTACGGCCGGATGCCGGGAGACCCCTGGCAGAAGCAGGCCAACCTGCGCGCCCTGCTGGCGTGGATGTGGGCCCACCCGGGCAAGAAGCTGCTCTTCATGGGCGGCGAGTTCGGCCAGCCCAGCGAGTGGAGCAGCGACCGGAGCCTGGACTGGCACCTGCTGGAGGACCCGGGCCACCGGGGCATCCAGTCCCTGGTGGCGGACCTCAACCGCCTCTACCGGGAGCTCCCCGCGCTGTACGACGCGGACAGCGAGCCCATGGGCTTCCAGTGGGTGCAGCCGGATGCGGCGGCGGCCAACACGTTCGCCTTCATCCGGCGCTCGCGCACCCCGGGCCGGCACGTGGTGTGCGTGGCCAACCTGTCCCCGGTTCCCCGCGAGAACTACCGCGTCGGCTTCCCGCGCCACGGCCACTACCAGGAGCTGGTGAACACGGATGCCCAGGAGTACGGCGGCTCGGGCATGGGCAACGGCGGGCAGATCCACACGGAGCCCCAGCCCTGGGATGGACAGGAAGCGTCCGCGCTGCTGACGCTCCCGCCCCTCTCGGTGGTGTGGTTCACCCCAGGCTGAGCCGGGGCGTTCCACCGCTTCACCGGCGGGGGGGGAGACCCCCTCCCCGCCCCCGGGCCCACGGCTACGGCGTGGCGCACTTCGCCGGGCCGAGCGTGGCCTCGAAGTAGTACTTGTAGAGGTTCGGCGAGAGCGTGAAGTTGCAGGTGTTCACGCTGGCGGGGTCCAGGTCCGCATGGGCCCCGATGTAGCGGGCGATGTAGTCGCGCACCCCATCGGCGGAGGTCCACAGCACCCTGCCCTCGCGGAACATGGCGAAGCCGCCACCGCCGCCCGCGCGGTAGTTGTTGATGGCGATGCGGAACATCTGGGCATCGGTGACGTCCTGGCCCTTGAAGCGCAGGTGGGTCAGGCGCGAGCCCGCGGGCTGGGTGAGATCAAACCCGTAATCAATCCCCGAGTAGATGTCCCAGTTGTAAGTGCGCGCGTTGGCCTGCTTGGCCAGGTCGGGCTTGGAGGCATCCGGCGGCGCGCTGGGGTTCCAGGGGTTGAAGAACAGGGCATTGGCCTCCAGGGCCCGGCGCAGGATGGAGCCGTTGATCTCCATCACGTACAGCGTGTTGTCGTAGATGTAGACGCTGTACGCATCGCGCAGGGTGACGGGGCCCGCGGGCAGGCCGCCGGTGTCGCTGAAGATGGCGGCGAGCGAGAAGTCCACGGGGTAGCCCTCGGCCGCGGCGGACTCCTCCTGAACGGTGTTGATGAGGTCCGCCAGGGCGCTGTCCCCATACCGGGCGGCATACCCGCCGGGAAACGCGGCCCGGGTGGTGCCAATGCGCGCCTCCACGTAGGACAGCGTCGTCTCATGGTGGCTCCGGGTGAGCTGGGTCACCTGGGCATCCTCGGCGACGGTGGCGTCCACCGCGAGGAGGCGGGAGTCCTTGCCATCCACCGTCCAGCGCCCGTCCTCGTACTTGAGCGCGAGGTCCACCTGGCCCAGGTGGCTGCCCCAGCGGTTGGGCTGGATGAGCAGCACCTCCTGCCCCTGGGTGTTCTTCAGCAGCATCTTCGGGATGGGCTGGTGGGTGTGGCCCGTGAGCAGCACGTCGATGCCTTCGACTTGCTGGGCGATCTGCACCGCCTCGTTCTCACCGGGCAGGTTGCCACGGTCCGTCCACTTCGTGGGGTCGGCATAGTCCACCAGCCAGGTGGCGGGATCCGTCGCCAAGCCCGTGGGCTGCTTGTCCGGACCCGCGTGGATGGCCACCACCACGACGTCGGCCCCCTCCTGCCGCAGCTTCGGCACGTACGTGCGCGCCGTCTCCAGGGGGTCGTCGAAGCGCAGGCCGGGGATGTTCTCCGGGCGCTCCCACGTCGTCACCCCGGGCGTCACCAGCCCGAGCAGGCCCACCTTGACGCCACACACCTCCTTGATGAGGTAGGGGGTAAATGCCTCGCTGCCGTCCGCGGAATTGCGCACGTTGGCGCCAAGCAGCGGAAAGCCCGCCTCGCTCTTGAACTTGTTGAGGACCCCGAGGCCGTAGTTGAACTCGTGGTTGCCGAGCGCCATGGCGTCATAGCGCAGCTCTTTCATGGCCAGGGCCATGGGGTGCTGGGGGGTGTTGTCCACCAGGGAGTAATAGGTGCCCAGCGGCGTGCCCTGGATGGTGTCCCCGGTGTCGATGAGCAGGTTGCAGTCCGGGTTCTCCGCGCGCGCCTTGCGGACGAGCGTGGCCACCTTGGCGAGCCCCCGCGAAGCATCCGCGGTGCCCGTGAAGTAGTCCCAGGGGAAGATGTTGGTGTGCAGGTCGCTCGTCTGGAGCAGCCGCAGCGTGCGCGGCGAGGTGTCCACGGGCGGCTTCCCCTCACCGGGAGGCTCCGGATCGTCGCCACAGGCGGTGAATTGAAGCAGGGCACTGGCACCCAGGGTGGCGACAAGGGCCGCCCGGCGAGTGCGCGCGGAAGAACGCGGAAACATAAGAGATGACCTCGGCAGGGAGAGACCGGACCCAACCGGCCCGGTCCCTCCACCCTATAACCGAAGGCACCCACGCACACCCGCGCACCCAGGCGCAGGAAAGCCCGTCAGCCCTGCTCACCCCGGCGCAAGCGCTCGATGTAGTCCGCGGGCAGCCCCGCGCTCTGAGCCCCGCGTACCAGCGCTTCCACGAAGCGCGGGCTGATGGCGCCCTCCTGGGAGGCCCTCCGGGGGGCGGTGGTGAAGGCGGTGGCCTCCAGTTCCTGGCCCTCCACGCGCACGCGCACGAGGCGCTCGATGCACATCCCCGTCACGAAGCCTTCCTTGTGCTGGATGATGGGCCAGTCCTGGCCGCGAATCTCGAAAAGGCGGCCAAAGAGGCTTTTGCCCGGCTGGTCCGTCAGCCCCGCCACCCGGCCTCCCCACCAGCGGGAGGGAAAGTCGTAGACGAGCGCCACGTCCAGCGCCTCGGCGAGCCGGCCCTCGGGCAACTGGAAGAAGTCGTACGAGTGCTGCGAGCGCCACTCCTCGAAGGCGGCCCGGTCCAGGATCGTCGAGTAGGCGAAGTACAGCCGGGAGACGGAAGGATCCGCGGCGTTCCGCGCCTTCATGACCTGATCGTAATGAGAGTCCATGCCGGACCCCTTACGACACAAACGCCCGGGGCGGGAAGGCTACCTGCGCTTCTCCCGGCCCCTTCCGGACTCCTCGCGGAAGGCCTCCAGCACGCCCCCCACGTCCAGCCGCGCCGTCTTGATGAACAGGCGGATGGCCTTCTCCACGTGCGCGGCGAGCGTGGCCATCTTCTCCAGGCGCTGGAGGCGCTCGGCCGGCACGCCGCCCACCTCCTGCGCCAGCCGCCGGGCCTCGGCCAGGTCCGCGCGAATCCGCGCCACGAAGCCCACCTCGCGCTCGGCGATGACGTGCGTCACCATGCGCACCAGGTCCGTCTCCGCCGCGTAGCGCCAGATGGTGTCCTTCGGGGGGCGCACCCGCAGCACCACGCCCCAGCGCTCCAGGTCTCTCAGGAGCATGGAGACGCCGCCCTTGGACAGCTCCAGCTCGCGCTCGATTTCACCCGCCGTGAGCGGCTCGCCGCGCAGGTAGAGCAGCGCCCAGACCCGGCCCTGGTTGCGCTTGAACCCCCAGAACTCGATGACGTTGCCCACGGCCTCGACCGCCAGGGCCTCCCAGGGCGCCAGCGAGCCCGTGGCCGGCACAGCGGCCGGAGCCGGCGCGGCGCTCCCCCCCGTCCACAGGTACCCCTTCATGCAACCTTGCTCCGGACCTGGTCCGTGATGCCGCTGGAGAGCCGGCGCGCCCAGCTCACCAGCTCCGCGCCCCCGGCCGAGTCCGCGAAGGGCCCCAGGTGGCCCAGGGCCGTGTCGATCTCGGCGTTCATCTGGGCCAGCGACTGCTCCACGGCGCCACAGGCAATGATGGCGGCGCCGATCTCCTTGGTGCGGTCCGCGGTGATGGAGGAGAACGCCCACGCCTCCTTGAGCTTGCGCCGCAGCTTGTCGTCCTTCTCCACCGCCAGGAGGATGGGCATGGAGGGCGTGCGCGACTGCAGGTCCGCGTACTGGGGCTTGCCCACATCGGTCCCGAGGACATCCCGGATGTCGTCAGCGATCTGGAAGGCCACGCCCAGGTGGCGGCCGAACCCATCGAAGCTCTTCACCGCCTCGGGCCGGTGGGCCAGGAGGGCGGCCGCGTGGCCGCACCACCCGAAGAGCGAGCCCGTCTTGCCCTCGGCGATGTAGCGCAGGCGCGGCAGGGGCAGGTCCATCACCCCGCGGGCCTCCACCTCGGTGATGGCCGCGCGGGTCATCTCGGAGACCACCGACATGGCGGTCCGGGACAGGCTCTCGTCGAGCTGCGCCAGCCGCAGCAGCGTGGTGGACAGGATGAGGTCGCCGCTCATCACCGCGACGATGTTGCCCCAGCGGGCGTTCACCGTGGGGCGGCCCCGGCGGAACATGCCCGCGTCCACCACGTCATCGTGCAGGAGGCTGGCGGAGTGGATGAGCTCGGCCGCGACGGCCACCTCCACGAGGCGCTCGGAGGGCAGGTCCACCGCGTCCCCGAAGAGGCTCACCAGCATGGGGCGCGCCCGCTTGCCGCCGCTGCCCAGGCACAGGTGGCGCGCGGCCTCCATCAGCGTGTCGCCCGTCACGCCCGGTCCAGCGTCCCCGTCCGCCAAGGCACTGCCCAGCCGCTGTTCCACGAGTTCGAGAAAATGAGCCAGCTTGCCAGCCGTATCCATGGGCAACGTCTCCTCGGCGCATTCATATAGTTCAAGACCGCGTGAACTGCATCCGAATCCGTGGTTTCTCTTGGCACTCCAACGGGAATGCCGGAACAACCCGGAGGGCTGGTGACTCAGCAGGCGGCCCAGGTCCCTCCCCGCGGTCCGGTTGAGTCTTCCGCATGCCCGTGAGAGAGGAACCGGGTTCCTCTTTCTCACTTGAGCCGCGTGCCTTCCGTCGCCCTCCGCCGCCACGTTCTGCGCAGCTTCGCCGCGCTTGCCTCCGCCGTCCCGCTGTTCCGTCCAGGCAGCTCCCTGCCGGGCTCCGCCGCGCCGTTGCTGGGAGCGCCGCCCCCCACGGAGCGCCCGGTCCCCACCGCGCCGCGCCGGGTCCTTCGCCGGACGCTGCGGGCCTCGGTGACGGAAGGCATGGTCACGGAGGTGTTCACCGCGTGCGCGGGTGCCACGGCACTCACCGCGTGGGCCATCGCGCTGAAGCTGGGGCCCTTCCTCGTGGGGGTGATGACGGCGCTGCCCTTCTTCGCCCAGTTCATCCAGTTCCCGGCGGCCTGGCTCACCTCCACCTTTGGCCACCGGCGGGTGGCGCTCACCGCGGTGTTCCTGTCCCGCGTGGTGATGCTGCCCCTGTGCGCGGTGCCCTGGCTGCCGCTGGAGCTGGCCGGGCAGCAGCGGCTGCTCGTCGGCATCGCCGCCGCCTCCGCGGTGCTGGGCGTGGTGGGCAACAACGCCTGGGTGGCGTGGATGGGGGAGCTGGTTCCCAAGAACCTCCGGGGCCGCTACTTCGGCCGGCGCACCGCGCTGTGCACCATCTCGGGCACGCTGGCCTCGCTCGCCGCGGGCGTGCTGCTGGACCGCCTGCGCGGCGCCGAGGGCCCGGGCCTGGCGCTGCCCCTGCTGGCGGCGTTCGCGTGCGTCGTGGGGTTCATCACCACGTACATCATGTCCCGGCAGCATGACCCCGCGCCGGGGGGCACCCCGTTCCGGTTGGATCTCCGGGCCACGCTGATGCCCTGGAAGGATGCCCGCGCCCGCCGCGTGCTGCTCTATCAGGTGACGTGGAACGCGGCCGTGGGGCTCTCGGCGCCGTACTTCGCGTTCCACATGATCAAGAACCTCCAGATGACCTTCGTCATCATGGCGCTGCACGCTGCGGCGGTGGCCGGGGTGCGCGTGCTGACCGCGCCGTTGTGGGGCAAGGTCATCGACCGGGTGGGCGCGCAGCCGGTGGTGATGGTCTGCTCCCTGGGCATCTCCACCATTCCCCTGCTCTGGCTGTTGCCCGCCCAGGGCTCGCTGTGGCCCCTGGTGTTCGACGTCCTGCTGGCGGGAAGCCTCTGGAGCGGCCACGGACTGGCGGTGTTCGCGCTTCCGCTGGCGGTGGCCCCGCGCCAGGGACGGCCTTTCTACCTGGCCGCCTTCGCCACCACGGGAGGCCTGGCGTACGCGGCGGCCTCCGCGATGGGAGGCGCCCTGGCGGGAGCGCTGCCCGCCACCTTCACGCTGGGCAGCCACGCCTGGGTGAACTTCCACGTGCTCTTCGTGCTCTCCGCCGTGGCCCGCTTTGGCGCCGTCTTCTTCGCGGCGCGCATCATCGAGCCGGATGCCCAGTCCGTGAGCTCCCTCGGCGCGCTCTTCGGCATGGTGAAGGGCCGTCTCCGGGCACTCCCCGCCTTCGTGGGGGCCCGAACCGAGCGCCGCGAGGCCTGAGCGCGGCGCTCAAGGAGACCTGCCTGCCGGGCAGGCCCTCGCCCGCTCCAGGACGCTGATGGAGCAAGCAGCACGCACCGGTCCGGTTCCAGCCCCAGATTGAGGGGCACGGATGCGAGCCTTTCATCCTTCATATTGGTGGGATTGTTTCCTCGCGTCGGACCCGGACCTCGGCCGCCTGAAGATGGGGCTGCGCGCCCTGCTGGGGCTGGGACTGACCCTGGCGGCCCTCGCCGTGCTGAGCCCGCTCGTGCATCAACCCATGTCCCTGGGGATGGTGGGGATGATGGTGGGGATGATGGCCTCGGTCTCGGTGCAGGACCCGCTTCCCCGGCAGGAGCGGCTCACCCTGCTGTGTGTGCCCGGGGTCGCCGCGGCGGCGGTGTGCCTGGGCGCCGTCTCCGCGCTGAACCTGGTGATGAGCTCCCTCGTCTTCCTGGGGGTGATCTTCCTGGCCGTCGCGGTCCGGCGCTTCGGCCCGCGCGGAACGGCGCTGGGAACGATCGCCTTCATGACGTTCTTCTTCTCACTCTTCGTGCATGCCAGTCCGGCACAGCTTCCCTGGATGCTCGCCAGCATCGGGATTGGCGGCGCGGTGGCCTATGGCGTGCGGGCCTGGGGGGTTCCCGAGCGGCCCTTCGCCTCGCTTCGCAGGACCCTGCACGTCTACCGGCGCAGCATCCGCCTGTTGCTGGCCGAGCTCGCGCAGGTGCTGCAAGCGCCCGAAGGAAGGCTCCCGGAGAAGCGGATCCGCCGGGCCTTCCGCCGGGTGAACGAAGGGGCGATGGAGATCGAACAACACCTCGAACGCGTGCCTCAGGAGGACCTGCCGCCGGGGCTCTCCAAGGAGGAGGTCCGCTGGCACCTGCTCGAGATGGAGCTGTGCGCGGAGCGGCTCGCGTCAGCGGTCTACCAGGGGCTCCACCAGAACAGCCTGGCCCCCGCCGAGCGCCGGGAACTGCAAGCCAGGATGACCGCCCTCTGGCGTGAGCGCCGCGGCCTTCAGCCCCTTCCCTTCCAGGAGCCCTCTGCCTCCGCGGCGAAGATCCAGCGCGCGCTGGGCAAGCTGCAGGAGGTGATGGCCCTTCCCCTTCTGCCGCATCCCGGGACGTCCCGCATCCCCGCCATCGCCGCCGCGGAGCCGCTTCCGGAAGCGGCGGCCCCCCAGGCCCAGCCCCCGAAGCTGCATGCCGCCACCCGCCAGGCCATCCAGGCCACGGTGGCGGGCGGCCTGGCCATGATCGCGGGCCACGCGCTGTCGAGCACCCGCTGGTACTGGGCCGTGGTGGCCTCGTTCGTGGTCTTCAACCGCGCCTCCACCCGGGGAGACATCCTCCTCCGGGCCTGGCACCGGGCCCTGGGCACCGTGGTGGGCGTGCTGGCCGGACTGCTGCTCGCCACGATGGTGAGCGGCCACCGGGACCTGGAGATCGCGCTGCTCTTCGCCTGTGCGTTCCTCGGCTTCTACCTGCTGCGGCTCTCGTACGCGTGGATGGTCTTCTGGTTCACCACGCTCCTGGTACTCCTCTACAGCCTGACGGGGCGTTACTCGCCGGACCTGCTGTACCTGCGGCTGTGGGAGACATTGGCCGGGGCGGGCATCGGGGCCGTGGTGGCGGGGGTGCTCCTGCCCTCGCGCACGAGGGTCCGCGTCTGGCAGAGCGCGGCGGAAGTCCTGCGCAGCGCCGCCGCCTCCCTCGATGTGGTCGCGGCGCCTCCGGGCCCCGCGAATGGTCGCATCCTCGTGGAGCGGGTGCGGCGGATCGACTCCAAGCTGCGGGAGGTTCGCGAGTCCGCGCGGCCCCTCATCGACCGGATGTTCTTCGTGGGGCAGGACACACGCCGCCTCGTGCATGCGCTCGCATCGATTGCCTTCTTCATCCGGCACCTGGAGCCGCTCGGCGCCCCCTCCGGCGAAGAGGAGGCCCTGCGCAAGGCGGCGGCCAGGCTGGCGGAGAAGGCGCGCCTGCTGGCCTCGACCCTGGAGGACGGCCGCCTGGCATTGCCTCCGGGGCTGGACGACTCCCCGTTGAGGCCGCTCGAGAGCGAGGCCAGGACCCCACCGCCTCTGGAACTCCTGCTCAGGCGCATCGATGCCGCCCTCATGGAGCTCCACGATCTGGTGAGAGGGCTTCACGGCACCCCGGGGCCCCATTCCTCGCCGATGACTTCGGCCCCCTCGCGGTGACCTCAGTCGCGAAAGCCCAGCTCCTGCTTCACCCCATCGACGGCCGCGGTGAACTCCTCCGGCGAGAGGGGCGCATCGGTCCGCGTCCGCAGCCGCATGGTGTCCCGCACCCGGTGCGCGACCGCCAGCTTGACGGCGTTGAATTGCGCGACGTCGAGCCGCTCCTCCGTGGAGGGCTCCTCCTGGAATCGCGGTGAGCGCCGGTGCCGGGTCCCCGCCTCGTAGGCCCCGGCGAGTTCGAGCAAGGTGGCCTCGTCCCAGGGTCGGCCCAGGAACGAAAGGCCCACGGGCAGCTCCGTCCCCGTCCCTGCCGCGCGAAACGTCCCGGCCGGGACCGTGAGCTGCGGGGCTTGGGTCACCGTCGCCAGCGTGCCGTGCGCGGGCAGCGAGAGAAAGACGAGCGCGTCGAGCCCCTGCTGGTCCAGCTCCTGGCTCAGGGCGCGCTGGTTGTCGCGGATGATCCGGCGGTACCACGGGGCGAAGACATCCGGCAGGCGCACGTTCGGCCAGAGCGCCACGACCGGGGCCTTGCCAATGTCATGAAGGGCCCCCGGTGCGAGCAGGCCCAGCTTGAACAGCTCCCGCATGGTGGTCGGCGGGGCGCTGCGCGCCTTGAGGTGCACCACGAGCGCGTTGTGGTACGCGAGCGACGAGAGCCGGCTCATCCGCACGCCCTTCAGGTGAACATCCGGCACCACCGTCGCGCCCAGGCTCGCGAGATCCCGCAGTGCCTGCTCGAACGGCGCCCGCATCTCCTCCGGAACGGAGAAGGCCGCATTGCCAGCGCGAACCAGGACCCCGATGCGCCGGCCTGGAACGCGGCGGGAGGACGCCTGGCGCCCAGCCTCCGGCGCCTCCATGGCGCTCAGCACCCGGCCCAGGTCCGCGACCGTCCGGGTGATGGGCCCGGGAGACGTATCCGTACACGCGAGGACCACGCCCTCGCGAGGGACGCGGCCCACACTCGGCCGGAGCCCCACGGTCCCATTGAGGGCGGCCGGCAGGATGATGGAGCAGCAGTCATCGACACCGGCGGCCACCATGCCGAAGTTCGCCGAGATGGCGATCGCAGGGCCATGGCTCGACCCGCCGGGCTCCTCGCGCGTGTCATACACATTGCCCGCCCGGCCAAACCGGCTGCCCCAGGCGTCGGTCCCGATCCCCAGCCCGGTCATGGAGGCCGTCCCCATGATGATAGCCCCGGCGCGGCGCAGGTTCGCCACGAGGGCGGCATCCTCCCGCGCCACGGCATCGGTGAAGTCGAGCAACCCCGCGGAGGCCGCGAGCCCGGCGACGGAGATGTTGTCCTTGACCCAGACGGGGATGCCCTGCAGCGGCTTCGAGACGCCCCCTTCCGCCAGCTCGCGGTCGCAGCGCGCCGCCTGCTCCCGGACGTCCGGAGCAATCGAGACGATGCTGTTGAGCGGAGGCCGCCCGCCCGTGCGGAGGTCGAACCGCTTGACGCGCTGGAGATAGAACTCGACCAGCCGTGAGCACGAGAGGGCGCCGCTGCGGTACCCCTCGTGAACGCTGTCGATGGTCGCTTCGTCGAGAACCGGCCCGCTCATGCCCCCGCCTTTCCCTGGCTACGCGCTGGCATGCGGCACCGCCTCTAAGGCGGCGGGGGAATCCGGAATGACATCCGGCAGCTCCTCCTCGACCCGCCGGAGCGAGGGCATGAGCCAGCCCACGGCCGCCAGCACCACGATGAGTCCGCCCAGGCCCACGAACATGAGGGCAATGCCCCGTCCAGGCCCGACCCCGAACACCTGCCCCAGGCTTCCGGCCAGGGCCCCGGCGGGAGACATGAGCGGCTCCAGTACCTTGTCGACCAGCGGTCCCGCGATGGCGAAGGAGATGACCGAAGCGGCCCTGCCCACCATTCCGTCCAGCGCGAAGACCCGCCCCTGCAGCTCGGGCACCACCTTGCGCTGCAGGATGACCTGCTTGCACCCGAGGATGACGGGGACACACAGGAACGTGCCGAAGCACGCGATGGAGGTCAGCATGCCCACCGGAATCACCCCGAAACCGGCCAGGCTGACCCCGAACAGGGCGGTGAAGGCGAACACGCCGTACACCTTGCGCGAGGGCCCGCCCCAGGCGCCCATGAGGATGCTGCCCACCACCATCCCCACGCCGCCAATGGACCGGACGCTGCCCAGCACCGCGGCCGTGCTCATGGACAGCACCAGCGGCGAGAGCGCCACCTGGGCCATGCCAGCCGTCAGGTTCAGCAAGAAGCTGAAGATCATGAGGCCCATCAAGCCCGCCCGGAGCCTGATGAAACTCCACCCTTCGAGGATCTCGTCCTGCCAGGAGCTCCCCTCGGCACGCTTCTGGGGAACGTGCTTCGCGAACCGGACGAGGAGCAAGGTGACCAGGGCAATGGAGAAGGAGGCGAGATCGATCAGGAGCACCCCCTGCATGCTCATGACGGACATCAGGAGTCCCGCCGCGAGCGGTGCCACGAGCTGCGTGAGCGCCTGGGAGGCCTGAACCATTCCGCTCGCCCGGCCGATGTGCTCCTTGGGCACCATCAGGGTGGTGGCGGCCATCCAGGCCGGGGTGCGGAACGTGTCCGCGGCGCAGTTGAGCACCACGAGGACGACGATGGCCCACAGCTCGGCGCGCTGCACGAAGAACAGCCACATGGCGCCCAGCGCGCACAACAGGCCCACCACATCGCTCCAGAACATCACCCACCGGTGACTGAACCGATCGGCGACGAGCCCCGCCACGGGCGCGGCCAGGAACGCCGGCAGCACGGCCGCCAGAGAGACCAGGGCGAAGGCAGAGGTCGACCCCGTGCTCTCGAAGACCCAGATGCTGAGCGCGAACCCAGCGAGCTGGGAGCCAAACTTCGAGACGAGCTGCCCAAGCCAAACCGTCAGAAAGGCGTTCAAGAGGCCACCTGCGTTCCGCTGCTGTTGAGGGGAGAGGAAGTACGGCTTGCGTGCTCAGCAAAAAGGGGGAGCGATGGCAGGGACTGGAGGGGTTGCTCCGGGTCCGCGATCACGCACTCCACCAGCACCTGGAAGTACGCTTCCAGCGCTTGGATCGTCGCGGACTCGAAGAGGCGGGTCCGGTAGTTGAACCTGCCCACGAAGCCCCGGGGGCCCTGGGACATGGAGAGGGACAGGTCCAAGGGGGCCCACTCCTTCCGCGGGAGGGCCAGCGGAACCGCCACGAGGTCCGCGAACCCGAGGGCCGCGGCCGCCGACTGGCTCGGGAAGGCGAAGCCAATCTGAACGGGCGAGCGGCGAAGCCCCTGAGAGGACCCCTCCAGCATCCGGGCCTTCTCCACATAGGGCATGTCCGCGTGCTCGAAGGCCTCCAGGAAGCCCTCGCGGACCCGTCCGAGGAGCTCCCGGAAGCTCGGGTTGCCGGAGACGTCGCCGCGCAGGAGCGTGATGTTGGCGAAGACGCCGAGCATCTTCTCGCACTCGGCCCGGGTGCGGTTGGCCTGGGTGAAGCTGATCAGCAGGTCCTCCTGCCGCGAGCTGCGGGACAGGAAGGCCTCGAAGACCGCGAGCATGAACAGGAACGGGGTGAGCCCTTCCTTCACGCAGAAGGCGCGGACCTGATCGGACAAGGGGGTGGGCAGCTCGAAGGAGTGGCTGGCGCCCGTGAAGCCCTCGTCGCCGGTGGGCGCGCGATCGAAGGGGAGCCGGAGCGCTTCGGGAAGCGGGGTCAGCTTCCGCTCCCAGTAGGCGCGCAGACGCTCCAACCCGCCCTCCTGCATCCACTGCCGCTCCCAGAGCGTGTAGTCCCGGTACTGGAGCGCCACGGGGGCCAGGGGGGCGGGCTTGCCGTCACGGTAAGCGCTGTACAGAGCCTCCAGCTCGCCGAGGAACACGGAGGCGGACTCGAAGTCCGTCAGCACGTGGTGCATCCCCAGGAAGAGCACATGCTCGTGCCCGGAGAGGCGGAACAGCCCGAAGCGGAGCAACGGCCCGTGCGCCATGTCGAAGGGCTGCCCGAGACGCGCCTCGGTCTGCGCCAAGGCCTCGGCCTCCCGGTAGTCCTCGGGCAGGTGGGAGAGGTCCACCACCGGCAGCTCCACGGAGAGCGTTGGGTGGATCCGCTGGACGGGCACGCCGTCCACGAGGGGGAACGTGGTCCGCAGCGCCTCATGGCGATGCACCATCTCCTCCAGGCCCCGGGCGAGCGCATCCGCGTCGAGAAGGCCCTCCAGCCGGAAGATCAGCGGGACCAGGTTGACGGGATCCTCGGGAGGAAGCTTCCCAGGCATCCACGCCAGCTGCTGCGCGTACGAGAGGGGGACATACTCCGCCGGGGGGACCGGCACGATGGGCGGAGGCTGCGGCCCCTTCGAACCGGCGCGAGAGGCGACGATCTTCTCGACCAGCCGGGCCACCGTGGGTTGCTCGAAGATGTCCAGGACCGCGAGCTCCACGTCGAAGAGGGCCCGGATGCGGGAAAGGATCTTCACCGACATCAGCGAGTGGCCGCCCAGTTCGAAGAAGTCGTCGTGGACGCCGACCTTGTCCACGCCCAACACCTCCGACCAGATGCCTACCACCAGCTCCTCGGTCTGGTTCCGAGGCGCCACATACCGGTCCACCGCCGTTTCGCTCTGGCCCGGCGGCGGCAGCGCCTTGTGGTCCACCTTCCCATTGGGCGTCAGCGGCAGTGCCTCCATCACCACGAACGCCGTGGGCACCATGTACTCCGGCAGCCTCTCGCCCAGGAACGCCTTGAGCCTCTCCGTCTCCAGCTCCTCCTCCTCCTGCGGCACCACGTACGCCACCAAGCGCTTGTTGCCTGCTTCTTCCCGGATCACCACAAGGCCTTCCCTCACCCCCTGGTACTTGCTCACCACCGCTTCAATCTCGCCCAGCTCGATCCGGTAGCCCCGCAGCTTCACCTGCCCGTCGGCCCGGCCCATGAACTCCAGGTTCCCGTCTGCCCGGTACTTCGCCCGGTCCCCGGTCCGGTACAGCCGGGCTCCCGGCTGTGCACTGAACGGGTCCGGAATGAAACTGCTGGCCGTCAGCTCCGCCCGGCCCAGGTACCCCCGGCCCACCCCTTCTCCTCCGATGTACAGCTCCCCCGTCACCCCCACCGGCACCGGTTCCAGCTCCTTGCCCAGCACGTACAGCCTCGTGTTGGGATAGGGCTTGCCGAACGGCGGCTTGCCCTGTCCCGCTTCGCACCGCTTGCTCGCCGTGGTGATGCTGGCCTCTGTCGGCCCGTACTGCTGGATGAAGCGCCGTCCCGGCGCCCACCGGTCCACCAGCTCCGCGGGGCACGCCTCTCCTCCCACCACCAGCGTGCGCAGCGGGCTGTCCTCCTCGTACGGCAGCGCCGCCAGCACCGGCGTGGCCACCATCAGCTGCGTAACGCCCTGCTCCCGGATGAACCGCGCCATCTCCGGCCCAGGCATCAGCGCCTCTGGCGGCGCGAACACCACCGTGCCTCCGTGCAGCAGTGGCAGCAGCAGCTCCTGCACCGCCGCGTCAAACCCGATGGAGGCGAACGGCATCAGCCTCTGCCCGGGCCCCATCTGGCTCTCCCGCTGCGAGCCTCTCAGCGTGTTGAGCACGCTGCGGTGCTCTATCAGCACCCCCTTCGGCTTGCCCGTCGAGCCCGAGGTGTAGATGACGTACGCCAGGTTCTCCGGCCCCACCTCCACCTGCGGCGCCTGCTCCGGCTGCTGGGTGAACTGCTCCCACTCCACGTCCAGCAGCACCCGCTGCTCTCCATACGAGGGCACCTCGTACGCCAGCCGCTCCTGCGTCACCAACACCGGCGCGCCCGCGTCGCTCAGCATGTACCCCAGCCGCTCCATCGGGTGCGCCGCGTCCAGCGGCAGGTACGCTCCCCCCGCCTTCAGGATTCCCAGCACCCCCACCACCAGCTCCACGCCCTTGTCCAGGCACAGGCCCACCACCACATCCGGGCCCACCCCTCGCTCCCTCAGGTAGTGCGCCAGCTGGTTGGCGTACCCTTCCACCTGCCGGTACGTCAGCTCCGTCCCCTCGTACGACACCGCCACTGCCTCTGGCGTGCGCTGCGCCTGCTGCGTGAACACCTCGTGCAGGCACGCACGCTCCACCTCGGTGCCGGTGGCATTCCACTCCTCCACCACCCGCTGCCGCTCCTGCGCGCTCATCAGCGGCAACTTCGACACCCGCTGCTCCGCGTTGCCCGCCACCGCCTCCAGCAGCCTCGTCAGGTGCCCCAGCATCCGCTGGATCGTCTCCTCCTCGTACAGCTCCGTGCTGTAGTCGCAGAAGCCCGCCAGCCCATCCCCCTGCTCGAACGTCATCAGCGCCAGATCGAACTTCGTCGTCACCGTCTGCGCCTTCACGCCCGAGATCTGCAGATCGCCGAGGTGGGGATTCGACGCGGCATTGCGCAAATCGAAGACCACCTGGAACAGGGGCGAATGGCTCAGGCTGCGTGTGGAGGCCAGCTCATCCACCAGCCGCTCGAAGGGCACGTCCTGGTGCGCGTACGCACCCAACGCCACCTCCCTTACCCGTCCCAGCAGCTCCCGGAACGTCGGATCTCCTCCCAGGTTGACGCGCAGCACCAGCGTGTTCATGAACAAGCCGATGAGCGGCTCGGTCTCGGTCCGGTTCCGGCCGGCGATGGTCGTCCCTACCGAGATGTCCTCCTGCCCGCTGTAGCGGTACAGCAGGGCGTGGAAGGCCGCCTCCATCAGCATGAAGAGCGTCACCCCCTCCCGCTGGGCCAATCCGCGCAGCGCCCGCGTGAGAGGGGCGGACAGCTCGAACCCACCGACAGAGGCTCCCCGGGTGGTGCGAACCGCCGGGCGAGGACGATCCGTGGGCAGCTCCAGGACGGCGGGCGCTCCGGCCAGTTGCTTCCGCCAATACACCAGCTGGCCTTCCAGCACTTCGCCGGACAGCCAGTTGCGCTGCCATACCGCATAGTCCGCGTACTGAATGGGCAGCTGCGGCAGCGAGACCGGACTCCCAGCCGTGAACCCCTGGTAGAGGCTCGCCAGCTCGCGGAAGAAGATGCCACCGGACCATGCGTCGTTGACGATGTGATGCATCGACAGCAACAGCACGTGCTCGTCCGGTGAGAGCCGCAGCAACTGCGCGCGCACCAAGGGCTCTTTGTCCAGGGCGAACGGCTTAAGCGCGTCCTCGCTGGCACGCTGCCGCACCTCGGCCTCACGCTCCTGCTCAGGCAGGCCCGAGAGCTCCACCACCGGCATCTGGAACAGGAGGTCCGGGGAGATCACCTGAGCGGCTTTGTCCCCTGTCGCCACGAAGTTCGTCCGGAGCACCTCATGCCGGAGGATGATTTCCTGGAAGCTCTTCTCCAGGGCTTCGGCATCCAACTGCCCCTTGAAGCGCAGCGCGATCGGGACGTTGAACAGCGCGCTCCCGGGCTCCAGTTGGTCCATGAACCACAGCCGCTCCTGCGCGAAAGAGAGCGGAATCTCCTCGTCGCGCGGAACCGGCAGGATCGACGGGGCCTGGAGCCCCTGACTGTCATCCGAGGACACGATGATCCGGGCCAGGCCCGCCACGGTGGGGAATGCGAACAACTGGCTCACGGCCAGCTCCACCTGCAGCGTGTCCCGGATCCGCGAAAGCACCCGCGTGGCCATCAGCGAGTGGCCGCCCAGGTCGAAGAAGTCGTCGTGGACGCCGACCTTCTCCACGTCCAACAGCTCCGACCAGATGCCCGCCACCAGTTCCTCGGTCTGGTTCCGAGGCGCCACGTACCGGTCCACCGCCGTTTCGCTCTGGCCCGGCGGCGGCAGCGCCTTGTGGTCCACCTTCCCGTTGGGCGTCAGCGGCAGCGCCTCCATCACCACGAACGCCGTGGGCACCATGTACTCCGGCAGCCTCTCGCCCAGGAACGCCTTGAGCCGCTCCGTCTCCAGTTCCTCGTCCGGCTGCGGCACCACGTACGCCACCAGACGCTTGTTGCCCGTCTCCTCCTCCCGCACCACCACCACCCCGTCCCGCACCCCCTGGTACTTGTTCACCGCCGCTTCGATCTCACCCAGCTCGATGCGGTAGCCCCGCAGCTTCACCTGCCCATCGGCCCGGCCCATGAACTCCAGGTTCCCATCCGCCCGGTACTTCGCCCGGTCTCCGGTCCGGTACAACCGGGCCCCCGGCTGTGCGCTGAACGGGTCTGGAATGAAGCTGCTGGCCGTCAGCTCTGCTCGGCCCAGGTAGCCCCGGCCCACCCCTTCTCCTCCGATGTACAGCTCCCCCGTCACCCCCACCGGCACTGGCTCCAGCTCCTTGCCCAGCACGTACAGCCGCGTGTTGGGATAGGGCTTGCCGAACGGCGGCTTGCCCTGCCCCGCCTCGCACCGCTTGCTCGCCGTGGTGATGCTGGCCTCCGTCGGCCCGTACTGCTGGATGAAGCGCCGTCCCGGCGCCCACCGGTCCACCAGCTCCGCAGGGCACGCCTCTCCTCCCACCACCAGCGTGCGCAGCGGACTGTCCTCCTCGTACGGCAGCGCCGCCAGCACCGGCGTGGCCACCATCAGCTGTGTAATGCCCTGTTCCCGGATGAACCGCGCCATCTCCGGCCCAGGCATCAGCGCCTCCGGCGGCGCGAACACCACCGTGCCTCCGTGCAGCAGCGGCAGCAGCAGCTCCTGCACCGCCGCGTCAAACCCGATAGAGGCGAACGGCATCAGCCTCTGCCCGGGCCCCATCTGGCTCTCTCGCTGCGAACCTCTCAGCGTGTTGAGCACGCTGCGGTGCTCAATCAGCACCCCCTTGGGCTTGCCCGTCGAGCCCGAGGTGTAGATGACGTACGCCAGGTTCTCTGGGCCCACCTCCACCTGCGGTGCCTGCTCCGGCTGCTGCGTGAACTGCTCCCACTCCACGTCCAGCAGCACCCGCTGCTCTCCGTACGAGGGCACCTCGTACGCCAGCCGCTCCTGCGTCACCAGCACCGGTGCGCCCGCGTCGCTCAGCATGTACCCCAGCCGCTCCATCGGGTGCGCCGCGTCCAGCGGCAGGTACGCTCCTCCCGCCTTCAGGATGCCCAGCACCCCCACCACCAGCTCCACGCCCTTGTCCAGGCACAGGCCCACCACCACATCCGGGCCCACCCCTCGCTCCCTCAGGTAGTGCGCCAGCTGGTTGGCGTACCCTTCCACCTGCCGGTACGTCAGCTCCGTCCCCTCGTACGACACCGCCACTGCCTCTGGCGTGCGCTGCGCCTGCTGCGTGAACACCTCGTGCAGGCACGCACGCTCCACCTCGGTGCCGGTGGCATTCCACTCCTCCACCACCCGCTGCCGCTCCTGCGCGCTCATCAGCGGCAACTTCGACACCCGCTGCTCCGCGTTGCCCGCCACCGCCTCCAGCAGCCTCGTCAGGTGCCCCAGCATCCGCTGGATCGTCTCCTCCTCGTACAGCTCCGTGCTGTACTGGCAGAGGCCCACCATTCCGTCCTCATGGTCCACCATGAGGAATGCCAGATCGAACTTCGTCGTGGTGATCTGGGTCCGCAGGGGCGAGAGCTTGAGATCCGCCAGCGCCGCAGGGGGACCTCCAGCAGGGAGCCCCACGTCGAAGACCACCTGGAACAGGGGCGAATGGCTCAGGCTGCGCGTGGGGGCCAGCTCATCCACCAGCCGCTCGAAGGGCACGTCCTGGTGCGCGTACGCACCCAGCGCTACCTCCCGCACCCGTCCCAGCAGCTCCCGGAACGTCGGATCTCCTCCCAGGTTCACACGAAGGACGAGGGTATTGATGAACAGGCCAATGAGCGGCTCGGTCTCAGTCCGGTTACGGCCAGCGATGGTCGTCCCTACCGAGATGTCCTCTTGCCCGCTGTAGCGGTACAGCAGGGCGTGGAAGGCCGCCTCCATCAGCATGAAGAAGGTCACGCCCTCCTTCTGAGCCATCCCGCGCAGCGCTCGAATCAGCGCCGCGGGAAGCTTGGGCCCCACGGCGAGTGCGCCCCGGGTGGTGCGAACCGCCGGGCGAGGACGATCCGTGGGCAGCTCCAGGACCGTGGGGGCTCCCGACAGCTGCTTGCTCCAGTAGGCCAGCTGCCCCTCCAGCACTTCGCCGGACAGCCATTTGCGCTGCCACACCGCATAGTCCGCATACTGAAGGGCCAGCGCGGGAAGAGGAGACGCTTCGCCACGGCCGTGAGCCGCGTAAAGGGCCTCCAGTTCCTTGAAGAACAGGCCCATGGACCAGCCGTCGGTCACGATGTGGTGAAGTGCCAGCAACAGCACTCCCTCTTGTGGCGCAAGGCAGAGCAACTGGGCCCGCAGCAGGGGCCCCTTCGTGAGGTCGAACGGCCGAGCCGCATCCTCGTCGGCCCGGCGTTGCACCTCCGCCTCTTGCTCGTGCCCAGGCAAGCCTGAGAGGTCCACCACGTTCAGCTGGATCCGCAGCTCCGGCGAGATGACCTGCACCGTCTGGCCTTGCACCGTCGCGAACGTCGTCCGCAGCGCCTCGTGACGCTTGCAGAGTTCCCGCAGGCTCCACTCCAGGCGCCCAGCATCCAAGGGGCCCGTCACCCGCGCGGCCAGGGTCAGGTTGAACGACGGATCTCCGGGAGAAAGCTGATCCAGGAACCACAGCCGCTGCTGAGAGAAGGACAACGGCAACGGCTGCTCTCGCGGCACGGGGGCAAGCGGGAACACCTGGGGCGCGGGCGTCTCGTGCCGGGCGGAATCCACCCGCTGGGCCAGAGCGCTCACCGTTGGCGCCTCGAAGAGCCACCTCAGCGGCAACTCCATCTGAAACGCGTTCCGAAGCCGCGAAGCGGTTTGCATCGCCAAGAGCGAGTGACCGCCCAGGGCAAAGAAATTGTCGTGCCGCCCCACCCTCGGAACACCGAGCAGCTGCGCCCAGATCCCGGCCACCAGTTCCTCACTGGGGGATCGCGGAGCAGTGAAAGACTCGACCTCACGCGCCATGGGCGCTGGCAGGGCGCGACGGTCCACCTTCCCGTTCTGTGTCACCGGGAGCGTTTCCAGCACCATGAAGGCCGCTGGAACCATGTACTCCGGCAGCGTCCCCGACAGGAGGGCCCGCAGCTCGTCCTCGCGCACCGTCTGTCCAGGATGAGCCGTGACGTAGGCCACGAGCCGTGCCCCTCCGGGCCCGTCCTCGCGCACCACCACCACTGCCTCGTGTACCGCAGGGTGCTTGGCCAGCACCGCCTCGATCTCTCCCAGCTCGATGCGGTAGCCCCTCACCTTCACCTGCGTGTCCAACCGGCCCAGGTACTCCAGCTTCCCGTCCGCCTGCCTCTTCACCAGGTCGCCCGTCTTGTACATCCGCGCCCCGGCCTGCCGGCTGAACGGGTCCGGCATGAACCGCTCCGCCGTCAGCTCTGGCCGCCCCAGGTACCCTCGCCCCACGCCCTCTCCGCCGATGTACAGCTCTCCGGCCACTCCCTTGGGCACCACCTGCAGCTGCCCATCCAGCACGTACAGCTGCGTATTGGCGATCGGGTGGCCGATGGGTACCGCCCCTTCGGCCGCATCCGCCGCACCCACCTCGTAGATGCTGCAGCCCACCACCGTCTCGGTCGGGCCGTACTCGTTGATGAGCCGCGTCTGCGGTGCATGCTCTCGCCAGTACCTCAGGCTCTCGGCCGACAGCCCCTCTCCTCCGATGATGAACGCCCGCGTCCGGCCCTTCACCTCTTCGGGCTTCAGCTGCTGCGCCAGCACCTTCAGGTGCGTCGGTGTCAGCTTCACCAGGCTGTAGTTCTCTCCAGCTTTCAGCGCCTCGCCCAGCCCCTCTACCCCCGCCTCTTCCCCCACCATCACCACTGGCCGTCCCACCACCAGCGGCAGCACCAGGCTCGTCACCGTCAAGTCGAACGAAATCGACGAGTGCACCGGCGCGCCTTGGCCCTCCTCCACCCGGTACTCTCTCGCACTCCACGTCAGGTAGTTGCACACCCCCTGGTGCTCGATCATTGCCCCCTTCGGCCTCCCCGTGGAGCCCGAGGTGTAGATGACGTACGCCAGGTTCCGGGACCTCACCCCGCTCACCGGCGCATGCTCTGGTTGCTGCGCCAGTTCGGCCCGTTGGGTGTCCAGGCACACCACCTGCGCCCGGGGCTCGCTGAAGCGGCTCACCAGCGACGCCTGCGTCACCAGCACCGGCGCACGGGTGTCCTCCAGCATGAAGGCCAGCCGTTCCTGCGGGTACGCCGGGTCCAGTGGCACGTACGCACCCCCGGCCTTCAGAATCCCCAGCAGGCCCACCACCGTGTCCACCGTTCGCTCGGTGCACAGCCCCACCAGTGTCTCCGGGCCTACCCCCTTCTTCACCAGCAGGTGCGCCAGCTGATTGGCTCGCCGGTTCAGCTCCCAGTACGTCACCTGCTCGCTTCCGCTCCGCACCGCCACCGCTTCCGGCGTGCGCTCGGCCTGCGCTTCAAACAGCTGATGGACGCACTGCTCCCTCGGGTACTCCGCCGACGTCTGGTTCCACCCATCCAACACCTGCTGACGCTCGTCTGCCGTCATCATCGCCAGCTCCGTAATCCGCTGATCCGGATGGGCGACGATGGACTGGAGCAACTGCTCGTAGTGCTTGGCCAGCCGGGCGATGGTGTCCGCCTCGAACAGGTCCGTGTTGTACTCCCAGGAGCCCGCCAGCGTTCCGCGCTCCGTGTCGTGCAGCAACAGCGTGAGATCGAACTTGGCCGTCTCGGGCTGAATGTCCAGGCTCTTCAGCGAGAGCCCCGGCAGCTCGAGCCGCGCCTTCGACAGCGGCTGGTGAACGAGCATCACCTGGAAGAGCGGAGACCGGCTCAGATCCCGCTCCAGTTGCAGTGCATCCACCAGTTGCTCGAACGGAACTTCCTGGTGCTCGAAGGCCTCCATGCTGGCCACCCGCGTCCGGGCCAGAACCGTCCGGAAGCTGGGTGCCCCCGACAGGTCCACACGCAGCGCCAGCGTATTGACGAAGAACCCGATGAGGCCTTCCACCTCACGCCGGCCACGGCCCGCGGTGACATAGCCCGTGGTGATGTCCGTCTGCTGGGTGTAGCGGAACAGCAGCGTCTTCAACGCCGCCATCAGCGTCATGAACAGCGTGGCGCCTTCCTGGCGGCTCAGCGCCGCAAGCGCCTCGCTCAGCGGGCGAGGCAATTCGACGAAGAGGCGCGCTCCCTGCGTGGTCCGCAGCGCCGGACGAGGACGATCCCCGCGCAGCTCGGTCATCGGAGGAGGACCGCGCAGCTTCTCCTTCCAGTACGCGAGCTGATTGTCCAGCACCGCTCCCCGCAGCCACTGCCGCTGCCACAGCGCGTAGTCCGCGTACTGAACCGGCAGCGCGGGCAGCGAGGGCACCTTGCCCATCAAGAAAGCGTCATAGAAGGTTTCCAGCTCGCGAAGCAGGACGGCCTGGGACCACCCGTCGAAGACGATGTGATGCACCGTCATCACGAGCACATGCGCCTGCGCGTCCAGCTTCAGCAGCCGCATCCGGAGCAGAGGTCCCTGCGTCAGATCGAAGGGCCGGCGCACCTCTTCACCCGCCAGCCGCCGGATCTCCTGCTCCTGCTCCGCCACGGGAGTGGAGCCCAGCTCCTCCACCGGCAAGCGAAGGGCCACCGGCGGTGAGATGATCTGAAGCGGTTGCCCA
This sequence comes from Allostigmatella hybrida, assembly GCF_020103775.1. Lineage (NCBI taxonomy): Bacteria > Pseudomonadati > Myxococcota > Myxococcia > Myxococcales > Archangiaceae > Allostigmatella > Allostigmatella hybrida. The sequence goes on from NZ_JAHXBH010000002.1 coordinate 108,965, forward strand.
TCGCGCTCGACGAACACCGTCCTCAGCGCTTCATGGCGCTGAAGGAGCGCATTGAAGCTCTTCTCCAGGACGGCGGCGTCGAGCGACCCCTCCAGGCGGATGACCATCAGGAGGTTGTACAGAGCGTTCCCGGGCTGCAGCTGCTCCAGGAACCACAGCCGCTGCTGCGCGAAGGACAGCGGGGCGGGCTGGGAGGCATCCCGCACGGGCCACGCCTCGGCCACCGGCACCCCTGGCACCGGAGCCTTCTTCTCCTGCTCCGCCAGCCGCCGCAAAAGCAGCTGCCTCTTCTCGGGCGGAAGGTCCGCGATGCGCTTGGACAGATCACTCATGATCCCATCTCTCCAGATTCCGTAAGTCTTGTTTGACAGGAGCGGCCGCAGCTAGCTGGCCTGCTCGATCTCCGCCAGCAGCAAGCGCAGCGCGTCTTCATCCACGCTGCGGGCCCGCTGCTGGACGATGCGCACCGCGAGTCCAGCGACCGTGGGGGTCTCGAACAGCTCCCGCAGGGGAATGTCCCCCTGGAGCTGTTCGCGAATCCGCGACAGGAGCTGCATCCCGAGCAGGGAGTGGCCTCCGAGCTGGAAGAAGGAGTCATGGATGCCCACCTGCTGGACTCCCAGCAGCTCCGTCCAGATCCGCGCGATCTCGGCTTCGAGTTCATCGCGGGGGGCCACGTACTCCGTGGGCAGATCCGGCCGCTGGTGCGAGGCCGCAGCCTCCACGGCCTTCTCCGGGGCCGGCGGCGCCGCGCCGTTCTGCTGGCTCCAGACCGGCAAGCGGACTTCGAGCGCCTCCGCCGAGACCACCCAGTTTGACGCCTCATCCCCGCTCAGGATGCGCTGGAACGCCGAGACGCCTTCCGAAGCGGTCATGCCCTGCGGTCCGCCCCCTGGCGCCCGTCCGGGCCCCGTGTTCCCGAAATCCCAGCCGTCCCAGTTCACGCTGATCCAGCGGGTGGAGTCCCCACGGGCCTCCAGGGCCGCCAGGGCGTCCAGGAAGCGGTTCGCTGCGGCGTAGGCGGCAAAGCCAAGGCCGCCCAGGATCGATGCCAGCGAGGACTGCAACAAGACGAAGTCGAGCTTCCGGCCGCGCAGCGCATCCCGCAGGACCCGCAACCCGTGAACCTTGGAGTTGAACTGGCTCTCGCACGCCTGCGTGTCCGCCTCGCGGATTGGCAGGTACACCTCGGTGCCGGTGGTGGCCGCGCCATGCACCACCCCGTGCAACCCACCGAAGCGCGCCTGCACCTTCGCCAGCAGCGCCTCCACCTCCGCGGGCTGCGAGAGGTCCGCGCGAACGGTCAGCACCTCCGCCCCCTGCTGCTCCAGGGCCAGCAGCCGCCGGATCTTCCGGGAGGTGTCGTCCTCCTCCGGATGGCCCTTGAGCCACGCCTCCCACTCCCCACGATCCGGAAAGGGAGATCTCCCGGCGAGCACCAGCCGGGCGTGGACCGTCACCGCGAGGTGCTCGGCCAGAGCGAGTCCCACCCTTCCCAGTCCCCCGGTGAGCAGGTAGATGCCGCGCTCACGCAGGAGCCCAGGGCCCTCGGCCGGGCTTTCGAGCCGCACTGGCTCAAACCCTTCCACCCAGCGCCGGCGCCCACGGTACGCCACCGTGCGGTCACGCCCCTCCGCGCTCACCTCTTGGAGGAGCTGCGTGCTCAACCGCTCCTCTTCACCCGCCTCGGGCAGTTCGACGTCGATGCTCCGGCAGCGCATCCCCGGGTGCTCCTGGGGAATCACCGTGCAGAGCCCCAGCACCATGGCTTTTCCAGGAGCCAGGGGCTCCTCGCCCGTGACGTCCTGAGTCCCGTGCGAAACCACGTCGAGCTGCAGCGTCTGTTTCCCCAGGGGCTCCGCGAGCGCCTGACTCAGGAAGAGCACGCTGTAGAAGCCAAGCTCCTGCTGGCTGCGTACCCCGGCCTCATCGGCCACTCCGCCCAGCTCCGGGGTGAGCCCCCACAGGTGGACGGCATGCTCGGGAAGCCTGCCCATGCGCTGGAGTTCCTCGCCCAGCCGCCGGTAATGGGCCTGCTGCCCTGGTGCCAGCTCGAACCGCCGCTCGTCCCTCCGCGTGAACTCCGCGCCGATGCGGACGCAGGTGACCTCCGCGCCCGCGGCCTCCAGCTTCCGCACCAGCCGCTCGCCGATGCCCAGGGAGTCCAGAAACACCAGCCAGCGGGAGCCAGGCTGGACCTTGCGCATCGACGCGGCCGGCAGGGACCGGCGCTTCCAGTCCGGCACATAGAACCACTCCGCGAGGTCGGCCCGCTTCCGCCGCTCGCCGGAGGAGGCACGCGCCTGCTCCGCCTTCGGCTGCGGCTCGATCCAGTACCGCTCCCGCTGGAAGGGGTAGGCCGGCAGGGGAATGCGCCTCCGCCGCTCGTCCGCGTGCAGCTTCGGCCACTGGAGCTCCGCGCCCGCGAGCCACAGCTGTCCCACGGCCGCCAGAAAGAAGGGGCGATCCTCCTGCGCTTCCGGGAAGCGATGCAGGGAAGAGACGGCGATCCGATGGGCCTCGGAACCCGCCCGGTTCCGGAGCAAGGTGCTCAGCCCGTGTCCAGGGCCCACCTCCACGAAGACCCTCTGGGGCTCCGCGAGCAGCGTGTCCACGCCGTCGCCAAAGCGCACGGGCTGCCGCAGGTGATCCACCCAGTAGCGGGGGTTGGTAGCCGCCGCCGCGGTGATCCAGGTCCCCGTCAAGGTGGAGACGTACGGGATGCGGGGAGGTGAAAGCTTGATCCGCTGCATCCGCTCCGCGAAGGCCGCGAGGATGGGGTCCATCATCGCCGAGTGGAAGGCATGCGAGGTATGCAGCCTGCGGTGCCCCACCTTCCGGCGCACCAGCTCCGCCTCCAGGGACTCCATCGCGTCCGTGGGCCCTGCCAGCACGCAGAGCGAGGGCGCGTTGACTGCGGCGAGCGAGACCTGGGGTCCCAGAAACTCCTGCACTTCCTTCTCGGACAGGTGGATGGAGACCATCGCCCCGCCGGGCAACTTCTGCAGGAGCTGCCCGCGGAAGGCCACCAGCTCCAGCGCATCCTCGAGCGAAAACACCCCCGCCAGGCAGGCCGCGACGTACTCCCCGAGGCTGTGGCCGATCATGGCCTCGGGCTTGATGCCCAGCGACATCCACAGCCGGGCCAGCGCGTACTCGATGACGAAGAGCGCGGGCTGGGTGACAAAGGTCTGCAGCAGCTTCTGGCTGGCCTCCTCGCGCCGCGCCTCGGACGGGTACAGCACCTCCCGCAGGTCAAAGCCGAGCTTCGGCCCGAGCCGTTCGCAGCAATCATCCACGTGCTTGCGGAAGACCGGCTCTGACTCGTAGAGCCCCCGCCCCATGTCCACGGACTGCGCGCCCTGGCCCGGGAAGAGGAAGGCCACCGGGCGGGAGGAGATCTCCTGGGTCTGCGTGAGAAGCCGCTGGGGATCGCGCGTGGCCAGTGCCTGCTGTGCCTCCTCGGCGGTCCGGCAGACCAGCACCCGCCGGAACTCGAAGCGCTTCCGGCCCACCTGAAGGGTGTAGGCCAGGTCCGCCAGGTTCACGCCGGGATGCGCCTCCAGGTGTGCCGCCAGGTTCGAGGTGGCGTCCTCCAGCGCCCGCTTGCTCCGGGCGGACAGGACCAGCAGTTGCGAGGACCGGCCGGGGGCGGCCTCCTCGGGCAGCGGCGCCTCCTCCAGCACGGCGTGGGCGTTGGTGCCACCGATGCCGAAGGAGCTGACCCCCGCACGCCGCGGTGCCTCTCCCTCACGCCACGCCTGGAGGGCTTGGTTGACGTAGAAAGGGCCGCCCTCGAAGTCGATCTTCGGGTTGGGCCGGGTGAAGTGCAGGCTGGCCGGGATCTGCCGGTGCTGCAGCGCCAGCGCCGTCTTGATGAGGCCCGCGACCCCGGCCGCCGCGTCCATGTGGCCGATGTTGGTCTTCACGGAGCCAATGGCGCACGACTTCGGGGGCAGCCCCTGGAACACCTGGTTGAGGGCCGCCAGCTCGATGGGATCTCCGAGCGCGGTGCCAGTCCCGTGGGCCTCGATGTACTGGATCGTCCCAGGCTCCACGTTGGCCATGGAGATGGCCTCGGAGATGGCCGCCACCTGACCGTCCACGCTGGGGGCCGTGAAGCCCACCTTCGAGGCACCATCGTTGTTGATGGCCGAATCGAGGATGACCGCGTGGATGAAGTCACCGTCCTCCAGCGCATCCGCCAGGCGCTTGAGCACCACGATGCCCCCTCCCGAGCCACTGACGGTGCCCTCGGCCTTCTCATCGAAGGCCCGGCAGTGCCCATCGGGGGAAGAGATGCCATCCGGCGCGAACACGTACCCCCTGCGCTGGGGGACGTTGATGCGGACCCCTCCGGCCAGGGCCAGATCGGACTCACCCGCGCGCAGGCTCTGGCACGCGAGGTGGAGCGCCACGAGCGAACTCGAACAGGCCGTGTGGACGTTGATGGCCGGCCCCCGGAGATCCAAGAGGTACGCGGCCCGGGTGGCCATGCAGTCCTCGTCGTTGCCGAGGAGGATCATCCCCTCGACGGAACGGAACAGCTCGGGCCGTGCCGCCAGGTTGTTGCGCAGGTACTCGTTGGTGCCAGAGCCCGCGAAGATGCCGACGTTGCCCCGGTACTGCGAGGCGCCATAGCCGGCCCGCTCCAGGGCCTCCCAGGCACACTCGCACAGGAGGCGGTGCTGGGGGTCCATGACCTCCGCTTCCCGGGGGTTGAGGCCAAAGAGGGACGCATCGAACAGCTCCACGCCCTCCATCAGGAAGGCCGCCCGGACGTAGTCCGGACGCGTCCAGACGGAGCGCTCCACACCGGAGGCCTCCAGCTCCTCGCCGCTCAGCTCCGAGCGGGCTTCCACGCCCTGGCACAGGTTGCGCCAGAACTCCTCGACACTCCGGGCCCCGGGGAAGCGGCCCGCCATGCCGATGATCGCGATCCCATGTCCAGCGCTCACCGCGGTTTCCTCACTCATCCTGCGCGTCCTTCTTGCTGGTGCGGAGCCGCCTGCGGGCCTGCCCCTGTACGTCCAATTCCTGGCGCCGCTTGGCCCGCTGCGGGCTGGCGGCGGCCACCGCTGAGCCCGGCTCTCCCTGAGCCAGGTGCTGCGCGAGCGACGCGATGGTCGGGTACTGGAAGAGCTTGGTCAGCTTCACGTCGAGGGACAGCGCGGCCGACAGCTTCTTCTGCACCTCGAGGATGGTCAGCGAGTTGCCCCCCAGGTCGAAGAACCGGTCGTTCGTGCCGACCTTCGCCACGTGGAGGACTTCCTGCCAGATGGCCGCCACGGCCCGTTCAAAGTCCGTCTGGGGCGCCACGGCGGTGTCATCGGAGCCATAGCCCTCATCCGGCATGGGCAGAGCCCGCCGATCCACCTTGCCGTTGGGCGTCACCGGCAGCGCATCCAAGAGCACGATGGCCGAAGGGACCATGGCCTCGGGCAGCCGCTCCCGGAGGTAGGTGCGCAGCTCCGCCTTCGAGGGCCGCTCGCCGCCTTGGACAACCGCGTAGCCGACGAGCTGTTTGACCTCTGGAGCGCTCTCCCGCACCACCACCACGGCCTCGCGCACCGCCGGGTGCTTGGCCAGCACGGCTTCGATCTCACCCAGTTCGATCCGGTAGCCGCGGATCTTCACCTGCTGATCCACCCGGCCCAGGAACTCCAGCTCTCCCGCGGAGGACCAGCGCACCAGGTCTCCGGTCCGGTACAGCCTGCTCCCCGGCTGGGCGCTGAAGGGATTGGGGAGGAACTTCTCCGCCGTCAGCTCCGGCCGGTCCAGATAGCCGCGCGCCAGGCTGTCTCCTCCGATGAACAGCTCGCCGCCCACGCCCACGGGCACCGGGTTCAGGCCCTTGTCCAGCACGTACGCCTGCGCATGGGGGATGGGCCGTCCGATGGGAGGCAGCGTCCCGGCCTCGCCCACCACGGGCGCCCACGTCGCCACCACCGTGTTCTCGGTCGGCCCGTAGTGGTTCATCAGCCGGGCCTTCTGACCTGGGCGCATCCGGCGGCGCAACCGGTCTCCGCCCGTCAACAGCGCCCGGAGCGCCAGCCCCTCCGGCCAGTCCTCCGCCAGCACCACCTCGGCCAGCGGCGTCGGCAGGAAGCTCAGGGTGACGCCTTCGGCGGCCATCCACTCCAGCAGCCGGGCGGGCACTGCCCTCACCTCGTCGCCCGGAATGTGGAGGCTCGCGCCCGCCGTCAGGTACGGCCACAGCTCCCACACGGAGGCGTCGAACGCGGGACCCGAGACCAGTGTCGCCCGGTCCTCGGGCTTCACCTCGTACTCCCGCTGGTGCCACGCCACCAGGTTCGCCAGGCTCGCGTGGCTCACCTCCACGCCCTTGGGCTTGCCCGTCGAGCCAGAGGTGTAGATGACGTAGGCCAGGTTGTCCGGGGCTACCCCGCCCTGGGGATTGGCCCGCTCCTGCCGCTCCAATTCCTCCCGGCCATCGTCCAGGCACACCACCGCCAGGCCCTGGCCCTCGAACGCGGCCTTCAACCGCCCCTGCGTCACCACCACCTGGGCGCGGCTGTCTCCCGCCATCGTCCTCAACCGCTCGACCGGGTACACGGGATCCAGCGGGACGTATGCCCCTCCCGCCTTGAGGATTCCCAGCGCTCCCGTCACCAGTTCCACCGAGCGCTCCATGCACAGCACCACCCGGTCCTCGGGCCCCACGCCCTTCCCCCTCAACGCGTGTGCCAGCTGGTTGGCCCGGGCGTTCAGCTCCCCGTAGCTCACCTGCCCGTGCGGGGACTTCACCGCCAGCGCTTCCGGGGCACGCTCCGCCTGTGCCTCGACCATCCGGTGGATGCACACGGGCCGGTGGGACTCCCCCGCCGTCCGGGCCCACGCCTCCAGGACCTGCGTCCGCTCTCCCTCCGAGAGCAGCGAGATGCGGGAGATCGGCTGTTCCGGCCTGGCGGTCAGCCCCTCCAGCAACTTCTGGAAGTGCCCTGCCATGCGCGCGACCGTCTCCCGGTCGAACAGCGCGGTGTTGTACTCCCAAACGCTCAGCAGCCCCTGGGGGGTCTCCTGCAGGCCGACCGTCAGATCGAACTTCGCCGTGACGAGGTCCACGTCGAGAGGCTTCAGGGCCAACCCACCGAAATCCAGTGAGGGAGCCGCCTGGCTCTCGAGAACGAACATCACCTGGAACAGCGGCGTGCGGCTCAGGTCCCGGTCGAGCTGCAGCGCTTCCACGACCTGCTCGAAGGGCAGATCCTGGTGCGCATAGGCCCCGAGGCAAGCTTCCCGCACCTGGGCCAGCAGCGCCTGGAAGCTGAGGGTGCCCTGGACCTCCGCGCGGAGCGCCAGCGTGTTGACGAAGAGGCCGATGAGGCCTTCCACCTCCTGGCGATTGCGGCCCGCGATGGGAGAGCCCACCACGATGTCCGTCTGCCCGGAGTAGCGCGCGAGCAGCGCCTGGAACGCCGCCAGCAACGTCATGAACAGCGTGGCGCCCTCGCGGTGGCTCAAGGCCCGGACCTCTTGTGAGAGGGCCAGGGGCAATTGCGCACGCAGCTGCGCCCCATGGAAAGTCTGCACCTGCGGCCGGGGACGGTCCGTCGGCAACTCCAACGCCTGCGGAGCACCCGCCAGCGTCCGCTTCCAGTAGGAGCGCTGAGCCTCCAGCACCTCTCCTTGCAGCCACTGCCGTTGCCACGCGGCGAAGTCGGCGTACTGGATCGCGAGTGCCGGAAGCACGGGCACCTCACCGGCGGCGAAGACCGGATACAGCTGGCTCAGCTCGCGCAGGAGGACGTTGATGGCCCAGCCATCGGTGACGGCGTGGTGCATCACGAGCACCAGCACGTGTTCTTCCTTCGCCAAGCGCAGCACCGTGGCCCGCAGCAACGGCCCCCGGCTCAGCTCGAAGGGACGCTGCGCCTCTTCACCCGCGCGCCGCTGGGCCTCCTGCTCGCGCTCCGAAGCATCCAGCCCTTCCAGGCTCTCCACCATCAGAGGTAGGCGCACCTCGGGCGAGATGACCTGCACCACGCGCCCCCCGGACGACGCAAAGACCGTCCGCAGTGCTTCGTGCCGCCGGATGATCTCCTGCAGGCTGCGCTCCAGCGCGGTGAGGTCCAGCCGCCCCAGGAGCCGCACTCCCAGGGGAACGTTGTACGCGTGCCCACCGGGCTGGAGCTGATCCAAGAACCACAACCGGTACTGGGCGAAGGAAGTGAGGAGTTCCCCGTCCCGGGGGACCGGCAGCATGGGAGGAGGCAGCCTGCCAGAGCCGCCCGCGAGGGCGGATTCGATGCTCCGGGCAAGGCCCGCGACCGTGGGCGCCCCAAACAGGCTTCTGAAGGGCAGATCCACATCGAACGTCTCGCGGACCCGGGAGATCATCTGCATGGCGAGGAGCGAGTGCCCACCCAGCTCGAAGAAGTTTCCGTGGGCGCTCACCCGGTCCAGTCCCAACACCTGGGCCCAGATTCCGGCCACCAGTTCCTCAAGGGCGCCCTTTGGGGCAACGAAGTCCTGAGCGGCCTTGGCGCCCAGGTGCGGCGCAGGCAGCGCCTTGCGGTCCACCTTCCCGTTCTGCGTCACCGGGAAGGCCGGCAAGCACACCCACGCCGCGGGCACCATGTACTCCGGCATCCGCTCCTGCAGGTACGCCTTCACTGCCCCGCTCTCGTCCCGGCCTTCCTCCGTCACCACGTACCCCACCAGCTGCTTGTTGCCTGGCGGCTCCTCCCTCACCACCACCACTGCTTCCTTCACCGCAGGGTGCTTCTCCAGCACCGCCTCGATCTCTCCCAGCTCGATGCGGTAGCCCCTCACCTTCACCTGCGTGTCCAACCGGCCCAGGTACTCCAGCTTCCCGTCCGCCTGCCTCTTCACCAGGTCGCCCGTCTTGTACATCCTCGCCCCAGCCTTCCGGCTGAACGGGTCCGGCATGAACCGCTCCGCCGTCAGCTCTGGCCGCCCCAGGTACCCTCGGCCCACGCCCTCCCCGCCGATGTACAGCTCTCCGGCCACTCCCTTGGGCACCACCTGCAGCTGCCCATCCAGCACATACAACTGCGTGTTGGCGATCGGGTGCCCAATGGGCACCGCTCCTTCGGCCGCATCCGCCGCCACCACCTCGTAGATGCTGCAGCCCACCACCGTCTCGGTCGGGCCGTACTCATTGATGAGCCGCGTCTGCGGCGCGTGCTCTCGCCAGTACCTCAGGCTCTCGGCCGACAGCCCTTCTCCTCCGATGATGAACGCCCTCGTCCGGCCCTTCGCCTCTTCGGGCTTCAGCTGCTGCGCCAGCACCTTCAGGTGCGTCGGCGTCAGCTTCACCAGGCTGTAGTTCTCCCCTGCCTTCAGCGCCTCGCCCAGCCCCTCCACCCCCGCCTCTTCTCCCACCATCACCACCGGCCGTCCCACCACCAGCGGCAGCACCAGGCTCGTCACCGTCAAGTCGAAGGAAATCGACGAGTGCACCGGGGCCCCCTGGCCCTCCTCCACCCGGTACTCGCGCGCACTCCACGTCAGGTAGTTGCACACCCCCTGGTGCTCGATCATCGCCCCCTTGGGTCTCCCCGTGGAGCCCGAGGTGTAGATGACGTACGCCAGGTTCCGGGACTTCACCCCGCTCACCGGCGCATGCTCTGGCTGGTGCGCCAGCTCAGCCCGTTGGGTGTCCAGGCACACCACCTGCGCCCGAGGCTCGCTGAAGCGCCCCACCAGCGACGCCTGCGTCACCAACACAGGCGCACGGGTGTCCTCCAGCATGAAGGCCAGCCGCTCCTGCGGATAGGCCGGGTCCAGTGGCACATACGCACCCCCGGCCTTCAGAATCCCCAGCAGGCCCACCACCGTGTCCACCGTTCGCTCGGTGCACAGCGCCACCAGCGTCTCCGGGCCTACCCCCTTCTTCACCAGCAGGTGCGCCAGCTGATTGGCTCGCCGGTTCAGCTCCCCGTACGTCACCTGCTCGCTTCCGCTCCGCACCGCCACTACTTCCGGCGTGCGCTCGGCCTGCGCTTCAAACAGCTGGTGGACGCACTGCTCCCTCGGGTACTCCGCCGACGTCTGATTCCAGGTCTCCAGCACCTGGAGCCGCTCATCCTCCGTCATCAGCGACAGGCCGGAGAGCCGCTGCTCAGGGTGAGCAACGATGCGCTCCAGGACCAGCTTCCAGTGCGCCAGTGCCTGTTCAATGAGCGCCGCGTCGAAGGCCTGGGGCTCATACGAGAGCCTCAGCTCCAGCGTCCCTCGGGGGAATCCCAGCGTGGCCGTGAGCGGGTAATTGGTCCGCTCGATGGCCTGGAAGGTCTCCGCGTCCAGAATCCCGAGCTTCTCCTTCACGGAGGCGTCCATCGGGTAGTCGAACACGAACAGGCTGTCGAACAGCGCCCGCTCCCGAGGCACCTCACTCCACTTCTGGATCTGCACCAGCGCGCAATGCTGGTGCTGGCGCTGCTCCAACTGTTGCGCCTGGAGCCCCTGGATCCAATTCAGGACGGACTCTGCGGCAGGCAGCCGGACCCGGATCGGCAGCGTGTTGATGAGCATGCCGGCGATCGCATCGACCCCCGCCAGCTCTGGTGGACGGCCAGCGACGGTGCTGCCGAAGACGATCTCTGGCTCCCCGCTGTAGCGGCCCAGGACCAGTGCCCACGCCGCCTGAGCCACCGTGTTGACCGTCAGCTTGTGCTTGCGTGCGAAAGCCTGCACCGCCTCCGAGGACGTCTCCGAGAAACGCACCTCACACTCGCGGTGGCGGGACGACTCCCCGGCCCTGCGCTCGACATTCCGGGCGCCCGGCAACGGCGTGGGCGCCGTGAAGCCCTGAAGCTCCCGGGTCCAATAGGCCTGCGCCTCGGTGGAGTCCTGCCCTTGCAGCCACGCGATGTACTCACGGAATGCCGGACGGTGGGGCAGCTGCGGCTGCCGTCCCTGAACGAAAGCCTCGTACAGCTCGAACAGGTCCTTGAGCAGCAGGGACGAACTCCACCCATCCAACAGGACGTGGTGGAAGCTCCAGATGATCCGGTAGTCGCTCTCCCCCATCCGGATGACCGCCACCCGCATCATGGGTGGGCGGGCAAGCTCGAACCCCTGGTGGCGATCCTCCAGCAGGAAGGACTCCAACCGCGTGCGCTGTTCGGCGGCGGGCATCTCCCGCCAGTCGAGCTCCTGCCACGGCAGCTCCACCCGCGGGTGCACCACCTGGAGCGGCTCGGGCACTCCCTTCCAGAAGAAGCCCGTCCGCAGGATGGGGTTGCGCGCCACCAATTCCTGCCACGCACGGCGGAAAGCAGGGACCTGAAGCGTGCCCCCGAATCGCCAGGCGGCCTGCTCGAAGTACATGCCCAGCTCCACCGACAGCAACGCGTGGAAGAGCATGCCCTGCTGCAGCGGCGACAACGGATAGATGTCTTCGGCCCCCGGGTGCTGCTGCAACACCCGCTCCAGGGCTGCCGGGTCCAGCCTGGCCAGCGGGAAGTCGGAGGCGACCCGCCGTGCGGCATCCGCACTGCTCCGCTGGGCGATGAGCTGCCGCAGCGCCCCCATGAAGTCCTGGGCCAAGGCGTCGATGGTTGCCCGCTCGTGGAAGTTCTCGCTGTAGGCCCACGTCAGCTCCAACCGCCCACCAAACACCTGGCCATGAACCTCCAGCAGGTCAGCCCGGAGGTTGTGCCCGTTCACCGTCTCCCCAGACGGCTCTTGCGTCAGCCTGAAGCGTGACGCCTCCTCGGCCATGGCGTCGAACTGCCCCACATAGTTGAAGCCCACCTGCGCCCGAGGCAGCGCCTTCAGCCGCTCCCCCGTTCCATCCTGGCGCAAGTACCTCAGCACCCCGTATCCGATTCCACGCCGGGGCAGCCTTCGGAGCTCCTCGCGGATCGCCCTCAGCGCCTCACCGGGGGTCCTCGCGCCCTGCAGGTCCAGCATCACGGGGAAGATGCTCGTGAACCACCCCACCGTGCGGGAGACGTCCACGTCCTCGAACAGCTCCTCTCTGCCGTGCCCCTCCAGATTCACCAACACCCGCGGCTGGCCGCTCCACTTCCCCACGCTCTGGGCCAGCGCCGTCAGCAGCACATCATTGATTTGAGCGCGGTACGCCCCGGGCACCTCCTGCAACAGCACCCGCGTCTCTTCCGCCTCCAACCCCACCGTCAACCGGCGCTCCGAGGCGACCGTATTCGCGCCTGTCACGCGATCCACCGGCAGGCCCCGGACCTCTTGCCGCTCCGCTGCCGCCCAATACTCCAGCTCCGAGCCCACCTCCTGGCCCTGCGCGTACCCCTCCAGCCGTTCGGCCCACACCTTGAAGGACGTGGTCTTCGCCGGGAGCCTTACCGCCTCTCCCTTCGCCCGCTGCGCGTACGCCCGGTTCAAGTCCTCCAGGAGAATCCGCCACGACACCACGTCCACCACCAGGTGGTGGAGCACCAGCAGCAGCTTCCACTTCTTTCCTGCGCCTCGCTCGAAGAGCGCCGCCTTCAGCAGCGGCCCTTCTCCCAGCTTCAGCCCCTCCTGCATCTGCTTGGCGATCTGCGCTATCGCCGCTGACTCCCCGGCTCCCGCGTGCGACACATTCAAGCGCTCCAACCGGAGCTTCTTGTCCCCGCCCTCATTCACCTGCTTCCACGCGCTGCCCTCCTTACGGAAGCTCAGGCGAAGCGCATCGTGGTGCTCCACCAGCGCCTGAAGAGATTCCTCCACCCTGCTGGCCTCGACGGGCGGCGCGACCTCCAGCATCAACGCCATGTTGAAGTGCTGCGGCTGCGGCAGGTCCTGCTCGAAGAGCCATTGCTGGATGGGCGTGAGCGGCACGGGGCCCTGCACCATCCCCTGCTCCCGCTCCTTGCTTGCATCCACCACCACGGGCGCAAGCGCGGCGATGGTCTGGTGGCGGAAGAGCTGCTTCGACGTGACTTTCAGCCCTACTTGATGGGCCTGAGCCACGATGTGGATGCTGATGATCGAGTCCCCGCCCAACTCGAAGAAGTTGTCATGCACGCCGATGCGCGGTTGCTTGAGCACGCTGGCCCAGACCTCCGCCAGCTTGCGCTCCACTTCCGTCCTGGGCGCGGCGAAGTCCTGAGCGGCTTTGGCGCCCAGGTGCGGCGCAGGCAGCGCCTTGCGGTCCACCTTCCCGTTCTGCGTCACCGGGAAGGCCGGCAAGCACACCCACGCCGCGGGCACCATGTACTCCGGCATCCGCTCCTGCAGGTACGCCTTCACTGCCCCGCTCTCGTCCCGGCCTTCCTCCGTCACCACGTACCCCACCAGCTGCTTGTTGCCTGGCGGCTCCTCCCTCACCACCACCACTGCTTCCTTCACCGCAGGGTGCTTCTCCAGCACCGCCTCGATCTCTCCCAGCTCGATGCGGTAGCCCCTCACCTTCACCTGCGTGTCCAACCGGCCCAGGTACTCCAGCTTCCCGTCCGCCTGCCTCTTCACCAGGTCGCCCGTCTTGTACAACCTCGCCCCGGCCTGCCGGCTGAACGGGTCCGGCATGAACCGCTCCGCCGTCAGCTCCGGACGCCCCAGGTACCCTCGGCCTACGCCCTCCCCGCCGATGTACAGCTCTCCGGCCACTCCCTTGGGTACCACCTGCAGCTGCCCGTCCAGCACGTACATCTGCGTGTTGGCGATGGGGTGCCCGATGGGCACCGCTCCCTCCGCCGCATCCGCCACTGCCACTTCGTAGATGCTGCAGCCCACCACCGTCTCGGTCGGGCCGTACTCGTTGATGAGCCGCGTCTGCGGTGCATGCTCTCGCCAGTACCTCAGGCTCTCGGCCGACAGCCCCTCTCCTCCGATGATGAATGCCTTCGTGCGGCCCTTCACCTCTTCCGGCTTCAGCTGCTGCGCCAGCACCTTCAGGTGCGTCGGCGTCAGCTTCACCAGGCTGTAGTTCTCCCCTGCCTTCAGCGCCTCGCCCAGCCCCTCCACTCCGGCCTCTTCCCCCACCATCACCACCGGCCGTCCCACCACCAGCGGCAACACCAGGCTCGTCACCGTCAGGTCAAACGAGATCGACGAGTGCACCGGCGCGCCTTGGCCCTCTTCCACCCGGTACTCTCGCGCACTCCACGTCAGGTAGTTGCACACCCCCTGGTGCTCGATCATCGCCCCCTTGGGCCTCCCCGTGGAGCCCGAGGTGTAGATGACGTACGCCAGGTTCCGGGACTTCACCCCGCTCACCGGCGCATGCTCTGGTTGCTGCGCCAGTTCGGCCCGTTGGGTGTCCAGGCACACCACCTGCGCCCGGGGCTCGCTGAAGCGGCTCACCAGCGACGCCTGCGTCACCAGCACCGGCGCACGGGTGTCCTCCAGCATGAAGGCCAGCCGTTCCTGCGGGTACGCCGGGTCCAGTGGCACGTACGCACCCCCGGCCTTCAGAATCCCCAGCAGGCCCACCACCGTGTCCACCGTTCGCTCGGTGCACAGCGCCACCAGCGTCTCCGGGCCTACCCCCTTCTTCACCAGCAGGTGCGCCAGCTGATTGGCTCGCCGGTTCAGCTCCCCGTACGTCACCTGCTCGCTTCCGCTCCGCACCGCCACTGCTTCCGGTGTGCGCTCGGCCTGCGCTTCAAACAACTGGTGAACGCACTGCTCGCGCGGGTACTCCGCCGACGTCTGATTCCAGGTCTCCAACACCTGCAGACGCTCGTCTGCTGTGAGGAGCTGCAGATCCCTCAACCGCTGCTCAGGGTGAGCAACGATGCGCTCCAGGGCCAACTTCCAGTGCGCCAGAACCTGATCGATAAGCGCCGCGTCGAAGGCCTGGGGCTCATGCGCGAGTCTCAGCTCCAACTTCCCCCGGGGGAATCCCAGCGTGGCCGTGAGCGGATAGTTCGTCCGTTGGCTGGGCCGGAAGGTCTCGGCGTCCAGAATCCCGAGCCGCTCCTTCTCGGAGGCATCCATCGGGTAGTCGAACACGAACAGGCTGTCGAACAGCGCCCGCTCCCGAGGCACCTCGCTCCACTTCTGGATCTGCACCAGCGGGCAGTGCTGGTGCTGACGCTGCTCCAGTTGCTGTGCCTGGAGGTCCTGCAACCACGTCAGGAGGACCGCCCCGGCCGGAAGCCGGACCCGGACCGGCAGCGTGTTGATGAGCACTCCGACGATCGCTTCGGCTCCCGTCAACTCCGGCGGGCGGCCTGCCAGGGTGCTGCCGAAGACAACCTCCGGCTCCCCGCTGTAGCGGCCCAGGACCAGCGCCCACGCTGCCTGAGCCACCGTGTTGACCGTCAGCTTGTGCTTGCGCGCGAAGGCCTGCACCGCCTCCGTGGACGCGTCGGAGAGCTGGACCTCAAGCTCGCGCTGCTGAGAGGACTCGGAACCGGTACGGTCAAGACTCCGCGCGCCTGGCAGTGGCGTGGGCGCCGTGAAGCCCTGGAGCTCCCGGGTCCAGTAGGCCTGCGCCTCGGTGGAGTCCTGCCCTTGCAGCCACGCGATGTACTCACGGAACGCAGGCCTGGGGGGAAGCTGGAGCTGCTGGCCTTGCACGAAGGCCTCGTACAGCTCGAACAGGTCCTTGAGCAGCAGGGAGGCGCTCCACCCATCCAGCAGGATGTGGTGGAAGCTCCAGATGATCCAGGAGTCGTTGTCCGCCATCCGGACAATGGCCACCCGCATCATCGGAGGGCGTGAAAGCTCGAAGCCCCGGGCACGATCCTCCTGGAGGAAAGCCTCCAGCCGCGTGTGCCGTTCGGTGGCGGGCACCTCCCGCCAGTCGAGCTCCTGCCATGGGAGCTCTACCCGCAGGTGCACCACCTGGAGCGGCTCGGGCACTTCTCCCCAGAAGAAGCCCGTCCGCAAGATGGGGTTGCGGTCCACCACCTCCTGCCATGCGCGCCGGAAAGCCGGGGCCTGGAGCGTGCCCCCAAAGCGCCAGACGGCCTGCTCGAAGTACATGCCCAGTTCCACCGACAGCAGCGCATGGAAGAGCATGCCCTGCTGCAGCGGCGACAATGGGTAGATGTCTTCGGCCCCCGGGTGCTGCTGCAGCACCCGCTCCAGCGTTGCTGGGTCCAGCCTGGCCAGCGGGAAATGGGAGGCCTTCAGCGGTTCGAGGTTCTGCACCACGCCCTGCGCGTGCATTCCACTCGCATCCACCACCACCGGCCCCAGTTCGGCGATCGTCTGATGCTGGAACAACTGCTTCGACGTGACCTTGAGGCCCACCTGGTGAGCACGGGCCACGATCTGCATGCTGCTGATCGAATCCCCGCCCAGCTCGAAGAAGTTGTCGTGCACGCCGACTCGCGGCTGCTTGAGCACGCTGGCCCACACCTCCGCCAGCTTGCGCTCCACTTCCGTTCTCGGCTCGACGAAGCCTTCCCGCCGCCCGTCTCCGTCAAGCGTCGGAACAGGCAAGGCCCGCCGGTCGACCTTGCCGGTGAGGGCCAGCGGCAGCGCCTCCATCCTCACGAACGCCGAGGGCACCATGTACTCCGGCAGCTTCTGCTTCAGCGCGCTTCTGAGCGCCTCGCTGCTGGGCGCAGCCTGCTTGCTCGCACCCACCACATACGCCACCAGCCGCTTCACCCCTGGCACATCCTCCCTCACCACCACCACCGCCTCGCTCAGCCCGGGCTGCTGGCTCAGCGCTGCCTCCACCTCTTCCAACTCAATCCGGAAGCCCCTCAGCTTCACCTGGAAGTCCATCCGCCCCAGGAACTCCAGCTCCCCGTTCTCCAGCCACCTCACCCGGTCCCCCGTCCGGTACAGCCTCGCTCCAGGCGCCTGGCTGTACGGGTTGGGGATGAACCGCTCCGCCGTCAGCTCCGCTCGGCCCAGGTACCCCCGCGCCAGCCCCGCTCCTCCCACGCACAGCTCTCCGGCCACACCCACAGGCACTACCCTCTGGGCCTCATCCAGCACGTACACCTGCACGTTGGGCAATGCCCGGCCGATGGTGGGCCTCACCGCCTCCACCTGCGAGTTCTGCGTCGCGCAGATGGTCACTTCCGTGGGGCCATAGGCGTTGATGAACCGTCGGCCCGGCTTCCACCGCGCTACCAGTTCCGGCGTGCACGCCTCGCCCGCGGCCGCCACCGTCTCCAGCTCAGGCAGGCTTGAGGGCTCCAACTGCATGAGCACCGAAGGCGTCAGCGTGGCCGTGGTGATGGCCTGCGCCTGCAGCAACTCCTGCAACGGCGCTCCCGGCATCAACGCTTCCTTCGACGCCAGCACCAGGTGCGCCCCGCTCAGCAGCGCCGAGAACATCTCCCACACCGAGGCATCGAACCCCAGCGACGAGAACTGCAGCACCCTCTTTCCAGGCCCCAGCCCCAGCATCTGGATGGCTGCACGCGCCGTGTTGCACAACCCTCCGTGCTCCAGCAGCGTCCCCTTCGGCTTGCCCGTCGAGCCCGAGGTGTAGATGACGTACGCCAACTGGCCCGCGCTACCCTCATGCGCCACAGGCGCTTGGCTCTGTTGGGCAATCTGCGCCCCATCAGCATCCAGGCACACCACGTGCCCGGCCCTTGCAGGCAGGCCTGGGACCAGACGCTGCTGCGTCAGCAGCACCTCCAGTCCCGCATCCTTCATCATGTACTCCAGCCGCTCAGCAGGCGCTGCAGGGTCCAGCGGCACGTAGGCTCCGCCTGCCTTCAGCGTGCCCAGCATCCCCACCACCAGCTCCACCGAGCGTTCCACGCACAGGCCCACCCGGCTCTCCGGCCCTACCCCCAGCCCTCTCAGGTGGTGCGCCAGCTGGTTGGCTCGCCCTTCCAGCTCCGCATAGCTCAGCTCGGCGCCTTCGAAGCTCACCGCCACCGCCTGCGGCGTGCGCTTTACCTGCGCCTCGAACAGCTCGTGCGCGCATTCCTCGGGCCGTCCAGCCAACGCCGTTGCGGCCCACTCCTCCAGCACCTGCCTCCGCTCCCCTTCGGAGAGCAGGGAGATGCGCCCAAGGGCCTTCTCTGGCTGGGCCACCATGCGCTCCAGCGCGAGGCTCCAGTGCGCCAGCAACCGGTCAATGGTGGCGCTCTCGAACCGTCCCGCCTCGAAAGCGATTCTGAGCAGCAGCCCCTGCCGGTTGGGGATGACGGAGGCGGCAATCGCGAACTGGGTCCTCTCGATGAATTCGGCGCCTCCCAGCGCGGAGTCCATCGGATAGTTCTCGAAGCTGTACAGGCTTTCGAACAGCCCCGTCCCGCGTGGCACTTCGCTCCACGCCTGGACCTGAGACAGGGGGCTGTATTCGTGCTGACGCAGCTCATCCTGCTCGGCTTGGAGACGCTCCAGCCACGGGAGCACCGGCACCTGAGACTCCAGGCGCACCCTCACCGGAAGCGTGTTGATCAACAGCCCCATCACGGCATCGGAGCCCGGCAGCTCGGGCGGACGGCCTGCGAGCGTCGTGCCGAAGACGACGTCCGTTGAGCCGCCATGCTGGCCCAGCACGAGCCCCCACGCGCCCAACACCAACGTATTCAACGTCAGGCCGTGCTGACGCACGAAGGCCTGGAGCGCATCCGCCGAGGCCCGGCCGATCTGCAGTTGCTGCTCGCCGTACCCTTGGGATGTCTCTGCCGTCCATCCCGGCCGCTGGCCATACGGCAGCGGCGACGGCGTGGTGAATCCCTTGAGCGCCTGCCGCCAATACGCCTCCGAGCGGGAGACGTCCTGCTGCCGCAGCCACGCGATGTAATCGCGGTAAGAGGTTCCCCGCTGGAGGGGCAACTCCTTCCCGGAGGAAAGGGCCTCGTAGTGGGCGTACAGCGCCTGGAACACAAGGCCCACGCTCCATCCATCCAACAGCAGGTGGTGGAAGCTGAACAGACAGTGGTAGGCGGCCTCCCCCAGCCGGAGGAGCGTCACGCGCATCAGCGGTGCCTGCGACAGCTCGAAGCCGCGGGAGCGATCCTCGCTCACGAGCGAGGAAAGCCGTGCCTTCTGCTCAGCCGCCGGAACACCCCGCCAGTCGAGTTGCTGCCACGGCAGCGTGACCGAGGGCAGAACGGCCTGGAGCGGCTCTGCCAAGCCCTCCCAGAGGAAGACCGTCCTGAGGACAGGGCTCTGCGCCACGACCCGCTCCCAGGCCTTCTGGAATGCGGAGACGTCCAACGCCTGCGGAATGGCCCAGCTCACCTGCTCGAAATACAGGTCCGTTCCAGGCGCCAGGTGCGCATGGTAGAGCAGCCCCTGCTGGAGCGCAGAGAGCGGATAGAGATCCTCGATGCGCGGGGTCTGCTTCAGCACCTGTTCCAGCGCGGCCCGGTCCAACTGGGCCAGCGGGAAATCCGAGGGAATGTAGCGTGCCGCCTCGGGCGACGTGCGGCCCGCGATGAGGGTCCGCAGAGACGCCATGAAGTTCTGCGCCAGCGCATCAATGGTCGCCCGCGCATGGACGTTCTCGCTGTACAGCCAGGTCACCTCGAGCTTGCCGCCGAAGACGCGCGCCTCCACGGCCAGCAGGTGCGGCCGGCGGTGCTTCCTGCCGAACTCCGGTCCTCCCAGCTCTGGCGACAGCACGAAGGGCGCCGAGCCCTGTCCCATCAGGTCGATTTGTCCCCAGTAGTTGAAGCTCACCTCGGCCTGGGGGCGGGAAAGCAGGCCCTGCGCCGCGCCATCCTTCCGGAGGTAGCGCAGCAGCCCGTAGCCGATGCCCCGATGAGGAAGCCGCCGCAGTTCCTCCCGGACGGATTCGAGGACCGGCGCGGGGCGGGTGGATTCCGGCAGGTCCAGTTGCACCGGGAACAGCGTCGTGAACCACCCCACCGTCCGGGAGAGGTTCACGTCCTCGAACAGCTCCTCGCGTCCGTGCCCTTCCAGATCAACGAGCACCTGGCGTGAGCCCGTCCATTGGGCCAAGGACTGCGCCAGGACCGCCAGCAGGACATCATTGATGTGAGCCCGGTAGGCTCCCGGGACTTCCTGCAGCAGCGCGCGTGTCGGCTCTACCTCCAGTGACACCGTCACACCGCGGGCCGACTCCTGCGTATTGGCCCCGCCCACGCGATCGACCGGCAGCGCCCGGACAGGCTCGCGGGGATGCAGCCAATAGGCCCGGTCCTCTTCCAGAGGAGACTGGGCGTATTCCTCCAACTTCCCTGCCCACCGCTTGAAGGACGTCGTCTTGGCGGCCAGCACCACCGGTTCGCCCCGGCAGAGCTGCTGGTAAGCCGTATTCAGATCTTCCAGCAGGATGCGCCACGAGACGAAGTCCACCACGAAGTGATGGATGGCGAGCAGCAGCCGTCCGGTCTGTCCCGCGCCGAGATGAAGCAGTGCCGCGCGCAGCAACAGGCCCTGGGAAAGGTCGAAGCCTTCCTGCAGCTCTTCCGACACGGCCTCGATCGCCGTCGCTCGCTGAGCCTCCGGAACGCGCGCCAGGTCTATCTGCCGCAGGGCCACCGCCTGCGCCTGCGCTCCATTGGCCTGCTGCCAGCGCCCACCTTCTTCGGTGAAGCACATGCGCAAGGCATCGTGGTGCTCAAGGAGCTGCCGCAGCGCTTGCTCCAGAAGCGCGGGCGCTACCGGCTCGGTCACCTCGAAGACCATGGCCTGCTTGAAGTGGTGCGGCTCCGGCTGCTGCTGTTCCAGGAACCAGTGCTGGATGGGGGTCAGGGAAACCCGCCCGGTGATAACCCCTTGGTCATCCAGAGCCCGGGCCTGCGTCACCAGGGGCGCCAGCGCGGCGAGGGTCGGATGCTGAAAGAGCTGCTTCGAGGTGAAGCGGAGCCCGGCTTGATGGGCCCGGGCCAGGATCTGCATCCCGATGATGGAGTCACCACCAAGCAGGAAGAAGTTGTCGTGTCGGCCGACACGCTCCAGCCGGAGCACCTTCGCCCAGATGGCCGCCAGCTCCTTCTCGACTGGGGTCTGGGGCGCGACGTACTCGCGCTCTTGGTCCAGCTTGTTCCAATCCGGAGCAGGAAGCGCCTTGCGGTCGACCTTGCCAGTGAGGGCCAGCGGCAGCGCCTCCAGCTTCACGAATGCCGAGGGCACCATGTACTCCGGCAGCTTCTGCTTCAGCGCGCTTCTGAGCGCCTCGCTGCTGGGAGAGGGCTGCTTGCCCGCACCCACCACATACGCCACCAGCCGCTTCACCCCAGGCACATCCTCCCTCACCACCACCACCGCCTCGCTCAGCCCGGCCTGCTGGCTCAGCGCTGCCTCCACCTCCTCCAGCTCAATCCGGAAGCCCCTCAGCTTCACCTGGAAGTCCATCCGCCCCAGGAACTCCAGTTCCCCGTTCTCCAGCCACCTCACCCGGTCCCCCGTCCGGTACAGCCTCGCTCCGGGCGCCTGGCTGTACGGATTGGGGATGAACCGCTCCGCTGTCAGCTCCGCTCGGCCCAGGTACCCCCGCGCCAGCCCCGCTCCTCCCACGCACAGCTCTCCGGCCACACCCACAGGCACTACCCTCTGGGCCTCATCCAGCACGTACACCTGCACGTTGGGCAATGCCCGGCCGATGGTGGGCCTCACCGCCTCCACCTGCGAGTTCTGCGTCGCGCAGATGGTCACTTCCGTGGGGCCATAGGCGTTGATGAACCGTCGGCCCGGCTTCCACCGCGCTACCAGTTCCGGCGTGCACGCCTCGCCCGCGGCCGCCACCGTCTCCAGCTCAGGCAGGCTTGAGGGCTCCAACTGCATGAGCACCGAAGGCGTCAGCGTGGCCGTGGTGATGGCCTGCGCCTGCAGCAACTCCTGCAACGGCGCTCCCGGCATCAGCGCCTCCCTCGACGCCAGCACCAGGTGCGCTCCACTCAGCAGCGCTGAGAACATCTCCCACACCGAGGCATCGAACCCCAGCGACGAGAACTGCAACACCCGCCGCCCCGGCCCCAACCCCAGCATCTGGATGGCCGCCCGCGCCGTGTTGCACAACCCTCCATGCTCCAGCAGCGTCCCCTTCGGCTTGCCCGTCGAGCCCGAGGTGTAGATGACGTATGCCAGCTGGCCCGCGCTACCCTCACATGCCACAGGCGCTTGGCTCTGACGTGAGACTTGTGTCCAATCGGCATCCAGGCACACCACGCGCCCAGCCCTCGCTGGCAGGCCCGGGACCAGACGCTGCTGCGTCAGCAGCACCTCCAGTCCCGCATCCTTCATCATGTACTCCAGCCGCTCGGCCGGCACTGCTGGGTCCAGCGGCACGTAGGCTCCGCCTGCCTTCAGCGTGCCCAGCATCCCCACCACCAGCTCCACCGAGCGCTCCACGCACAAGCCCACCCGGCTCTCAGGCCCTACCCCCATCCCTCTCAGGTGGTGCGCAAGCTGGTTGGCTCGCCCTTCCAGCTCCGCATAGCTCAGCTCCGCGCCCTCGAAGCTCACCGCCACCGCCTGCGGCGTGCGCTTCACCTGCGCCTCGAACAGCTCGTGCGCGCACTCGTCAGCAGACACGATCACTCTCGCCTCGTTCCACTTCTGATTCCGGGCAAACTCCCCAGACGGAGAGGGCTCCAGCAGCCTTGGCACCGTGCCCGAAACGAGCGCGCCATAGACGGTGGCCAGCTCGTGCCCGAGCACTTCAGGCGAGGCCTCATCGGCGACAAGCTGGTGCATGCACAGCAGGAGCACGTGCTCCTGGCTCCCGAGACGCAGCAGCGCCGCGCGCAGCAACGGACCCTGATCCGGATCAAACGGCCGCTGGGCTTGTTCCAGAGCCACCCCCCTGCACTCCGCCTCTCCCGCCTGCGGCAGCTCGATGACCGTCAGCGACAGGGGGGTGCGCAGGCTCGGATGACGCTGAGCGAGCACATCAAAACTTTGCTCCAGCAACGGCACATCCAGCGCGCCCGAGATGCGAAAGCCGCCCTGCACACAGGAAAATGCACTCGCTCTCACGTTCTTGGAGTGCGAGAAATGCTCCGGAACCCAGGAACCAGGGGCGAAAAGAGAAGCGGGCGCTTCTTCTTCGTGCTTCCGATCTCGAATCTTTTCCATCGGTTACAGTATTTTCCTGACAACACCAATTTACAATAGGCCCTTCTTATACTACCTTACCCCAGCCCGATAAGTGGGAGACATGCACACAGGCGCTCCACAGGTGCTCCAATTCATCCTCCTGGCGGTCCGGAACCTGGCTGCGCACCGCCGCCGGACCCTCATGCTGGGAGGCGCAATGGCCGGGGTCACCGCGCTGCTGCTCTTCCTGCTGGGGCTCTCCAACGGCGTCCAGAGCACGGTCCTGCAGTCCGCCACCACGCTGATGTCGGGCCACGTCAACGTCGCCGGCTTCTACAAAGTGACGCGCGGCCAATCGAGCGCGGTGGTGACGCACGCTCCCAAGCTCCTCGAGCTCATCCAGCGCGAGGTGCCGGAACTCGTCAGCGTGTCGCAGCGCGGCAGAGGCCTCGCCCGGGTGATCAGCGACACCCACGGCATGCAGATCGCGCTCAACGGGCTGGACATCGCGGCGGAGCCGGTCTTCCGCCAGGTCCTCCGCCTCGCCGAGGGGAACCTGGAGGATCTGGCCCTCCCGGGGAGCATCCTGCTGTTCGAATCCCAGGCGAAGAAGCTCGAGGTGAAGACCGGGGACATGCTCACCCTGTCCGGCGTCACCGTGCGCGGCAGCACCAACACCCAGGATGTCCGGGTGGTGGCCATCGCCCGCGACATCGGGCTGCTCAGTTCGATCAACGTCTTCGTCCCGAATGCCACGCTCCGGGCGCTGTATCAGCTCCACGGCGATGCGACGGGCGCCCTGCTGATCTACCTCCCGGACCTCGACGATGCCCCCGCAGTCCAGCAGCGGCTGCGCCAAGCACTCGCCTCCGCACACTACGAGCTCCTCGAGGAGGAGCAGCAGCCTTACTGGCAGAAGCTCGAGCTGGTTAGCCAGGAGGACTGGACGGGCCAGCGGCTGGACGTCACGACCTGGAAGACCGAGGTCGCCTTCGTCAACTGGACGAGCAGCCTGCTCCACGTGCTCAGCTTCGTGCTCATGTTCGTGCTGATCGTGACCATCGCGGTGGGCTTGATGAACACCCTGTGGATCTCCATCCGGGAGCGCACGCAAGAGGTGGGAACCCTGCGAGCGATCGGCATGCAGCGCTCACAGGTCGTGTGGATGTTCGCCCTGGAAGCGCTGGTGCTCAGCGTCCTGAGCGCTGGGGCAGGCGCGGTGCTGGGCTCCATCCTCTGCGCGATCCTGAATGCGCTTCAGCTCCCTGTCCCCCAAGCGGTGCAGCTGTTCCTGATGGGAGACCGGCTGTACCTCCGGGTCGACGCCGGAGCCACCCTGCTCTCCATCACGCTGATCAGCGCCTGCACCACGGCCATCGCCCTCATCCCTTCCTTCCTGGCGGCCCGTCTCAAGCCGGTCACCGCCATGCACCACGCCGGGTAACCGGAGTCCTCATGTCCGCCACCTACCGCCTGTCCGAGCACACCTGCATCGAGCCCCTGGTCAACCACTGGATGGCCTGGTGGCTCACCCTCGCGCCGATTCCCGCGTGCCTCAACGCGTACAACTTCCAGCTCCCCCTGCTGAAGGCGTACCTCCAGAACCCGGCCTTCCACGAGAAGTCGGAGCGGGAGATCAACGGCGGTTCGTTCGTGGGCGTGCCCGCCTCCCGTGCAGCGGAAGTGCGCGCGCTGTTGCAGCGGACGCAGACCGGTCAGGAGGAAGGGCTCAAGCTGGCCGAGGCGTTCGAGGAGTTCCAGACGTACCTCTGGACCGAGGCCAAGGGCCAGTCGCTGGAGCCGCTGTACCAGAAGCTCCCCCCCTCCCTGCGGGGACTCGTGGAGCTGGTCTACGACTACAACAACCGCGCCTCCATCCAGGTGCTGGAGCCGCTCTCGTACAAGAGCCGGTACCACCAGCCGCAGCTCCAGGCACTGCAGCTCGGAGCGCTGGAGCGCGACTCCGAGCGCCGCACCTTCTTCACCACGCCCCGGCTCACCCACGAGCGGCAGATCGAGTGGAAGGTGCCGTTCACGGACGCGCGCGTGGACCCGCTCTTCGAGCTGGAGCGCACCCCCCAGCCCCTGGGCCACATCCAGGAGCTGCTCGGCGACGCCGTCCCGAGCGAGGAGGTGCTGCGCTCCCTGCTGACCGAGGCGCCCGCTCCTGCCCCGGTCGAAACGTGGACGGGACCCGGGGTGCGCGTGCGGTACGTGGGGCATGCGTGCGTGCTGGTGGAGTGGAAAGGAACCTCCATCCTGATCGATCCGGTGATCGGCGTCCGGCCGCGCGCGGGGGGCGAATCGCGCCTGAGCTACGAGGATCTCCCGGCCCGGATCGACTACGCGCTCGTGACGCACGCCCACGCCGACCACTACAACCCCGAGACGCTCCTGCGCCTGCGGCGGCGGATCGACTGCCTCGTCGTTCCTCGCGCGCGGGGCCTGCTCGTGGGGGACGTCTCGCTCAAGCTGATGTCCACGATGATGGGCTACAAGCGGGTCGTCGACCTGGAGATGTTCGACTCGCTGCCACTGCCCGATGGGGAAATCGTCGCCATCCCCTTCCTGGGAGAGCATGGAGACCTGTCCCACGCGAAGAGCGCGTACCTGATCCGCGCGGGCAAGGAGCAGATCCTCTTCGCCGCGGACTCGGCCAACCTGGACGACACGCTCTACCGCAACATCCGCCAGGCGGTCGGCGAGGTGCAGACGGTCTTCATGAACACCGAGAACGAGGGCTCTCCGCTCACGTTCACCATCGATGCCCTGTTCCCCAAGCGCCGCGACCGCCGCGCGGAGAAGAACCGCCGGTGCCGGGGGAGCAACGCCAGCGAAGGCGTGCGGCTGCTGGAGCTCCTCGGCGCCAAGCGGCTCTACAACTACGCCATGGGCCTCGAGCCCTGGCTGTCGCACATCGTGGGCCCGGAGTCCCCCACGGACTCGCCGCGCATGAAGGAGTCCGACACCCTGCTGACCGAGGCGCGCACGCGCGGGCTGGAGGTGGCGCATCGGCTCCGGGGAACGACCGAGCTGCGGATCGCCACGGAGGGCCAGCCGTGAAGCTCCAGGGGGCGGTAGCGGCCGTGACCGGAGGCGCCTCGGGACTGGGGAAAGCCGTGGCGGCGCGGCTGGTGGCCGCGGGGGTGAAGGTGGCCTTGCTGGATCGCCCGAACTCGCAGGGGCCCGGGGTGGCAAAGGAGCTCGGTGAGCCCACTCAGTTCCTCGCGGCGGATGTCACCAATGCCTCGGCGGTCGCCTCCGCCTTCCAATCCGTTCAGCAGACCCTGGGACCGGTGTCGATCCTCGTCAACTGCGCGGGCATCGGCGTCTCGGTGCCCACCCTGGGGGCGCTCGGGCCCGCCAAGCTGGACGACTTCCTCCGGCCCATCCAGGTGAACCTGGTGGGCACCTTCAACTGCATCCGGCTCGCGGCCGCCCAGATGGCGAAGAACGAGCCGAACGCCGACGGCGAGCGCGGAGTGATCGTGAACACCTCATCGATCGCGGCCTACGACGGACAGGCCCGCCAGGCCGCCTACGCAGCGTCGAAGGCGGGAATCATCGGAATGACACTGCCCATTGCCCGGGATCTCGCCGAGCACGGAATCCGGGTGATGACCATCGCGCCAGGGCTCTTCGACACGCCCATGATGAGCGGTTTTCCCAAGGACGTCCGGGAGGGACTCGAAGCGCAGGTCCCCTTCCCGAAGCGAATGGGCCACCCGGATGAGTTCGCATCGCTGGTGCTCCACATCGTGGAGAACACGATGCTCAACGGCGAGACCATCCGGCTGGATGGCGCCATCCGCTTCGCGCCGCGCTGAACCAGCCCCGCGCACATGCAAGGCACGGAGACCCCATGGGCCCCCTGATGATCCTGGTGCAGATTGCGCTCCGCAATCTGTTCACGAGCACGCTCAACCTCGTCATCGGCGGCATCATTCTCGTGGGCACGGCCCTCGTGGTCGCGGGCGGGGCGATGCTGGACAGCATCGATGGGGCCATGACCCGCAGCCTCATCGGCAGCGGAACCGGTGATCTCCAGGTCTACTCCAGCCAGGCGAAGGAGGACCTGGACCTGAGCGCGGCGCAGGTCCTGCCCGCCATTGAGGACTTCCCCCGCGTCAAGCGGGAGTTGCTGGCGAGGCCAGAGGTCCTGAGCATCGTACCGGCCAACGTGAGCAACGGGCTGGTCCTCTCCGGCAATGCCCTGGATGACGTGTTCGCGCGGTTGCGGAACGCCATCCGCACGAAGGCCCCCGAGGAACAGGTGCTCGGTCTCAAGCGGCTGGCGCAGCAGAGCGTCCGCGTCCTCCAGGAGGATCTCCGGAACGCGCGCGAGGTGGCCACGAGCTCCACCGATGCCGAGGAGTTCGCCGCGCTGGACCGCGCGGCCTCGGACGCATTCTGGGCAGCGTTCGATCGCGATCCCCTGGACGCACTGGAGTTCCTGGAGAACCGGATCGCCCGGTTGGTGATCGACGCGGAGACCATCAAGATCCGCTACATCGGAACGGACCTGGAGGCCTTTCAAGCCACCTTCGATCGCATGCAACTGCGGGAAGGCACCCAGGTACCTCCCGGCAAGCGAGGGCTGCTGCTGGGCCAGTATTTCTACGAGGACAAGTTCAAGCTCAAGATCGCGCGCCGGCTCGACCTCCTGAACGAGGCCGTCACGGTGAAGGGACGCCGCATCGCGGAGGACCCCGAGCTGCGGCGCCATGTGGCCCGGAACCAGAAGCAGGTGCGGGACATCCTGTTCCAGCTCGACAGCTTGAAGACGCAGGAGCTGGTGTCACGCCTGCAACGAAGGCTCGGCGTGGGCGAGCAGGATCCCGCCCAGCTGCTGGCCCTGCTGTTGAACACCAACGACGAGAACTTCCAGGAGCGCTACCAGCTCTTCTATTCCGAGGTGGCGCCGCTCCTGTCGCTCTACCGCATTCGGATTGGCGACGTGGTGACGGTCCAGAACGTGAGCCCGCGTGGATACGTCCAATCGGTCAACGTCCCGTTCTATGGGACGATCGAGTTCAAGGGGTTGGAGAAATCGCCGCTCGCGGGCACGGTGAACCTGATGGACCTGGTGTCCTTCCAGAAGCTCCAGGGAGGCCAGAGCCAGGAGGAAGCACGCGAGATCGAGCGCATCAAAACCCAGAGCGGCGTGAAGGACGTGGACAGGGCCAGTGCCGAAGCCGAGTTCTTCGGCGAGGACAGCGCCCTCGTCGGGGATGCCGCACCGGCTCACATCGACGAGGAGGCCCTGTTCGAAGCGGGTGAGGACAAGTCCCTGGGGGACACGTACACCCAGGAGGAGCTGGCCCAGAGCGTGGTCATCAGCGCGGCGGTGATGCTCAAGCCGGGAAACTCCCTGAACGCGGTGGCGCCCTCCTTGGAACAGCTCGCCCGTGACAAGGGCCTGCCCATCCGGATCGCCACCTGGAAGCAGGCTTCGGGCCTCATTGGACAGTTCACCCTGGTGGTCAAGGCCGCGCTCTACTTCGGGGTCTTCATGATCTTCGTGGTGGCGCTGATCGTCATCAACAACGCCATGATGATGGCGGCACTCCAGCGGGTTCACGAGATCGGGACGATGCGTGCCATCGGGGCCCAGCGGGGATTCGTCCGCTGGATGATCATCACGGAGACCCTTCTCCTCGGCACCACCTTCGGATCGCTTGGAGCGCTGGCCAGCGTGCTGCTCATGAAATACCTGGGCCACACCGGGCTCCCCGCCCCCTCCGACGAGATACATTTCTTCTTCTCGGGGCCCCGGTTGTTTCCGTCGATCTCGGCGGCCAACCTGATTGCCGGGTACGTGATGGTGCTCGGGGTGAGCGTGCTCTCCACCCTGTACCCAGCAATTTTGGCGACGCGGGTCTCGCCAGTGAAGGCCATGCAGGCTGCTGAGTAGCCGCTAACTCCGCACAGCGAGCATTGATGGGCGAAGCAACAGGATTCGAACCTGCGACCACTTGCACCCCAAGGAACATCGAAGGCCTTCCAGACGTTACAGCGGTTCACAACCCTGCGTAATCATTCGGGTTTCTCCGCCCGAAGCTGTCCAGCCGTCCCATCCAGTAGGCCAGGGTACCAAGGATTTTGCTGCTACCTTGCTGCTGCGCCCTGCCCTGCTGCCGCCTAGAGCCGGCGAGCCTGGGCGGCTGCTGACCGTTCGGGAGGTCGCAGCGCGGCTAGGAGTATGCCGGGCCACCGTGTACCGGCTGTGCTCACAGGGCGCATTGCCCCACATCCGGCTCTCCAATGCAGTGCGAGTAGATCCTCATGCCTTGGAGAGATTCATTCAGGGAACTTCGTCGTAGAATCAAATGTAGGCCAATGTCTGCTATGCTCCATCGAGGTGCGCACCGGTGGCGGAGGACATTCCAGGCTCCTGAGCGGCAGGGCACGGGCACCAAGGCCCTGTCTGCCTCCGGAGTTGACCATAGCCCCCGTCTTGGCTTGGCCATGCGAAGCCCTGTCGTGACGCGATGCTTCAAGCAACCTTTCTGCCCACGGTACGGCTAGCATCCAGCCCGAGGCAGCGGGCCCCTCACCCGCTCGGCTTCGGCTCCTTGGCCTACCGCCTAGTATTACAGCAGTACTTCAGCCTGACCGGCCCAGATGTTGTAGCTCCTTACCCAGCGAGGAAGCCCAATGTGCTGGAATAGGAGTCGATCTACTGCCCTTGTACTAATCCACTGCTGTTGTACTGGTGGTGAGTCCGCATCGAGGGTCGGGATATTCGAATGACCGCCGTAGTTCCAGAAGCTCCGACTCCATCGGCGCTGCCGCCGAGGCCCTGGAAAAGCGCTTCTTACTCCGACTGGAACGAATGGCTCTTCGCCGACACGTTCACCAGAAGCCAGAGTCCGGAGCCGATCAGGTACATCCCGGCTTCCCTCAAGGAACTCTGCGTCATCGTGGGAGAGTCCCCCGAGCGTGCACAGGAGGTGCTGCAGGCCTTCTCGGATGCCATCTGCCAGGAGCTCGACAAGGAGAGGTGCACCTTCGAGAGCTACTACCTCCAGTACCGTCTCCGCAGCGGTAGCCGCGACGCGTATTGGAGCCGCTTCAGCGACGAAGAGCCCTACTTCTTCGCCTGCCTCTGGCTGACCTGCCTGGTTGCATCGGGCTACCCTCCGTACGAGGGGCAGTTCTATCCCCGCATGGGTCTGGTGCTAGGCAGACCGGTCAGCAGCTTCTCCTCCACCCGGGAGTCCGGCAGCCTGGAAGACGTCTGGGAGGATCTTGCCGACTGGACGCAGCGCCATCGCGACCGGTACCGGGAGCTGATCCTCCCACCACGCGACACCTATCGCAAGATCATCGGGCGCTCCTTCTACCTGGCCTTTCCCAACCACGCGGATCGGCTACAGCTGCGAGCTGTGCTGGAGAAAGCGGATCTGCTCGTGGACAAACCTCCCATCACGCCAGTGCTTGAGGCGTTGCGCCGCTCGAAGAAGGTCTTCGGCAAGGAGTTCCAAAAGGAGTTGGACAGCTTCTTCGACAAGTACCTGCAGAGCGGCCGGGATCCAGGAGAGAGCCCGTTCTGGCGCGCCGTGGCGCAGGAGGCGAGTACGCCCAGTCTGGAACGGACGGGCGGGGCCGAGCGCACGGGCCAGACCACGTTGATGGCCCGCTTCGACCAGGACGACCTGCTCGAGCTCTACATCGCCTGCACCGAGCAGTACCCCGACAAGCCTGGCTTCACCCGGGAAGCCCTCGGCTTCGATGCGGGAGAATTCCGCTACCGGCTCGTACCGCAGGCCCCCTCCTCTTCGCAGCGGCTGGTATTCGATCAGCTGCTCACGGGGACGTCCCGGCGGACCTTCGCGAGCGGTGTCCTGCCCTTGCTACGGGTCATCACGGGCGAGTACCGGCTCGCCCATGGCGAAGAGCTGGCGGAGTGCGACCGCGCCCTCGTCCGCGATGACAGGGTCGAGGCCTTCGTCCGGACGTTTGGAGGGAAGAAGACCCAGTGCGCGCTTCCGGGGTGGCAGGAGGTCGAAGGTTGCCAGCTGCACCAGCTGGACTCCCCGCCCGAGGGACTTGAGGGCGTCTACACGCTCCTCCATACGACGGAGCCCCAGCGTCCTCACTTCGTGGGAGGGCTACGCACCTCAATGGGCGGTTTCTATCGGCTGAACGGCTACCTGCCACGCATCCACGCGCCCGGCGCCGAGAAGGTCGAGGTCGCCATCGCCAGCTCGTGGCTGCCGTGCCAACGCGTCACCGGCGAGCAGCAGGTCGAGGAGTGGCTCCTTCCCGCGGGGCTCGACGATGCGCTTGAGGAGCTGCGCGTGGCGGCGACCTGGAAGGTGCACATCGAGGGCTATGCCCTGGAGCGCCGGGGTGAGGCGAAGGTCTCCCTGGATGCCCTGAGCCTCGCGATCGACCACAAGGGGCTGCCGAGCGGAGACTTCTGGCTTGAGACGACCTCGCGCCGGCTTGAGACCCTCCGCGGCCCGGTGGACAAGATTCCCCTGGGCTTCACGACCTGGGACCGCACCCGCACCATGGACATGCTGTTCTTCGATGCGACGGCGCGCTGGCTCGGGCCCGGCGTCGGAGAAATGTCCCTCGTGCCGAACAAGGGTTTCCCGTGGCTGGCCATCGGCCCCAATAACTCCCCGACGATGATCGTCTTCGTCGGAGACGCGCAAAAACCGGTCCTGCCGGACGACGACTTCTCGTCTCTTCAAAAAGACCGGCGCCACTGGAAGCGAGCCTTCTCGGGAGGGACCGGCTCCGTCTTCGTCCGGGAGGGCGCCGAGTACGTGCCGCTCGACGAGCGGCCCGAGGTGCAGACCATCCACTCCGCCTACGTGAAGGCCGCACACTCCAGTGTCCGTCCGGCAGGGAGCGAGTGTGCACCGACAGACCTGGACAGGTACCTCCAGGACACGGAAAAGGTGAGCGGCGACTACTCCAGGGAGGCCGCACTCCTGCTGGATGTCCTTTCCTCCATCGCGCACAGCCGCAGCGGCATCCCCCTGCGGGAAGTCCACGAGCACCTGGCCCGGCTCACGCACACGGACGAGCACCACTCACTGCGCTACCACCTGCTCCGGGCGCTGGCGGAGGTGGGCGCCATCGACACGCTGCTGCGCTTGAATGGCAGGCAGACGCTCGTCGTGGCCCGCAAGCCGCGGCTCGTCATCTCCCGGCGGGGAAACCGCTTCAGCGGCACCGTGCTGGGCCTGCTGCCGCGGACAATCTCCAGGCGCGTCGAGCCGGAGGGCCGTAAGCGCGGCCTGCAGGTGACCTACGCGGCGCCACCCAACCGCTTCCAACCTCCCGTCATCCACCTGGAGGCGGAAGATGGAGCCGTGGAGCCGCTTGAGGCCCTCTCCCGGGAGCTGGCCTTCGCCCCGCCCGAGTTCCTTGACTGGCCCGACGCGTCCCTCGTTCCCCCGCACTTCACCGTCCGCGAGGAGCTCGCGCGGGACGAGCCTCCGGAGATGTACGTGCGCGAGGCGACCTGGTGCTGGAAGAGTGGCGCCTTCAAGCTGAACGCGGAAGAGCCGGGCGAGGTGAGCATCGAGCGGCGCAGTGATGGCCAGCGCGCCCCCATCTACGTCGTCACCCGGGCAGGGACGCCCGTGGGCTGGAGCTACTCCCGAGCGTGGGCGCTCCTGGATGCCACGGAGAGGGCCGGGCGGCCTCCCTTCACGCTTGAGGGCGGAGTGCTCCGCGCCATGGCCCATGCCCCCTTGCACCTGCCCCTGCCGCTGGCCCGCCTGTGCACGGTGGTCGGCGCCGGGGCCCCCGGCCCACGCATCGAGGAGCGCGCGGGCCGCCCGGTGGTCACCTCATACGTCTATCCGTTCGGCAGGAAGCTCGCCCCGCTGGCCGCGCGGGCAGTTCCCGAGTCGTGGATTCAAAGGAAGGTGGAGTGATGCAGGACCCAATTGGAAACTTCGAGCGCATCCGCGAACTCTACATCAGCTACCTCGATACCGCCTTCCGCATCGGTGACGAGAGCGTGGCCGAGGAGCGGCGCCGGCTGCTGCGCCAGCCCGGCACCTTCTGCACCGAGCCGCTCATCGAGGCCATTCCCCGGTACGAGCCCGCGGAGCTGTCCTTCGACGCGCTCTACCTGGACACCTCGCCCGAGGGGCCCCTGGCCGACTTCTCCGAGCCGGCGCGGCGCGCCTTCGTCGACTTGGCCCTCGCGGGGCTGTTCGGCTCGGAGCCTCGGGAGAAGGGCGGCCTGCCGCTGAAGCGCAAAGCGAAGTACTCACCCTATCGCCACCAGATCCAGATGCTGCACCGGGGCGTGCGGCCTGGCATGCCGGGTGTCGTCACCTCTGGCACGGGCTCGGGCAAGACGGAGTCCTTCATGCTGCCCCTGCTGGCGCGGATCGCCAAGGAGGCCGTCGGCTGGAAAGCCCCCGAGACGGGATACCTCAAGCATCACTGGTGGGTGGATCCCGAGACAGGCCTGCCCTACTTCAAGGAGAAGGACGGGCGGCGCTACCCCGAGCTGCCCAAGCAGAAGCGGCCCGATACGAAACATCCTCTGAACACCGCCTTCGAGCGGCACCGTGCGGGAGAGAAACGCACGGCGGCGGTCCGCGCGCTCGTCCTGTACCCGATGAACGCCCTGGTCGAGGACCAGCTCGTCCGCCTGCGCAAGGCGCTCGACTCGGCCGAGGCGCGCGAGGCCATGCAGGAGCACTTCCATGGCAACCGCATCTTCTTCGGCCGCTACATTGGTGCGACTGAGGTCACTGGCCACCCAGGCTCGACGAGCAGCCCCCGGGGCCTAGATGCCTTTCTCCTGGAGGGAAAGGCCGCCGCGGCGCAGCGAGGGTCCATCAAGATCGAGGGCCACAAGCGGGCCGACGACAACGGCGACGTGGCGTACGAAGATCTCTGGAAGGACGAGAAGGATCGCCGCGCCCGCCGTCTGACCCAGCTCTTCGAGTACATGGCGAGCCTGGAGCAAGGGCAGATCCAGGCCCGGCTCCACGCGCTGGACAAACAAGCTCAGGAGCACCTGCACGCCAGGCTTGAGGCCCATCGCGAGAAGCACGGCGCCGCTGCCGACCCGGCCGCCTTCCTCGCCTACGCGGAGGAGCCGGCGGTGGGCAAGCGCGCCCTGCCGAGTCTCCTTGAGGACTACCAGAAACTCTTCGGGGCTCCGGACGCGGCGGCACACCAGCGGCTTGAGAAGCTCCAGCTGACGGACAAGGACGCGCGTCAGGCCCCCTCGGCCACCGGGGCCGACGACGCTCCCTTCATGTTCCCCTCGGTGGACGGCTCGGAGATGACGAACCGGTGGGACATGCAGCTGGACCCGCCGGACATCCTCATCACCAACGTCAGCATGTTGAGCGCCATGCTCAACCGTGAGGTCGAAGAGCCCATCTTCGAGCAGACCCGCAAGTGGCTCGAGCAGGACGATACGTACTTTTTCCTCGTGCTCGACGAGTTGCACCTGCAGCGAGGAGCCGCGGGTACCGAGGTGTCCTTCCTGCTGCGGATGCTGCTCGAGCGGCTGGGCCTCACCCAGAGCGCGAAGCAGCGGAGCAAGATCCGCATCCTGGCCTCGAGCGCCTCGCTCCCCGCCGCTCCGCAGGCGGAGGCGGACAAGAGCTCCCAGTATCTGTGGGACATGTTCGGCCCGTTTGGCCTGCCCCCCGCGGAGCGCGGCGAGAAGGAGTCCAGGGAGCTGTGGCGCCAGTCCATCGTCTCCGGGCACGAGAAGAAAGGCCGCTACGGGCCCACCACCGAATCAGCGAAGGTGCGGCTGGAGCCAGCGCCCTTCCGCGAGCTGCTCGCGGCGCACCAGCTCCCGGGATGGGGCGACCCCGACGTTCCCCTGGCTCAGCCTCTGTTCGCGAAGATTCCCGAGGACGCCGAACCGCTTGAGCGCGCGTGGAGGCACGTCTGCAAGGCCCTCGGGACTGGCGCGGACAAGCCGCTGTCCCAGGCCATCTCCGAGGCCCTCACGGAAGCAACCGACCGCCTCCTGTGGGCATGCTGGCAGCAGGACGAGGAGCGTTCACGCGCACAACCCCTGAGCGAGTTGGCGGAGAAGCTCTTCGGGCCTCCCACGGATGAGCCGGGGCACACGACCACGGAGCACCTGGAGGCCCTTCGCGGGCTGCTCTTCGCTCGCGGCGCGGCGGATGGGCTGAAGGCGCTCGACTACCTCCGGGGCCTCGATCTGCCCTCGTTCCGCGTGCACACCTTCTTCCGGAGCATCGAGGGACTCTACGCTCCGGCATACAAGGGCCTGGGCTCTCCGAAGACGGCGGTGGACCGGCGAGCCGAGGTGGGCCAGCTCACCATCGAGCAGGCTCACCGCATCGCCATCGAGACGCCCCAGGGTGCCCGGGAGCACAGGCTCTTCGAGCTCGTCTACTGCGAGTGCTGCGGCGAGCTGTTCTTCGGGGGCATGCGGGCCGAGTTCTCAAGGGGCAGTTACCTGGCTGAGCTCCTACCCCAGGAGCCGAAGCTTGAGGGGCTACCGGACGACGCCGCCTCTCAGCGCTTCGAGGATCTCTCCTGGAAGCAATACGCCCTCTTCTGGCCCAATTCCAGGAACCGTCCCGCCGACGCGCCTGCGGACGGCAAGGACAAGGACAAGGGCCAGTGGCTGCGGGCGGTCATCGAGCGGGAGACCGGGGGCATCCTCAATCGGGACAAGATGAAGGACTCGGACCTCGACCCCAGCAAGCACCTCGAGGGCTGGTACTTCGAGAGCAGCGGCACGGATGCCGGGCACAAGCGCAACTGGGAGTCCCCGGGCACCAACGTGCCCTACTCGTGCCCCAACTGCCTCACCTCGTACAAAGGTCGGCTCGACAAGCGCTACCGCCTGTCTCCCTTGCGGAACTTCCGGGCAGGTTTCGCCAAGACGACGCAGTTGCTGGCCACCGAGCTCTTCGACGCGCAACGTGTCTCGAACCCGGTGGAGGCTCCCAAGCTGGTGTCTTTCTCGGACAGTCGGCAGGACGCGGCCAAGGCCGCGCTTTCCATCGAGAAGAACCACCACCAGGACATCCGCCGCGAGCTGCTCGTACGGACGCTGCGGCACTACCTCGACGGCCGCGCGGCGGAGAGGGCCGAGCTTGAGATCGAGTGCGCCGTGCTTGAGCAGTCGGTGGCTGCGGCGCAGGCCTCCGTCAAGCTCAGGGACAAGCGCGCGAAGGAGCTCGCCGAAGCGAGGAGTCGGCTGGCGAGTCTGCTCGATCCGAGCGCATTGCTCTCGGAGATCATCGGTATTGCCGAGCACCAGCGCCTCACTCCCGAGTCCCCGGTTCCCACGCTGATCGCGGACATGGCCCGGTTCGGTGTCCATCCCTACGACGGCGTGGGAGTCGACCGCCCCGCGGGCCAGGCGCCCGGCACCAGCGTGACGCTCCGCTTTCCGTGGAACCGGCTCCTCTCGCTGGACCCCGCGACCGGGAAGATTACCTGGGCGACGTCCGAGAATTCGGACGAGGCGATCGCCATGGGCAACGCCCGCCTCGACCTCGTCACCTCCGTGCACCGCGTCATGACGGACGTCGTCTTCAGCAAGACGTACTTCTCCATCGAGGAGTCGGGGCTGGGGTACGTGACGGTACCTCTCGAGCGGCTGCCGGGCTCGCCTGAGCAGAAGCAGCGGCGAGCCGCGGAGCTGGCCGCGCTGGTGCGCGTCATGTCCGATGCCTACCGGTACTGGCCGAGTCCTTTCGCCGAGAAGGACGCCATGGGCAAGCCCAAGATGCCCGATGAGTGGAGAGAGGCCGCGCAGGTCAATAGTCCCAAGGTGAAGAAATTCGCCCAGCAGGCGTGGCCCACCAACTGGGAGGTGCAGCTGAAAACGGCTCTCGACGAGCTGGCGGACGCGGGGCACGGGGACGGGCTCATCCGCATGCCCGCTGTCCGTATCCAGACCGTCTCGGACAAGGCCCAGTACGTGCGGTGCGAGCAGTGTTCCCGTGTCCACCTGCACCCGGGCGCTGGGGTCTGCACACGCTGCTTCGCGAAGCTCGACTGGAGCAGGCTGCGTAAGGACGAGGTCCACCGGCTGCACGTGCGCAACTTCTTGGCACGCCGCATCCAGCGCGCCACCGTCCAGGTGGGCGAGGACGGCCACGGCGCCTTCCGGCTCCACTGCGAGGAGCTCACCGGGCAGACGGAGAAACCCGCCGAGCGCCAGCGGGAGTTCCGAGGCATCTTCGTTCCACGGCTGTCGGAGCTCGAAGGCACGAGTGACGACGGCCCCGAGGAGCAGGGAGAGCTCGTGCTCGGGGGGCAGAACCTGCTCTTCAAGCGCAAGAGCGAGATCGATCTGTTGGCCGTGACGACGACCATGGAGGTGGGCATCGACATCGGCCCACTGCAGGTCGTCCTCCAGGCGAACATGCCCCCGCAGCGTTTCAACTACCAGCAGCGCGTGGGCCGCGCGGGACGCCGTGGCCAAGCCTTCTCCCTGGCCCTGACGATCTGCCGGACCAAGAGCCACGACGTCTTCTACTTCCGCGAGCCGAAGGCCATGACGGGGGACATCCCCCCCACGCCATTCCTCACCAAGCGGATGGAGAACATCGGCGGCCGGCTCGTCCGCAAGGGCTGGCTGTGGAGTGCCTTCAGGCGCCTGCGCGACGAGGAGCGCAAAGCGGGGCGGCCTTTCCCGGGCGACCTGATGAGCCCACCGGACATCCACGGCGAGTACCTGCCCACGGTCCTCTTCCGGGACAGCGACTGGCAGGCCCGGACGGAGAAAGCGCTCGAGCAGGAGCGGGGCTACGCCGGGCAGCTGGCACGGCTGCTTGAGGAGGGCAGCTCGCTGCGCTTCCAGGTGGACGTGCCTGAGCTCATGAAAAACATGAGGGCCGCCGTGGCTCGCATCAAGCAGACGGGCCTCGCGCACGTGCTGGCCGAATACGGCCTGCTGCCCATGTACGGCATGCCGACCCGGGTGCGCGAGTTGTACATGGGGCTGAGGCGCAATGGGGGGGAGCGCGAGTGGAGCAAGGTGGACCGGGACATCGACGTCGCCATCTACGAGTTCGCCCCCGGCTCCACCGTCGTCATCGACAAGCGCGAGCACCTCGCCGTGGGCTTCACCCCTGACCTCACGCCCCCCATTGGCCGGAAAGGCGAAGACGCCATCTACGCCATCCAGGGCTCGGCGTTCGGCCACGTCTTCGATCTGGTACAGTGCACGGTGTGCCAGGCCTGGACGGACCTCTCGAAGCAGGAGGCGGTCACCAAGTGCGAGTGCGGCGCGGTGCTCGACCTCGGCGCGCGCCGCAGTTGCCGCGTGCCCAACGCCTTCCGGACGGACCTTCCTCTCTTCCCGCGCACCACCGAGGAAGAGGCCGACGGCGGTGTGCGCCATCGCTCCATCCAGGCCGAGGCAGCCCGCATCCAGTTCGAGGAGGCCCAGGGTTTCGGTGCCACGGGGACCTGGCGGCTGCCCTTCAAGTACCAGAACAGCCGCACGTTCCGGCTCAATCGCGGGCCCAGCCACGAGAACGCCGGGCGCTACTTCAGCGTGAGGGAGGGCACGGACAGCCTGCTGGGCGCGAAGCTCGAGCACCAGGCCATCTGCATGGACAGCGAGTTGAACGAGCGGGTGCGAAACTTCGCGCCCGAGCCGCAAGAGATACAGATGTGGCTGGCGGCGCCGAAGACGACGGACTCGCTCTACCTGGCCACTCACGGAACGACGGACGGCCTAGCTCTCTACCGGTTGTACTCACGCGTGGACGATGCCGTCGCCGACGATGAGGTGACACGCTGGCTGGGCATCCGCGCGGCGGCGATGTCAGCCAGCTTCATCATCGCCAGCCGGGCCGCCTTCGAGCTGGACATCGATCCCGAGGAATTCGACGTGCTGGAGCCTCGGCGCTACATGCGGGAGGACCCCCGGCCACTGCTGCAGATCACCGATCACCTCGTGAACGGCGCGGGCTACTGCGACTGGCTCGTTCAGCAGGAAGGAGGCAAGCCGCGTATCGCGAGCCTCGTCCAGTCCATCCTTGAGGCGAAGAACAGGTACCCGCTCAAGCAGTTCCTCCACGAGAAGCATACGGGGTGCGACTCGTCCTGCTACCGCTGCCTGCGGCGCTACGGCAACCAGCCCTTCCACGGATTGCTCGACTGGCAATTGGGGCTGGCGTTCATCCGGGCAATGGTCGACCCGGACTACCGGGTGGGCCTGCTGAAGGGAGACTTCAAGGCGTACGTGGAGCTCGCGCGCTGGCCGAAGCTCGCCGAGGAACTGGCGCGGCAGATGGCCGACCGCTTCGGGGGCAAGAGCACCTGCTTCGGCGACGTGCCCGCCTTCCGGATCCGGAAACAAGGCAGTGAGCTCACCCCGTGGGTCCTCGTCCGGCATCCGCTCTGGGACTGGAGCCAGGAGAATGGACCGCCCCCGGGAACGATCCTGGCGCAGGCGTATGCGGAGGCGAAGAAGGCGGGAGGACTGCCACTGTGCTGGGACACATTCAACCTGCTGCGCCGCCAGGTGCTGGTGCGCGAGAAGATCGTCAGCGAGGCACGGAGTCATCAATGACGCGGCCGCCTCCGCTCCCGAAACCGATCGAAAGAGTGGAGGTACCCGCTTTCTTCTCGCCCTCCCGTTTCGGGGCGCTGGGCCGCTGCAAGCTCTCGGTGCTGGGCGAGCGGAGCGCCTCCGCGCTCCTTCCACCGGGCGTTCACGCCCTAGCCGGGACGATCGTGCACCACGTGCGGCGGGAGCTGAGCGAAGGCCATTGGAGAGCGGAGCTGACTGCGGAGGAGGCTTGCTCCTTGCTCCTGGCGGACATCACCCGGCAGGCAGAAGCTCAGCTGGCTGGGACCGCAAGCACCGCGGCACTCGGTCCTCTGCGTGAAGCGATGGGGATCAGGGCCTGGGAGCTCCGGGAGCTGCGCCTCCGCCGGTGGGCCGCGCGGCTGGTGCTTCAGGGCAAGAACGGGCCCGCACGGCCGCTGGGAGATCTGCTGGCAGTGCCCGCGGGCCAGGGACCTGACACCCCACGGCTTGAGACGGGAGACGAGGCCTGGCTGGTTGCGCCCTCGCTGCGGCTCCGGGGAAGAGCCGACCGCGTCGAGCAGACGGTGCCGGGCACCCTCGACATCATCGACTTCAAGTCCGGCCGCCTGCATGACGACGAGGGACAGTTGCTGCCGGACGCGACGCTCCAGGTGCGGCTGTATGCCCTGGCCGCCGAAGCGGCCGGGGCCGCGTCCGTACGTCTCTTCCTCGAGGGAGACGATCGCCACCCCGTTCCGTGGGGTGGAACGGAGCGCGGTGAAACGCGAGCCCTGCTCAAGACGATCTCCGAAGAGCTCCCGGAGGGTAAGGCCCTCGGTGCGAGGGACCTGGCCGAGCCGGGCCCTCAGTGCCGTGGCTGCCGCCTACGGCCCTCGTGCGGACGCTACCTTCAGTCGGGCCCCAGTGCCTGGACGCATCCACAGCTTCCTGGGCAGGAGCCTCAATTGGACGTGTGGGGTACTCTTGAGCGCGTCGCGACAGGAGCCC
The DNA here is from genome assembly GCF_020103775.1 of Allostigmatella hybrida. Classification (NCBI taxonomy): domain Bacteria; kingdom Pseudomonadati; phylum Myxococcota; class Myxococcia; order Myxococcales; family Archangiaceae; genus Allostigmatella; species Allostigmatella hybrida. Next base: position 149,295 of record NZ_JAHXBH010000002.1, read on the forward strand.
ATGGCGACACGGTGGAACTGCGCGAGCCGAACGGGAACCTCGTCATCGTCGACGGGCTGAATCCTGCCCGGGGACTGGGAGCAGTGACCGCCGGAGCGCCGGTGTACTTCTTCGAGCTCGAACGGACGGAGGACCGGCGCGCCCACGGCCGGGTAGTGCACCCCCGCAACTTCCACGAGCACCCTCCGGATGGAGGCAGGCGGCTGCGCCGGGCCCGGAGCCTCCAGGTCTTCCTCGGCTGAAATCCGATGTGGCGTGATTATCTTTCCGGCGTGACGCTCCATCGCACAGGGGTACGGCCCTCGGAAGAAGTCTCGCGCCGGATGAAGGCCGTGCGGCGGCGTGACACCCGGCCAGAGGTGGAAGTCCGGCGGCTCCTGTGGAAGGCGGGAGTCCGGTTCCGGCTCTGTCCCCGCGACTTGCCCGGAACCCCCGACATCGTCAACAAGCGAGCGCGCTGGGCCGTCTTCGTCCACGGTTGCTTCTGGCACGGTCATCGCAACTGCAAGCTGGCGACTGTGCCCAAGAGCAACAGCGCTTTCTGGAAATCGAAGCTGGCCGGGAATCGGAGCCGGGATGCGCGGAAAGCGTTGGCGCTCAGGCGCCTCGGCTACCGGGTTATCGTGGTATGGCAGTGCGCATTGCGCGACCCAGAGGCCCTGGTGCGCCGGTTCTCCGAGGCAGGTGTCACGAAGCGATGAGCAGCGGCTTGGATGAAATCGACGGCGACGATGAGTCCTTCCTGCGCAGCCATGTGCAGGTCCGTCCGCTGCCCTTTGGCGGTGCAGAGCCCTTGCGTCTGGTCGACCTCTTCTCGGGCTCGGGAGGCCTGACGCTCGGTGCCATGGAAGCCTGCCGGGCGCGCGACATTGGGCTCGAGGTACGCCTGGCCATGGAGTTGGACGAGCGTGTCCAGGGCGTTTACGACCTGAACTTCCCTTCCGCCATCAAGAACGACCGGGGCGATGTTCTCTCCAGGTTCGGCCTGGTCCCCGGACAACCCCTTACCCCCGCAGAAGAAAAGACCCAACAAGAGGTGGGCAAGATCGACATCCTAGTGGGCGGTCCTCCCTGCCAGGGTCACTCGGACCTCAACAATCACACCCGTCGGCACGACGAGAAGAACGAGCTGTACATGGTGATGGTTCGTGCGGCTGAGGTGCTCGAGCCCAGATACGTCCTCATCGAGAACGTCCAGGGCATCCGCCGCGATGAGGGGAACGTGCTAGTTCGGGCAACGGAGTGGCTGGACAAAAAGCTGGGCTACACCGTGGAGCAACGCCTGGTGCGCATGGTCGACATCGGGGTTCCCCAGAAACGCATCCGCCACATCTTGGTCGCTTACCGCGGCGAGAAGCTCCCAGGGCTTCTGGATTTTCCGCCGATCGCCAAGCCTCGAACACTTCGATGGGCCATCAAGGACCTTCAGAAGAAGCGGTTCCCTGCCGAGTCGGTTTTCGACACTGCGGCCCAGCTGAGTCCCGAGAATCTGAAGAGGGCCAGGTATCTGCTCGCGCATCCGGAGGATTACGAATTGCCTAATCATCTCCGGCCGAGGTGCCATCGCGACAATCCCACGCATCGCTACAGAGCGATGTATGGGCGGCTCGACTGGAACGAGCCTGCTCATACCATCACCACGGGGTTCGGTAGCCCTGGCCAGGGGCGCTATTTTCATCCCTCGGAGCCGCGAACGCTGACTCCCCACGAAGCGGCGCGAGTGCAGTTCTTCCCAGACTGGTTCAAGTTCGGGCCGAACTCGAACCGAGGGCTCCTCGCGCACTGCATCGGCAATGCAGTCCCGCCGAAGCTGGCCTTCTCCGTACTCGTCCGGCTCCTGCGTCAGCATGCCGCTGGTGCTTCGACACAAAAGCCCACGGGTGAAGCCGCTTGACGCAATAAGCAGCCAAGGGCTTGGTCAACGGGGGATCCCAGCACCGAGGAGAAGCCGAAGACGACCACAGCGACGAGGCTACACCTCCTTGAACTTCGTCCCGTGGCCCCGATGCGCTCCAGGGCCTCCTTGATCTCCTCGGAGACAACGAAACCGCTGTTCGGACGGGTGACTATGGCGCTGACTCTCCGACCCGGACGAACCGCATCGGATGAGAATCTGTCGCTGCTCCACCCCTCGTGGAGCGAGTCGGCGAAATCAGGCCGCGCGTGAATAGAACTCGTCCAGCCAGCGGCCCTCCAGGCCGTACATGATCTTCAGCGTCCCCGAGCCAGAGCGGCCGGTGTCCTTCCCGTCCTGGAAGGTGGGATTGAGGACGGACTCGACGAGGAAGTACCCGCCACTTCGCCAGCATGGGCCCTGGTATCACCTCGTCCAGGACGTGGGGCATGCCCTGGGGGCCTTGCTGATGGGCCTTCCCGCGCTGCTGCGGGGATGGGCGGTACTCGGTCAACGGCGGCCATCGGCAGCGAACTGGGAGGCAAGTTCGTGAAGCCTCGTGGTGAAATCACGAACGTGAGCGGCGTCAATGACGCCTTCACAGCCCACGTACACGCTCCCATTCGGGCTTCCAGTGCCCGTGACATTCACCATGACACGAAGTGTGAACTCGCCGTCGCCTCCGGCGCGCACCTCTCCTTCCATGGCTTGAAGCTCGAAGTTCAATTCGAGGGGAACGAAGCCCTCTGATTGCGTGTCGGGGTTCCTTGCAAGCGACGCCAGATGATCCTCGAAGTAACGGGCGAGGCGGACAATGTCGTTGACCGGGATGTACCCGGCGGTCGAGGTGGCGAGGCGCTGTGAACCATCGGCCAGGCCAATGCCAACCTCCAGATCGACAAGGCGATTCGCTTCCGCGAGGGTGAAGCGAAAGTCAGCGCGATAGCCTCTGGCGATGAGGGAGCACTCGGTATGCATGGCGTTGAACTCGCTAGGGATCCGGGTTGAACCCGTAGTTTTGGCCCAGTTTGCGGAGTGCCTTCGGGTCCAAGTTCCGCATCGTGGTCACAATCTCACCCTGTTCGTTGACGATCGCAATGTTGTAGGAGCGTCCTCTCCCACCAGCGTGCTGAATGTACACGGTGGCCCCGTCCGCCTGTGTGGTCGTCCGGGTGTTGTTTTCGATGATGTCGTCAACTTGAGAGAGCGGCTCTTTGAAGCCGTGGCGTCTCAGGCTCTCCTGCGCGTGTTCCGTGAGCTTTCTTCCACCCGGTGTCGAGGAGCAGCCGCCGCCTCCGCCGCCTGAAGCGTTCATCGCGGACATCGAGCCACCAAACGAAGGCCTTATCCGCCGGACTTCCTTCGCGATGGCCTGAGTGAACTCCTCCTTCCCCAACTCCACCGGCTTGGACTCGCCCGTGCGGGGGATGTGAATGAGGGGCTGGCCCTGCCCCGTGTCGAAGCGTGCCACGGGCGTCGTGCTGCAAGTGGTGGACAGGGCCAGGAACAAGACCGCAACGACCAGACGCAGAGGAGCCACGAGACGCCCTCCAGATCGAGGAGGGTTCCAATCTACGGGTACGTCACACCCGTGACGATGACGCTCCGGGTCCCCTCCGCATCCCACACCTTGAGCGTGAAGCTGCCCCGGCTCTCTGCCTCCGGTGCGTCCGCCTCGATCACCACGCGCATGTCCGTCGCGCCGGGGCTGAGGGGCTCAGCTTTGGAGCGATAGCTGCGGGCCTGAAACACATTGACGAAGTTTCCGGCATGCTTCCCGATGCTCAAGGTGATGTTCTTGGGAGGGATCCCCTCCTCTTTCATAAGCCCGGTGGCCACCAGGCCCGTGAGTCGCCCAGGGCTCGCTTTCTCAGCTACCGCCACGTCTGCCGGAGGAAGGGGGGCGGTCACTCGGAGCGCAAGAGCCACGCGGTGTCCGAGCCCTGCCCCTGCTGCGGCATGAAGCTCTGGCCCCGGGCGCTCCCTCGGCCGCTCCGCTTCCACGATCTGCGGCACACCACTGCCACCCTGCTGCTCAAGGCGGGCGTCCCGCTGGCCACCGTGCAGCGGATCCTCCGCCACTCAGACCCGGCCACCACCACCGAGATCTACGGCCACCTGGACGTGGAGGACATGCGCAAGGGGCTCAACCAGCTCGCCTTCCGAACCATGGCTCCGGCATCTCTCCCGGAGGTTCCACCAGCCCTGCTTGCTGCTGGAGTCCCGGAGCCCAAAAGGTGAAGGCCCTGGAGCCCACCGGCAAACCGGTGAAACTCCAGGGCCTTCGATGGTCGGGGCGACAGGATTTGGACCTGCGACCACTTGCACCCCAAGGAACCCCGGGGGCCGTCCAACGGTTACCAGCCCTTTGCAACCCATCGTAAATACTCGGGTTTCTTCTCCCGGGGTTGTCCAGCCGTCCCATCCAGTACCCCAGGACACCAAGATTTTTGCTGCTAGTTTGCTGCTGGGCTCCACCCCGGTGGTGCCGGTGGCCTCGGGTCCTGGCCGGCTGCTGACCGTCCGGGAGGTCGCGGAGCGGCTCGGCGTGTGCCGCGCCACCGTGTACCGGCTGTGCGAACGGGGCACATTGCCCCACATCCGAATCTCCAACGCGGTCCGGGTCAAGGAGGCGGCCTTGGAGCGATTTCTGCTGGGTTACACGGGCGCCCCGTAACCATCGTCCGACTGCGTCAAGTTCTCCAGGCCCTTCAGAGTCATAAGGGACGGCAGAGTCGGCGATGAAGCTGGAAATCGCGATGGAGCATCCCCAGCTGCCGAACGCCGTCCATGAATCTGAAGGCGGGCTCCGTTATCGGCGCCGGCGATGGATGTAGCTGGAGAGCGAGGCAAGCGAGTCCCTGTGGATGCGGGCCATCTGTTCCGATCTTGTGAGTCCCATCCGGCCCATCCTCACACACCAAGGGAACACAACCACCCGGTTCTAGCCAGCTACACAACCGGGTTCCGCCAGACACGGGACAGGTGCCCATATCCCTCCTGGCTGAAGCGCCGCAGCAGCTCGTCCCGGCCCTTCTTCCCGTGCTCCAGGAGGTAGGCCAGCTCTGCCGGCAGCAGCACTTTGACGGTGACGAGCCGCACCTCGCCGGCCGGCATGGAGAAGGCCCGGGGGAGTGTGCTCGGCTCCATGCCCAGCAACACCCCCACCCTGCCCTCCTGGGTAACGAGCGACTCGGGCAGGCCCTTGCCGGAGACCTCCATGGACAGGAAGCCCGTCTTCACCTTCTCGCGCACCCGCTCGTGCTCTGCCACCTCGTCTCCCACCCGCTCCAGGAGCAACAGAGGCCAGCTCTGCTCGGCGTCCTGGAGGGGCTCGTCCGTCTCCAGGGCCAACTCCAGGCCGAAGCCCACAGACGGCTCCACGTGGTCCGCGAAGTAGTCCGAGAACCCGTCCGTTACCAGCAGGGTGCGCCCGCTCGGGCGGTGGATGATGCGCCAGACTTGGCGCCGGGCCGGCCATGAGCCGCCCACGACGATGGGGATGATGACTTCCTCGTCCAACCGCCCCAAGGTGCGCCAGAAGGCTTCTCGGGCGGCGTCCGTCTGCTCCCGCAGCTCGATGAGCTTCCGGTTCCTCTCTCGCTCCTCCGGGCTGAGTTCGCTCGGGCCGGTGACCTCCGTGAACTTCACCCCCGTGACACCCGCGCGCTCCAGGGCCTCCTTGATGTCCTCGGACACGATGAGGGCCACCGTCCATCCCCAAGGACGGAACACCTTGGCATCGCCCACCTTCGCAGGGTCAATGCGCATGCCGTGAACGGCCCGGTACTCACCGACCCTGTCGGGCTGTCCGTCCTCTGGCTTCCAGTATTTCACTTCGGCAGAGGCCTGGTCGTCGATACACCGAATGGCACGCGTGGCGACGAGAATGCAGTACGGCTCGGGCTGGCCCTCCAGTTCCACCGGGATGAGCTGCACGTCGTCAGGAGCCAGCTCCGCGAGGAGGGAAGCCACCCTCTTGTGGACGATGGGGGTGACACCGATGCCCGCCAGGGAGAAGTCGAGCGGCGTGCCTGGATGAGTGACAGGCACCCGGAGCGGCTCTTCGATACGCACGGGGCGGCCATCCGCGAACTGCCATGGGTCATCGACCTCTCGGTCCTGTGAGTCGGTCGGGTCTCCCAGCTCCCAACGCCCCTGGATGTAGACGTCATCGTGAAGATCGAAGTACCGCCTCTCCATGTAGAGCTCCTTGCGTCACTCGGTCCGGGTGACCCACTTGTTGAGCTTGGAGCCCGGCATCGCGATCTCCAAGGCCAATTCCTTCAGCTCCGCCGTCAAGGCCTCCCGGCACTGCTGCATGCTCCTGCACCTGCGCATTGCTCGCTGCAAGCGGCGGTAGACCTCCTGGTGGTACTCCGGTGGGTGAGGCCCCTTGTGGCCTCTGACGCGGACCTTGTTGGCCGCATCGTCCAGCGACATCCCAGCCCGCGCGAAGAGGTCCTCGAACTTCTGCGTCCATGGACCCCCGCTGTGCGTGGCGTCCTTCCACTTGTTGGTAGCGATGTGGTGCTCGTGTCCCTGGGCATCCACCGGCCCCGAAGCCGCAGCGCTCGTGCCCCGTGCCGTCACCGCCACGGCACCCGGGTCCAGCCCGATGGTGATGACGCCGCCCGAGGAGACAGCCACCGCGTCCACCTCCCCCACCGCGGCCAGCCGGAAGCCCGCCTGTTCCGCGCCCACCCGTGAGGCCTGCGCGGAGCCGGGCATCGTGGGAAACTTCGCGGCCATCGTCTGCGCCGTGCTGCCTATCGCCGCAGTGGCCAGCATGACGAAGACCCGCGCCGCGTTCTTCCCCATGACCTTGCCGTACTTCTCTCCGGCAGCCCGAATCTCATCGAAGGTGGTGGCCGTCTCCACCTGGGCGGCCAGTACCCGGAAGCCTTGAATGAGGCTCCACACCGTGTCCCATCCCAGGTAGGCGACGAGCCCCAGCGTGAGGACGGCGGCCACGCCCTTGGACACCGGCTCCGGTAGCAGCCACAGGCCAAAGTAGACGGCTCCCGTGGTGGAGAGCATGGCAATCATGGCCTCCTTGCTCGTCAGCTCCCTCAAGGCCTCCTCGGTTTCGTCCCACACCGAATCCAGAGCGAATTGAAAGGCCAGGGTGCGCCGTGCCTCCTCGTCCAGCCTGGGGCCGTGCTCCAGCAGGCGCAGGCAGTCGCCAGGGGTGCCCTTGCGCTTGCACCAGCGTCCGTAGGCGTTCGCCAGCTCCGTTTCCTCCGGCGCCTCGGGCACCAGGAGACGGCCCCGTTGCGGCTCCTCCACCGAAACGACTCCCAGACTCCCTCGCAGGTGCGACCAGGCGCGAGGCCGCAAGGAATCCTCGAACAGCCGCAGAGCAGCCTCCCGCAGGTGCATCGAGACTGGCGCATCTCGCGCTAGGCGCTGGACCGCTTCCTCGAACTCCTCGTCGTCCAACTCCACCGGCGCGGTATCCATGCGCGGGGTGAAGACGATGGGTTGGCCCTGGCCCGTCTCCAGGCGCACAGCCCTTGAGGACGTACCGCAGCCCACGAGCAGTACCAGCAAGGATGAAATCAGCCAGCGTGGCATCATGGCGTCCCCCGTGGCCCCGGCCGCGCTCTGCGCGAGCGTCGAGGCAGCGCCACACGCTGGCCAGGAGACTCAAACCGCAGCAGCGAGACCAGGACCTATCAGGGCAGGTAGTCCCTCATCGCGCAGAGCAGTTGAACCCAGCGTGCAAGGTCACAGCGGCGGGAGTTGGCGAACTCGGAGCTCCTCTGGCCACTCGTCCCAGTCGCCGCCGTGCCCGTCTCGCAATTCGAGCACGGAGGTGCCGTCTTGGACCCTGGCGCCGAGTTGCTTGAGAAAGTACGGGACGCCCGCCTTCTGACAGGCGTCGCGCAGAGCCTGCGCCCAGACGAGGTCGATGTCCCAGGATGTCGTCAACCTCGCGGCGCAGCTGCGTGTAGGCATCCTTCGCTTTCTGGAGTAACTCGCTCAGCCGCAACTCTGCTGCTCAAGGCGGGTGTCCCGCTGGCCACCATGCAGCGCATCCTCCGCCACTCGGACCCGGCCATCACCTCGGAGGTGTACGGCCACCTCGACGTGGAGGACATGCGCAAGGGACTCAACCAGCTCGCGTTCGGGCCCACCGTTACGGGCCTCACCGAGGCTCTGCTTGCTGCTGGCACCGAGCCCGCTCCGCTTGCGGCTGGAGTCCCGGAGCCCAAAAGGTGAAGGCCCTGGAGTCACCGGATTGCTCCGGAAACTCCAGGGCCTTCGATGGTCGGGGCGACAGGATTTGAACCTGCGACCACTTGCACCCCAAGCAAGTGCGCTACCAGGCTGCGCTACGCCCCGGCACTGCTGCTGCCGTGAAACGGGCCGCCCTTATGCCCCTCCATGACGCCAGCGTCAAGCAAGAGCCGCATGCGGCCGTCAGAAAAACCGGGCCCGGGGGCTAGTACTTCCCGCCCTCGGCCCCTTCACCGTCCATGTCCTCGGAATCCATGTCCTCCGAGTCAAAATCCTCGTTCTCGTCGTTCTCCTCTTCCCGGGCGTCGATCTCCGCGTGGTTCTCCGGGGGGGCCTCGCCATTGAGGGCGCTCTTGAGCACCTGGCTCGGCCGGAAGGTCAGCACCCGGCGGGCCGAGATCTCGATCTCCTTGCCCGTCTGCGGGTTGCGGCCCACGCGCGCCTTCTTCTGGCGCACCTGGAAGTTGCCAAACCCGGAGATCTTGATCTTGTCCCCGCGCTCCAGCGTTTCCTTCAGGGTGTCGAAGACGAGCTCGACGATCTCCGCCGACTCCTTCTTGGAGAAGCCGACCTTCTCGTAGACGCCCTCGATGATGTCCGCCTTCGTCATACGGTCCCTCGGAAACCCTTTTCCGGCAAAGAAAGGAGCGGATGCTGACAGCCTTCCCCGAGGCGTGTCAACCTCCTGACTTCATTCAGGAATTCAGGCGCGCAGGGCGCCTCCCAGCCGCTGGTTCACCTCGGCGATGATGCGCTGGTGCGCCTCCCCCACCTCCCCATCGGTGAGCGTGCGCTCCTGCGAGCGGTAGCGGATGGCGTAGGCCAGGTTCTTCTTCCCCTCGGGGATGGGCTTGCCCGTGTACACGTCGAAGATGAGGGCATCCTCCACCAGCGCCCCGCCCACCTCGAGGATGACGCGGCGGACCTCGTCGTTGCGCAGCTCCGCGGGCACCACCACGGCCAGGTCCCGCAGCACCGCCGGGAAGCGCGGCAGCGCATGGTAGGCGGGCTCGAGCTGGGCCGCGGCGTACAGCGGGGCCGTGTCCAGTTCGAAGGCGAACACCCCCTGGGGCAGCTCCAGGGCCTTCGTCACGCGCGGGTGGAGCTCTCCCACATGCCCGAGCACCGTCCCGTCCGCCAGCGCCACCTGGGCGCAGGCCCGTGGGTGCCAGGCTGGAGCCTCGGCGGGCTCGAAGCGGGCGCCCACAACGCGCAGGCCGTGCAGCACCGCCTCCACGGCGCCCTTGGCGTCGTAGAAGTCCATCCGGGCGTCCTTCTGCGTCCAGTTCCGCCCGGAGCGCAGGCCCCAGACCAGTCCGGCCACGCGAGGCACCTCGCGGGTGGCCGGGCGCTGGCCCTGGCCGCCTTCCGGATCGCGGAAGTAGGCCCGGCCCGTCTCGTGGATGGCCACGCGCTCCACCTGGTGCCGCACGCTGCGGGAGAGGTTCTCCAGCAGCCCGGGCAACAGGCTGGTGCGCATCACCGACTGCTCCACACTGAGCGGGTTGATGAGCGCCACGGGCGCGTCCTTGCCTCCCAGCGCCTCCAGGTTCCGGGGGGCCACGAACGAGTAGTTCACCACCTCGTTCAGCCCCGCGCCGGAGAGCGCCTGACGCAGGCGCCGCTCCGCTTCGGCCTGAGACGGCTCGGGGGCCAGCTCCGCCACGCCCCGGGGCAACCGGGCCGGGATGTTGTCGTAGCCGAACACCCGGGCGATCTCCTCCAGGAGATCCTCCTCACGCTCCACGTCCACCCGGGCCCGGGGCACCTCGAAGGTGGCCTGCCCCGTCCCCTCCTCCACCCCCTGGAAGCCCAGCGCGGCGAGGATCCGGCGGCACTCGCCCTCCGGAACCGCCGTGCCCAGCACCTTCTCCACCCGGGCGAAGCGCAGCGTCACCCGCCGGGCGGGCTTCTGGCCGGGGTACATGTCCACGCGGCCTGGGGCCACGGTGCCGCCAGACAGCTCCGCGATGAGCTGCGCGGCCCGGTCAAGGGCGGGGCCCACGGCATCGAGGTCCGCCCCACGCTCGAAGCGATGCGACGCCTCGGTGTGCAGCCCATGGCGCTTGGACGAGCGGCGCACGCTGGAGGCCTGGAAGTTCGCGGACTCCAGCACGATGCGCTTCGTGCCCGCGGTCACCTCGCTGTCCGCGCCGCCCATCACCCCGGCGATGGCCTGCGCCCGGTCCCGGTCGCAGATGGCCAGGTCGTCCGCATCGAGCGTGCGCTCCTTGCCATCCAGCGTGCGGAGCTTCTCGCCCGGGCGGGCACAGCGCACGACGATCTCCTGCCCGGCCACCTTGTCGAGATCAAACGCGTGCAGCGGCTGGCCGTACTCGAGGTTGACGTAGTTGGTCACGTCCACCACGTTGTTGATGGCCCGCACGCCACAGGCCTTCAGCCGGTCCTGCATCCACGGGGGCGAGGGCTGAATGGTGACGTTCTCGACCACCCGCGCGGCATAGCGCGGGCAGCGCACCGGATCCTCGATGCGCACCTTCACCTGCTCCGCTGCGGCCCGGCCCGACTCGGCGGGCTTCGGCTCCGGAGGACGGAACGCCACGCCCGTCACCACGCCCACCTCGCGCGCCACACCCAGGTGCGAGAGCGCATCGGGCCGGTTCGGGGTGACGTTCACCTCCAGCACCACGTCGTCCATCCCCAGCGCGGAGGCGATGGGCGTCCCGGGCTTCAGCTCCGCCGGGAGGATGAGCAACCCGGAGGACTCCTCGGAGAGCCCCAGCTCCTTCGAGGAGCAGAGCATCCCATGGCTGTCCACGCCCCGGAGCGCGGCCTGCTTGATCTCCACGCCGTTGGGGAGCTTGGTTCCCACGGTGGCCAGGGGCACCTTGTCGCCCACCTTGAAGTTCTTCGCGCCGCACACCACCTGCAGCAGCTGCGGGCCCCCGGCGTCCACCTGGGTCACCGACAGCTTGTCCGCGTTGGGGTGCTGCACGGACTCGCGAATCTGGCCCACCACCACGCCCTGGAGCGCCTCACCCGGCCGCTCCAGCCCTTCGATCTCCAGCCCCGCCGCGGTCAGCTTGCGCGCCAGCACATCCGCCGCGGGCAGCGCCACGTAATCGCCGAGCCACTTCACCGAAATCTTCACAGGTCAATCCTCTTCCGGACGTCTCACTGGGTTCCGTGGATGCGCTGGACCATCGCTCAGAACTGTTCGAGGAAGCGCGCGTCGTTCTCGAACATCATGCGCAGGTCGTCGATGCGGTAGCGCAGCATGGCGATGCGCTCGACGCCCATGCCGAAGGCATAGCCCGTCACCTCTTGTGGATCGTACCCGCTGGAGGTGAAGACGTTGGGGTGCACCATGCCGCTGCCCAGCACCTCCAGCCAGCCGGTCATCTTGCACACCCGGCAGCCCTTCCCGCCGCACGAGGTGCAGGAGATGTCCACCTCCGCCGAGGGCTCGGTGAATGGGAAGAAGGACGGGCGGAAGCGCGTGCGCGTCTCCGAGCCGAAGAACGCCTTCACGAAGGCATCCAGCGTGCCCTTCAGCTCCGCGAAGCTCACGTCCTTGTCCACCAGCAGCCCCTCCACCTGGTGGAACATGGGCGTGTGGGTGATGTCCGAGTCCCGCCGGTACACCCGGCCGGGCACCACCACGCGGACCGGCGGCTTGCGCCCCAGCATGTGGCGCACCTGGACCGGCGAGGTATGGGTGCGCAGCAGCACGGGGCTCTCCGCCTTGCGCACGTGCCCCAGCGTGGCCTCGTCCACGTAGAAGGTGTCCTGCATGTCCCGCGCAGGGTGATCCTTCGGGAGGTTGAGCGCCTCGAAGTTGAAGTAGTCCAGTTCGATCTCCGGACCCACGGCCACCTCGAACCCGAGCCGGGCGAACGTGCGGACAATCTCCTCCATCGTCCGCGACACCGGGTGGCGGCTGCCGGGCGTCACCGCGCGGCCGGGCAGCGTCACATCCAGCCGGGGCCCCTTCAGCTCGGCCTCCAGGGCGGCCTCCTCGGCGCGCCGCAGGGCGTCCGCCAGGAGCTTTTCGATCTCCGCCTTGACCTGGTTGGCCACCTCGCCGAGCGCCTTGCGCTCCTCGGGAGGCAGCTTGCCCATGCCCCCGAGCACGCCCGACAGCTCTCCCTTCTTGCCCAGATAGCGGATCCTCAGCGCCTCGACGGCGGACACCTCGGAGGCCACGGTGATGTCCCGCCGCGCCGCGTCCGCGAGGGTCTGCAAGCGGTCTCGCATGACTTCACTCCCCTGCCCACGCACCCTGCTGGTGGGACAAAAAAAAGGGCTGCCCTTGCGAGGCAGCCCGTGTAACCGTTTCCAGCACGAGAAGCCCCTTCACGGGGCCCCCCGACGCTCTGTTCACCGGCCCCAGGGCCGGTGCCGTCAGGCCGCCTTCGCGATGTTGGCGACGGCGGTAAAGCCCGCGGGATCCGCGACGGCCATGTCGGCCAGCACCTTGCGGTCCAGGGAGATCTTCGCCTTGGCCAGGCCGGCGATCAGCTTCGAGTAGGACAGCCCCATGCCGCGGGCGGCCGCGTTGATGCGGACGATCCACAGCGAGCGGAAGTTGCGCTTGCGCACCGCGCGGTCACGGGTGGCGTAGTCGAGCGCCCGCTCCACGGCCTGGTTGGCGCGCTTGTAGCAGTTCTTCCGGCGGCCGCGGTAGCCCTTGGCCAGCTTCAAAATCCGATTACGACGGCGACGGGCCTTGAAGCCCTTCTTGACGCGCATGACACACTCCTCGACTTCTTTGCAGAGGGCCCCGCAGCGCAGGCCTCACGCCGCTCCGCCAGTGCCCTGGGTTAGGGGTTCGAACTAGTTCGCCCCGTAGGGGAACATTTCCTTGATGACCTTCTTGGCATCCATGTCGCGAAGGTGACCCGTTCCGCGGTTGCGGCGCTTCTGGGCCGGGGTCTTCCCGTGGGTGAAGAGGTGCTTGCCGTAGGCCTTGCCGTGCTTCACCTTGCCGCTCTTCTTCACCTGCAACCGCTTCTTCGCGCTGCTGCGAGTCTTCAACTTGGGCATCGTCCCAATCCTTCCTTCATGTCATGCCGGTGGCTTTCCAGCCCTCGGCCTTCTGTTCAAGGCCGGTAGCCGAAGCCAGCAGCCAAAGCCTTCTACTTCGTTCCGCCCGTTGCCGCAGCCCCGGACACCTGCCCCACGGGGGGCACCGCCGAGGCCGGAGGCACCTCCACGGGCTTGCCCGCCGGCCGGGCCTCTTCCTTGCCGCCCTCCGGCTTGCCCCCTTCGACCTTCCCGCCCCCTTCTTGCTTCTTCTGCGCCTGAGCCTCGGCCTTGGCCTGAGCCTCCGCCTGCTGTCTTGCCAGATCCCGGGCCCGCTGCGCTACCTTCGGATTGGGCGAGAGGATCATGAACATCTGGCGCCCTTCCATGCGGGGCGCCTGCTCGACCACGGCGACTTCCTTCAAATCCTTGTTGACGTCATCCAGGATCGCGCTGCCCAGCTGCTTGTGCGTGATCTCACGGCCGCGGAACACGATGGTGACCTTGGCCTTGTTCCCCTCTTCCAGGAACCGTTTGACGTTGCGAACCTTGAACTCGTAGTCGTGCTCTTCCGTCTTCGGCCGGAGCTTCACCTCTTTGAGGTGGACCACGACCTGCTTCTTCTTGGCTTCCGAGGCCTTCTTCTTCTCTTCGTACTTGAACTTGCCGTAGTCCATGATCTTGCAGACCGGCGGCTTCGCCATGGGGTTGACCTCGACGAGGTCCATCCCCTCGGACTGAGCGCGCTCCAGGGCTGCTTCGATCGAAAGGACACCGAGCTGCTCACCAGCCGATCCTACGACACGGACCTCGCGAGCACGGATGCGGCGATTCGTTCTTTGGTCGCGTACGATGGGAGCATCCTCCGAAAACGGGAGTTTGGCGGGCCTTTCCCCCTCCAGGGGGCGCAAGATACTTTTCTACTACAGGGAGTCAAGGGAGGTCAGCGGCTTCCTGACCTCGGCCGACATGTCAAGGAAGCGCCGCTTCCTTGCGCAGGAGGGCCTCGAAGTCCTCCAGCTTCATGCTCTTGAGGTCCTCGCCCCCGTAGCGCCGCGGGGCCACGCTCCCGGATTCCACTTCGTTGTCGCCAATGACCAGGGTGAACGGCAGCTTCTGGATCTGCCACTCGCGAATCTTGGCGTTCATGGACTGGCCGCGCTCGTCCAGTTCCACCCGGAAGCCCTTGGCGCGCAGCTCGTCCCGGACCTTCCGGGCGTAGTCCAGCTGGCGATCCGCCACGGTCACCAGCACCGCCTGGATGGGCGCGAGCCACGCGGGGAAGGCCCCCGCGAAGTGCTCGATCAGGATGGCGATGAAGCGCTCGAATGAGCCGAAGATGGCGCGGTGGAGGACCACCGGGCGGTGCTCGGCATTGTCCTCGCCAATGTACTTCAGGTCGAAGCGCTGGGCAGCCAGGTAGTCGAGCTGCATGGTGCCCAGCTGCCACTTGCGGCCGATGCTGTCGGACACGTCGAAGTCGATCTTCGGGCCGTAGAAGGCCCCTTCCCCGGGCTTCACCTCGTAGGGCACCTCGAGCGTCTTGAGCACGCCCTCCAGCGCCGTCTCCGCCCGGTCCCACAGCGCGTCCTCTCCCAGCCGCTGCTCCGGCCGGGTGGAGAACTTGGCCGAGTACTTCAGGCCCACCGAGTTGTAGACGTGGTCCAGCAGCTTCACGAAGCGGCGCACTTCATCGCCTACTTGCTCATCCGTGCAGTAGATGTGCGCATCGTCCTGGGCGAACTGCCGCACGCGGGTGAGGCCGCCGAGCGAGCCCGCCGCCTCGTTGCGGTGGAGCACATCCTGGGTGTGCAGCCGCAGCGGCAAGTCCCGGTAGCTGTGCCGCTTGAACCCGAAGTACAGGTGGTGCGACGGGCAGTTCATCGGCTTGAGGGAGAAGTCGTGCTCGCCGGACTCGTTGTCGAGCACCAGGAACATGTTCTCCTTGTACTTGCCCCAGTGGCCGCTCGTCTCCCAGAGCCCCTTGTTGTACATCAGGGGGGTTTTGATCTCGACGTACCCGGCATCTGCCGTGAGCCGCCGCATCCACTGCGAGAGGGTCTGGTAGAGCGTGGTGCCCTTGGGGGACCAGAACGCGGAGCCCGGCGCGTACGGGTGGAAGTGGAACAGGTCCAGTTCCTTGCCCAGCTTGCGGTGGTCGCGCTTCTTCGACTCCTCGATGCGCGTCAGGTACTCCTGCAGGGCCTTCTTGTCCAAGAAGGCCGTGCCGTAGATGCGCTGGAGCATCGGGTTGCGGTGGTCGCCGCGCCAGTAGGCTCCGCTGGAGGACAGGATCTTGATGACGCCCACGCGGCCGGTGCTCGGGCCGTGGGGCCCTAGGCAGAAGTCCACCCAGTCCCCGTGGCTGTAGAGCGTCAGCGTCTTCGCGCCCTTGGCGGCGATGTCCTGGATGATCTCGACCTTGAACTTCTCGCCCTTCTCCTCGAAGAGGCGCACCGCCTCGTCCATGGAGACTTCCTTGCGGACGAAGGGCTGGTTCCGGGCGATCTCGGCGTTGGCCTCGGCCTCGATCTTCTCCAGGTCCTCGGGGGTGAAGGGCTTCTCGCGGAAGAAGTCGTAGTAGAAGCCCTCCTCCGTCGCAGGGCCGATCGTCACCTGGGTGCCCGGAAACAGGCGCTGCACGGCGCTGGCCACCAGGTGCGCGGCGTCGTGGCGGATGAGCTCCAACGCCTCGGCGTTCTTCGTGGTGAAGATCTGGAGCTTCGCGTCCTCGGTCAGCGGACGGGCCAGGTCCATGTCCTGGCCGTTGACGCGCGCGAAGAGGGCCGCCTTGGCCAGACCGGCGCCAATCCCCTCCCGCACGAAGTCCGCGATGCTGGTGCCCCGGGCCGTCTGCTTCTGGCTGCCATCGGGGAGCGTCACCGTGATGATGTCGGACATACGCGAGACCTCGAAATGCCACGGGCGGCAGGCTTCCTCGAAGCCTTGCCGCCCGCTGTGAGACTTCCTCTGGGATGGGTCGTAGTGGGATCGAACCACTGACCCCTACCGTGTCAAGGTAGTGCTCTACCGCTGAGCTAACGACCCGTGCCTGAAAAGCGCGGCGGGAATTAGCAGTGGGCTCCCACGGCTGTCAAGGAAACACGACCAACCTCCCGGATCTTCCCTCGCCCCTCCGCACTCACGGGGGCTCTGCCTCCACCAAGCTCCGGATCCGGACCATCACCGCGTCGAACATGGCCGGGGTGAGCAGCCCCGTCTGCGTGTTCTGCTGGCTGACGTGGTAGCAGCCCACGAGGGTGCGGCCGCCCGGCAGCGCCAGCTCCGCCCCGTGGGCGAAAACCGGCCGGGGCTTGGGGAACACCACCCCGGTGCGCGCCAGGACGGTCAGGGTGGCGTTCCATGCGATGGCCCCCAGCGCCAGGAACACCCGCGTGGGCAGGAGGGCCAGCTCCCGGTCGATGAAGGGGGCACAGCGGGCCAGCTCGTCCGGCTGGGGCTTGTTCTCGGGAGGGGCGCACCGGGCCGCCGCGGTGATGTAGGCCCCGAGCAGCTTCAAGCCGTCCCCCGAGTGCTGGCTCAGGGGCTGGTTCGCGAACCCCGCCCGGTACAGGCCCGCCATGAGGAAGTCGCCCGAGCGGTCCCCGGTGAAGAACCGGCCCGTCCGGTTGGCGCCATGGGCCGCGGGAGCCAACCCCACGATGAGCAGCCGGGCTCGGGGATCCCCGAAGCCTGGAACCGCCCGGCCCCAGTAGTTCCAGTCCAGGAACGCCCGGCGCTTCACTTGCGCCACTTCCTCCCGCCAGGCCACCAGCCGGGGGCACGCCCGGCACCGGGTGATCTCCTCCTGTAGTGCTTCGAGCCGCGTCACCTGAACTCACCCCACTGGAACCGTCGAATCTCCCCTCCTTCTGACAACCAGATGGGTCGGATCGCAAGCGGCTCTGTGTGGGTGGGCAAGCGGCGGGGGAAGGCCCCGGTGGGCAGGCCGTGACGCGCTCAGGGCGCCGGTCCTGCCTTGGACTGAAGCCGGACGTTCAGGGTGGTCCGTGCTCCCTGAGGCTCCAGGTAGGTGGTGTAGGGCCAGTAGCCGTCCATGCGCACCTCGATGTGGTGCAGCCCCTGCCCCACTTGCAGCCCCCGGGGAGCGCCCTGGAAGTCGCTGCAAATCCCCTGGGTGACGCCATCGAGCACGACCTCCGCCTCGGGCAGATCGCACTTCAAGATGACGTTTCCCTTCTGGGACTCGGCATCGCGCATCAGCTTCCGGGCCTGGGCCAGGGCCCCCGGCTCCTCCGGGCGGGCGGCACAGGCCATCACCCCCAGGGCGAGCAGGACTCCGCTGGCTTCCCGAAGTCCCATACCCAGTCCCCGCTCAGCGCGTGACGATCGCCACCCGGCCTTCGGCCAGGAAGGAGCCGTCCGCCGCGGCGAGTTGCTTCAGGGCCTCGTCGGCCAGGACCAGGTCCGTGCCTTGGAGCCGCACCGCCTTCACCACCAGGGGCTTCGTCCCCACCAGGAGGCTCTTCCGGGCCTCGTCCAACCCCTCCGGGTAGGCCGCCACGGCGAGGGTCCGGCGCGACAGCGCATCCAGGCCGTAGACCGGGGTGCCCGTGGCGTCCAGCAGCAGGGGCGCCAGAACGGGCTTCGCGCCCAGCCCCCGCGCATCCACCACCAGGCCGGTGTACGTCTTCGGGCCCTGCTTGTTCACCGGGATGTCCGTGGCCGATGGGGAGACCAGGACCGCCGCGAGGGCTGGCAGGGGCACCTCCACGTCCAGCTCCACCCCGCCGTCCGAGTAATAGCGCTTGTTGGAAACCTTGAAGCCGCGGAGCACCTCCTCGACGCGGCCCCGCATGCCCTCCTGGGCCAACGCCTGGCCCACCGACTGGTCCGCTCGAAGGGGCACCCCTTCGAGCTGCCGCAGCAGGTTGCGGACGGCATCCACCTTCGCCGCGCGCTCCGCTCCCAGCCGCGCTTGCGCCAGGTTGGAGGCCTTGAGGTCCGGGGCTCCCGCGCCCGTGGCGCGCAGAATCCCGTCCTTCCAATCGGCTCCGGCCGCCTTCGCCGGGGCCAGGACGGCCACGGGAGCCTTGGACTTCGCCTCCTGGGCCTGGCCCATCGCCATCCAGGGAACTCCCAGGACCAGCACCCACAGTGCGCGCTTCACAGAAGGCCTCCGTCGTTTCTGCAGGAACCCGCTCAGTTCCCCCGGTCTTCCCGCTGGCTCACGTAGGCGTCGATCATCTTGCGGTGCCGATCGGTCAGCAGCGTGAACCGCACCCCGGAGCGCTCGTGCTGGGAACGGTCCAGCTCGGCCCACGCGCGGACCACTTCACCCTCCGCGTAGATGACTTCCTCGGAACCCGGAAGCTGGAACTGGAGCCCCACCCGCTTGGCATGGTGGCTCGGCTCGATGAGCTGCGCGAGGCTCAGCCCCTCCTGGCTGATGTCGGAGGCCCGGGTCATGTAAGGCACGCCTCCCATGTACTTGTTCAGGTAGATGTCGATGGGGGCCCGCTTCGACTTCCGCTGCTCGCGCATCTTGTTCCTCCGGTCGTGCTACAGCCCGCTTCCAGGTTGAATCAGGCTGTAGCGAGGGTAGAGGCAAATGGCGGCCCCGCAAGAAAACAGACCTGCCTCCGTGTGGGTGCAGGGCCGCCCTATAGTTTCGCGGTTCTTGTGAAAGGTGGACGGAATGAAATGGACGATGTTGGCGACGATGGCCGCAGGCCTTCTGGCCTCCTCAGCCCAGGCCCAGGGCACCCCCAAGGCCCAGGCGCTCGAGTCGGAGGACGCGAAGACCATCTACGCGTTCGGGTACTCCATGGGCAAAGGGCTCGGGAGCTTCGCCCTGACGGCGGCTGAGTTCGAGCTCTTCCAGCGGGCCATCGCCGAGGGCAACGCGGGAAGCGCGCCCGCCGTGGAGATCGACCAGTACGCGCCGAAGATGCAGACGCTGGCGCGCTCTCGCCAGGCCAAGGTGGGCGAGCTGTTCCTGGAGAAGGCGGCCCAGGAGAAGGGCGCCGTGAAGCTCCCCTCGGGCGTCATCTACAAGGAGCTGCAGGCGGGCTCCGGCCCCAGCCCCAAGGCCACCGACACCGTGAGCGTCCATTACCGGGGCACGCTCCCGAGCGGCGAGGAGTTCGACAGCTCGATCCGGCGCAACCAGCCCGCCGAGTTCCCCCTCAACGGGGTCATCAAGTGCTGGACCGAGGGCGTCCAGAAGATGAAGGTGGGCACGAAGGCGAAGCTCACGTGCCCCGCGAAGACAGCTTACGGCGAGCGCCCCCCCACCGGCTCGAAGATCCCCCCGAACGCCGTGCTGGAGTTCGAGGTGGAGCTGCTCAGCATCCCGGGCGATACCTCCCGGCGGTAGCTACCGCGCCAGCGCGGCCTCGGTGGCACGCAGCAAGGGCTCGGCGCTCACCGGCGAGCCCGTCGCGTGCACCATCCACGCATCCGGCGTCACCGCGCCCTGGCGGGCCATCCGCTCGAACTCCGCCCCCAGGGGCCCCTTCTTGTGCAGGTGCTCCTCGATCTGGAAGGCGATCAGGTGGCCCAGGGGGTAGTCCGGCAGGTACAGCGGATACGAAATCATGTGGCTGTAGATGCCCAGCAGCGGCGAGCCCTTCCCGCCCAGCACGGGCGCGTAGTACCGGTCCCAGTGCTCCCGGGCGATGGTGGCCGTGGCCTCGCGCAGCTGGGCCGGGGTGGCCTCCGGATGCTCATACATCCAGTGCCACACGGCGATGTCCACCAGCGCCACGCCGGCGATCTCCCACGTCTGCCAGAAGTCGTTGAGCACCCGCTCCCGCTCGGCCGAGGCGTCCGGCTTGCCCAGCCCCAGCAGCTCAATGTCCCGGGCCTGGAAGACGAAGGCCAGCGCCTCCGTGAAGGCGTTGTTGGGCACGCCCGCCAGCAGCGTGTGGTCCACGTCATAGAGCGAGAACACCTGCTCCACGTTGTGCCCCAGCTCGTGGACCGCGATGTTGTAGCCCTTGTAGTTCATCCCCTCCTTCTCCACGCGCGTGCGCAGGTGGGGGAAGTCGCCCCGCCGGGCCGCCTGCATGGCATGGCCCGCCCCGCGCGACGGGTCCACCCGGATGCGCTCCGCGAGGTAGGCCGCGCGCTCCTTCGAGAACCCCAGCCCCCGCAGCAGCCGGGGGATGTCCTTCGCGAACGCGTCCGCCGTCGGGTAGCGCTGCCGGGTGAGCCGGTCCAGCTCCGTCTCCGAGCGCGACGAGCCGGGCCGGAAGCCGTTGAACCAGAGGTCCTGCGGCTCCAGCTTGCGCCCCAGCCGCTGCTCGATGAGCTGCGCCACCCGGGGCACCAGCGGCGAGGTGAGCACCTGCTCCAGGACTGCCTTCACCCGCGCCTCGGGAAGCTCGCGCTGCACCTCGAAGGCACGGGCGAGCTGCGTCGGAGCCACCGGCACGTACGGGTCCACCCGGCGGGCGGCGTGGAAGTGGGCCAGCAGCCGCGCATAGCGCGTGTCGGGCTCGGGGGAGGCCTCGGCGGAAGCCCCTCCCACCGGGGCGTTCTCCTCCACCGTCCCGGCAGGCGCCACCGTGACAGCGTTGGTGAACGGGTTCCAGTCCAGCCGGGGGTTGTTGATGACCGCCGCAGGAATCGTCTGCGTGACGATGCGCTCCATCACCTGGACGATCATCCGCTGCTTGGCGATCCCCTGGGCGGCATCGGCATAGTCCGCCTTCAGCTCGTCGCGCAGGTTCCAGTGGCTGATGAGCCGCAGGCCCTTGGGAAAGAGCCGCTCGCCGCGCTCGTTCACCAGGTGGTGCATCCAGACGTTGTACTCGGAGATGTAGAGGTCCGCCGCAGCGCCCGCGCGGGACACCTCCTGCTGCACCTCGGAGGGCACGCGCCGGTAGAAGCGGCCCGCGAGCCGGGCCTCGGCCCACTGGCGGCGGGTGTAATCCTGGGCGTGCGCGACGCGCTCGGCGAGCGTCGTCAACGGGAAGTTGAGCAGCACCACGAAGCCCACCTTCGCGCGGAACAGGTCCTCGGTGACGGGCGCCCCGGGGTCATACGCCGCGAACAGCGGGTCCACGGGCAGCATGGGCCCCTGGTCCACGTCCGTGGCCCACCGCAGCTCCCGGCCCAGCTCGTTCAGGTGCCCCTCCAGCTGCTCGAAGAGGCGCTCCATCCGGGCGAAGGTGGCATCCAGCAGCTTCGGGTCCGCGATGAACTGCTCCCGGACGAAGGCCGCCATGTCCCCGTCCTCCTCCCGCCACTGCGCGGCCACCTGCTCCACGCCCCGCTCGATGCGCGCGCGCTGGGCCTCGCCGTGCTTGGCCACCAGCTCTGCCTTCAGGGCGACGGTCTCGGGCTTACGGGCAGTAGCGGCAGGAGACGAATGGGGCGCGGCGGAGGGGGGCATGGACGGGCCTGCCAGTGGCGGGGAGGACGGGCGGGGAGAGGCACAGCCCAGGACCACCAGCACGGGGAGCAGAAAGGCGGCGTGGGGAAGGTTCGGACGCAAGGTGGAAGACTCCAGAAAGCGATGAGGGCCCAACCCTCACGGATTGGACCCTCATACGCAACGGCGAATGGGCAGATGCTCAGGCCGAACGCACGTTCTGGGCTTGCAGACCCTTCGGTCCACGGGTCACTTCGAACTCGACCTTCTGCCCCTCTTGAAGGGTGCGGAAGCCATCCATGTTGATGGCGGAGTGGTGGCAGAACACGTCCTCGCCCCCACCGTCCTGAGTGATGAAACCGAAGCCCTTCGCATCATTGAACCACTTCACGGTACCAGTAGCCATGTCGCGTTCTTCCTATTCACGGACGCGAAAATCCGACGTCCGGCCCTCCGAGCAACCACCCGATAAGACAGCCAGAATTTAGGCAACGCCCCTTAGGGTGTCCATACGGGAAAACTACCAGCCGCACTGCTGCCCCTTGTTCTGCTCCTGGAGCCAGCTTCGGAGCGGATTGAAATAATCAAGCAGGGGTGCTGCATCCATCTGCCGCTGCCCCGTCATCGCCTGGAGCGCCTCGGGCCAGGGCTTGCTCGCGCCCAGCGCCAGCATGGCCTGGAGCTTCTTGCCAGCGTCCTTGTTCCCATACACAGAGCACTCGTGCAGCGGCCCCTGGTGGCCCGCGGCCTCGCACATCGCCTTGTGGAACTGGAACTGGAGGATGCGGGCCAGGAAGTACCGGGTATACGGCACGTTGGCGGGCACGTGGTACTTGGCGCCCGGGTCGAAGTCCTGCTCGCTGCGGGCCACCGGCGCGGCCACGCCCTGGTACTTCTCCCGGAGCGCCCACCAGGCCTTGTTGTAGTCCGCCGGGGCGGTCTTCCCAGCGAACACGTCCCAGCGCCACTGATCGATCAGCAGGCCGAAGGGCAGGAAGGCCACCTTCTCCAGTGCGTCCTTGAGCTGGAGGTTGATGAGGTTCTTCTCATTGCGCGGCACGCTCTTGAGCAGGCCCGCCTGCTGGAGATAGCCCGGGGTGATGGACAGGGTGATGGCATCCCCGATGGCCTCGTGGAAGCCGTCGTGGGCCCCCGACTGATAGAGCACCGGCAGCGTGTAGTAATAGGTGAAGTAGTAGTCGTGGCCGAGCTCGTGGTGGATGGTGACCAGGTCCTCCTCGGTCGGCTTGATGCACATCTTGATGCGCAGGTCGTTGTTGTACGTCACGTCCCAGGCGCTCGCGTGGCACACCACGTCCCGGTCCCGCGGCTGGGTGAACTGCGAGCGCTCCCAGAAGGTGGCCGGCAGCGGGTTGAGCCCCAGCGAGGTGAAGAACTTCTCACCCAGCTGCACCATCCGCTTGGCGTCATAGCGCTGCTTCTGGAGCGCCGCGCTCACGTCCAGGTTGGCCTGGCCCGCGTAGGGCTCCACCAGCGGATAGATGTTGTTCCACTCCTGCGCCCACATGTTGCCCAGCAGGTGCGCCGGGATGGGCTTGCCCGCGGGCACCTTGTCCGCGCCGTACTTCTTCGCCAGGCGGGCGCGCACGTAGCAGTGCAGCTCGTCGTAGAGCGGCTTCACCTGCTGCCAGAGCCGCTGCGTCTCCTGCTCGAACTGCTCGGGCGGCATGTCGTAGGCGGACTTCCAGAGGTTGCCGATGTTGGGGAAGCCGATCTCCTTGGCGCCCTCGTTGCCCAGCGTCACGAAGCGCTCATAGAGCGGGCGCATGGGCGGAGCGACGGCATGCCACCCCACCCACGCATCCAGCAGCTCGTCGTAGTTGCGGCTCGAGGCCATCACGTCCGAGAGCTGCCCGAGATCCCGGCACGTCTCCTTCCCGGCCTTGTCCTTCTTGCAGTACTTGCCCTTGCCATAGAGGCCTTCGAGCTTGGCGGCGCTGGAGGCCAGATCGGCCCGCTTCTGGGCCTCGGCAGGCGCGGCGATGGCGGAGTTCACCTTGAGCAGGTGGATCATCCGGGCCGTGTCCGGATCCAGCTTCAACCCGTCGAAGCGGCGGGAGTCCTTGATGGCCTGGTTCAGGTAGGCGAGGACTTCCTCGTTGATCGACGCCGCGTTCCGCTCGGTGTCGTCGGTGATGTACGTGGATTTGATCCACTCGGCCGTGGCCTGCTTCGTCCAGAGCCGCTTGAGGTCGGCATTGAGCCGGTCGACGAACTGCTTGGCCTCCTCGGGCGTGGCCTTGCCTTGTTGGGCCACCGAGGGCAGGGCCAGCAGCATCACGGCCGCACTGGCCGCGCGCAGAAGGGGCAACACGAAGGGGGATCGAATCATGGCGGCGACGCTAGAAGAACCGCCCGCCGAAGGCACCCCGAAACATCACGCGCTCAGGGAGAGGCCCCCGCCAGCACCCCGGCCCGCTCGCTGCGTGCGGGTTGCTGACGCAATGCGAAAAGCGCGAGGTCCTTCTCCTTCGCCTCCAGCATGAGATCCGCCGGGGATTCCATGGCGTCGAGCACGGCTCGGAAGTCCGCCGGATCGATCTGGCCGGCATGGGCCCCCGGCCTGCCGTCCTGCTTCTGGCTGGCCAGGTGGTACTTGGGCCGCAGGCCCAGCGCCTGCCACGAGGCGGCGGATGCGCGCAGCAGCTCGTCCAGGGGCATCACGGGAAGCGAGGGCAGCACGGCGTTGTGCAGGTTGTCGGCGAGGAACGGAACGCCGTGCTCACGGGCCAGGGGATAAACCTCGCGCGCCGTCCAGACCTTGTCGTCGTGCTCCAGGACGATGCGGTTGCGGATCTCCTCCGGCATCGTGTCCAGCATGCGGTGGGCGCTCTCCAGCGCCTCGGGCCGGCTGGGGGCGGCCCCGCCGACGTGGAGCACGACCCGCGCCTCGGGCCCCTGCCCCAGCAAGTCCAGAACCCGGGCGCCATAGCGCAGCTCGGCGATGGCCGCCTCCCGCACGTGCGGATGCCTCGACGACAACGAGGCCCCCGCGGGCGAAGGGTGCAGCGACAGGCGCTGGCCCGAGCGGCGGGCAATGCGGCCCAGCCGATCGAAGGTCGAGGCATACGTGCGCCACCAGGGCAGCGTGTTCACCGGGTGCGAGGCGAAGGGGATGAGCGAGGAGCCAATCCGGAAGAGCTCGATGCCGCGCTGTTCGTTGAACAGGAGGATCTGCTCCAGCTCCGCGAGGTTCTGCTCGATGAGCTCGGACAGCCGCCGGGGGGTGGCCTTCGCCAAGCGGCATGTGTGGCTGGCCCCGAGGTCCAGCGTGAGACAGTTGGCGACGTAACCCAGGCGGTAGAAGGGGCTTGCACTCATGTGCCTTTAAGATGCTGCGCGAGGGAGACGTTGCACCGGCGCCCAGGCCCGCCCGAGGGCCAGCCAGGCATCCCTCCCCTTTCCTCGCGCGAGGCCATCCGGCGCTACAGGTTGTCTCATGCTGCTGGGACACACTGGGGAGTCTGATTGGCCCGCGTCCGCGGAGGCGATGGCCGAAGCACGCAATTTTCTGGGCGCCCAGAAGGGCAAGCACGTCCTCATCGCGCCCCACACGGATGTGGATGGCCTGTCTTCCTGTGTGCTGGCCGTTCGAGCCGCCGAAGCCGTGGGCGCCCGTGTCACCATCCGGGTTCCCGGCAAGGGAGAGCACGCCCACTCGCCCGCGTTTCAAGAGCGGCTCCGCCGCGTGCGGGCCGATGCGCTCCTCGTGCTCGACATGGGCAGCCGTCCAGGCGCGGTGGTTCCGGAGCTGCCCTCGCTCATCGTGGACCACCACGCCGCCACCGCGTTTCCCGAGAGGGCACACGTGCTCTCGGGCTACGGCCATGAGCCCGTGGCGCCCACGAGCCTGCTGACCTATGCGCTCGTCTCGCCTTGGGTCATTCCCGGGCCCCTGGAGTGGCTGGCGGTGATGGGGACGGCCGCGGACCTGGGGGTCAGCGCCCCCATCCCTGGCCTCAAGGACGCGCTGCGCCGGGCGGGCCGCAAGGCCGTGACGGAAGCCGTGGCCCTGCTCAACGCGGCACGCCGCTCCTCGCAGTTCGCCGCCCCCCTGGCGCTGGACGTGCTGATGCAGGCGGGAAATGCCTCCGACATTTCGGAAGGACGCATCCCTGGCGTGGAGGCCTTTCGGGATTGCCGCCTGGAAGTTCAACGCGAGGTGGGCCGCTGCGCGAAGACGCCTCCGCGGTTCGCGGGCAACGTGGCGCTCCTGCTGTTCAGCTCCGGCGCGCAGATTCATCCCCTGGTGGCGGTGCGCTGGGCCCAGCGCCTTCCGGAGCACATCGTCATCGCGGCCAACACGGGCTATCTGCCGGACCGGGTGAACTTCGTCCTGCGCAGCCGGACCGAGAAAGACCTCATTGCCTTCCTGCGTGGCCTGAACCTGCCCCCCATGGGTGGCGAGTTCGCCAACGGTCACGCCCAGGCCACGGGCGGAAGCCTCACGGCCCCGGACTTCCTCCGGTTCATCGAGGCGCTGGGCTTCCGGGGGCTTCGCTCCCATGACGTGGAGCGCCGTGGGGTGGCACCGGGCTGAACCGGCTGCGCTTTAAACCGGAAGAAATTCCCGCGCGTTCCATCGGCGTCCTCTCGAACCGGCCTTGGAGCGCCATGTCACCGTCCACCCTGTACCGTCTGTCCCTGTGGGGAAGTGCCTTCCTGGGCCTGAGCCTCTTGCCCTCCTGTCTCTCCGCGAAAGGGCCCGCCGAGCAAACCGCCCTGGTGCATGAAGTTGCGGCACCTCAGGACAAGCGGGTGAGCAGTGCCCCCGCCTCCAAGAGCGCGGACACCTTGGCGGAGGACGAGGCGGCTCCCTCCTTTGCCCCTCCTCCCCCTCCCCCCGCCGCCCCGGCCCCCATGAAGGCGGAAAGGAAGGGGAAAATGCTGACCCGCGAGGCCCCGGCCGAACCCATGCCGGAGCCTCGCAGAGAGGGAGGCAACACCTTCGAAGCGCAGCAGCCCCATGCCTTCACCGTCACCCGCGAGGATGCCCTCTCCACCTTCGCGGCCGATGTGGACACGGCCTCGTACACGCTCGCCCGCCGCTACCTGAATCAGGGCAGCCTTCCGCCGCCTGCGGCCATCCGCGTCGAGGAGTTCGTCAACTACTTCTCCTACCGCTATGCCCCTCCGGCCCAGGGTGCCTTCACCGTCCACCTGGAGGGAGCCCCGTCCCCCTTCGCCGCGGGCCGCCACTTCCTGCGCGTGGGCGTTCAGGGCAAGGTCGTCTCGCGCTCGCAGCGCAAGCCCGCGCACCTCGTCTTCCTGGTGGACACCAGCGGCTCCATGCAGTCCGAGGACAAGCTGCCCCTGGCCAAGGAGGCCATGAAGGTGGCGGTGAAGAACCTCAACGAGAACGACACGGTGGCCCTCGTCACCTACGCGGGCTCCACCCAGGATGTCCTGCCGCCTACGCCCGCCACCGAGGTGCAGCGCATCCACGCGGCCATCGACGGGCTCCGGTCCGGCGGTGGCACGGCCATGGGCTCGGGCATGGAGCTGGCCTACCGCCACGCCATCAAGAAGGCCTCCACCCACGCCGTCTCCCGCGTCATCGTCCTCACGGATGGAGATGCCAACATCGGCCCCAACCTGTCCGCGAACGCGATGCTCAGCGGCATCGGCAAGTACGTCGCCGAGGGCGTCACCCTGTCCACCATCGGCTTCGGCATGGGCAACTACCGGGATGACCTGATGGAGCGGCTGGCGGACCAGGGCAACGGCAACTGCTTCTACGTGGACAGCTTCCAGGAGGCCAAGAAGGTCTTCGAGGCGCAGCTCACGGGAACCCTCGAAGTCATTGCCAAGGACGTGAAGTTCCAGGTCGAGTTCAACCCGGAGGCCGTCCGCCGCTACCGCCTGGTGGGCTACGAGAACCGCGACGTGGCGGACCGGGACTTCCGCAACGACAAGGTGGACGCGGGCGAGATTGGCGCGGGCCACACCGTCACCGCCCTCTATGAAGTCGAGCTGACGGGTGAGGCGGCCTCCCTCGCCACGGTGCGCATCCGCGCCAAGGCCCCCAACGGGACCGAGGCCGCCGAGCAGAGCTTCCCCTTCCCGCGGAGCCTGGTGCGCACCTCGGTGGAGGCAGCCTCCACGGACTTCCGCTTCGCGCTGGCCGTGGCGTCCACTGCGGACATCCTGCGCGCCAGCCCGGCCGCCCAGGGCTGGAGCCTCGCCCAGGCGCGCGCGCTGGCGGAAGGGGCCACCGAGGGCCGGGCCGAGCGCACGGAGTTCGTGACGCTCGTCTCCCGCGCCCAGGCCCTGGGCAGCACCACCGCGGAGCGCGGGTACTGACCAGGACCCGTGCTCGGGGAGGAAACCGGCCCGCTTGTGACGCTCTGGTGACACTTTCGCGGCGGGGCCGTGACCCGGTGTGACACTTTCGCCACAGCGCCGGCGCTTTGTTGTCGCTGTGCAAAGGATTGTGTACGGGGTGCGCCACATCTGAGCCCGGGAGCGCTTCCGCCGGGCCAGGGACCTGTCATGCCCATCCTCGACTCTTCCTACCGCTCCGTCCTCCTCGCGCTGATGCCCGGCGCCACCCTCCTCCTGTCTCCCCTCGCGCAGGCCCAGCAGGCCGAGACGCCTGAGACTCCCGCGGCGCCCGAGGCTCCTGCCGCCCCCGAGGCGCCTGTCGCCCCCCCGCCTCCCGGCGAGGCGGCGAAGAAGGAGACGCCCTGGTACGACAAGATCAAGATCCGGGGCTACACCCAGTTCCGTTACAACCGGCTGCCGAGCTTCCGCGAGAACGACGACCTCATCAACGACCAGGGCGACCGGTTCCTGGGCAAGAACAACGGCTTTGGCATCCGGCGGGCGCGCCTCGTCATCTATGGCGACGTCCACGACCGGGTCTCCATCTACCTGCAGCCTGACTTCGCCTCGGCGATTTCCGATCAGTACAACGTCGCCATCATGCGCGACTGGTACGCGGACATCTTCCTGGACTCGCGCAAGGAGTTCCGGCTGCGCGTGGGCCAGTCCAAGGTGCCGTACGGCTTCGAGAACCTCCAGTCGAGCCAGAACCGGCTCGCCTTCGATCGCAATGACGCCATCAACAGCGCCCTCAAGGACGAGCGGGACCTGGGCGTGTTCCTCTACTGGGCGCCGTCGGAGATCCGCAAGCGCTTCAAGCACCTGGTCGACAGCGGGCTGAAGGGCTCGGGCGACTACGGCGTGGTGGGCCTGGGCGTCTACAACGGCCAGACCGCCAACCGCCCCGAGCGCAACGACAACCTGCACACCGTCGCCCGCGTGACGTGGCCCTTCCTCTTCGGCAAGCAGTTCGTCGAGGTGGGCGCCGGCGGGTACTACGGCCGCTTCAACGTCGCGGTGTCTCCCACCGCCGACAACCCCTACGCGCTGCAGGGTGGGGAGAACAACCTCGTCGATGCCCGCGCCAACCTGAGCCTGGTCATCTACCCCCAGCCGATCGGCTTCTCCGCCGAGTACAACGTGGGCCAGGGCCCCTCTCTGGGCGAAGAGGCCACCACGGTCGTCGCCAGTCGCAGGCTGCGCGGCGGGTATGCCCAGCTCATGTACAAGCTGGACGATGTGCTCGGCGTGTCGATCATTCCCTACGTGAGGGGGACGATCTACGAGGGTGGCAAGAAGTTCGACACGAACGCCCCCCGCTACGACGTGCGCGAGCTGGAGATGGGCGTGGAGTGGCAGATCCTCAAGGCGCTGGAGGTCACGGGCTCGTACTTGATCTCGGACCGCACGTCCTCCCGCGCCCCCTACCTGCAGCAGCGCGGCGACCTGACGCGCGTCCAGCTCCAGGTCAACTACTGACCGTCTGGAGAGAGGACCGCCAGGTGCCCTCCTAGAACAAGGAGGGCACGGCGGTGGTGGCGTACACGGGAAGCACGTGACCGCCCAGCTGGCCCTCGATGTTGGCGCCCCAGGCCCACGGGGTTCCATCGGAGAGAATCGCCAGGGAGAACACATTCACGTTGGGGGCGATGCATGACGCCAGGGCCTCCACGCCGCTCAGCCCTTCCACTTGGACCGGGGTCCGCTGCGTGTGGTCCGTGCCATCTCCCAGCTGGCCCTGGCGGTTGCTGCCCCAGGCCCACGCGGTGCCATCCGAGCGCACCGCCAGGGAGTGGTAGGAGCCCGCCGCCACGGATGTGGCCCCGCTCATGTTTTGCACCGGGCCGGGCACCAGGCGCTCCTGGGCGAAGTCATCTCCCAACTGGCCCTCGCCATTGTGGCCCCAGCTCCACACCGTGCCATCCGAGCGCACCGCCAGCGAGTGGGCCGTGCCCGCGGCCACGGACACCATGCCCTGCAGTTCCAGGACTTGCACGGGGCGAAGGCGCCGCGTCTTGGTGCCATCCCCCAGTTGGCCCACGGAGTTGTCCCCCCAGGCCCACACGGTGCCGTTCGAGCGCAGCGCCACCACGTGGCGATACCCCGCCACCACGGCCGAGATCCTGCTGGGTGCGTCCACCCGCACAGGCGTGGGGTTCCGCGAGGTGCCGCCATCTCCAAGCTGGCCAAAGGAGTTGTCCCCCCAAGCCCACACGGTGCCGTCCGCGGTGACCGCCAGCGAGTAGAGATAACCCGCCGCCACGGCCACCACCCCACTCAGCCCCTGCACCTGCACGGGCGTGCTGCGCGCCAAGGTGGTGCCATCGCCCAGCTGGCCAGCCCCGTTGTAGCCCCAGGCCCACACGGTGCCGTCCGCGCGCGCCGCCAGCGCGTGGGAATACCCCGCAGACACGGACACCACCTCGCTTAACCCCACGGTTTGCACGGGCACGGCATGATGGAGGCCGCTTCCATTTCCCAGCTGGCCATCGGAGTTGGAGCCCCAGGCCCACACGGTGCCATCCGCGCGCACCGCCAGCGCGTGGAAGAAGCCCGCGGACACGGACACCCCCTCACCCAGCCCCGCCACCGGCAGCGGCGAGGACCGGGTCCCCGTTGAGCCATCGCCTCGCTGGCCAGCGGAGTTGTCCCCCCAGGCCTTCACGGTGCCATCCGGCATCATCGCCAGCGAATGGCCGTGCCCCGCGCTGACTTCCATGGGCCCCTGCACCCCTTTCACCCGGACCGGGTGGTAGGAGAACCGGCTCGATCCATCTCCCAATTGCCCCATGCTGTTGGCCCCCCAGGCCCACACGCTGCCGTCCTGGCGAATCACCAGCGCGTGGTTAGCGCCCGACGCCACGGAGTCCACGTCGGCCAGTCCGAGCACCTGAGAGGGTATGCGCTCCTGCGAGCCGATGTTCGATTGCCCCCAGGCCCACAGGGTGCCGTTCGAACGCACCGCCAGCGAGTACTGGCCGCCCACCGCCACGGCCACCACCTGGCTCAACCTAGACACCTTCACGGGCTCGAAGCGGGAGGTGAGGGTGCCATCCCCCACCTGGCCGAATGGGTTGTATCCCCAGGCCCACACGCTGCCGTCTTCACACAGGGCCAGTGCGTGCGCCAGGCCGGCCGCCACGGAGACCGCTTCACTCAGCCATTTCACCTGCACGGGCTGAGCACTCGACTGGCCCGTGCCATCTCCCAGCTGGCCGAGATGGTTACCCCCCCAGGCCCACACGCTGCCATCCTTGAGGATCGCCAGTGAGAAGTTGGCCCCCGCGGACACAGAGACCGCGGTGGCCAGCGCCAGCACCTGAACGGGCGCGGCGCGGGAGGTGGTGGTGCCATCCCCCAGCTGGCCGGCATCATTAGAGCCCCAGGCCCACACGGTGCCGTCCGCGCGCACCGCCAGTGAGTGGCGCGTGCCCACGGACACCGCCACCACGTCCTCCAGGCCCAGGACCTGAACGGGCACGAGGCTCGGCAGCGTGGAGCCATCTCCCAGCTGGCCGGCGTCATTGAGGCCCGAGGCCCAGACCGTGCCATCGGGGCGGACCACCACGGAATGCTGCGCTCCCGCGGCCAGGCGCGGTGCGGCAAATGCGCCGGGCCCCCCCCACAGCAGCCCATGGAGCACCGCCAGCCACACGGCCCATGTCCAGCGAAACCACCCCTTGCCACCTCGTGTCATCGTTGAGCTCCCGAGCGTGTCCCGGTATCTCAACGCAAAGGAGCCGCTTTCTTCCCGGCAGGCGGCCAAGGGATGAAGGTCTCCCAATCTATCGCACGCCAGTCGCAGACAGATGTCTCTCAATCGATAGAGTGCATTTCTCGTTTGAGATTGATTTGCCTCGGAATGAAAGAAGCAGTTACAAGCGCCCGCCAGAGTTTCAAGGGCTGGGGATTCGAAACTCTGTCATACCCGTCATTGGGTGCTGTATTTCCATTCGTCAAAGCGCAAGAACTGGAGAGCAAACATGTCTCTTTACCAAGTGCAGAACCAGTGGGGCGGCCAGTCCGCGGCTTGGAATCCGGGAGGACTGTGGGCCATCGGCAGCCGTTCCAACCAGCCCGTCGTCGCGCTCAATCTGAAGTCCACGGATGGCGGCAAGACCCTGACGGGGACCATGACCTACTCGGGAGAGGGGGCCATTGGCGTCCAGGCGGTCCAGTCGGGCACCAACAGCTACACCGTGCAGAATCAGTGGGGAGGCGCCTCCGCTCCCTGGCAGCCGGGTGGCCAGTGGCTCCTCGGTGACCGGCCCAACCAGAGCGTTGTCGCCATCGACATCACCTCTCCCGATGGCGGCAAGAGCCTGACGGGAACCATCACGTACGCGGGTGAAGGCCCCATCGGGTTCAAGGCCGAGCAGTCCGCGGGCGGGCTCTACCTGGTCCAGAACCAGTGGGGCGGCGCCTCCGCCGCGTGGCAACAGGGCGGGGCCTGGGCCATCGGCGCCCGGCAGAATCAGGGCGTCGTCGCCATCAAAGCCACCTCCACCGATGGCGGCAAGACCCTGACGGGGACCATGACCTACGCGGGAGAAGGGGCCATTGGCTTCAAGGCGACCTTGTCTGGCGACAACACCTATACGGTGCAGAACCAGTGGGGAGGCCCCTCTGCCCCCTGGCAGCCCGGAGGCCAGTGGATCCTCGGTGCCCGGAAGGGCCAGGGCGTCGTCGCCGTCGACGTCACCTCGACCGACGGCGGGAAAACCTTGTCGGGGACCATGACGTACGCCGGTGAAGGCCCCATCGGCTTCCGCGGCACCCTGAACTGATACGGACGCTCGAGTCTACCGGCGGGCCTGCCGCCGCGCGGCTTCCAGGAGCACGTGCTCCTTGAGCAGATAGCCAAAGCCCGCGTTCTTCAGGCGCAGCACCAAGTCATCCCGGGAGGTATTCAGGAGCGCCGCCGTGCGCTCCAGGTTCCACTCCCCTTCCGCCAGGTGCTTGAGCAGGTAGGCTCGCCGGGTCTGTGCAGCCGAGAGGCGGTACGTCTTGAGATATTCGAGCGTGCCGTCTCCCCGCTGGATGAACTCACCGATGTGGTTCTCCTCCGAGGGGACCAGGGAGGTGACGAACCGCTGGAGGTGGAAGGGCCCCGCCTCGTACACGGTGTGGGCATGGACGTCCGCGCCGATGAGCCCCCCCGCCATGCTTCCGTGGAAGTCGGCCCAGTGCGCGCGCATGTGCTCGATGGCGGTCCGCAGCTCGCCCACGGACGAGACGGCCGTGTCATCGACGGAGAGCCCCAGCGCGGGAACATCCCCCAGGAAGCCGTACTGGAGCAGCAGATCTCCGTAGAAGTCCTCCAGCAACGCGCGGTGCAGCGCGCGGTAATCCTCGGGGTGAGAGACGATGGAGGCCGACAACAGCAGGTCCGCGTGGAAGATGAGCACGCCCACCTGCTGTTCGTGGATCTCGAAGATGCGCAGGGCCTCGCTGAAGGCCGTGCTCACCCAGCCCAGCACCGACCACTCGTGCCGGGGATTCAAGCCCTCGGAGAGCGCCTGCGAGGAGTACTCGCTCCAGGCCGTCTCCGGCCCGCCGAAGGACTGGGCCAGAAACCCCTCCATCGCCAGGTGCAAGGGCAACAGGCGCAGGCGGTTCTTGTCCTCCCGGTGTGCCATGCGGTGCAGCACCCGGAGGGTGGCGTTGCCCTTCTTCAGGACCTTGCCCTCGGAGGACTGGAGGCGCGTGTCCACCGTCACCTCCGCGCTCCGGTCGTCCCAATCCATCACCAGCCCATGGGGCACATAGGAGACGTACTTGAGGCCAGGCGCCATCCGCTCGCCCTCGAGCGTGACGACGGCCGCATGGTCGCCGTACGGGCGCCGGGTGAAGCGCAGGTCTCCCGGCACCTGATCCCGCAGGACCGGCACCAGGCGGATGCTGCCCCAGACCTGGGAGGGCGCGAGCCGGAGCCCCACCGGCAGGAGGCGCTTCGAGACCACCGCTAACCGTGCCATCACGCCGCCTCCTCGTCGTCGAAGGGTTCCACCGGATGTTCGTGGCGCGGCCCCCGGTCCAACATCCGCCGCACGCGGGCCGCCAGGTAGTTCTCCAGCTCCGAGAGGGGCGAGGCGCCTTCCGCGAAGCGCGCGAAGCCCAGCACCGTGGGAAGATCCTCGGCGTCCCGGACGCCCACGGTGGGCACGGAATCCCCAATGCCCCGGGGGGCATACAGCTCCGAGGCGAACACCGGGTTCGCGTGGACGATGGACGTCCGGCGCGCGGGGTCCAGCTTCTTGCGGAAGATCCGCGTCACCTCCGCCACCGCGTGGGGGGGATCATTGTCGTAGCCGTCCGAGACGACGACCACCAGGTCCGGCCGCCATTCCAGGGCGTTGAGCAGGGGCGTGGCCAGGTCCGTTTGTCCCCGGGCCACCAGGAAGAGGGGCTCCTCGGGCGGGTGGATCCAGAAGGGGCGGTACTCCCGCGCCAGGGCGGACAGCAGGTAGTGCGCGGCAAGGGCCACGCCCAGCGGGCGGCGGCGCTTCTCGGTGGAGCCCGAGGCGGAGTAGCTGTTGTCCAGCACGGCGGCCACCCGGCCCAGCGGCACCGGGGCCTGGCGCGCGGTGCGCGCGGCGGCCTGTTCGAGCGCGGCATGCAGCTCGGCCCGCCGCTCGCGGCGCGTGTCCCCCTTCAGGGAGAGCACATAGAGCGCCAGCTTCGTGAGCGGGGTGCGTCCCAGATCGATGGCGAGCGAGGTGTCCGCGCGCGCCGCCGCGCCCTGGAGCCGCAGGCGCTCGGCCGCGGTGAGGCGGGGCTCGATGCGGGCCAGGAACACCTCCCGGGCGATCTGGTGCTTGCGCGCAAACCCTTCAGCGATGGTGAAGGGCAGCTCGAAGAGGGCCGCTTGTTCGTAATGCGCCCGCCGGAACTGCTCCAGCAGCGGCGTGGTGTACACGCGCTTGCGCCAGCCCTGGAACAGGAAGGGGTTCAGCTCCCCCGCCAGCTTCAGGTGCCCATGCGCCACCGCGGCCCTCAGCTTGGAGCGGTACTTGAGTGCATCGAAGTGCAGGTCCCTGCGGCCCTCCAGGTACTGCCGGGTGATGGCACGCGCCCGGCGGTTGTTGATGCGCCGTTCCCGCATCACCTCCAGCACCCGGTACGCCCGCTGGGGCGGCAGCCGCCGGAGCGCCGTCGCGAGGAGGGCACCCTCTTCCTCCCGGTCCTCCGGCCGCGTCTGCGCGCCGGTGGCCAGCAGGTTGAGGATGATCTGCGCCTGGTTGAAATGGTTGATGCCCGCGGCCAGCGTGCGCGAATAGAGGCGGCGGTAGTTGCCCAGGATGTAGGCGTGCAGGAAGTCGATGGAGACCGCCTGGCCCCGGCCATCGTTGTAGAACTCACGCTGGCCTGTGCACGAGAAGCAGGCGTTCACGAACATCACCAGATCTTCGCGAGCCACCTGCTCGGCACGGGCCGATGCCGCATCCATCGTCAGCTCCTCGCGTGCGCGAGTGGGTCGGAGAAGGTGCCGCCCGGGGAAGGAGGACACGACTGGCTAGTCAAGCTCCAAAGGCTCGTTTCGGAAGTCGCATCACAGTCCCGCGAGCGGCACCCTCTTTTAACACGACGGGGGGCTTCTGGACTCCTGACAGCCTCCCCTCGCCGGGGGACTGAGGCGGTAAGGTGCTGACGTGCCCCCAAGCCCCCCGCTGCTGGATGACATGCTCCTGCTCGTCGAGGTGGTGGCCACCGGAGGCCTCACCGCCGCGGCGGAGCGGCTGGGCCTGCGCAAGTCCACGGTGAGCCGCCGGCTGGCCTCCCTCGAGGCCCGGCTGGGCACACGGCTGCTGGAGCGCAACACCCGCCGGTTGAGGCTCACGGAGGCCGGGCGCGCCTACCACGCGCACTGTGCCCGCCTCGTCGCCGAGGCCCGGGAGGTGAACAAGGCCCTGAGCGAGGCCGGTGGGACGCCTCAGGGCACGCTGCGCCTCGCCACCCTCTCGCTGCTGGGCGAGCTGCTCACCCCGCTCATCGCCGAGTTCCTCCTGCGCCAGCCCCGCATGCGCGTGGAGGTGTCGCTGGCCCAGGCCCACGTGGACCTCATCGCGGAGGAGTACGACCTGGCCCTGCGCACCGGTCCCCTTGTGGACTCCAGCCTCGTGGTGCGCCGTCTGGGGCTTCTGCGGACGGGGTGTTACGCCAGCCCGGCCTACCTTCGGCACCGGGGCACACCTCGCTCCGCCGAGGAGCTGCGGAGGCACGACTGTGTCCTGCTGGCCGAGCCAGGCACGAACGAAGTCTGGTTCTTCGGGGAGGGCCCGGACGCCCGGACCATTCCCGTGGAAGGCCGGATCCGGGTCCCCAGCCTCCGGGCTGGTCAGAGCGCGGCCCGCGCGGGATTGGGCGTGGTGCGGCTCCCGGCCTCGCTCGTCGCGGACGATGTGCGGGCAGGACTGCTCGTTCCCGTCCTGGCGGACGAGACGCCTCCGGGCCTCCCGGTCTTCGCCGTCTACCCCAGCCGCTCCCAGCTCTCCCGCAAGGTGCGCGCCTTCCTCGAGCTTCTCTCGGAGCACAGCGCCGCGCTCCCCTGGGAGGTGGAGGGGCTCCTCGCGGAACAGTGAGTTGCCCGAGGGAGGCTCGTCCCCGGGCGCCCCCTCCATTACATCCTCTTCCACAACCCGGAGGACGGCACATGGCAGGAGTGGTCATCGAGGTGGGGGATGCGGAGTTCCGGAAGGAAGTGCTCGAATCGCAGCAGCCCGTGTTGATGGACTTCACCGCGGCGTGGTGTCCTCCCTGCCGCGTCATCGCCCCCATGCTCGAAGCGCTGGCCACCGAGCACCAGGGGCGGTTGAAGGTCGCGAAGCTGGACGTCGATGCGCACCAAGAGACGGCCCGGATGTATGGCATCCGCTCGCTGCCCACCCTGCTCCTCTTCAAGGAGGGCAAGGTGGTGAAGCAAATCACCGGCGCCGTGCCGCGGACGAAGCTCGACGAGGCGCTCCGCCCGCTTCTCTGACGACCCCGGCGGGCCGCTACTCGGCGGTTCCGTCGATGACCTTCTTCGCCGTCGAGAACGAGAAGCCAGCCCTCGCCAGCGCGGCGAGGTCCCGCATCCGGTTCTCCTTCCGGGACGATGGGTCGCGCCGGAAGGGCCCCAGGCGCTTCTTTCGCGCCCAGATGCGGGCGGCCGCCTCTTCGGACACCTCCGCCGTCGCCTGGGCCAGCTTGTCCGCGACGACCTCCTCGGACACCCCTTTCATCCGCAGCTTCTGGGCAATCACCCGGGCGCTGCGCCCCGAGGCCCGGAGCGCATGGGCTTTCGTCTCGGCATAGGCCTGGTCGTTGATCAGCCCGTTGCGGATGAGCTTCTGTACGAGCTCGTCCACCCAGCCGAGCGCCTGAGCCCGGTCGCCGCCGTGGAACCGCAGGGAGTTCTCCACCCGGCGCATGAGCACCCGCTTGAGCTGGCTGACCGTCGCCGAATACCGCTTCAGGTAGTGCAGCGCAGCGTTTTCGAGATAGCGCGGAGACACCTTCCGGGGCTGCTTTCGCGCCCCCGGGGCTTTTCCTCGCGGTCCATCCTTCGGCTCATCCATCGGCCAGCCCCTGTCCCACCGTCCCGTTAGCGCACGTTCTGAGCGGCCTCGGCCTCCAGCGCCTTCGCGGCCTCCGCGTCCACGCGCTGGAGCAGCTTCCACTCCAGGGCGTAATCGCGGTCGAGGGCCTTCGCCTGGCTCCACACCTCGGCGATGGGCTGACGGTAGACATGGGCCCCAGCCTTGTCCTGAAGGTAGACCTCCCGGCGGTTGCTGGCACAGCCAGCAAGGAGGCAACTCGCAGCCAGCATCCACGCGATGACACCACTTCTGAAATTCAAGGGCAGCTCCCAAGGGCGGTGCCGCAGTCTTTCACACCCACATTTCGCGTGAAACCGCGAGGGGCCGGGGCTGTGCGCTGGGAGGCAGTGGGGCCTCGTGCCCAGCCCTGGTAAGCTCTCACGGCATGGCCGCAACCTCCCTGTTGCGCACGACGCCGGTGTGCCCCATCGACTTCGAGCCGCCCCTCCCCCCGGGCGCTCGCACCCTTCAGCCGGTCGAGGGGGTCCCTGGCGCGTACGTGCTGGCCCCCGTCCTCTCCCGTGCGGAGTGCGAGCAGCTCATCGCAGCCTCCGAGGCACTCGGCTATGCCCCCAAGAAGAGCCGCCGCTCCGGGCCTCCCATCCGCACCAACACCCGGCTGCTCTACGAGGCCCACCCCGGACTGAGTGACACGCTGGCCCAGCGCATGCGCCCCCACCTGGAGGCCATCGACGTCCACACGGTGGGGCCGTGGCGGTTGGCGGAAGGAAGCCGCCTGATGAACGAGCGCTGGAGGATGAACCGCTATGCGGCGGGAGAGGAGTTCTTCCCCCACTTCGACACCGGCTATGAGCTCAGCCGGGATTGCCGCTCGCTGCTGAGCGTCATCCTCTATCTCAACGATGACTTCGATGAGGGCGAGACCGTCTTCTTCCCCGGCGGACAGACGCGGGACCACATGCTTCCGGGAGACACGGATGCCCACGAGGTCCGCGTCCGGCCCGCAGCGGGAACCGCCCTGGTGTTCCATCACTTCGGGCCGCTGAATCCTCGCCACTCCGGGCTCGCGCCCGTCCCGAGGCCACGGTCCAAGTACGTGATTCGCACGGACGTCTTCTACACGCGGACCCCTCCGCCCGGCAGCGCCACGCTCTTTGGCCGGAGCCCGTCCAGCCACCGGTGCGTGGTGCTCCTGGGGCCTCCCGGCGCGGGCAAGAGCACCCAGCTTCGCCAGGTCTCCCAGGCGCTGGGCTACACCGGCATCGACTTCGGGCACTGCATTCGCAGCGAGTCGGCACGCTCCA
Source organism: Allostigmatella hybrida (assembly GCF_020103775.1). Classification (NCBI taxonomy): domain Bacteria; kingdom Pseudomonadati; phylum Myxococcota; class Myxococcia; order Myxococcales; family Archangiaceae; genus Allostigmatella; species Allostigmatella hybrida. The sequence continues at coordinate 187,950 of NZ_JAHXBH010000002.1, forward strand.
GCGAGCTGAGCGCGCGCATCCAGCAGTTCCGGCGCAAGCGCTCGGCCTTGCAGGACGCGGCCTTTGGCGCCACGGGCGAGCATCGGCGGCCCTCGGGGTGGTTGCCCAATGCGCTGTGCCTGGAGCTGCTGGAGAAGCAGCTCGAAGGCCTGGGGCCCACCTCGGGGGTGGTGCTCGATGGCTTTCCCCGCATGCGGTCCCAGTCCAACTTCCTCGAAGGCGACCGCTGGCAGTTACTGGCCGCCATCTACCTGCGCGTGGATGACGCCACGCGGGCGGAGCGATTGCAGGGCCGCACCCTGGATCCCTCCACGGGGCAGACCTTTCACGCAGGACAGGTCCCCCCGGCCGCAGAGGGCTCCGTCGTCCGGCGCCCCGAGGATGCCCCGGGGTCCGTCCAGGCCCGGATGGTGGACTGGGAGCAGGACACGCGTCCGCTCCTGGAGCACTACGCCAAGCGCGGCGTCGCCGTGGATGTGGACGGCGGTGGCTCGCCCGAAGCGGTGACGCAGGCCATCCTCCATGCCCTGTCCCGCCGGCTCCTGGAGGAGGCCGTCGCGCTGTTTCCTCCTGCCCTGGCCACGCTGCTCGGGGAGGCCCCCTGCGATGGGGTGAACCACTCATCCCGCCTGGACTCGCTGGTGTTCCGTTACCCGCCACCGTCCGGCCCCGTCCTCTACCTCAAGCTGGCGCCCCCCTGGGGCGCCCCGCTGGCCACCGAAGCCACCTTCCTCCAGTCCGAGACGGCCCGGCGGCTGGCGCTCCAGGTGCCCGTGTTCCGGGGCCTCTTCACCCTGGGGGGCGACGTGCAGGCCCTGGTCACCGAGGAGCTTCCAGGGGCTTCCGCCAAGCGCGCGGCCCAGGCCTGTGCCCAGGATTCGGAACGCGCGGCGCTCGTGCGCCACCTGGCCGAGGCCCTGCGAACGTTCCACACGGCAGAGCCTCCGGAGGGGCTGGCCCGTTACGCCCTCCCGGCCCTGCTTCAACGGGCCCGGGAGCGCCTCCAGCGGGGGGACGTCCCACCGCGCAACTTCACCGCCAAGTATGGCCCGCCCCTGGAAGGCATCGAGGCGCTGACCCGGGAGCTCGACCGGTTGGAGTCCGCCGCGAGGATGCTGCCCGAAGGGCCTCACGTCCTGCTCCACGGCGACCCGTGCCTGCCCAACTTCCGGGTGGATTCCACGGGGGCGTTCACCGGATGCCTGGATCTGTCGGGCGCCGGGGCGGGAGACCGGTACTGGGATCTGGCCCTGGCCCACTGGTCCGTGAAGCACAACCTCGGCGAGCGGTGGGCGGAGGCCTTCCTCGAAGCCAGCTGCGGGGACACCCTCGATCGGGACCGGCTGAGCGTCTTCAGCGGTCTGCGCAGGTTCTTGGTGTGAGCCGTTCTCACGCGTCCATCCGCCACGTCGCGCTCATTGGCCTCGGCTGGCATGCCCGCCGTGTCTATTACCCCTGGCTCGAAGAGGCCGCGCTTCAGGGGCGCGTACACCTCAGCGCGGCCGTGGACCTTCACAGCAACAGCCAGGCCGTGCGCGGCTACCTCGCCCAGCGGCGGGTGGCTCCGGACCAGCTCCTCTTCACCGAGCCCACCCAGCCCTGGGCCCCGTTGCCGGAAGAGCTCCTCGGGCAGCTCGCGGGACTGCGGGCCGCCGGGCAGCTGGACGGCGTCATCATCTCCACCGAGCCGCGCGCCCATCAACGCTACGTGATGTGGGCCCTGGAGAACGGCGTCCACGTGCTGCTCGACAAGCCCATCACCGCCCCGGCCTCCGCCGCGAGCGCCGCGGAGATCGCTCAGACGCTCTGGAGCGGCTTCGAGGACATCGCCCGGGCCCTGGCCGCCTCTCCCGCCCGCCTCGTGGTGCAGGCCCAGCGCCGCATGCACGCGGGCTACCGCTTCATCCAGCGCTACCTGGAGGACTTCATCGGGGAGTACGGGGTGCCGGTGTCCTTCCTGGACGTCTACCACGCGGACGGCATGTGGGTGATGCCCGGCGAGTGGGACCGCGAGCACCACCCGTACAAGCACGGCACCGGCAAGCTGCTGCACTCGGGCTACCACTTCGTGGATCTGTGCTCGTGGCTGCTGGAGTCCTCCGCGCACGCGAACCCCGCGCCCAGCGAGCTGGAGTTCCAGGTGCAGACCTTCGAGCCCAAGGACTTCCTGGCGCTCCTGGACGGCCGTTACGAGCGCCTGTTCGGCCCGGAGCAGGTCCCCACCCCGGTGCCCTCCGTGGCCCACTATGGGGAGATGGACCTCACCCTCATGGGCCGCGTCCTCACCGGCGAGGCCGTGCAGACGCTGGTCTCCCTCCAGCTTCTCCAGAACTCTTTCTCGCGCCGCGCCTCCCCCGCTCCCGCCGCGGACCCCTATAAAGGTGCGGGGCGCGTACGCCACGAGCGCATGAACCTTCAGGTAGGCCCGCTGCTCAACCTCCAGGTCCACTCCTACCAATCCTACGAGACGCGGGATGCCCGCACGCCGCTGCCCTATGGGCCGGGACACCTGGACCACTTCGATGTCCACGTGTTCCGCAACGCGGATGCCGTCGGGGGCGCGCCCTTCGAGAAGCTCGAGTTCGGCAAGGCCGCCCAGCCGCACGGCCACAACGAACAGGCGCGCCTGGCGCTGCTGGAGGCCTTCCTCGACGGGCGGCCCAGTGGCTCCGAGCTGGAAGACCACCGGCGCACCAACCTCTGGCTGTCCCGCATCTACCAGGCCATCCACGGACAGCGGACCGGGGCGCAGGCCACGGGCCGCATGCCCTGGAGCGGACCTACCGCGCGGTCCACCCACAATCCATGACCTGCGCGCTCCCGGTGATGCCGCCGGCGGCCTCGGAGCAGAGGAACATCACGTAGGCGGCCACCTCGGCGGGCTCCAGCAGGCGCTTCACCGCCGCGGGGGCCAGCATCACCTTCTCGATGACCTCCGTCTCGGACAGGCCGTGGACCCGGGCCTGGTCGGCGATCTGCTTCTCCACCAGCGGCGTGCGCACATAGCTGGGGCAGACCGCGTTGACCGTCACGCCCTTGTCCGCCGCCTCCAGCGCCACGGTCTTCGTCAGCCCCATCAAGCCATGCTTGGCTGAGATGTAGGCGGACTTGTACGGGGACGCCACCAGCCCATGCAGCGAGGACATGTTGATGATGCGTCCCCAGCGCTGGGCGTACATCAACGGCAGCGCGTACTTCGTCAGCAGAAAGGGGCCGATCAACATGATGCGCAGGAGGTGCTCCCACTTGTCTTCCGGGAAGTCCTCCACCGGCGAGACGTGCTGGAGCCCCGCGTTGTTGACCAGGATGTCCACCCGCCCCCACTCCTGCTTCGCGCGGGCCATGAGCGCCTGGCAGTCCTCGCGCGAGGCGATGTCCGTGCGCTGAAAGAGGGCGCCCGGCAAGTCCCGGGCCGCTGCCTGGCCCCGCTCCGCATCCAGGTCCGCCATCAGCACCCGGACGCCCTGGGCGCTCAACGCCTGCGCCACCGCGAGGCCAATGCCGTTGGCCGCCCCCGTCACCACCGCGCACTTCTGTGACATTTCTCCCATGTCCTCCTCCTCCAGGACGGCATGGTGGAGCAAGCCACCCCGGAATTCTACTCCCGCCTTGCCCTGGCGGCCCAGGCGCAACGGCCCCGCGAGGACTACTTCAGACTTCCCGTGAAGAGCGCCCTCACTACGATCCTGACGAGTCACCGGAAGAGACTTCTGCGCACAGGCTTCCTCCTCCTGCTCGCCGCAGGGGGAGCCTACTGCGGCAGCTCACCGTCCACCCCGGACACCGGGGAAGACACGGACAGCGCCGGGCTGGCCTACACCCCCTGCGGCCTGGAGGCGCGAAGCGGCCAGTTCACCGTCGAAATGGGGGACGGCCACACCTCGGTCCAGGGCCGCGTCCTCAACGGCGTCGTCCCCGCCAACGTGCGGCGGGCCGAAGCGCAGGAGGGCGAATGCCGCCTGCTGCGGGGCCGCTCCCTCTTCTGCAGTCCCGCGTGTGACGCCTCCCAGGCCTGTGGCGAGAACGGCGTCTGCATCCCCTACCCCACGGCCCAGAACGTGGGAACCGTGCGGCTCCAGGGCATGAAGGTGGACCTCGCCCTGACGCCCAACTCGGCGAACTTCTACTTCAACGCCGGAACCTCCCTGCCCGCTGTCGACGAGGGCGCCCCCCTCAAGCTGGAGGCCAGCGGCGCACAAGTGCCCGCCTTCTCCTTGAGAGGCCGGGGCCTCCCGCGGCTCGAGGTTCCCAGCGGGCCCCTCACCGTCGAGCGGGGGAAACCCGTGACGGTCTCCTGGACGCCCCCGTCCACACCGGGAGATGCCCGCATCCAGATCGTCATGGACCTGGCGCACCATGGTGGCATCGCGGCCTCGATCGAGTGCGACGGGGTGCGGGACTCGGGCAGCTACGCCATCCCCGCCGGGCTCATCACCCAGTTGATCGACGTGGGGGTGGCGGGCTTTCCCAAGGTCACGATCAGCCGCCGCACGGCGGACTCCACGGAGACGCCCGTGGGGTGCGTGGAGCTGCTGACCGTCTCCCAGACAGAGCGGGAGCTCACCCTGCCAGGGCTCGTGTCCTGCAGCAGCAACGAGGACTGCCCCGCGGGGCAGCGCTGCCAGGCGGACCTGACGTGCCAGTGAGGCGAGAGCCCAGGCAACAGGAGCACACCGGTTTTGAGCAACCCAGGCAGGAGTCTCACGTCATGAAAAGCACGCTCGTTGTTTCCGCCGTTCTCTGCGGTCTTGGGATGGGGGCCGCCTCCTGTGGGGATTCGAGCACAGCCCCCTCGCAGCCTTCCGCCGGGATTCCCTCGAAGGGGGATGGCAACACCGGCGGGCCGGGGGGTACGGGGTCCTTCAGCTTCTTCGTGACCAGCCTCGAGTCCATGCGGGAGCTGTCGGGCAGCGAGAACGGATTTGGTGGCGATCTCCGGTTTGGCGAAGCCACCGGCCTCGAAGGCGCGGACAAGATCTGCCGGACCATCGCGGAGAAGGCGGTTCCAGGCTCCGGACAGAAGGTCTGGCGCGCCTTCCTGAGCGCCTCCACGGGCGGGGCCAACGGCGGCGTGGTCCACGCCATCGACCGCGTGGGCGAAGGCCCCTGGTACGACCGGAGCGGCCGGCTCGTGGCCCCCGGCAAGGCCGGACTCCTGGCCATCCGTCCCCAGGCGGCCGCGCAGATCCAGAATGACCTGCCCAACGAGCGCGGCGAGCCCAACCGCCAGGGCGTCGACAACCACGACATCCTCACCGGCTCGAACAAGCAGGGCCAGTACGCGGGAAGCAGGGCCAGCACCTGCGACGACTGGACGAGCGCGACGGGCTCCACCGGCAAGCCGAACATCGGCCACTCCTGGCCCCGCAACTCGAGCAACCTCTCCAACGGCGGCAACTGGATCTCGGACCATCAGGCCCCGGGATGCGCGGCCGGCGTCAACCTCTCCCAGCGCGGCCCCGGCGGAAGCATGCCCACCGTCGGAGGCAGTGGGGGCTACGGCGGCATCTACTGCTTTGCCCTCACCCCGTGACCCTTTTCCAGGAGCCTGCCTTGCGTTTCTCTCCCCTGCTGCTCGCGGCCCTGGTGCTGGGCCTCGCCTGCTCCAACGCCGCCTCTTCCGGCGAAGCGCCCATTCAAGAGGGAGCCTGCGCGCTGGAGGCGGCGGCCCCCCGCCCTGCCTTCCTGGCCCGCCTCGGGTGCCAGGACGACTTCAACGCCCTTGCCTCCGAGCCCCTCGACAGCAGCATCCCGGGCGCCCGATCGGTGAAGGTCGTGCTGGATCAGTTCGACAACGACACGCTCTACTTCCAGGACAGCACGGCGTACGCGATTCACTATGCGTTCGTCTCCACGAACCTCTCGGGCGCGGGCAAGCCGCTCGTGGGCTCGCTCGCGGACTTCAACCAGACCGAGTACTCCGCCCCCGATCGCCGCTTCCTGCTGGGCTCCGTTACCTATTACGAGGGGCCGGATGTCTGGGCCCTGGAGATCGCGCCCTATGACACCGCCTCCGCGGCGCTGATCACCAAGCTGTACGGTGCCGTCCGCCAGGCGGGGTTCTTCGGCCCCTCGCTGTTCTTCCATCCAACGTCCCAGGCCGTCGCGGCCGAGGCGAAGAAGCTGGCGGCCTCCGTGCCGGTGAAGACGACGGACGCGCTGTTCGCGGCCATCGATTACCAGCCGCTCAACCTCGCGTCCTCGATCGGCAGGCTGAGGTTCGTCAACGCGGCGGACCTGGAGAAGACCTATCTGTCCTACCGCGACATCGTCGTGCTGGACCGGGTGCCCAACGGCATCTCCGTGGTGCTGGGCCTCATCACCGAGGAGTTCCAGACGCCCCTGTCCCACGTGAACGTCCTGTCCCAGAACCGGAAGACGCCCAACATGGGGTTGCGCAACGCCATGGCCAACGCCCAGCTCCGGGCGCTCGATGGAAAGTGGGTGCGGCTCACCGTGGGCGCCTTCACCTGGAACATCACGGAGGTGACGGGCGCCGAGGCGGATGCCTACTGGGAGGCGCACAAGCCTGTGCCCGTGCAGCTCCCCGCCGCCGACCTGACGGTCACCGGCCTGCACGACATCGGCCAGGTTGTCACCGAGGGCTCGGGCTCCCTGCGGGATGCCATCAAGCACGCCATCCCCGCCTTCGGTGGCAAGGCCGCCCACTACGCGGTGCTCGCCAACACCCCGGGCCTTCCCGTGCGCCAGGCCTTTGTTGTTCCCGCCGCGTACTACGTGCAGTTCATGGAGGAGAACGGGTTCTACGAGCGCCTGGACAGGCTGATGGCGGACCCCGCGTTCCAAGAGGACCCCGCGGTGCGCGACGCGCGCCTCAAGGAGTTCCGGGACGCCATGGAGCAGGCCCCCGTGAACGCCGGGTTCCAGGCCCTGCTCAAGGCCAAGATGGCCGCGGACTACCCCGGGCTCACTCTGCGCTTCCGCACCAGCACGAACAGCGAGGACCTGGAGGGGTTCCCCTGCGCCGGGTGCTACGAGTCCCATACCGGTGACCCCAGCGACTGGGAGGATGTCCTCGACGCCATCCGGGAGACATGGGCCAGCATCTGGCTGTTCCGCACCTTCGAGGAGCGCGCCTACAGCAGCATCGACCACACGTCCGTCGTGATGGCGCTGCTGGTCCACCACAACTTCCCGGACGAAGAGGCCAACGGCGTGGCGCTCACCGCAAACCCTTTTGATCCGTCGGGCTTGCAGCCCGGCCTCTACGTGAACGTTCAGGCCGGAGGCGACGCGGAGGTGGTGCATCCGCCCCCGGGCATCACCAGCGATCAGTTCATCTACGCGTTCCATCAGCCCGGCCTGCCCCTCACGTACCTGTCCCACTCCAACCTCGTGAAGGAGGGCGAGACGGTCCTGACGCCTGCCCAGGTCTTCGAGCTGGGCAAGGCCCTGGATGCGATCCACGAGCGCTTCTCCCCGGCCTACGGGCCCCGGGCGGGCAACACGGGCTGGTACGCCATGGATGTCGAATTCAAGTTCGACGCCGAGCCCGGCCAGGTTCCCACCTTGACCGTCAAACAGGCCCGCCCTCACCCAGGCCGGGGACAGTAAGTCCCCCGGCCGTCCCGGGCTTGCCTGCCTGGTCTGGAGACGAGCCCGCGCCTGGTCCTGGGCGCCCGGCTACCCTCCGCGCCCGGGGGGACGCACCTCAGGAAGCAGTATGTCCGAACATCGCTCCAAGTCGGCGCTGCTGATCATCGACGTCCTCAACGACCTGGAGTTTCCCGGGGGCGAGAAGGTCCTGCCCTGGGCCGAGAAGATGGTCGAGCGGCTCGCCCCGGTCGCCGAGCAGGCCCGGCGCGAGAAGGTGCCGGTCATCTACGTCAACGACAACTTCGGCCAGTGGCGCAGCAACTTCAGCGAGCTCTTCGAGTACTGCACCCGGCCCGAGGCCCGCGGCCGGGAGATCGCCCGCGCCCTCAAGCCGGGGCCGGACGACTACTTCATCGTCAAGCCCAAGCACTCGGCCTTCTTCTCGACCGCACTCGTGCCGCTCCTGGAGTACCTGGGAACGGAGCACCTGGTCCTCTCGGGGATCGCCACGAACCTCTGCGTCTTCTTCAGCGCGCATGACGCGCACATGCACGAGTACACCATCACCGTGCTGAGCGACTGCTGCTGCGCCGAGAGCGATGCCGATCACGACATCGCCCTGGATCAGCTCAAGCGGTTCCTCAAGGTGCGGATCTGCCGGGGGGACGAGCTGGACATGGCCCGCCTGGGCAAGGACGTCAAGGGCTCCCCGTCGCCCCGAGGGCCTCACTGAAGTCCAGCTGCGCGGTGAGGCTGGCCCGGAAGGACTCGGCGCACGCGGCGTCCGTCTTGGGCACCAGGGCGCACTGCCGCTCCGCCAGGGCCTGGGGCCCGCTCGCCGCCCGCTCGAGGCGGCCGTTGTAGTCCTTCCAATCGTCCCGGGAGAGCTGCTGCGACGGCGTGTCCGACGGCTGCACCTGGGCGGGCGCCTGGGCCGCCGCCGCCTGGGTCTTCTTCTGGTACTGGCTCAGCACATCCGCGCGCTTCGGCGCCTGCTGGGCATAGGCGTCCTGCGCCGCCGCGATGGCCTTCCAGTCACCGCGGGCCCAGGCGTCCGCGTAGAACCCGCGCCAGGCATGTTGCCGCTGGAGACACTCCTGCTCGGTGCCGCCGTACCCGGTCCCCATCAAGCGCTCCCCGGTGGAGACGTCCACCCAGTTGGCCTCCTCGATGGCCGCGCACGCATCCGCCACCCAGCGGTTGTAGTCCGCCTGAAGCCCCATCCACTGCTTGAAGGCCGGCGGATCCTTCTTCTTGAGCGGCAGGAGGACCCGGTCGATCGACTTGTTCATCGCCTTCTTGAGGCAGGTGGCGCGGGCCTCCAGGGCGGCCTTGAACTCCACGTTGGAGTCCGGCTCCTTCTTGGGAGCAGGGCAGGCCTTCTGGGCCCACGCCTCCACGGGGGGCGGGTTCGTACCGGACAGGACCAGGGTCAGCAGGAGCGGGAGCATGGGCACGGTCTAGCAAAGAAGGCTGGTGACAGCCGTCACCAGCCCCAACAGCAGTCACCAGGGACAGGTCTCCCCCAGGGTCCGTGCATGTACGTCTTTTCGCGGACTTGTGGGTCTCCCGGAGCTGGCACGGCGTGTGCTCTTCCCCCCGACATCAGGCCCGGTCGCTGACCGCTCTCTCCACCCTGCTGCCGAGGAACCCCGCCATGTCCATTTCCTCCCTCTCCCGCTCGCCCGCCTCCATCCCCGCGTACTCCAACACCCAGGGCAACGCGCCGGTGGCCCCCCTGGCCGAGCAGGGCTTTGGCCTGAAGTCGCTGAGCACGCCGCAGAGCAACCCCCTCCAGAAGCTGCTGCAGAGCGACAGCTTCGAGTCCGGCAGCCCGCTGGCCTCGCTGGGCAAGCAGTTCGAGCAGATCAACCAGCTGCTGACCAAGGCCATGGAGCTGCTGGGCGGTGGGCAGGCCGGTGGAATCGGCGGCGCCGGTGGCGGCGTCCCGGAGCTGGGCGGCACTCCCCCGGCGGCACCGGCCAATGCGGCGGCCCCGGTGGCCCCGGCGAACGCGTCGAAGAACGCGTCCAAGACGGGCAACACGATGGAGTTCACCAACGACGGCACCAAGCCGATGGAGATCAAGTTCACGCCGAACGCCGGTGGCCAGGAGATCGAAGGGCTGACGCTCCAGCCCGGCGAGTCCATCACGAAGGAGTTTCCCTCGGGCTGGTCCGGCAACTTCCGCAGCACGGCCGGTGACGGCGCGGCGGCCACCCTCGGCGAGGTCGCCTTCAACGGCGGCGGCAACCAGACCTACTACGACGTGAGCTACATCGAGGGGAACAACGCCAGCATGACCATCACGCCCGAGAGCGGCGGCCGCGTTTCCGGCACGCTGGACAACCTCGCGGAGCTCGCCCCGGACTCCATCAAGGCCAAGAACGCCGACGGCTCGGTCTACGGCGTGAAGAAGACCACCACGTCGGATGTGCAGGACGCCTCGGTGGTGGACTTCTACCGGAAGCACGTCGGCGCCGACCAGGGCTACGTCATCCCGAAGGACGACGCGAGCACCCTGGGCACCGGCGACACCCACCTGAGCGTGCACCTCAAGGACGTGTTCTAAGCCCCACGTCCCCGGGCCCCTCAGCGCGCCGCGCTCTTCTCGGGCGCCATCCAGCCTGGGGTGACCGGCTCCAGGATGCCCGTCGCCCCGTCCTGCTCCAACCGGAGCAGCACCTTCGGGGCGGCGCCCACCACCACGTCCCGGCCCCGCTCGAACTGCTGCGCCTTCACGAGCCCCAGATACGCCCGGTTCAGGCGCAGCGCCCGGTCCGGCGAGGGCATGAGCAGGGACGCGATGTCCCGGGAGAGGGTGTTCACCGCGGCCGGCTGGAGCGTCCCATCCGGCCGGAAGAACCGGGCCTGGATCTCGTCGTTGCCGCCGAAGTCATCGCCCCCACCCACCTGTTCGAGCCAGTGGGCATACTCCCCTCGCCCATCGGCCCGCTTCGGCTCGGGAACGCCCTTCATCCCCCGCTGCCCCCAGTGGTACCAGCCCCCCCGGAAGGCCGAGGCCGGGTCGAGCTTGCGCGCGAAGCTGAAGGTGCCGTCCGTGGCCGCCCCCACCCCGCCATGGCACCCGATGCAGGCCGCGGTCTCCTCGATGTTCTGGGGACGCAGCGCTCCGCCCGCGTCCTCGATGAACCCCTGCATCAACCAGCCGGTGCCCGTGCCCACCCCACGCTCCGCGTCCGCGAGCACCGTCTTCAGCTTGTCGGGATTCCGCAGCTTCTCCCGGGCCTCCGCCTCGGCCTGGAGCTGAAGATCGCTGTACGTGAGCCAGCGCGTCTTGCGCATGTAGCGCAGCTCCTTCATGCGGGCCGCCATGCGCACCTCGCCTCGCTCCACGTCGAGGTAGCGCAGGCTGTGGAGGAACTCGGTGCCCCGGGGATACAGGCCCGCTGCGGGCCAACCGTCCCGCGCCCGGTCCAGCCCCGCCGCCTGGCCCACGTAGCCCAAGGCTTGCCCGGGCTTGGGGGGCCACACGAACGCCACCCGCGAGGCCATGCCGAGTCGGCCATCCCCGTCGAGGTCCGTGCCCAGCTCGCGCTCATCCGTGGACGGCACCGGCACATCCACCCGGCGGATGTACGCCTCCAGGATGGCGAGGTTGATGCGGTACACGGCCGGGCTCTCCCGGCCCTCCCGGTCCCGCCGGAACTCGGCCGGCAACCGGATGAGCACATCGCTCGCGCTCCCGTTCGCCGGCCAGAACAGGCCCGGGAACGGGGCGTAGGCGAACGCCCGCCAGCCCGTCATGCTTCCATCGGGGGCCCGGTCGAACCCCTCACTGTCCGGCTGAAAGGCACAGTCCGGGACGTAGCCCTCCCAGCGGCCATCCCCGTTCGCGTCCCACGCGGCCGGCGGATTCGCCAGCGCCTGGGCGAGCGTCCGTCCTCCCTGCGCGTCCACGTAGTTGCTCGACCGCACCCACGCCAGCAGCTCCGCCTCGGGCAGCTCCACGGGTGGGGGCGGCCGGTGCACGTTCGTCCAGCGGTTGTCCTCGGCGGGACGCGGCACCGAGAGCAGGGTCTGCACCTCCGCATCCTCGGTGTAGTTGGGAGCGCGAGGCTCCTGGTGACAGGAGAAGCAGCCATTGCGCGTGCGGCCCCCCGGCACATCCTGGGTGGCCGCATAGCACTGCGCTGGAATGTAGGCGGACGGGTTCGTCAGCCGGGGGGCCTGCCGCGCCTGGGCGGGAAACGCCGCCTGGAGCGCCCCCTGGACTTGGGCCACCGGCACCTGCTGAGCCCCGGGCGTGTCCCGGCGCTCAGGGCCCCTGCGCCAGGCGGTGACCGCTCCCCCAGCGAGCAAAGCGGTCACCCCTACGGCTCCTGCCACCTTCCAACGGCTCATGAATGCTTCCTGATCTGTCCTGAGGGTGCGCGGGTGCTCAGTTCATCGCGGGGAACGGCCCGATGTACCCCGTGTACGAATGCGTCACGCTGGGGTCCGAACCCATCTTGTCGGTGTCGGATTCCCCGTAGGGGTGCTGCACCTGGGTCTTGATGTACGCGTACCCGTTGATGTCCGGGTAGAAGTACACGCCCGTCGTCTCCGAGCCGTAGGGCGCGGAGAAGATCCGGGTCAGCTCCCGCGTGGTGAGGTTGTAGGCCCACACCATGTCGTTCTGGTGGCCGTTCACGGTGTCCTCGCCGATGAGCAGCGTGTCGTAGCCATTGATGAAGGACAGGTTGTCCGGATTGGCGATGTGGCTCACGCTGCACACGTTCGCCGGCGACGTCTTGATGGCGCCCGCGCCGTCCACGTAGGTGTACGTCGGGTCGTGGTAGGGGCTGGTCTCCGGGTAGTAGCTGCTGCCCGGCGAGCCCAGCCACACGCCCTCGACCAGCGCCGAGGCGGTCTCGGCCACGTAGTCACTGCCGATCTCCGTGTTGGGCGCGATGACCATCTCGTAGACCGCGCCGCAGTCATTGCGGGCCAGCCGGACGTGGTTGGGGCCACCCAGGTCCCGGTTCGTGGGATCGTGGATCATCCCGTTGTTCAGCTCGCTGAACGAGACGTAGAGCCGGTGGTTCGTGGGGTTGTAGGTGATGCCCTCGGTCTTGCGGAACTCGGTGGTGGCGCCCACGTAGGCCGCGTAACGGCGGGTCTCCAGGCGGGAGGCCGCCAGCTCCTGGCCCGGCTTCAGCCGCAGGCACTCGCGGCCCGTCTCGGTGTTGATGGACCGGAAGCCCGAAGCCGCGCCCGGGCACGTGCCGTCCGCGGACTGGGGCTCCGTCTCGAAGATGTGGGAGAACTGGATGCCGCCGTCGATCAACGCCTTCACCTGGGCGTTCGTCGCGCTGGGCCCCAGCGGAATCCAGTACAGGTCCGCCCGGCCCGCGCCCGCGCCCGCCGGGCTCGTCTGGAACCAGCGTGCCGCGTAGAGCTGGCCCTCGGACAGGTCCCCTTCCCGCGTGGCCACGAACATGTTGAAGCCGTCGTTGACGCCATCGTCGCTCAGGTAGGCCGTCCGGCGGTCCGGCATCACATAGGCCAGCTCCAGCGCGCGGCGGCCCGCGGCGTAGTGCTTGGCCACGGTGGTGTTGCCCGAGCCGTCGACGGAGACCTCGATCACGTAGCCGTACCGGTACGGCGAGTAGACCGCCTTGGCCTGCTCGATAGTGGCGGTGGTGGGATCCAGCCCCCAGTAGCGAAGCATGGAGCGATCCGCGGAGGGCAGCGCGCTCACCGACGTGGCAGTCTCGAAGAGCCGCGCATCCGCCGGGTACTCCTCGCTGGAGAGGTTCGTGTTCCAGGGGGACACGCTGCCCGCGCACGGCGTCCAGTACCCTTCCACGCTCGAGAAATCGATGGGCCGGGTGCTGATGGCCGTGAGCTTGCCATTGGAATCCTGGCTCAGCTCGGACAGGTACATCGCCGCGGGGGTGGTCTCGAACTGGGTGAGCTCGAAGATCCGGTTGTCCTTCTGGATGAGCGCCGAGAAGTCATTGGACGGGGAGATGAACTCCGAGCCGTCCGTGTTCTTCACCGGGCTGCCATCCTTCTGGACCATCCGCCCGAACACATGCCCGGTCAGGGCCTTGCCCGTGCGCAGCACGGTCTCGTACTGAATGGCCACCTCCTTGCCATTCACCTGTGCCTTGGGGCTGGCGTAGACCGACCGCTTCTGCTCCGGGGTGACCGCGACGTTGATGGGCGTGAAGCTCAGCGACCGGACCGCACCTGGCGTGCCCGGAGACCCTGGAGACCCCGGGGGCCCTGAGGGGCCTTCCGGACCCGACGGCCCCGCCGGACCCGTGTCTCCCGTACACGCGACCAGCCCGAGCAAGGCCAAAGCTCCCCACCGGCACTTCGACTTCTGCGATTGCATTCCGTCCACTCCTTTGGTGGACGCAACATGCCACAGAAGGACGGGCGGCAACGCAAGCGCGGCCCCCCGATCTCAGCGTGTGGGTTCGACGGGCCGCGTCATGAGCCCCGGCGGTGGGCCAGCCGCTCGCGCAGCACCCCCACCACCAGCGCGTGGTCCTCTTCCTGGGCCAGCCCGGAGACGGTGACGGTACCGACACACCCCAGCCCCCGCAGCAGCAGCGGGAAGCTGCCCCCGTGGTCCACGAACTCGGTGGGGTCGATGTGCGGCTTGTCCGTGAGGCTCGTGCCCTTCGCGCCGTAATAGCGGCCCATGTAGAGCGAGCTGTGCCAGAAGCGGTTCACGGTGTTCTTCTTGCGGCGGATCCAGTCCGCGTTGTCCGGCCGGCTGCCCGGCAAGGCACAGTGCAGGACGGTGAGCTCACCGAGCGTCACCTCCAGCACCACGGGCAGCTTCTCCCGCCGCGCCTTGTCGAGCAGGGCGAGCCCCAGGCCCATCACCTCGTCATGGTCGAGCCGGTCGAACTGCAGCTCGGCCTCCTCCGCCAGCAACTGCTCCAAGGTGATGGGCACGCGGTCTCAGTCCTTCTTGTAATCCCGGAACGTGGAGACCTCCTCCATGCGCGCATCCGCATAGCCCCAGTGCTGCACGTCCACCCGGTACTGTCCCTGAGCGATGATCATACCCCGGCACAGCTTCTTCTTGTCGGGCTCGTTCTTCTGGTTGCGCGCCCGCTCCAGCAGCTCGTCCCAGACCCACTGGGGCACGTGGTCGCGCTGGCCCGGGTAGGCGAAGCGGTAGAACGTCACATGGGCCAGGAGCACCTCCCAGTGCGGCTCGAACCGCTTCATCAGGTGCTTCCAGTCCATCTGCTTGCCGCGCGCCAGGATGAGGTGGTTGATGTCCGTGCCGTCGAAGCGCTCGCGCTCGCACACGAAGGACTTGGACCAGATGATGTCCTCGGGCGGCGCCACCAGGATGGGCAGGCCGTGGACGACGCCCGGGTGGGCGCGTTCGATCCACAGGTCATCCACCACCGCCACGCCGTTGCCCGAGCTGAAGATGAGGTCGGCGAAGTACTCGTCGTTGGCGTAGGCCTTCGCGATCCACACCGGGTCATGCATCTTCGTCTGGAAGGACATGCCGGACAGGACCGTCATGGCGCGCTCGACGTCGTCGCGCTTGAGGAAGATGTCCAGGTCCTTGGTGTCCCGGTAGATGCCCGTATAGAGGTGCAGGGCGTAGGCGCCCGCCACCACGAAGGGAATCTCCGCGTTCTTGAGCGCGCTCAAGGCCAGCAGGTGCGCGCCCCGCTCGATCGGCGGGCGCTGGTCCGCCTGCATGGGCGGAGGCGCCTTGCTGGGCCGCTTCATCGGAGGCGGCGAAGAAGGCTGAGGGTGAGGACCGCTATCATCCGCAATCGTCTGGTTATCCGTATCGCTCATGACCCTTCCTTCGTTGGTCTGCCGGAGAAGGTAGGGATGGGAGCGGCCAGGCGTAATGCAAAGGGAGAGGGGCCTGCCTGGCCGGCTGCTGTCCAACTGGGCAGCTCCGGCCTCCGCGGCCCCTCCCCTCACGGCCTCAGCGGGGCTGGCTCATGGCCTGGACCAGCTCCAGCGCCTCGGTGACCGCCTGCCAGACGTGCATGGCCTTGATGTCCTCGGCGCCGGTCTGGAGGCTGCGCTTCGCGGCCCGCTCCAGGGGCTCCAGGGCCGTCTGAATGAGCGAGATCTGCCGGGGCAGATCGACCGGCAGCGGCGCCGAGGCAGCCCGCGCCAGCGAGGGGGCCACGGTCACCGGGCGCTCCGCCATGGCCGTCACGGCCTTCGTGAGCTGCGCCATGACGGGCCCCAGGTCTACCGGCCCCGCGCCCCCGGCTGCGGGCGCCGTGGGCTGCAAGGAGCGCTCGGCCAGCGCCTTCAGCACCTTCGCCAGGTGCTGGAGGTACGGCGTGAGGTCCGGGCCGGGCGGCACCTGCACCACGGGCGCGGGCGCGGGCGTCTCCTTCACCTCGCGCGCCACCCGGGCCACCTCCAGCACCGCCTCGCGCAGCGCGTCGAGGTGTGGCGCCATGGGCTCCGCGCCCGGCTTCTTGTCTTGCTGCCCCTGGCGCACCGTCTCCGCGGCCTGCGACACGGCCTGGCCCACCACGCCGAGCTGCTCCTCGATGGCGCTGAGCTGGCCGGTGACGCGCGCCACCGGATCGTCCTCCTTGCCGCCCATGCGCTTGACGCGCGCGAAGCCCTGTTTGATCTCCTCCCAGCGCTTCGCCTTCTCGGGCGTGAGCCGGCCGCGCATCTCCTGGAGCTTGAGCAGGTTCTGCTCGGCCGCCGTGGTGAGCGTCTGGGACTCGCCCTGGTAGTGGTCGTCGATGAGCCGCTCCAGCTCCTCCTCGGTCATCGCCGCCACGACCTTCTCGGTGAGCTTGTTCATGTTGCGGTAGCTGCCCTGCAACTTGAAGGCGGGCTCCGTGCGGAACCGCTCGTCCTGCGCCGCCGAGGCGATGTACTGCAGGTTCACCTTGAGCAGCACCTTCTGCACGCGGAACAGCCGCTCGAACACCGCGACAATTTCCTGCAGCTCCGCCGCCGCGTAGCCGTAGGACAGCTCGCCCGCGGGCACCTCTTCGCCCTTGGCCATGCGGATGAGCTTGTGGATGTCCGCGGGCTCGCGCGTGGCCAGCGGCGCCAGCGCCGGGTTCGAGGTGAGCCCGTTCTCGATGTAGCTGAGCGCGAACAGCTCTTCCTTCCCGTCGAGGATCTCACCCAGGTTGTAGGTGTCCGCGCGGTTGGCGAGCATGTCCGGGATCCGGAAGCGCTCTCCGGTCTCCGTGTACGGGTTGCCCGCCATCACCACGCAGAACTTCTTGCCGCGCAAATCGTACGTGCGCGTGCGGCCGTTCCAGACGCCTTCGATGCGGCGCTGGCCGTCGCACAGGGAGATGAACTTCTGGAGCAGCTCCGGATCCGTGTGCTGGATGTCGTCGAGGTAGAGCATCACGTTGTTGCCCATCTCGAACGACAGGTTGATGCGCTCCACCTCCTGGCGCGCGGTGGCGTTGGGCGCCTCCGCCGGATCCAGCGACTTCACCGAGTGGCCCAGCGCCGGGCCGTTGACCTTCACGAAGGTCAGCCCCAGCCGGCTCGCCACGTACTCCATGAGCGTCGTCTTGCCGTAGCCGGGCGGCGACATGAGCAGCAGCATGCCCATGCGGTCCGTGCGCTTGTTCTCCCCCGCCGCGCCGAGCTGCTTGGCCAGGTTGGCGCCGATGAGCGGCAGGTACACCTCGTCGATGAGCCGGTTGCGCACGAAGGACGAGAGCACCTTGGGGCTCAGCTCCTCCAGGCGCAGCTTGCGGCGCTCGCGCTCCAGCAAGTCCCTCAGCAGCGCCCGGTACTCGTGGTAGGCGGGCACCCGGAGCTGCCGGAACTCGCCCAGCCGCGCCAGGAACTCGTCCAGGCGCACCACCAGCTTCCGGTCGGTGATGCGCGGGTGCTGGCCCAGCAGGTCCGTCACCTCCAGCGAGGTGAGCGCCCCGGCCTCCTGACGGTCCGCCTTGCGCTCGGTGAGCAGCAACACCGCCGTCTCCACGGCCACGTGGGCCGCGGAGCCCGGACCGTCCTCGCGCTGGGCCAGGTAGCCATCCACCCACGCCCGGGCAATCCGCAGCCGCTCGGGGAGGTTCTTCTCCAGGCCACGCAGGTCCTCGTCGAACGCGGAGCGGTTGCCCCGCCGGTCGAGCTGGCCGAGGAACGCCTCTTTCACCGCCACCGCTTCGGCGCTGGTGGTGAAGCGCGGACGCTCCCCGCCCAGCTCCTCCACGAGGTAGCGCCCCGCCTGGCGGGCCTCCGCTGGCGAGTGCTCGATCCGGTGCGCCGTGAGGAACGCGCCCACGCGCTCACCCAGCTCGTCCCCGAGGACCACCAGCTCCGAGCCACTGGCGAACACCGAGCGCAGGCGGGCGAGGCTTCGCGCCCGGCGGTGGAGCACCGCGCGCCCCGCGGCATCCGTGTCGAACGCCCAGTAGAGGACCGCCCAGGCCCGGGGCGTGGGGGCGAAGCGCAGCAGGCCCGCGCCCTGGTGCAGGTGGAGCAGCTTCTCCAGGAGGGCGGCCGTGTCCACGTCGTGGATGCCGCGCTCGTACCCTTCGTCGTACTTCTCCGCGGAGTAGGCCCGTACGCGCTCCAGCAGCGTCCCCGAGGGGATGGCCTCGTGCAGGGCGGTCAGGCTCAGGCCGCCCCTGCCCTCCTCCGCGTCCGCGAGGATGGACGCGGCCAGGTACTCCGCCCGGTACACCTCGCGCGTCTCGGAGACGAGGTGCTGCTCCCACAGCGCCCTGTACTTCTCCAGCGCCGGGTCCTCCAGGCGCACGGAGTAGTCCGTGCCGGTGAGCTGGAGGAAGAGCGCCCCGTCCCGCGGCACCAGCGTCAGCTCCAGCGTCTGCGTGTTGACGTTGAAGCGGTGCTTGCCGAACTTGATGACCGCCTGGCCGTCCTCGAAGAGATCCTGCCGGTCTCTCAGGGCGCGCAGCGCGTCCTGGCGCGCCGTCTTCACGCGCGAGAGGACTTCATCCGAGCGGACGCTGTCCTGCAGCTCCATGAGCTGCTCGGCGAGCTGCCGCAGCTTCTGGATCATCGAGTCCGAGGCGAAGTACGTGTTCAGCTCGTCGTCCGTCTTGAACGACTTGGCCCGGCGCTGCACGCCCACGAGGATGCGCTCGGCGGCGCTGAACAGGTTCTGCGCCCGGCGCTGGCGCTCATCCAGCAGCGCCTGCTTCTTGGCGCCGAAGGCCTCCAGCAGCTCCTCGCGCTTCTGTGTGATGGGCTCCAGGAACTCGTCGAACTCCCCGAAGCGGCCCTCCAGCTCCTCGAGCTGGACGGTGAGGCGGGACATGGCCTCGTCGCACTTCTCCGGCGAGTCCGCCCCGGACAGTGCGCTCTCGATGTTCTGCCCGAGCAGCTTGAACTGGGCGCCGAACTCCGCGCGCTTCTCGCGGCCCACCAGCTCCTTGCGCCGGGCCTGGAGCCCCGCGCGCACGCGGTTGAGCCGGGAGAACAGCTCGGAGATGCCCTCCAAGATTTTCGCCCGCGCCAGCGGATCACCCACCTGGAGGCCGCCGACGACCTCGCCAAGCACTTCCAGCCCCTTGCCCACCTTCTCGATGTCCTCGGAGAGCGGGGCCAGCTCCACCGTGGTCTGCACCGGCTCCAGCTTGCCGAGCAGGATGTCCAGCCGCTCCCCGATGGGCTGAAGCGCCTCGCCCTTCTGGAAGAACTCCACGCACCCGGCGCTGACGCGGTCCGACTCCTCGACGACCTGCTTCTCCAGCGCCTCCACCCGGGGGAGCTCCATGTAGCGGATCTCCCTCAGGGTGATGAGGTGGCCGCGCTGCTGGCGCAACTCCGTGAGGGCCTGCATGTAGGCCTCGGCGTTGGTCAGCTCCTCCGGGCGCACCTTCAAGAGCAGCGCGGCCTGCTTCACGTCGGCCTCGGCGAGCGCCTCCGTGGCGCGCTTCTGCAGCGCCTGGACCTTCTCGAACTCGTCGATGATGGACTCGGAGGTGCGCCGCAGGGCCTCCATGGGCTCCTGGAGCTTCACCTCCGCATGGCCCAGCCAGTAGTAGGCGTCCAGGGCCCGCGTCACCGCGGCGATGATGTCCTCGTAGGTGCGCCGGGTGGGCTTCTCCGTCCGGGCGACGCGATGGAGGCTCAGCGCATCCGAGATGCCGCGCACCAGCTCGGCGTTGCCCACTTTGCCCAGGTAGCCGGGCACCGGGGGCGTGGCGGCGGCGTGCTCGGCGGACACGAAGGGCGTCTGCCACACCTGCATCGGGTGGACGCGGGTGGGCTCATTCGTGGCGGCCCGGAAGACCACCAACCCGCCGTCCCCGAAGAGGCTGAAGCCGTGCGCCAGCAGCGGGTTCTGCACCTCCTTGCGCACCAGGTTGTAGGGGAACAGGACGTAGCTGCCCTCGTCCCGGCGGTAGAAGATGTAGAGGACGTCCTCACCGTTGGGCGAGCGGATGGACTGCTTGAACTCCATCCCGGCCGAGGCGCCCTCGAAGACCTTGTAGTCCCCCGTCTGCAGGTAGAAGCCGCCCGGGAAGATGATGCCCTGGTCCTCCGGAAGCCGGACGCAGGCCTGGCCAATCGCATCGATGCGCAGCACGTGCTGGGTGCGCGTGTTGAACACCAGGTAGCGGTGCGCCTTCTCGCGGAACGGCAGCACGCGCAAGAGGATGAGGCCGCCCACCTTCGCGTAGGCGATCTCCGCGTCGTCCAGGGACTGGTCCGCGTCCTCCACCGGCTCGTTGTAGATGCCCAGGCCCGTGCTGGAGTTGTTCTCCACCTTGACGGTGAGATCGCCCTTCACCGTCTCGACGAAGACCTGATCCAGGATGTTGACGTGCGGGTGGGAGCCCAGCACGTAGTTCTCCCGCGTGGCCAACGTCCACTCGAAGTCATGCGACGGCGGGAAGATGTGCTCCTTCTCGCCCTGGTTGTCGATGTAGGTGGCCCGGCCCTCCACATCCATGCTGAAGCGGAAGACCTTGATGTCCCGCAGCGTCTGGCCCGTCTGGAAGACCGCCAGCAGCCGGGAGTCGGTGCGCCGAAGCTGGATGAGCTTCGCGTCCTTGTAATACTTGTACAGCTCCCCGAAGTCCTTGACGAACCGGGGGTCCGCCAGGAAGCCGCCCGCCTCGGTGGGGGACACGGTGGAGAAGTCGAAGCCCTCGGCCGTCTTCTCGAACTTGTGCAGCGAGAACACGTCCGCGACGGCCGTGTCCTTCTTCAGCCCGAGGAAGACGTTGTAGCCAAAGAGCAGGTACTTCCCGACGCTGACGATATCCCGCGGGACGCAGTTGTTGTCGGTGCGGACGCGCTCGTTGCCGATGACCGTCAGCTCGGTGCCTCCGAAGAGCGACTTGCGCCGCGTGTTGAGCTCCGCGGCACGGGTGCCCAACGCCTCCGCCTGGGACAGCAGGCGGGCGCGGATGACCTCGTAGCTGCCGCCCTCCAGCGTCGTCTCGCCCGCGGGCGCCGCGCCCTGGGGCTTCACGCCGTCAGTTGCCATGGTGGTTCACCGGAACGGAAAATCGAAAGAGAGAGAAACCCTCACCCCCTGCCCGCTCCCGGCCAGCGGGAGACGGCGGAGGTGAGGGCTTGAAACCGCCCAGAAGCGGCGGACGCTACTCGGCGGACTTCGGCGCGGAGGCGGGCCGGGCCACGCTCTCCACGACGGGGCTCGCCGTGACGACGGCCGGAGGCGGCGCGTTGGCCACCATGCGGTGCAGCAGCGCCGCCACCGCGAGGTTCTGCGCGTCGTTGGTGAGGCCCGGCTTGGACAGGATGTCCTTGAGGTCCGCCGGCAGGTCCTTCTCGCCGGTGAGGTAGCCCTGGGCCACGGTGCGCAGCACCTCGCTGTGCTCCAGCGCGCCGTCCACCGACGTGCCGATGGACACCGCCTTGACGAAGCGCTCGAAGAACTGGCCGTCGCCACCGACGATCTGGAACTTCGCGTTGGTGAACGCCTGGGCGAGCACCTTGGCCTGGGACTCGGCCATGTCCTTGCGCACCCGGATGGACTCCAGCTCCACGTCGCGATCTTTCTGGAGCCGCAGGCGGAACTCCTCGTGCTCGCGGCCCACGCCGTCCAGCGACTTCATGGAGGCGGCCTTCTCGGCCAGGCCCCGGGCCTCGGCCATCAGCTTCTCCTGGGTGGCGTGCGCCTCGGCCTCGCCGCGCTTGTGAATGGCGGCGGCCTCGGCCTCCTGGACGCGGGCGTGTGCCATGCCCTTCTCCTGCTCGCCCGCGGCCTCGGCCAGCAGCTTCTTCTGGATGGCGTCCGCCTCGGCCTGCTGGATGCGGACCTTGGCCATGCCCTTCTCCTGCTCACCCGCGGCCTCGGCCAGCAGCCGCTCGCGGACAACCTGGGCCTGGGCCACGCCCTGCTTCTCGATGACGGCGGCTTCGGCCTCCTTCACGCGCACCTGGGCCATGCCCTGCTTCTCGGCCGCCACGGCGTCCGCCTCGCGCACGCGCACGTCGGCCAGGCCCTGGGCGGCCGCCTCGGCCTGAACGCCCTCGGACAGCCGAATCTTCGCCTTGGCGGTCTTGTCCGCGGCCTCGAGGTCCGCGTCGGCCAGGGTGAGCCGCTCCTTGGCCATGAACTTGGCCACCTCGTTGCTGGCCTCGGCCGCCTTGATGTCCTTGACGAGCTTCTCCTGCGCGTGCGCCTCGGCGTTGATGAGCAGCGCTTCCTTGTTGCGCTTGGCCTCGGCCGTCACGCGCAGGTCCTTGATGCGCTCCTCTTCCTCGGCCACCGTCTTCTCCACGACGATGCGCGCCCGGATGACGTCCGCGATGGCCTTCTTCTCTCCCTCGAGGGCCTTCTCCTTGGCGATGCGCTGCAGCTCCGTCTCGCGCTCGCGGTTGATGGCCTCCAGGGCGCGGTCCTTCTCCACGCGCTCGGTCTCCACGCCCACCACGCGCTCGCGGTTCTTCTGCGCCACCTGGACCTGGCGGGACTTGTTCTCCTCGTTGATGGCGATCTCTTCCTCGGCCTTGATGCGGGCCAGCTCCGCCTTCGCGTGCTCCTCGGCCTTCACGCGGTCGGCCTCGGCCACCTCGCGCGCCTGGATGCTCTCGATTTCACGCTTCTGCTTGGCGGCGGCCTCGGCGCGCTGGCGCTCCAGGGCGAAGATGGCCTCGTCGGACTCGACGTTGCGCTTGGTGATGGCCATGCGCTCGCTCTGCTTGAACTCGTTGGTGCTGACGTTCTGCACCGTGGTGAGCTCGGTGATCTTCCGGATACCCTGCGCGTCGAGGATGTTGTCCTTGTCCAGCATCTCGACCGGGGTCTGCTCCAGGAAGTCGATGGCGCAGTCCTCCAGCATGTAGCCGTTGAGATCCCTCCCGATGGTGTTCACCACCTTGTCCTTGATCTCCTCGCGCTTGGTGTAGAGCTCCTCGAAGTCGAAGCTCTTGCCCACCGTCTTGAGCGCCTCGGAGAACTTGGCCTCGAAGAGGTTCTCCAGCGTCTCCTGATCGCTGGCGCGCACGCAGCCGATGGACTGGGCCACCTTGAGCACGTCCTCACGCGTCTTGTTCACGCGCACGAAGAAGGTGACCTTGATGTCCGCGCGGATGTTGTCCTTGCAGATGAGGCCTTCCTTGCCACGGCGGTCGATCTCCACCGTCTTGAGCGAGATGTCCATCACCTCGGACCGGTGGATGATGGGGATGACCACCGCACCCGTGAAGGTGACGACAGGCTCGCTCTTGAGCGTGTTGACGATCAGCACCTTGCCCTGATCCACCTGGCGGTAGAACCGGGCGATGACAATGAGGGTTCCGAACAGCAAGACGCTGCCGACACCCACGGCTCCAGCGACGGTAGGGAGATCCATTGCTTTCCTTCTGATGACGTACCGGCGGGCTTGTGAGTACGCGCCCGGGGCCCCCGCTGACAGCCCCCAAGCCGCGATATGCGAGAAGTCTTAAGACACCCGGTCCTTGATGTGGGCCACCACAGCCGGATCCCGGACGGCACCCAGCTCCTCCGTGAGGAGCCAGTCCACCGGTTCCACCTCGTAGACATCCCGGGCCGGGTCATACCCGAGGATGAGCGCCTGATCTCCGCGCTTGAGCTGATTGGCCTTGCCACAGAAGACGTTGAGGATGAGGCCCGCGCCGCCATCGGCGAAGGTGGCCTGGCCGAAGCTCCCCGTCACCGAGCCGCTGTTGATGAGGCACACCCGGCCCATGAGCGCATCGCGGCTCGGGGCCTTCTGGGAGATGAAGATGGGGCGCAGGGGCCGGACCGCCAGCGCCGCGAGGAGCGTGCCCAGCACCAGGCTGAGCAGCAGCATGCCGCCGCTGATCACCGCGCCGGGCAGCACCGCGCCGAGCATCTCGTGCGCCGTGCCACTGCCCAGCAGGGACAACGTCCACGAGGCGAAGACGATGAAGCTGCCGGAGATGGTGACCGGGATGCCCGCGAAGCCCAGGCCCGAGAGGGCCCCCGCGTCGATGTCGTTGCCGTGGCCGCCCGCGGCCTTGGCGCTGCCCACGATTCCGTCCGCCGCGCCCTTGGCCCCGCCTTCGAGCACGCCCCCGAGCGCCTTGGCGCCGCCCTCGAAGGTTCCGCCCGCGGCCTTGGCGCCCGCGGCGACGTCCCCATCCAGCATGTCCACACCGGCCGCGCCAAGGATGACGCACAGCCAGTACACCAGCACCACGCCCATGAAGATGCTGAGCAGGGCTGTCGGAAAAGCCAGGATGGCGTCGAGGAAGGCGGTCATCGGCTCGGGGGGTTGGAGACTTTCCAACACGAGTCTAGACCAAGCGGGCGGCAATCCGGAAAGCCCCCCTTCCCAAGATGCCTGCCTGCCCTACGAGCCTCCCGCCGCTGGGCCTTTGCGGAAGCGGCTCCGGCTGCCCAGCTATGAAGCAGTTCACAGGCGCACGGTGCGTCTGCCTGCCATGGCGAGTCATGACGCACCTCGAACGGCTACAGAGTGAAGGAATTCACAGGCGGGGAACCCCGGCGCGCGGGTTCCGGTACGTTCGCGCCGATGGCCGTGCGGTGTCCCGTGCCGAGCGCGAGCGCATCGACGCACTGCGGCTGCCGCCCGCGTGGACGGACGTGGCCATCGCGCCCTCCGAGAAGGCGAAGCTCCAGGCCATCGGCAAGGACGCGGCGGGCCGCTGGCAGTACCGCTACAGCGAGGCCTTCTCGCGCCGGCGCCAGGAGGCGAAGTATGAGCGCATCGTGGGCTTTGCCCGCGCCCTGCCGAAGATGCGGCGCCGGGTGAGCGCGGATCTCCGGCGGCGGGGGCTGGGCCGGGACAAGGTGATGGCGTGCATCCTGCGCATCCTGGGCACCTGCTTCATCCGGCCCGGCAGCCAGGTGTACGCGGAGGAGAATGGGAGCTTCGGGCTCGCCACGCTGCGTGCCCGGCACGTGAAGGTGGTGGGCGAGACGGTCCACTTCGACTTCCCGGGCAAGAGCGGCCAGCGGCAGCAGCGCGAGCTCAAGGACCGGCGCGTGGCCACCCTCATCCGGCAGCTGCTCAAGATCCCGGGGCGGGATGTCTTCAAGTTCGTCCTGGACGATGGGCACGTGGTGGACGTGCGCCGCCGCCACATCAACGAGTACATCCGCGAAGTCATGGGCGCGGACTACAGCGCCAAGGACTTCCGCACGTGGGGCGGAACGCTGGTCTGCGCCTGCGCGCTGGCCCGGGCCCGGAGACGGGTGAAGCAGGCCGAGGCCCAGAGCGGCGTGAAGGCGGCGAAGAAGACCATGGTGGCCGCGGTGAAGGAGGCCGCCCACCACCTCGGCAACACCCCGGCGGTGGCGAAGGCTTCCTATATCTACCCCTCCGTGCTGGCCATGTTCGAGCAGGGCAAGGTCGTGGAGCGCTACTTCGAGTCCGTGGAGGAGCTGGCGAAGCACGAGAAGCCCGTGCTCCACTGCTCGGAGAAGGCCCTGCTGGAGATGATCCAGGAGGGGGCCACCTGAGGCCGCGTCCGGCTCAGGGGTTCGGGGCCGAGGGGACCTCGCCCGTCAGCACGCAGATGAGGGCCACCGGATCGCACTTCACCGGGAACAGCGGATTGATGCCCGAGCCCCGGAGTCGGCCCGCCTCGAAGTCCGGGTTGGGATCGCACAGTGTGTCGTTGGGCACCTTCGGCGTGCCACTGCCGCAGTTCACCACGGGCCAGATGCCCTTCACCTGGTACTCGGCGATGCAGCCGTTCTCGGTGTAGAGCAGGTCCGCGACGAACTGGGTCCCGGGGATCTGCGGCGTGTTGTAGATGCGCAGGTTGAGCCACGTGTAGGTGAAGCTCTGGGCGGGCCCGGAGCTGTCCTCGGGCACCTCCACCCGGGTGGGCGTCAGCGTGGGCACGTCGCAGAAGTTGTCCTCGCCCGGCACCTCGCCCAGCGCGCCCAGGGAGTTGGGCGTGGGCGCGGGCCCCGCCGCCAGCCGCGAGGCGTACTGCTCCAGCAACTTCCCCACCCGCGCGCTGCGGATGGCCACGGTGTCGGGCGCCTTCGGATCCTCGCTGTAGTACTTCTGCAGGCCCACCGGCTCGGCGGTGAGCTGGGCACACGCCCGCGTGGGGTCCTGCCCCTCCTTCAGGATATAGGCCGCGGCGAACGAGCCCGTGGATCCGTCCGAGACGGCCCGTGCCACCACGCACTGCCGCTCCGGGTCCTCGGTGTTGCAGGCCAGCAGCGCGGCGGCGGCCACGCCCACACTCAATTCCCTCACTCGACGCTTCATGGAAGGTGTTCTCCGGGGGGCCTTAGAAGCTGATCTTCGCGCCCAGGCGGACGGACCGGGGGGCCTGGTAGGTAATGGGGCGCTTGAAGTTGGGGTTGAGGTCGGCGGAGGTGATGGGCTTGTTCGTGGACGTGGAGATGACCTGGCACTCCCCCTGCCCCGTCACGCAGGCCTCCACGCCCGCGGGGCTTCCGCCCTGCTCGATGGCGTAGACGCGGGTGGTGGTGAGCGTCTGATCCACGGCGGTGTACTGCTGGAAGTTGAAGAGGTTGAAGACATCCAGCGACAGGGTCAGCGTGGAGTTGCCCGGCAGCTTCCGGTTGAAGCCCACGCGCGTGTCGATGCCATGCACCCACGGCAGCCGGCCGGCGCTGCCACGCGGCAGGATGAACGTCTCCGAGCCGCTGCGCTGCGGGTGCGCGCCCAGGTAGTTGAGCGGCGTGCCCGAGCGGGCCCGGTAGCTGCCGCCCAGGTTGAGGCTCATGGCGGGGCCGAGGGCGAACTCGCGCGCACCGAAGATCTTGAAGCTGTGGGTCCGGTCGCCCGGCAGCGGACCATCGCGGTTGAAGGTCAGCGAGAGCAGATCGAAGTCGCGCGTCAGGTTGGGCGAGAGCTGGCCCGTGTCCGCGCGGAAGAGGCCCGAGTAGTTGCCCCGCAGCCGGGACCACGTGTAGCTGGCCTGGGCGAGCCACTGGTTCGAGAAGTTCTTCTGGTAGTAGAGGTTCAGCCCGTCGTACCGGCGGCGCGCCACCGGGAAGTCCGACGAGTACCCCTTGCCGGGGTTGCCCAGGAAGAACGTGTTGCCGTCGTCCCGGCTCATGTCCTCGATGACGTTGTTGAGGCTGCGCAGCGTGTAGGCGGCCCCGAAGCGGCCCAGCAGCAGCTCGTACTCGGCGCCTGCGGAGAGCTCGTCCATGGACTGGGGCTTGATGTTGGGGTCCACGGAGACGCGGTCGCCGCCCTGCGCGTCCCAGCCCTGGTTGGGGCTCTCCAGGTTGCCGATGACGTCCCGGTTGGGGGCGATGGAGCAGGCCTCCTCCAGGTTCCCCGGCACCGTGGGGTTGCACGGCGGCGCCTTGTAGGTAGCCGACAGGAGCTGCTGCTGCGGGAAGGACAGGTCCGCCATGTCCAGCGGCACGCTCTCGTAGAAGCGGGCGTAGTTCACGAAGAGCTTCGAGCGCCCCTGCTGGGTGAAGTCGTAGATGACGCCCACGCGGGGCGACCACTGGTTGGGCAGGTTCAGCCCCACCTTGTCATCGAGCCCATAGAGCGTCTGCATGTCGTAGCGCACGCCCACGTTGACGGTGACCTTGTCGAGCACGGACCAGCTGTCCTGGAGGAAGCCGCCCACCGTCACCGAGTGGGAGGTGCCCTCCTTCGTCTCCAGGAAGACGGGGGTGTCGGGCGCCGCCAGGTAGCCGTACTGGTTGAGGCTGAAGAAGCACGAGCCGTCCGTGCACTCCTGCCACTGGGCGAAGCCCGTGCGCGCCCGGTTGTTGTAGAAGCTCGTCCGCTCCGCGTCGAAGCCCGCCTTGATGATGTGGTGGCCGAGCGCCTGGACGAGGTACGTGCCCAGCACCTTGCCCTGCACGCGGTCCAGCCGCTGGATGCTGATGGTGCCCGGGCCACCCGTGGTGTAGGCGCTCACGGGGCAGCGCTGCCGCTGCTCGGCCACGGTGGCCCCGCAGGCGCTGGTGAACGGCAGATCCTCGAACTCGAGGATGGTGTGGGAGCCCGGGTTGCGCGTGCGGCGCCAGCTGATGCGCGGCTCGGCCGACAGGCCCACGCCCGTGTTCAGCCCCGAGCCGTCCGAGGGGAGGATGGAGTCCTCCTGGTGGTGCCAGCCCACCGTGGCATCGACGAGCAACGTCTTGTTGAAGAACGAGGAGGACTGCTTGGCCACCAGGTCCAGCGCATCGTTCTCCCGCCGGGTGGCGATGGAGTCGTAGGTGCCCTGGACATAGGCGGTACACGACAGCCCCGAGCAGACCTCCGGGGCGCCGTCGTCGCTGAAGGAGTACTTGCCCTGCCCTCCCGAGGAGCGCGGGGTGCCGAAGGCGGACACCGAGAGGTTGTGATCCGGGTTGAAGTTGTACGTCAGCTTGGCCAGGTACTGGAGGCTGCGCTCATCGGCGAAGCGGTTGACCCGGCTGCCCCACAGGGGAATCGTCTGCGTGTAGCGGGTCTCCGGGTCGATGCGTGCACTGCCCACCTTCTCGCAGCCGTTCTCCGGATCCAGCTCCGTGCAGATGTCCAGCGCGTTGACCCGCCGCTCCACGCGGATGCGGTTGAACGAGGGGGCCACGCCTCCGTAGAACCAGAGCTTGTCCTTGAGGATGGGCCCGCCGAGATCGAAGCCGAAGTCGCCCAGGTTCCACGGCTTGCCCTGCGCGGAGATGACGCTGCCCTGCTGCTGGATGGCGGTCCCCGAGTTCTGCAGGAAACCCGGGGCCATGTTGGCGAAGACGGAGCCGTGGAACTCGTTGGAGCCGGACTTCGTGACGACGTTGAGCACGCCGCCCGTGGAGCGGCCGTACTCGGGCATGTAGCCGCTGGTGATGATGTTGACCTCCTTCACGAACTCCACGGACAGGGGCGTGCCCACCGTGCCCACGCCGGGATCATTCACGGACAGGCCGTCGACGACGTACTGGCTCTCCGGGGAGCTGCTGCCGCTGATGCTCACCCCGTAGGTGTCCTCCTGGGCCCCCGGGGCCAGCTCGGCCAGGCCCTCGAAGGAGCGCGAGGCCGAGCCCTTCGTCCCCGGCCGGATGACGGCCAGGTTGCGGATCACCTCCGCGTCCACGCTCACGCCCTGGGCACTGGAGCCCACGTCCACGGTGGCCGCGGCGGCCGTGATGGCGATCTCCTCGCTCAGCGCGTCCGGCAGCAGCTCGACGTTGACGCGGATGGTGCGGTCCAGGCGCAGGGTGATTTCGCCGCGCGCGTAGGGCTTGAAGCCGTCGCGGTCCACCCGCAGGGTGTAGACGCCCGAGGGAAGCTGGGGGATGCGGTACAGGCCGCTCGCATCCGTGACGACCAACTGCTCGCCCTGAAGCTGGGGCGCGATGACCGTCACGACTGCGTCCTGCAGGGGCTTCCGGGTCGAGGCGTCGAGGATGGTCCCGGTGATGACCGAGGTGCCCTGCGCCCAGGCCCCAAAGCCCAGCAGCACGGCGGCAAGACACAGCGCTCGCGCGAGATGACGACGACTTTCCACGGTGAACCCCTCTGGCACTGGCCGCCGCACTTTGTCTCAAAGTGTAAAAAAGCCAAAACCCCATCTGGTACACGCGGGAGAGGCTTGCTCGCATCCCCCCATGGCGAAGCGCGGCAAGGGCACTCACTCCAAGCCCAATGAGCGGGATGTCATCCCGGAAGGCATGGAACTGCCGGACCGGAACCTCTTCTTCAACCGGGAGCTGTCCTGGCTTGCCTTCAATGACCGGGTGCTCCAGCTTGCCGAGGATTCCTCGGAACTCTTGATGGAGCGGCTGAAGTTCTGCGCCATCTACGCCCGCAATCTGGATGAGTTCTTCATGATCCGGGTGGCCCGGCTGCACGAGCAGGCCCGCACCGGGGGCACCCGGCTGGTACCGGATGGGGCCAGCCCGGGCGAGACGATCGACCGGTTGAACGCGGGCATCCGCGAGCAGGGGCAGCGGCACAGCGCCTGCTTCGAGCAGACCCTGCGCCCGGCCCTGGCGGACAAGGGGCTGCGCATCCTGTCCATGAAGGGGCTCGACCCGGAGGCCCGGGCGCAGGTGGACCAGCGCTTCCGCGAGCAGATCTTCCCGGTGCTCACCCCCCTGGCCATCGGGCTGGGCCGGCACTTCCCGTACATCTCCAACCTCTCGCTGAGCCTCGCGGTGCTGCTGAGAGACCCCGTAGCGGAGACGGAGAACGTGGCACGGGTGAAGGTGCCCAAGGAGGTGCTACCCCGCTTCGTGCCGCTCAAGGGCCGCACGGACTTCGTCCCGTTGGAGGACATCATCGCCCTCCACCTGGGGGCGCTGTTCCCCGGCATGGAGGTGCTGGACTACGGGCTTTTCCGGGTCACCCGGGACGCGGACTTCACGGTGTCCGACGACGCCGAGGATCTGCTGGTGGCCGTGCAGACGGAGCTGAGCGAGCGCCGCTTCGGGGATGTCATCCGCCTGGAGATCCAGGAGGGCATGAGCCCCAAGCTGCTCGAGCCGCTGATGGAGGCGCTCAAGCTGGAGCCCCGGCAGGTGTACGAGGAGAAGGGGCTGCTCGCCCTGACGGATCTCCACGCGGTGCTGGGCACGCCCGGCTTCACCGGGCTGAGGGATCCGCCGTGGAGCCCCGTCACGCAGCCCCGGCTGCGGGCGGACCCCGACGCGGAGACCCACTCGGTGATGGCGGCGATGCGCCGGGGGGACTTGCTCGTCCACCACCCGTATGAGTCCTTCTCCACCTCGGTGGAGTGCTTCGTCACCGAGGCGGTGGGAGATCCCGACGTCCTCGCCCTGAAGCAGACGGTGTACCGGACCTCGGACAGCTCGCCGCTGGTGCCCGCGCTCATCCGCGCCACCGAGAGCGGCAAGCAGGCCGTGTGCATGGTGGAGCTCAAGGCCCGCTTCGATGAGCGCACCAACATCCGGTGGGCCATCGCGCTGGAGGAAGCCGGGGTTCACGTCGTCTACGGCATCCCCGGCCTGAAGACACACGCCAAGGCCATCCTCATCGTCCGGCGCGAGGGCGAGAAGGTGCGCCACTACGTCCACATTGGTACCGGCAACTACAACCCGAAGACGGCGCGGCTCTACACGGACCTGGGGCTGTTCACCACGGATCCGGAGATCGGCGCGGATGTGGCGGACCTCTTCAACTTCCTGACCGGCTTCGCCCGCCCCCAGTCCTTCCGCAAGCTGCTGGTGGCGCCCCTCAACATGCGGGAGGGCTTGCTGGAGGAGATCCGCCGCACGGCGCAGGCCCACTCGCCCGAGAAGCCCGCGCGCATCCAGATGAAGATGAACGCGCTGGTGGACCCGGCGATGATCCTCGCGCTCTATGATGCCTCCCGGGCCGGGGTGAGGGTGGAGCTCAACATCCGGGGCATCTGCTGCCTGCGTCCCGGCGTCCCGGGGTTGTCCGAGAACATCCGGGTGGTCTCGACGCTCGGCCGCTTCCTGGAGCACTCGCGCATCTACCTGTTCGAGCGGGCCGCCGGGGTGCGCTGCTACATCGGCTCGGCGGACCTGATGCCCCGCAACCTGGACCACCGGGTCGAGGCGCTGGTGCCCGTGGAGGATCCCCCGTTGCTGGCGCAGATCCGGGACCTGCTCGACCGGTCCCTCGCGGACAACACGCATGCCTGGGAGCTTCAGGCGGCGGGGGCCTGGCAGCGGCGCACGCCCCAGGGGGAGAAGCGCTGGGCCCAGGCGGAGTTGATGGAGCGGGCCACGCGCATGGTCCAGGCCAGCAGCGGCCGTCCCGTGCCCTGATCGGCCCAGCAGGCGAGCGCTTCCGCCTCCGGGGGTGTGCCCCTTTGCACCCGGAGCCGGTACGCTCGCAGGCGTGAGCGAGTACGTCACCCACCGGAACGCCCTGCCCGGCCCTTCGCTGGAAGCCCTCCGGGAGGCCCTGCTCCGCTCACGCTTCGTGGCGCGCAGCCCGTTGATGGGGACGTTCCAGGCCAGCCGGGGCTTCGCCTTCATCTTCACCGAGGCGGGCCGGGCCACCCTGGAGGAGCGCTTCCCTTTCCTCTCGGAGTACCTGGCGCTGGTGACCTCCTCCACGACGGCGCGCGGGCTGCTGCCCTGGCGGGAGCGGCTCTTCGGCCCTCGCCCGGAGCGGCTCCGGCCCAGTGCCTTCTACGTCAACCTGCTGCTGCTGGAGGCGGGCAAGGGCGTGGGCCGGCACATCGACGCCACGCTCCAGGAGCCCAGCGGCGTCGCGGATGCCGTGCCCGAACACGTGAGCGTGCTCTACCTCCAGGTTCCCCCGGGCATCCAGGGGGGCGCGCTGCGGCTGCTGCGCGACAACCAACCCCTGGGACAGGTCCGGCCCCGGAGCGGCCTGCTCGTGCACTTCCGGGGAGACCTTCAGCACGAAGTGCAACCGTTCACGGGCGGCCCGGAAGGCGCCCTGCGCGCGAGCCTCGTCTGCGAGCAGTACGCCTTCGGCCCCGAGGCCCTCGCGCGCATTGCCCCGTTCCGCATCCAGTCCAAGGCGGGCTTCGGGGCCTACCTGGACGCGCACCGGGACCGGGAGCCCTCCGAGGCGCAGAAGCGCTCCTCGAACGGCCCGTAGCGCCCAAAACAAAAAACCCCAGCCTTGAGGGCCGGGGTTTCCGTTCGACTTCGATGGTTGCGGGGGCAGGATTTGAACCTGCGACCTTCGGGTTATGAGCCCGACGAGCTACCAGGCTGCTCCACCCCGCGATATGAAGTTGATGCGCTGCCTTGAAACACCTGGGGCTCTTCCAGTCATCCCGGAAGAGCCCCCGGACTTACGAGTTGCGGGGGCAGGATTTGAACCTGCGACCTTCGGGTTATGAGCCCGACGAGCTACCAGGCTGCTCCACCCCGCGGCGAAGTGGGAGGCTAAGTACCGCCCCCCCACCTGAGCGTCAACACCTTTTTCCCTCGGAGGCCCCGCCTCAGGCCTTCCGGTTCTTCAGCAGGTCGGCGAGCGTTCCGAAGCCCTTGCCGCCGGCACCGCTCGGCTTCTGGCTCTTCTGCCACGCATCCAGCTCCGCGCGCTCCTCGGCCCGCTCGGCGGCGGTGATCGACAGGCGGATCTTCCCGGACGCATCGATGTCCAGGATGGCCACCTTCACCTCCTGGCCCAGCGAGAAGTGCTTGCGCAGGTCCGTGCCCCGGTCCGTGCCCGTCTCGGCGGCGGGAATCAGCCCCTTGCCGCCCGGGAAGGCCAGGAAGACGCCGTACGGCTCGATGCGGTCCACCTTGCCGGTGACCACCTGGCCCACCTTCGGGCGCGGGGCCGCGGGCTCGGCAGGCTTCGCCGCGGCGGGGGCCGCCGTGCGCTCCTCGGCGGGGCGCTGCGCCTCCTCCTCGGAGATCTTCCGCAGGCCGATGCGCTTCTCGTTCGGATCGATCTTCTCGATCGTCACCCAGATGGTCTCGCCCACCTGCACCACGTCGCGCGGGTGCGCGATGCGGCGGTCGGAGAGCGCGGAGATGTGCACCAGGCCATCCACGCCCGGGCGCAGCTCCACGAAGGCACCGAACTGCTGCAGCCGGACGACCTTGCCCTGAAGCCGGTCGCCTTCCTTCAGCTCGGCCAGCGCCACCTTGAAGGGGTCCTCCTGGCGGGCGCGCAGCGAGAGCGTGATGCGCTCCTTCTGCTTCGCCTTGTCGGGCGAGTTCGGCTGACCCGCCTCCATGCGGAGGATCTCCACCTCCACCTCGTCGCCGACCTTCACCACGTCGTTCGGGTGGCCCACGCGCTGGTAGGACATCTCGGAGACGGGAATCATCCCCTCCACGCCGCCCA
Source organism: Allostigmatella hybrida (assembly GCF_020103775.1). NCBI lineage: Bacteria > Pseudomonadati > Myxococcota > Myxococcia > Myxococcales > Archangiaceae > Allostigmatella > Allostigmatella hybrida. The sequence goes on from NZ_JAHXBH010000002.1 coordinate 221,627, forward strand.
CGTCCACGAAGGCGCCGAAGTCGCGCACGCCGGTGATCTTGCCCTTGATCACCTTGCCCTCGGCGAGCGTCTTGCGCGTCTGCTCGGCCTGCTTGCGCTGCTCCTCCTCCAGGAGGGCGCGGCGCGAGAGCACCACGTTGCGCTCGCGGACCTCGGTGACCCGGAAGGTCAGCTTCTCGCCGATGAACTGGTCCGGCTTCTCCACGAAGCGCAGGTCGAGCTGGCTGATGGGGCAGAAGGCGCGCACATCGCCGATGGCGACCTCCACGCCGCCCTTGTTCACGCTCAGCACCATGCCCTCCACGGGCATGCCCGAGGCGCGGGCCTCGGCCAGCATGGCCATGGAGGCGCTGCCCTTGGCCAGCGTGCGGCTCAGCAGCACGCCACGGGCGCCCGCCTCGATGACGTGCGCCTCGATCGGGTCGCCCACGCCGTAGCGCAGGATGCCCTCGTCGTCCTTCAGCTCGCGCAGCTCGATCATCGCCTCGCTCTTGACGCCATCGAGCGACACGAACGCGGTGTCCGCGCCCAGCTGGAAGATCTTCCCGGTGACCTTCTCACCGATGCGCACGCTGCGGCGGGCGGGCACTCCGCCCTCCTTCACCTGCGCCTCGAACATCTCCGCGAAGGACTCGTTCTCGGGCACCTCCTCGTAGAGCGCGCTGGACGGCGCGGGCACGGGACGGGGCGTGGGCACCGGCGCGGCGGACGCCTCGGCGGCCGGGGCCGCGGGGGCCTCACCCACCTCGGAGGGGGCCTGCTCGCTGGAGGGGCCGCGCGTCTCGATGACCCCCGAGGCGCGCTTCACCACCACCATGGGGCCCTGCTTGCGCTCGCCCCCACCGGCACCGCCGCCGCGGCGCTCGCCGCCACCGCCGCCCCGGGGACGGCGATCCTCGCGAGGGGCGGAGGTGGACGCGCCACCCGCCTCACCCTCGGGCTTCGGACGCGCATCGCGCTCGCCGCCCCCACGGCCAGGGCCTCGGCCCTTGTCGTTGGGGCGATCGCTCCCCTTGCCCTCTCGCTCGCCGCTGCGGCCAGAGGGAATACCGAGCATCACGTCGCCGAAGGTGGCCTTTGGCTTCTTCGGGCCAAATCCACCGGCTCCACCAGAACCGCTTTTCTCGTCGCTCACTGCCGAGACCTTCCTGAAGGAAATCCTGCCCAGGGTTCAGGCAAACACCGGGTCCTGAAAAAGGCGGCGCACTCTACACACAGCCCAAGCTGGGACGGAAGACGCTTGCGTCCTTTTGCGCACACTGCGTCCTTTTTGAACGCAGTGCGGTGCCCTTTGCATTCCATGCAATCGGCTGCCTGGCCCCTGCCCGCTACCGGCCCAACAGCCTTTTCGCCCGCCGGAAGACGGCCTGAGCCTGGGGGAAGCCGAGCGCCCCCGTGAGAGCGAAGTAGGTGGCGCCAAAGGGCAATACCACGGCCAGAAAGGTGGCCACCGGGTGCAACGCGGGCGGCACCAGCCACCCGCCGCCCCACTCCTCCGACACCCCCGGCATGGGCCCCAACCCCTGGAACAGGGCCCACTTCACGCCCAACCCCACCCCGCCCGCCGCGAGGGCACACATCCACAGCTTGGGGAGTACCCCGGGCGGAGGCCCCACGGACCCTCCCAGAACCCGGACGAGCTTGCGGCGCAGCAGGAAGGCCTCCAGCCAGGCCACCAGCCCGCTGGCCACGGTGATGAAGGCGGCGCTCAGGTGCCGGGGCAGGCCGAGCCAGGGGGCCAGGTGCAGGCCCACGCCCCAGGCCAGCGCCGCCCCCAGGGAGACCCGCACCACGGCGAAGCGCAGCGGCGTCCCCGGGTCCTTCAGCGCGTAATAGGTGGAGGAATAGAGCCGCCCCACCGTGCCGGACACCAACCCCACGGCGGAGCCCATCAGCAGGTACCAGACGTAGCGCGAGTCCGCGGCCGTGAAGCGGCCCGTCTGCAGGAGCGCCGCGCTCACCACATCCCCGATGAAGAGGAACGCGGCCGCCGAGGGCACCACGAAGAAGGCCACGCGCCGGGCCCCCGCCTCGATGCGCTCGCGCAGCTTCGCGTTCACCTCCTCGGTGGCCCCGCCCGTGGCGCGGGCCATCTCGGGCAGCTCCGCCGCCGACACCGCCATGCCGAAGAGGCTCACCGGGATGAGGTAAAGGGTCTGCGCGTAGAAGAGCGAGGAGAGGGCCCGCTCGGACAGCAGGGACGCGATGGCCGTGTCCACGTAGGCGCTGATCTGCACCACGCCCCGGCCAATCACCACCGTCATGAAGCTGCGCAGCACCTGGCGCACCGAAGCGTTCGCCACGGAGAGCGAGGGCCGGAAGCGCCCCAGCAGCCGCAGCACCGAGGGCACCTGCACCCCGAACTGGAGCAGCCCGCCCAGCACCACCGCGTAGGAGAGCACCTCCACCAGGCGCGCCTCCCCCATCCGGCCCCCCGCCAGCACCAGCGCGGCGATGATGACGAGGTTCCACACCACCGGGGCCAGGTAGGACAGCAGGAAGCGGCGGTGGCTGTTGAGGATGCCCAGGCACCACGCGGACAGCACCAGCAGGCCCGTGCCGGGGAAGACGATGCGGACCAGCCGGATGGCCAGCTCCCGCGACTCCCCCTCGAAGCCGGGCGCGATGACGTCCACGAACAGGGGCGTGGCCAGCATGCCCAGCGCCACCATGATGCTGGTGGCGAGCGCCATCAGCCCGAACACGGCCCCCGCGACCCGGTCCGCCTCCTCGTGGTCCTTGCGCCCCAGCAACTGCGCATACACGGGGATGAAGGAGCCCGAGAGCACCCCCTCGCCGAACAGGTTCTGCAGGAAGTTGGGGATGCGCAGCGCGGCCTTGAACACGGCCGCCGCGGCCGCGTTGCCGAGGTAATGGGCGAAGACGCGCTCTCGCACCAACCCCATCAACCGCGAGGCGAGAATCCCCGCGGCGACGAGCATGGCCCCCCGGCCACTCCCGGCGCCAGTGGACTTGGGGGTAGAGGGGGAAGGCCCGGGGGCCGGCGGAGGGTGCGGAGCAGGAGCAGTCAAGCGGGCGCGGGACTCTACGCGGGACGTTCACCACCCTGAAGCAGGAAGGCAGCGGGGCACTGTTTTGCTTGACGGTCGGCCCAGCGGGCCGCATGGTCCCCTGCCCCCCTCCGCCCCCACTGCCCCTACCGCATGACCAAGGTCCTGGTCCTCGACGACGAAGCGAATCTGCGCAAGGTGCTGGCCGCCATGTTGCGGCGGGAAGGCTACGACGTCACCGTGGCCGAGAACGGTGAGCAGGGGCTCGCCGAGTTCCACAAGAACGGCGCCGACATCGTGGTGACGGACCTGGTGATGCCCAAGGTGGGCGGCATGGACGTCCTGCGGGGCGTCAACGCCGCCAACCCGGACGTGCCCGTCATCATCATCACCGCCCACGGCACGGTGGACTCCGCCGTGGAGGCCATCAAGGCCGGCGCGTTCGACTACATCACCAAGCCCTTCGAGCAGTCGGAGCTGTCCGCCGTCATCGCCAAGGCCTCCAAGGCCCACGAGAGCGCCCGGCACTCCGTGCGTCCGGACATCAAGGCGCGCACCGCCATCATCGGCGAGTCCCCGCTCATCCAGGACGTCTACAAGATCATCGACAAGGTGGCGGACACGCCCTCCACGGTGCTCATCACCGGCGAGAGCGGCACGGGCAAGGAGCTCATCGCCACCGCCCTGCACGGCGCCTCCAGCCGCCGGGACAAGCCCTTCATCAAGATCAACTGCGCGGCCATCCCCCACAACCTCATCGAGTCCGAGCTGTTCGGCTACGAGCGCGGCGCCTTCACCGGCGCCGTCACCTCCAAGCCCGGCCGCTTCGAGCTGGCCGACGGTGGCAGCCTCTTCCTGGACGAGATCGGCGAGATCCCCGTCGAGATGCAGGTGAAGCTGCTGCGCGCCCTCCAGGAGGGCGAATTCGAGCGCGTGGGCGGCATCAAGACGACGCGCGTGGATGTGCGCCTCATCGCCGCCACCAACCAGGACCTCCAGGCGCAAATCGAGAGCGGGCGCTTCCGCAAGGATCTGTACTACCGGCTCGCCGTGGTGCCCATCGTCCTGCCCGCGCTCCGGGAGCGCCGCAGCGACATCCCCATGCTCGCGCGGCACTTCGTCGAGAAGTACAACCGCCGCCTCAACAAGCGCATCGAGGGCATCACCGACGATGCCCTGACGCTGCTGCAAACCTACGCCTGGCCCGGCAACATCCGCGAGCTGGAGAACCTCATCGAGCGGGTGCTGCTCTTCGCCGACGGGCCCCTCATCACCGTCAAGGACCTGCCGGAGCCCGTTCGTCAAGGCGACACCTCCCCCGCCCTCTCGCCCGCTGGCCCCCCCGCCATGGAGGCCCATACGGGAGAGACCGGTCTCAAGGACATCATCCGCATGAAGGCCGCGGAGCTCGAGAAGGACCTCATCACCAAGGCCCTGGAAGAGACCGGTGGAAACGTCACCCGGGCAGCCAAGCTGCTTCAGATCAGCCGGAAGTCCCTTCAAACGAAGATGAAGGAGTTCGGCCTCCGGGACACGGCCCCGGAGGGCAAGGACGAAGGGGCCAGCAAGGACGACGGTCCCGACGAATAGGCGGGGCGAAATATCGCCGCGCGGGCGGCGGTTTGGGCCCGGCGGAACTGCTCGACACAGGGAGCTTGCATGCGGCCGTCTCTTCCCACTCTCGGAACCCCCCCCAAGCGCAATCGCCTGGGCTCGGTGGTCACCATTTCGATGATTCTCGGTGCCGCCGCGGGGGGAGTCTGGTGGTGGAAACAGCGCCCCGCCTCCAGCGAGCCCGAGGCCACTGCAGCCGCCGCCCTGCCCGCGGCCCCGCCCGTCGTGGTGGTCCCCACCACCCCCGTGGTCCCCACGGACCCGTTGACCGCCGCCGGGCTGTCACGCGCCTCCGTGAAGATCGAGGGCCCCCTGGAGACGGCGCTCGTCCAGGCCACGGACCCCTCCGTGGGCCCCGCGCTGGCCCAGGTGGTGACGCGCAGCCTCGTCTGGTGGGTGCAGGTGCCCAACGAGATCCTCCGCGGCGACACGCTGGACGTGCTGTACCAGACGCGCCCCGGCGAGGAGCCGCTCGTGCACGCCGTGCGCTTCGCCAGCAACAAGACGGGCCAGACGCACCGCGCCTACCGCTTCCAGGCCTCGGGTGACTCCAACCCGCGCTATTACCTGCCCTCCGGCGACGAGATGGAGATGCGCCTGGAGCACTCGCCGCTGGACGACTACGAGCAGATCACCTCGCTGCTGCGCGATGGCCGCCGGCACAAGGGCGTGGACTTCAAGGCCGCCGTGGGCACCCCGGTGAAGGCCCCCTTCGCGGGCGTCGTCAAGCGCAAGAACTGGAACTTCGGCTCCAACGGCAACTGCGTGGAACTGGAGGAGCTGGGCGGCAAGCGGCGCCGGGCCCTGTTCCTGCACCTCTCCGAGCTGTCGCGCGGGCTCACCCCGGGCAGCCGGTTCTCCACGGGCCAGGTGATCGCCGCCAGCGGCAACAGCGGCCGCTCCTTCGCGCCCCACCTGCACTACCAGCTCATGACGCAGGATGACCGCGTCATCGATCCCTTCGACAGCCACCGCACCTTCCGGCGCTCGCTGCCCGCGGCCCAGCGCGGCGCGCTGGAGGCGGAGATCCGCCGGATGGATTCGCTGCTGGCGCCCTCCGTGGCCGGCAACAGCCCCTGAGGCGCACCCATTTCTTGACACCCCTGGGCATGGCGGCTAGCGTCGCCGCCAATTTCTCAAGAGTTCTCAGGGGTTAGGCCACCGTCGGCAGCAGGCCAGAGGCCGGTTGCCACCATCCGCGGGCCCTGGGAGCGACAGAGGCTCTTCGGAGGTCGGATGTACAGGCTTCGCGCCGTTCTCGCTGCGCTGACGCTGGGCGCACCACTGGCAGCCAACGCAGCGGAAATCACCCGCATCGCCTCCTCGTTCGAGGAGAACGATCCGTTCGATCTGTTCATCGACGTCGGCTTCGAGCGCACGCAGACCCGGGCGAAGATCACCCGTGAGCAGCTCGATCCTCTCGGAGAGAACGGGCGCATCGAGGCCTCGGAGGTCTGGTTCAAGGGCGTCGACTCGCGCCTGAACATCGACCTGGCCGTCGGCATCTACAAGGACCTGGAGTTCTCCTTCGGGCTGCCGCTCATCCTCCAGCAGAACGACAGCTACGGCTACGTCTCCGGGACATCGGACGAGAACTCCACCATCCCCAACAACTGCATCAGGCCGGATGGCACCGAAATCACTACCGTCAACCCTGAGACTAGTCTGGTCGAAAGGTGCTCAGAGACTGGCAGCGGAGCACAAGGTCTGTTCACCGTGCCGTCCACGAGCAAGCGCGGCGGCCTGGGCAACATGCGCTTCGGTCTGGCCTACGCCTTCTTCAACCAGGCGGACGACGACACGAAGCCCACGTGGATCCTCGGCATCGACTACGAGGCGCCCACCGCCAAGCTGAGAGATCCCAGCCAGGACAACACCGAGGCCACGGAAGAGCGGGGCAACGTGGGCGACCGCGTTCACAAGTACACCTTCTACACGTCCTTCTCGCGGAAGCTCGGCGTCGCGGAGCCCTACTTCCGGGTCCACTACACCCTGCCGGTGACCGGCCCAGGCATCTACTCCAACTGCTTCAACAGGACCGAAGACGGTTCTTCGTCGCCCACCCTGGGCACGCCCAAGAACTGCGGCTCGAAGGACTGGAACCGCAAGGAGACGGGCATCAAGGCGCCCAGCATGGCGGGCTTCGTGTTCGGCACGGAGATCGCCACCTACAACAACAAGAACAAGAACCAGCAGTTCTCGCTCGACCTGCGCACCATCGGCACCTACGTGTCCCGGGGCCGCTACTACAACGAGCTGAGCTCCGCCCTGCACAAGCTGCTGGTCAGCCAGGACTACTTCCAAGTGGGTGGCATGATCGGCGCCACGGCAAGCGCCGGCGAGGCCTTCCGGCTGCGCGCCACCGGCACCTTCCTCTACAACACGAACCACACGCTCACTGACGAGGACCTCGGCAAGGACCTCAACAACAACGGCCGGATCGACATCTCTCCCACGGTGGGCGAAAACAAGGAGGAAATCCCCAACGAGGAGCTCAACCCCTCGTTCGATTACCGCACGGACCTGCCGTCCCGCCGCTTCCGGGCCACCGAGAGCAAGACGTTCCGCCTGGAGCTGTCGGCGACCTTCGCCTTCTGAGCCCTACCGCTTGAGGCTCAGCCCCAGGCGGTAGACGTCCTGTCCAGACCAGCCCGCGCGGCGGGCCAGCTCGGTGCTCAGCGCCTTGAGCTTCTCGCCGCGCTCCAGCCCCTCCTCCAGCGCTCGCCGCAGCTCCTCCTCGGACCAGCGGCGCTCGCCGGTGCGCCCCTCCACCAGCACCACCACCTCGCCCCGGGGCTCCTCCGCGCCATAGCGGGAGGCCAGCTCAGACAGCGGGCCGCGCACGAACTCCTCATGCAGCTTGGTCAGCTCCCGGGCCACGCACGCCCGCCGGTCGCCCCAGGCCTCCTGCAGGTCCACCAGTGTCTCGCCCAGCCGCCGGGGGGACTCATAGAGCACCAGCGTGGCGGACAGCAGGGACACCTCCTCCAGCATGGTCCGGCGCTCGGGCCCCTTGCGCGGCAGGAAACCCAGGAAGTGGAAGCGGCCCGTGGGCAGTCCGGACGCACTCAGGGCGGCGATGAGGGCCGCAGGCCCGGGCACCGGGACCACTTGAATGCCCCGCTCCAGGGCCTCGGACACCAGCTTCTCGCCGGGATCACTGATGCCGGGACTGCCCGCATCGGTGATGAGGGCGCAGTCCTCCCCCGCCTCCATGCGGTCCAGGAGCCGGCCCGCACGCTGGCCCTCGGCGAAGGCGGGCAGGCTCACCGTCTCCGGGGCCAGGCCGAAGTGCTCCAGCAGGATGCGGGAGTGGCGCGTGTCCTCACACGCGACGAAGGCCACCTTCTTCAGGACGTCCAGGGCCCGGGAGGTGATGTCCCCCAGGTTCCCGATCGGGGTGGCGACAAGGTAGAGCGTCCCAGGCATCGGTCTCACATCCCCGCATCGAAAGCATTGGGCAGGTGCTCGACGCGCGCCTGCCCGCCGTGGCCCACCACCGAGATGACGTCGAAGCGCATCATCCGGTCTCGCAGCTCATGCGCGAAGAGATAGTGCAGCGCGGCCTTCACCACGCGGCGCTGCTTGGAGAAGGAGACGGTGTGCGAGGGGTCTCCCCAGACCGCCGAGGAGCGCATCCGGACCTCCACGAAGCAAACGGTGTCCCCCTGCTCGGCCACCACGTCCAGCTCGCCATAGCGGCACCGGAAGTTCCGCGCGCGGATGCGATAGCCCTGGTCCTCCAGGAAGCGCGCCGCCATCGCCTCGGCCTCGTTCCCATACGCCCGCCGGTCCACCCCTGCCGCCTGCCCCATCCACCCCTCCCCACGTTCACCTGCCCTCAGAGATTGACCGTCGAGTCTGACAGCTGGGCGAAGCCTGGGTGCGCCGTCACGTGCAGCACCTGCGTCAGCGTGCCCAGGTGCTTGAGCATCCGCCCCAGCAGCTGCAGCTTCATCTCTTCCACGCCCTGGAACGGGTGCTCCAGGAGGAACGGGTACTTCACCCGGGCGCTCGCCTTCTCCACCACCGTGAGGCGCAGGGCCAGGTAGTACAGGTCCAGGTCCTTGGGCAGCAGCTCGCCCACGGGCACATGCCGCCCCTGGGAGAACACGTACCCCCGGCCCTCATGGTCCCAGTCGATGCTCTGGTAGCGCCGGTCCGTGAGGGCGGTGAAGTACTGGAGGCAGCGGTCCTTGAGCTGGCCCTGCACCGAGGAGAGATCCGAGGCCAGCAGGTCCGCCGCCTGCGCCAGCAACACCGGCGAGGGATCCTCCAGGGGCTCCGCGGGGCCTCCCCCGAAGGCCGCGGGGGGCGGCGCCTTCGCGAGCGCGATGGACTCCCTCGTCCGGGAGATCTCCCGCTCCACGTCGCGCACGTCGCGCACGTAGGTGCCAATCTTGGCGATCTGCGCGCTGACCTCGTCGATCTGCCGCTTGATGTCTTCGCGCTGCTCGCCCGCCGCGACGAACTCCGGCGAGGCCTCCATGGCGGCGAGCTGGTCGCGCAGCTCCAGCAGCCGCTGCTCCAGCAGCCCCTTGCGCTCGAACACGGCGGGGATGTCCGCGGGATCCTCCAGCTCGAGCACCTTGAGCGCCTTGCGCACGTGCGCGGACTCGGCCTCGAAATCATCGAGGATCTTCTTCTCCCGCGCGGCGAACATGACGTCCTTGCGGCCCACGTCCGTGGTCCTCGACAGGTCGTCCACGTAGCGCAGGGCCAGCATGGCCGCCCAGCCAAACGCCGGGATGTCCAGCAGCACCAGGTACCGCCAGGCGCTGTCCAGCACCGAGCCCAGCACGATGCCCAGCACCAAGAGCAGCGTGCCCCCGCCCAGGCCCGCCCAGAACTGCCCGTTGGCCGTCAGGGGCTCTACCGCCACGGGAATGGACTGCGCCTCCTGCTCCCGCTCGGCCGCCAGCCGGTTCAGTGCATCGTCCCGCCGGGACAGCGCCTTGGGGTAGCGCTCCACGCGCGTGGCGATGTCCGCGGGCAGCCCCAGCGTCTCGGGCGTGGGGGCGGCGTTCCACGCGGCCTCCGCATCCCGCACGGCCACCTTGAGCCCCTCGGTGCTGTTGAGCCTCCGCTCCGTCTCGAAGAGCTGCGAGTTCAGCCCGTCGAGCTTGAACTGCAGCTCGTCGACCTCGCGCGAGCGCACCATCTCCTTCTCCAGCTCGCGCACCCGCGCCTCGGCCGCGGGGATGTCCTCCGCGGGCGTCACGGCCTGATTGCTCGCCAGCGCGGAGCCCGACGTCACCGAGGGCCGCTTCAGGTCAGGCCGGGAGGTCCTCAGCCGCGGCCTGCGCGAGGGCAAATGCCCCGGCAACAGGCAGTACACCTGCTCCAGGGTGGTGCGCGACGGCATCCCCGCCTGCGCGCGGAGGAACTGGCCGATCTCCGCCGAGTCCTGGCTCACCAGCTCCGGCGGCTGCCCCGGGGCGGTCTGCCGGTGCAGCGTGCCGGAGCCGCCCAGCTCTCGCAGGAGCCGGTACGTCTGCGCATCCTGCCCCACGAAGGTGAAGGCCGCCTTGCCCGGCTTCTCGCTCGAAGCCGCGAAGCTCGCATCCCCGCCCCGCCCGTCGGCATAGAAGAGCGCCAGGGCGAGCCCCGCAAGCGGGCTCACATCAACGGTGGGCGGCTTCAGGACGAGGTAGCCCGCCTTGAGCGCGAAGCGCCCCTGGGCCGAAAAACCCCGCACGTTCTGGACGGCGACCTCGACAAAATGCATACGCCCCCATGGTAGCGCGAACGAAAAAAGGAGTGCCCAGGAATGGGCACTCCTTTTTGGAAAAGCGGGGCGGGCGCCCGGCTTCGGAGACTAGGCCTTGGCAGCAGCCTTGGGGGCCTTCTTGTCGCCCATCTTCTCCTCCTGGACGTCCACGCGGGACGCCTTGCCCTTGAGGGCGCGGAGGTAGAAGAGACGGTTGCGGTTCACGCTGCCGCGCGAGAGAACCTCGATGCGCTCATAGCGGGGGCTGTGCAGCGGGAAGATGCGCTCCACGCCGACGCCGAAGGAGACCTTGCGCACGGTGAAGCTGGAGCGGTTGTTGCCCTTCTTCTTCCGGATGACGACGCCCTCGAAGGCCTGCACGCGCTCCTTCTCGCCTTCCTTGACCTTCCAGTGGACCCGGACCGAGTCCCCGGTCCGGAAAACCGCCACGTCCTTGCGGAGAAACTTGGACTCGACGTGCTCGATGGCGCTGCGACGCATGACGACCTCAGAGAGTAGTACGAACAAAAAAGTAAGAGGGGCGCCTACTAGCAGAGAGCAGCGGGTCCGACAAGCCCGGAGATCAGCTCAGGCCGCCAAACCCCCGCCGACACTACAAGTCTTCCTCCCGCAGGCCGAGCAGCTTGCGGTCGGCCAGCCCCAGCTCCACGCGGGAAAAGAGGTCCGCCCGGCGCTCCTGGGTCAGGTGCAGCGCCTTCCAGCGCCGCCAGCGGGCGATCCGGGCGTGGTCCCCCGACTGGAGCACCGCGGGCACCTCCGCCCCCCGGAACGCAGGCGGCCGGGTGTACTGGGGGTGCTCCAGCAGCCCCTCCTCGAAGCTCTCGCTCACGTGGGACGCCTGGTTGCCCAGCACCCCAGGGAGCAGCCGCGCCACGGCGTCCACCACCGCCAGGGCCGCCACCTCCCCGCCCGTGAGGATGAAGTCCCCCAGGGACAGCTCCCCGTCGAGGAAGGGCATCACGCGCTCGTCCACGCCCTCGTAGCGGCCACAGACGAGGATGAGGCCCGGCGTGTGGGCCACCAGCTCCCGGGCCCGGGCCTGGGTGAACGTGGGCCCCCGGGGGCTCATGAGCAGCACCTTCGCCCCGGGGTGCCGGGCCCGCGCCGCCTCGATGGCCGCCACCAGCGGCTCCACCTTCATCACCATGCCGGCGCCGCCCCCGTACGGGGTGTCGTCCGTCACGCGGTGCTTGCCCTCGGCGTACTCGCGGATGTCCGTGGCGGTGACGGACAGCTTTCCCCGCTCCTGGGCCTTGCCCAGGATGCTCTGCCCCACGTAACCGGACACCATCTCCGGAAAGAGCGTGAGGACCTCCACCGGGTACATCAGCGGCCGTCCTCGTACTCCAGGGGCCGGACGACAATCCTGCCGTTGGGCACATCCACGGTGGGGACGAACTCATCGGCGAACGGGACGATGATCTCTGGCTTCCCCTCGCCCCGGATGACGAGGTTGGGCACCTCACCCGTGTTCCAGATCTCCGCCACCTGGCCCAGCACCTGGCCGGACTCGTCCACGGCGGTGAGCCCCACGAGGTCTCCCTGGAAGAACTGCCCTTCCTCCGGAGGCTCCAAGTCCTCGCGGTAGACGAAGACCGCGGCGCCCACGAGCGCCTCGGCCGCCTCGCGCGAGTCCACCCCTTCCAAGGCGACGATGTTCTCCTTGGGGGTGGGCCGCACATCCTCGATGCGCAGCACCCGCTCCTCGCCCGCCCGGGTGCGGACCGAGAGCCGCTCGACCACATCGAGCGACTCCGAGGCCGCATCGAACGTACGGATGGCGATCTCACCCTGGATGCCGTGGGCCCGGGCCACATAGCCGAGCTCCAACAAGGGCCGGGGCGTCACGGGGCGTCAGGGCCCGGAGGGGCCGGCGGTGCGGGCGCCGCACGCCGGTCATCGAGGATTTCGAGGCGGGCCTTCTGTCCCTGCTTGTGGGCCGCGGCCCCCAGCAGCGTCCGGAGAGCGTTCACGGTGCGCCCATCACGGCCGATGACCTTGCCCACGTCCTCGGGGGCCACCTTCAGCTCGAAGAGCCGGGCGCCATCCACCTCGGACACACGCAGGCCGACCTGGTCCGGTTGATCGACCAGGGCCCGCGCCAGATACGTAACGAGTTGCTCCACGTCCACTCAGACGGGGACGGCTTAGGCCGCCGGAGGAGCGTTCTTGGCGGCGACCTTGATGAGGTCGGCCACGGTCTCGGAGGGCAGCGCGCCCGTCTTCAGCCAGTACTGGAGCCGCTCCTGGTCGAAGAGCACCTTCGGGGGGCTCTCGTTCGGATCGTAGGCCCCCACGGCCTCGATGAACTTACCGTCCCGGGGATTGCGGGAATCGGTGGCGACCACATGGTAGTACGGCTTCTTCTTGGCGCCCGCGCGGGCGAGACGGAGGACGACGGCCATTGCTTTGAACTCCAGTGAACAGAGCAGCCAACTGAAAATTGTAGGAGGGGCGCTATTAGCGTCCCTCGCTCGGGATTGTCAAGGAAGCTCGGGTGCTTGCGTCGACTGCGCGGCATCCTGCCCGGTGCGATTGGCAAGCTGCCCGCAGGCGCCGGCAATGTCCCGGCCCCGGTTCTGGCGAATGAACGCCGCGATGTGACCCTCGGCGAGGATGGCGCGGAACTGCTCCGCCCGCTCCTCGACGGTGGTGTGAAACCCCAACCCGGGGTTCTCATTGTAGGGAATCAGGTTCACCTTGGCCGGGATTCCCCGCAGCAGCGCGATGAGCCGGTGGGCGTCCTCGTCGCTGTCGTTGAAGCCCTTGAGCAGCACGTACTCGAAGGTGATGCGCCGGCCCTGGCGCAGGGGGAACTTGCGGCAGGCCTCCAGCAAGGCCTCGATGTTCCACTTGCGGTTGACGGGCATCGTCTGGTTGCGCTGCTCGTCGGTGCTGGCGTTGAGCGAGATGGCGAGCTTGACGTCGGTCTCCTGCCCGAAGCGCTCGATCATCGGCACCAGCCCCACCGTGGAGACGGTGATGTGGCGGTGGGAGAAGTTCGGGCCGTTCTCGGACTGGAGGATGGAGAGCGCCGTCTTGAGGTTCTCGAAGTTGTGCAGGGGCTCGCCCATGCCCATGAAGACCAGGTTGGAGAGCGGCCGGTAGGTCTCCAGCCCTTCACGCTGCCGCACCTCCCGGTTCACGGTATGCACCTGTGCGACAATCTCCCCCGCGGTGAGGTTGCGCTTGAGCCCCAGGGTGCCCGTCATGCAGAAGGAGCACTTCATGGCGCAGCCCACCTGGGTGGACACGCACAGCGTCTTGCGGTCCTCGGAGGGCATGTAGACGGACTCGATGAAGCGCCCGTCCCGCGTCTTGAAGCGGTACTTGATGGTGCCGTCGCGGGAGACCTGCTCCAGGTCCTTCACCAGGGGGACAATCTCGGCGCGCTCCTGGAGCTTCTGGCGCAGCGCCTTGGAGAGGTCCGTCATCTCCTCGAAGGAGGTGACGCCGCGCTGGTGCAGCCAGCGGTAGACCTGGCCCGCGCGAAACGCCCGCTCGCCCAGTTGCTCGGTCAGGAACTTCGCCAGCCCCTCCAAGGTCAGGCTGGACACGTCCACGAGCTTCGGCGCCGCGGGGGCCGGCAAGGGGGTGGTGTCAGGCAGGGTCGCGGAGAGTTCGGCCATTGTCGTCAATCAACGGGAAGGAGATGGGGGTCCCATCCCACATCCGTGGCCATCAAGTCAAAGGAGGGCTCGGTCCCTCCCTCACTCCAGGGGCAGGTAAGAAATGGGCCGGGGCCCCTCTTTTATCAGACCCCCCGGGCTGCGGATGTCCCGCAGCTGCCCGCGGGCAAGTGCCTCACGAGGCATCGGTCGGAGTCCTCCAATGACAGAAGCGAATAAGGGATGGAGCAGCGGCCTGAGGGTGCTCGCCGCCGCGCTCATGCTGTGCGCCGCCGTGCCAGCGCACGCGAGGTGCGTGGATGGCACGGTCGTGGAATGCACCGCGTCCAATGGGTGTCCCGGAGAGTCCATCTGCGATGGCATCAAGTTCGGTAAGTGCGTGGCCAGTGACTGTCATGCACCTACGGTTTCAGTGACGATCCAGACCTCGGGGCTCGGTTCAGGCCGTGAGGTGACGGCCGGTCCCAGTTCCTGGGGCTACCAACCTGGCAATGACCCACAGCCGGCGTACCTGTTCCCCAAGGCTCAGCGCCCTGTCGTCTTCACCGCGACCGGGGTGTCTTCCGGGAGCGTGCGGTTCGTCAAGCTCAGCGGGGAGCTGAAGACCCTCTGCGCCGCGCGACGGGTCAACCAGCACGACTCCGAGCACCGCCATGAGACGATCGTCCCCTTGAGCAGCGAGAACACGGCGTCTCACTCTCAGTCGTCCCTCTCCACTTCGCTTCAGGTGAATTTCCTTTCCTTCCCGGAGTTCAACTGCCCCACCGGCTTCCTGCCTTGGAAGCAGGAAGTCTCTCTCTACGCCGAGACCACCACCAGCTACGGGAACAAGGCCTACAGCTATCGCAAGAGCTTCATCTCCGTGCAGACCTTCAAGGTCGCCACGTACAACGTCCAAAATGGCAAGCTCGCATTGGGTGGGGATACGATCGACGCCCTCGCGGCGCACATGAATGAGAATGACGTGGACGTGGCCGCCCTGCAGGAGGCTGACCACACCACCGTCACCCGGCTGCGCCAAAGCCCGAACATTGGGTTGCTCAGGACGGCCGTCTACGAGGCGCCCGTCACCATGCAAGCGGGAGGAGCCAACGCGATCTTCAGCAAGTTCCCAGTCTACCGGCACCAGAGCATCCAACACTCCAGGCCTATCCCTGGCATGGACCACCGGTGGCATTACGTCACGCTCGACCTAGGGGGGTTCCACGTCAAGCTGGCCAACGTGCACTTTATCTCCAATTCGGTTGCCGAAAACCGTGGCATCTACGCGCCCGACCACCGCCGCACCAACGTGCAAGACGTCGTGAATCACATGAGCGCGCTGGGCACTCCTGCCATCATCGCGGGTGATTTCAACACTCCTGTGTTCCAGGAGGACTCGGGCTACCAGATCTTTAACAGCCAGTTGGATTCCATTACCTCCTCGCCGATCTACCGGCACTTCTGTCTGACCAACAGTTGCGAGGGGTCCTTGAATCCTGAATCCCGCTACAACATCGACCAGATCTGGGCCACGATTGTCACCCCTGCGGGGCTGAAGGTCGTGGACGGTTACCTGGCCAGACGCCCTTCTGGCGACGAGCCATCGGACCACACGATGCAGGTCAGCCGCCTGAAGTTGGAGGAGCCCCTGTACTCCGAGTAGGACAGGTGGGCCGAGCGGTGTGGGGTGCCCCTCGGAGGGGGCTGCCGGGTACCAGCGCTGGCTGCCCGGCGGCCCGCCACTTCTTCAGGCCGCGATGGAGGGAGCGCCCGCGGTTGGGAGCGCTGGGGGCTGCGAGGCGTGTTGTTCCTGGGTGTAGGGGATGCGGTGCCGCTCGAGAAACTCGAGGGAATACCGCTTGGGATATTCCTGATACCACTTGAGCAGGGTCGCCTCCCCCAACTCTTCCCCCAACTCGTCATAGATGAAGCCGTACTGCCGCTTCAACGAGGCTTGGTACCGCTTCATGAAGCGCTCGGGGTTGGCTTCATAGCGCTTGCGATCTCGCTGCTTGTCGCTCGAGTTCGCGGGCAGATGGTGGACGAAAATGCCCAACCGGTCCAGGCAGTAGCGCTGGTAATCCAGCGTGTACTGCATGAAGGTGTGCCACATCTCATCGATCATGAGCAGCGGGGCCTGCACGGCCAACCGAGGCCCCTGGGCTTCGATACTGCGTGCGCAAAGCCACAGCCACTTCTTCGTTTCGTGGAAGAGCTCACGCGCCTCCGCTTCGGGGACGGCATAGATGTCCAGGAAACGCCGGAGAACCTTCTCGTTGCGGTAGGACAGGGCCTCTGACAGCGAGCACACCTTCTTCCTTCTTGGAGGCCGAAGGTTTTGCTGCCCGCGTGGGGTCCTTTTCTTCGCTGCCTTTTTCATCACGCCCTCGATCGCGTCTCCCGGAAGAACGCAAGTGCCATCGCTCTTGTGGCGGGCGATGGCACCCGCAACCGAAATGCCCTACTTGTTGCCGATCCGGCAAAGGTTGCAGACCATGCAGAAGCTACAGATCTTACAGATATCAATGGGGCCCTTGGTGCTGTCCTTCACCAGCGCGGAGATGAATTGATTGGCCTTCTTCGAGCGGGTCTTCTTCGCATGGGTCTTCTTCATGAGGCTCCTCAAGGGGGCAAGTGAGACGCTAGAAACATAGCACAAATGAAGGCCTCGCGGGGAGTGCGATATACACATTTGTGCTCCAAGGCGCTCAAGCCTGGCTTTGTAACATGAATGGATACTCCCCCCGCCCACCTGTAACCATCCGCGTTACAATGAGCAGGAGGTTCGCCTGCCCAGATGGCCCATCGGTGAGAGGCCGCTCCATGCCCGATCGAGGTGGCGCACGACAACTCGCTGAGTGGTGCTGGCGACGCGCTCAGCGGCATCGGGAAGGTCCAGGCTCAGGGAAGCCAGCTCTTGAACTTTCTTTTCAGGGCAGCGCGCTTCTGAGCGTCCGACAGGAATATGTCGATGCCGCCATCGTACGGGCAGATCACTGCTCCTGTATGGACCGAGAATGCTGTCACGTAGTCAAGCCGGTCCAGCGACACATCGCGAAAGATGGACGCTACGTCTTCCCAATTCCACTCTTGGGTGCGGACCCAGAGAACCATGTGCTGAACATCAAAATGGTCTTGTAAGGCGTCTACCCAGATGGGAGGTGGCTGGGTGATTGCCTTGAAGTCAGCCCCTTGTTCTTCCGGCAACGAGGGACGGAGTTGATTGAAGGTCGTCATCCAAAGCGCGGCCTGGGCCCGGGGCTCGAAGACTTCTCCGCTGATCTGACCCATGCGCTGAAGAACCTCCGCCACCTCCGATGCAGTTTCAGGGGTACGCTTCGCATCAGGAAGCGTATGGAAGCGGAGCCATCGCTCGGGGTGCTTCTTCCGAAGAAGAAAGCCCACAGGCGGCACTTCTGGGAAGAAGTGTTCCCATGACTTGAGAATGGGTTGGGTTGCCATGCTAATTACCGACCTTTCGCGTCAGGTCGTCATTGAAGGTGCCCAAGCGTTCACCCTTGTGATCGAACATCTTCCAGGTTCCGCCCTTGTGCACGTCTTTGTCTGGCGTGATGTACTTGTTTCCAGATTTGAAGACGGGCTGCCCATGAGCCTTGAATGGCGGGTCCGAAATCTCTGTGTATCCGAGTTTCCGTGCCAATTGGCGGGCTTCACTGCGCGTGAGGGGTTCCGTCCGGCGCTTAGGACTAGACGGTGGATCGGCTTTGGGGTCCTTCTTGCCCTTTCTGCCAACTCTCAGTTGGGAATCAGGCGCCGCTCCACCCATGATGGCGCTCGCTGTTCCTGAAGGTACTTCGCCGCTGAGAAGTCCCCCACCACAGCCGACCAACGAAAGCGCGGCTGTCAATATCAGTAACACTGAATGGCGCACGAGAAACTCTCCATTGGCAGAGGTTGTCCCAGTGTCTAGTTCACTTCAGGCCAACCCGTAAACCGGAAGGTGGGTTGCTCGCGAGCCTGACGCTGCGGGGAGAAGCGCGCGGCCAGGGAGGCCTGCCCCACCAGACCCCCTCTCTGGTGGCGCACCGATATATCAGCCTGATATATCGGTGTGCGAGGAGGTCACCGTGGCCAGAGAGAGCACCTGTCAGTTCGCCATCCTGGGAATGCTGTGCCGGGAGCCCATGAGCGGATACGGCCTGCGCCAGGCCATCGCGCGGACGGTGGGGCACTTCTGGCAGGAGAGCTACGGCAACCTGTACCCGGCACTGGAGCGGATGGAGGCCGAGGGGCTGGCCGCGCTCGACCGGGAGGAGCGTTCGCCCGGAGGGCGGGTGCGCAAGGTGTACCGGGTGACGGCGAAAGGGCGGCGGGTGCTCGCGGAGTGGTTGCGCCGGCCGGTGGTGCCCCACGTGGAGCGCAACGAGTTGCTGCTCAAGCTCTTTTTCGGCGCCCGCGTAGGGCCGAAGTCCTCGCTGGTGCACGTGGAGCGCAGCCGGGCCGAGGCCATCGGGCTGCTGGCCGCGCTGCGGCTCATTGATGAGGACGTCCGCGGCTCACGGGAGGACCATCCGGAGCTGCCCTATTGGCACTTGTCCATTCGCGCGGGATTGCTGGGCCTGGAGGCGCACCTCCGCTGGTGCGACGAGGCCCGGGAGACGCTCCAGCGCCGTGCGCACACGGAGCGTTCGAAAAAGAAGAAGGAGACGCGGGATGAGCGGTGAAGAAGGCGCGCGGCGCGTGCCGGTGCTCTGGCCCTGGCTTGCCCTGGTGGGCGGGACGGGCCTGTCGATGCTCTTGAACTCGCGAGGGTCGCTGCTCCCCGGCTGGGGGATGGGCGCCCTGCTGCTCTTCTTCGTCCGACAGCAGCGGCCGGGGGTGGGCTTCGCCGGAATCCTCTGCATGAGTACCCTCGCCACGGGCCTGGTGAACCGGGAGGTGTTCCCGGGGTCCGTCGCGGGCAATTTCGGGATGGCCTTGGGCGGCGCCTTCTTCCTGGCGCTGGTGTTCCTGGCGGACCGGCTCATCGTGGGACCGCGGGCGTCCTTCGCGGGGACGCTCTTCCTGCCGGCGGCGATGACGGGGATGGAGTTCTTCAGCAGTCTGGGCAACCCGTTCGGCACCTGGGGCTCGTTGGCCTACACCCAGGCGGGCGCGCCCGTGCTGGTGCAGCTCGTGTCGGTGACGGGCCTCTGGGGCCTGACGTTCCTCCTGGTGTGGTTCGCCTCCGTGGCCAACTGGGCCTTCGAGCACCGGGACTCGGGGCGCCACCTGCTGCCTGGGGCCGCGGTGTTCGTGGGCATGCTTGGGAGCATCCTCGCTTTCGGCGCGCTGCGGCTCGCGGGGGCCGGGAGCGTGGGCGAGCGCGTGCGGGTCGCGGGCATCACGGTGGCGGGAGAGGTGGCCGCGGGACGTGAGGCGGGGCTGTCCCGGCTCATCCAGGGAGGGGCCTGGGGAGACGAGGACTGGCGAGCCTTCGCCGAGGCCTCGGGTGCGGTGAACGAGGAGTTGTTGCGCCTGTCCGCGCGAGAGGCCGAACGCGGGGCGAAGCTCATCCTCTGGTCCGAGGGCAACGCGGTGGTGCTGGCCGGGCAACTGCCGGCCCTGCTCTCCCGGGGGAGCGCCCTGGCGCGCGAGCGGAGCGTGTGGCTCGGCATGGCGGTGGCGAGCTTCGAGCCCTCGGCGGAGCGCCTGTTGCGCAACGAGCTCATCCTGGTGGGACCGGAGGGAAACGTGGCCTGGCGCTACGTGAAGGCCCGGCCGGTACCGGGTTGGGAAGCGGACCACTCCATTCCTGGGAGCCCGGAGGTGCCGGTGCTGCGCGGCTCGGACGTGGGGAACGTGGGGGGGGCGATCTGCTTTGATGCGGACTTCCCAGCGGACTTCGCCGGCCCCACGGCACGTGGACTCGAGCTGCTCCTGCTGCCCGCGAGCGACTGGCGAGGCATCAGCTCGCTACACAAGCGGCAGGCGGTTTTCCGTGCCGTGGAGCAAGGGTTCAGCATGTTGCGGCAGGCCAACCAGGGGCAATCGGTGGCGGTGGATGGCTACGGGCGCGTGTATGGCGAGCTGGACCACTTCACGGCGGCAGAGCGGGTGCTGCGCGCGGAGCTGCCGGTGGGACAGGTCCGCACGCTCTACACGCGCATCGGTGACTCCGTGGGAAGCCTCTCCGGCCTGGCCGCGCTGGGGTGGGTGGGATGGGCCGTTGTGAGAGGGCTTGCCCAGCGGTGGCGCGCGGCGCAGAGGGCGGCTGGGAAGCCGGTGAAGAGCGAGGGCTGAAGCAGCGGCCTGCGGATGGCCCCTATGTGGGGCGAGAGGACTGCGTGTCCTCCGCGGGGTGACCGCTATCCCCGATGCCTGGCGATGAGTGCGTTCGCAGCCTCCGGATGGCGCTTGCACTCGAGCAACGCGCTGAGAATCAGCGGCGCGACGATGGTGGCATCCGACTCGATGACGAACATCGGCGTCGTCTCGGTCAACTTGTCCCAGGTGATCTTCTCATTGGGCGTCGCGCCGGAGTACGAGCCATAGGACGTCGTCGAGTCGCTGATCTGGCAGAAGTAGGCCCAGGGCTTCACGGGCTTCTGCAAGTCATACTTCGTCGAGGGCACGACGCAGATGGGGAAGTCCCCGGCGATGCCACCACCAATCTGGAAGAAGCCGACCCCGCGCCCCGCGGAGAGCTCTTCGTAGCGGTCATAGAAGTCGGCCATGTACTCGATGCCCGACTTGACGATGCTCGCGTTGCAGTCGCCCGTCTTCACGTAGGACGCGAAGATGTTCCCGAACGTCGAGTCCTCATAGCCCGGCACGACGATGGGCAGTTTGCGCCGCGCGGCCTCCAGCAACCAGCAGGCCTCGGGGTCCCCCTCGTACACCGAGGGGTCGAGCGCCTGGGTGAACTCGTAGAAGTACTCGTGCCAGAAGCGCCGCTCTCCCCGCGCGGAGGCGTTCTTCCACATCGGGACGACGATCTTCTCGACGGCCCGGAACGCCTCGTCCTCGGGGATGCTCGTGTCGGTGACCCGCCGCATCCGCTGCTCGAGGATCTTCGTGTCTTCCTGCTTGGTGAAGTACCGGTACTCGGGGAAGTCGCGGTACGCCTTGTGGGCGACGAGCCGGAAGAGCGACTCCTCCAGGTTGGCCCCCGTCACGGACATGCCGTGAATCAACCCCGCCCGGATGGCGGGCGCGAGGGTGATGCCCAGCTGCGCGGAAGACATCGCGCCCGCGACGCTCCAGAACATGCGGCCGCCGGCCGAGATGTGCTCCCAGTACGACAGGAGCGCATCGCGCGTCGCGCGCGCGTTGAAGTTTTTGTAGTTCGTGAGGACGAACTCCAGCACGGGAAGTTCGGATGTGGGCATGGGGGCCTCCAGCAACGACAGGGTCGAGGCTCGGGAGGCGCCATTCGAGCAAAGCCACCCGAGGACACCCTACGGTCACGGCGAGAGGCCGTGCCGCCATCGGAGCGTCAAGTGGCTCCCGGCTGGCTACCACAGGAGGCCCTCGCGTGGCCAGAGAGCCTCGCGAGGGCCGGCGCGGCGTGACACCTCAGAGGGGATGGCTCAGGGCATCGGCCGCGAGCTCACCGACGGCGCGGCGGGCATGGACGGCCAACCGTTGCTCCAGACAATGGCATCCACGAGCATCACGCGCGCGGTGTGGGCGCTGTTCCACGCGTGGTACACCATCACCGAGGTCCCGGAGGGAGAGGTGATGACCGAGCCGTGCCCAGGGCCTTCCCAGCCCGGCACGGTCTTGAGGATGGGAGCGCTGGCCTTGGTGTACGGGCCCAGGGGGCTCGTCGCGCGGGCCACGCCGATGGCGTAGGTGCCGTTGTAATAGGCGTTGCCGCTGTAGAAGAGGTAGTAGTAGCCGTCCTTCGCCACGACCCACGGCGCCTCGACCACCCCACCCTCCCAGGAACGATCATTGGTGATGAGCGTCTGCCGCGTGCCCACCAGCGACAGGCCATCCGCCGAGAGCGCCTGGCCGTAGATGGGCGTCTTCTGCCCCACCGCGTTGCCGTCCGCCTTCCACACCAGGAACTTCGTCCCCGCGGTGTCGGTGAAGAACGTGGCGTCGATCATCCCCATCGACGCATCCTGAATCAGGGGGCGGCCCAGATCGGTGAAGGGCCCGAGCGGACTGGTGGCGGTGGCGGCGCCAATCGAGAGGACGCCATTGGTGGCGCGCGCCGTGTAGTAGGCGATGTAGCGCGAGCCCACGCGGTGGATCTCCGGAGCCCAGAAGTCCGAGGAGGCCCAGGAGGGCCGCTTGCCCGAGGGGAAGATGTAACCCGCATGCGTCCAGGTCACCAGGTCCGAAGACGTCCGGATGGGGAACCCATTGGCGGCGCCGCCCGAGGTGCACACCGCGATGTACTTGCCCCCATCGAAGATGACGCCCGGGTCGGCGCAGTCATTGGGGAACACCGGGTTCTTGTAGAGCCCTCCGCAGCCCGTGTACCGGAACGTCATGGCACAGCCATTGGAACCGGTGAAGTACGGCCTCCACCCATTGGAGAGCGCCGCGTAGGAGTTGGCCCCTTCGTTGACGCACGAGCGGTCCCAGAACACGCGCCCGGCCGTGTCGTCGTAAGTCCCCGGGTTGGCGTGGATCCACTTCGGGCCATAGGTGACGCGTGTGGAGCACGCGGGGGCTCCCGCGCAGTCCGAGTCGAACGACATCACGCACGCGTTGTTGCCGGTGAAGTACGGCTTCCACCCATTGGAGAGCACCGCGTAGGAGTTGGACCCCTCGTTGACGCAGGTCCCATCCCAGGTCACCTGGCCGTCCGCGATGTCGAATTGATCCGGGTGACCGGGGTGGATCCACGCATCGCCGTACACGATGCGGGTGGTACAGGCGAGCGGCGCCTGGGCAGTGGCCAGTGCCGCCGCCCCCTCGCCTCCCGCCTCATCGCCACATCCCACGCCAGAGACTGCGGCGGCGGCACCCAAGACGGTCAGGGCCGCGAACTTCCGATAGGTCTTCATGAAGAGACACCCTCCTGGAGTCATGCTCCAGGAGCACTCTGCCTCAGAACAGAAAATCCTGGAAATACGAAAATACCAGTATGCCCTGGGGTATCTTCAGAAAGCCGTAGGCGGGTCGTACACCTCGGCCGACGCGAGGTAGGCGCTGGTGTTGTATCCCCCTGTGATAAGGACCCTGCCGTCGTCGAGCCGCGTCGCCGTATGCACGTAGCGCGGTGTGGTGAGGGAGCCGGTGGGGCTCCAGGTGCCCGTGACCGGATCGTACAGCTCCGACGCCGCCAGGTACCGGCTGCCCACGTCGTTGTATCCCCCTGTGACGAGCACCTTGCCGTTGGCGAGCAGCGTCGCCGTATGCCAGGAACGCGGCGTAGACAGGGAGCCCGTGGGGCTCCAGGTGCCCGTGGCCGGGTCGTACAGCTCCGACGCCGACATATACCGGCCGCCCTGGCTGTTCTCTCCCCCCGAGACGAGCACCTTGCCGTTGGCGAGCAGCGTCGCCGTATGCCCGGCGCGCTTGGAGAGCATCACGCCAGTGGGACTCCAGGTGCCCGTGCCCGGGTCGTACACGTGCGCCGCCGCCAGGTATCCCGCAGGAAACTCTCCTCCCGCGAGGAGAACCTTGCCATTAGGCAGCAGCGTCGCCGTATGGCGATAGAGCGGTGTGGGCAGAGCGCCAGTGGGACTCCAGGCCCCCGTGGCCGGGTCATACACCTCCGAAGATGCCAGGGGACTCGAATTGTAGATTCCCCCTACGATGAGCACCCTGCCATCGAGCAGCAGCGTCGCCGTCTGGCGGTAACGGGGAGTAGACAGAGATCCGGAGAGACTCCAGGTGCCCGTGGCCGGATCGTACACCTCCGACGCCGCCAAGAAGCCATTGCCGTTGGATCCCCCTGAGACAAGAACCTTGCCATTGGGCAGCAGCGTCGCCGCATGCCAGAAGTGCGCTTTGGACATGGGGGCGGTGGGGCTCCAGGTGCCCGTGGCGGGATTGAACACCTCCGCCGCCGCCAGGAACCCTGTATCGCTCCACCCTCCCAAAACGAGCACCTGGCCGCCGGGCAGCAGCGTCGCCGTATGCTCGTAGCGCCGCGCGGCCATGGCCTCCACGGCGGTCCAACTTCCCGTGGCCCGCCAGACCACGCCCTTGGAGACGCACAGCGCAAGATGGCCCGTGTTCTGTCCGCCGCGTCCGTCCTTCACCGTCACGCTCA
The DNA here is from genome assembly GCF_020103775.1 of Allostigmatella hybrida. NCBI lineage: Bacteria > Pseudomonadati > Myxococcota > Myxococcia > Myxococcales > Archangiaceae > Allostigmatella > Allostigmatella hybrida. The sequence goes on from NZ_JAHXBH010000002.1 coordinate 245,774, forward strand.
CCTGGCAGTTGTTACAAGGGGACGTGGGCAGGGCCGAGGGCGTGAAAGCCGCGCTGGTGGCGGCCATGTCCGTGAAGCTGCCCGCGCACGTGGTGTTCCACTGGTAGCTCAGGCTGTCGCCGTCCACGTCGGTGGCCGACACGGACAGGGCCGTCGGCTGGCCCACATTCAGGTAGGACTGCGTGGAGGTCAGGGCCACCAGCTTGGGAGCGGTATTGAAGCCCACCTTCACCTCGGAGGCCCCGCTGCCCTGCGAGACATTCACCGTCACGCTCACCGAGAGCGACGCTCCCCGGGAGTCACTCACCGTGAGCACGAGGGTCACCGCGCCCTGGGTGGCGGGCGCCGTCCAGAGGGTCTGGGGCTGGGCGGGAGCCGAAAAACTCCCGGAGGGAGCCTCCCAAGCGAAGCTCAAGGTGTCGCCCGCGTTGGGGTCATGGGCGCTGACCGCCAGCGAGACACTGCCCCCCGGGACCACGGTGGACGGGTTGACCCTCAAGGAATCGATCAGGGGCGCCTCGTTGCTCAAGGGAGGCGGAGGGGTGACATCCTGGAGCGTGAGGGCCACCAGGCCGGTGGCGTCCGCCGTGACGGTGACGTCCTCGGCGCGCCCCTCGTAGCGCAAGGTGCCGGCCGCGGTGAACGCCTGGGCCAGGAAGCTCCGGTGAGGGCCCGCTGGGATGCCTTCCAGGACGCCACTCCACGTACCGTCCGTGAGCACCAACTGGGTGGAGAGCGAGGCCATGTCGGAGGCGGAAACCGTAACGGTGACGCGTGAGACGTCGCCCGGCGCGGCCGAGGCCGTCTCAATGGCCAGCCGCATCGCGCCGGTGGGAGCACCGCTGGGGGGCAGCGGCGAGGGTTCACAGCCGGCGAGCACCGCCAGCATGAGCAGGGGGAAGGCGAAGAGACGCAGCAGGGACACAGGAGGTCCTTCTCTGGGAGAAAAGGGGCGCGAGCAGGAGGGCGCGGCGGGCACTGTAGAACAACACGCGCATGCGTGCTCAATGAGGGAGTCGCGGCGCTGCTGGAAACTCAAGCCCTTGGAGAAAGCGGGATGAGCGGAGAAGAAGGCGCGCGGCGCGTACTCGTGGGGCCGCAGGCGTCCTTCGCGGGGACGCTCTTCCTGTCGGCAGCGATGACGGGGATGAAGTTCTTCAGCAGCCTGGGCAACCCGTTCGGCGCCTGGGGTTCGCTGGCCTACACCCAGGCGGGCGCGCCCGTGCTGGTGCGTGCGGCAAGCCAACCAGGGGCAGTCGGTGGCGGTGGATGGCTACGGGCGCTTGTATGGCAAGGAGTGCCCCTGGCGACCTTGACCCAGCAGCCTCCCCGAAGGTTGGTCTGGTACAGTCATTTCGCCCCGTTCGATGGAGGCAGGCATGGCAGAGGTGATGACGGACAATCGGCGCGGCAAGGGTTGGCGGATCGCGCTCTGGCTAGGAGCGGGGGCGCTGCTGCTGGTCCCTGCGGTAGCCATGCAGTTCACGCCCGAGGTCCAGTGGGACAAAACCGACTTTCTCGTGATGGGTGCGCTGATCGCCGCTGTGGGGGGCGCGATCGAGTTCCTGATGCGCCGGGCGAACAGCCCCGCCTATCGCGCGGGCGCCGCGCTCACTCTGGTCACGTCCTTTTTACTCATCTGGGTGAACCTGGCGGCCGGGGTCATCGGGACGGAGGACCATGGCGCGAACCTTCTTTACGCGGGCGTCCTCGCGATCCTGGCCGGCGGCGCGCTGAGGTCGCATTTCCGGCCCGCGGGCATGATGCACACGCTGGTCGCAGTGGCGGCGGCGCAGGCGGCAATCGGTGCTGCAGCGGTGCTCGCCGGCTGGGGCGCCGAGGGGCCAAACTGGCCTCGCGACGTGATCGGCGCCAACGGTATGTTCGCGGCGCTGTGGCTGGCCTCCGCCACCCTGTTCGGCCGGGCGGCGCGCATCTGAACTCCACGCTCAGGCCTGGGTGCTCTCCAGCAGTTCGATGTAACGCCGGGCGGAGCTCGCGACCGCGTCCCCTCCGCGCTGGAGCACCTCCCGGCCGGGAAACGCGCCGTAGACGCGCTCGAATCGCCACGGCGCGAGCGTGGCGGCGATGCGCCGCACCGTGCCCGCCGACAGCGGCATCATGTTGGGGTAGCTCCAGAGGAAGGAGACTCGAGATGTGTCGCTGGCGACCTGCACGATGTCTCCACTCAGCAGGGCCCCCCGCTGGTCCGCGCCGGCCGTCCAGTGCAGGACCGTCCCTCCGGGGAAATGGCCGCCGAGCCGGATGAGCGTCACCTGCTCGCCGAGCTTCAGCGTCTCGCCGCTCCAGGACTGAATGTGAGGATCCGGGCGCATCACCCACTGCGCATCAGCGGAATGGAGGTGGATGGGGCACTGGAAGGCGCGCGCCCAGTCCTGCATGCACGTGTAGTAGTGCGGGTGGGAGATGGCGATCGCGCTCAAGCCGCCCAACGCGCGCACGATCGCCTCGGTCGCCCCGTCGAGCAGCGCCACGCAGTCCCACAAGATGTTGCCCACCGGCGTGCGCAGCAACAGCGCGCGCTGGCCAATCGCGAAGCTGGGCTGTGTATGGATGGCGAACAGACCCGGTTCGAGCTCACGCCAGCTGTTGGCGTGTCCCCGGGCGAGTGCTTCGGGGGTCGTCCATGTCTGGCCTCCGCGAGGCATGTACTGGCGCTCGTCTTCACAGATAGGGCAGCGGGACGGGGGCGTGGAGGACTCCGGGTAGGAGGTCCCACAGGTGGAGCAGAGGTGGATTGCCATCAGCACGCTCCTGGAGCCGTGTTCACGGTGGATACAATGTGCCTCTTTCGTCCGGAAGCAAGATGCCCCCTCCGTTGCCGGGCTTGGCGTCGCAAGCCCGGTCTGTCCCTGGAAGCGGCCGTTACGCGCGAAGCACTTCAAGCGTGACGAGGATCCGCCGCAGCTCCTCGACCTGCGGCGCCTCCAGCGGGAGCAAGGGCGCGCGCAGCGGGCCTACCCGTGTCCCGGTGAGTTCGAGTCCCGCCGAGATGGCCCGGGGCAGGCCGTGCTTCACGATGAACTGCAGCAAGGGAAGCTGGCGGTAGAAGAGCGTGCGTGCCCGATCGAGATCCTTCCGCTCGATTGCCTCGTACAGCTGGACGTTCAGCTCCGGGATGAGGTGGGGCGCCGCGGTACACCACCCCCGCGCCCCGGCGACGAAGGCCGCGAGCGCGAGCGGGTTGCTGCCGTTGTAGAAGGCCACCTGCTCACCGGCGAGCTGCACCAGGCGATGCATCCGGTTCACATCCCCCGTGCTCTCCTTCACCATGGTGACGTTGGGGATCTCCAGAACCTTCGAGATGACCTCCGGGGACAGGTCGATTCCGCCGGTCGCTGGGTTGTTGTACAGCGCGATCGGGAGGGAGATGGCCTTCGCCACGGTGTCGAAGTGGCGGAGGATCTCCGCATCCGTCAGCTTCCAGTAGCTCATCGGGATGATCATTACCGCCGTGGCCCCGACCCGCTCGGCGAAGCGGGCATGGTGGACCGTCCGCTCCGTCGTGAGGCTCGAGACGCCCACCAGGGTGGGCACGCGCCTGGCCACCTGTTGGACGGTGGTCTCCGTCACGGCCTCACGCTCCTCGTCCGTGAGGTATGGGAGGACGCCGGTGCTTCCCAGCGGGGCAATGGCATGCACGCCCGCCTTCACCTGCCGCTCGACCAGCTCGCGCAGCAGCCCGAGGTTGACGCGGCCGTCCTCCTGAAACGGGGTGATGGGGTAGGAGACGATGCCTCGAAGGGGGGCGTTCTTCATGACCGCTCCTCGTGGTTCTTGTCGAAGAACTGGTCGCCCCGCTCCGGCACCTCCTCGCGCAGCGCGATGCCTCCCATGTTCTGCAGCATGGGAGCGTTCTCGCACGCGAGGTAGCGGGCCACGCCCTGGCCGGTGTTGACGTGGTTGTGCCACGCCCACACGGGGACGTAGACAGCGTCCCCTTGCTTCCACTCGACGCGCTTGCCCCCCACGTACGAGTACCCCTCACCCTCGAGGATGTAGAGGACGGTCTCGTAGGTGTGGCGATGCCGGTTCGAGGACTGGCCCGGCTCCAGCCAGCCAATCGTCATGCTGAGCGCGTGCGAGGGCAGGTCAACGAAGAAGACCGGGTGCTTGCGTGCCTTCGAGTACTCCTCCTGCCGCCCGCCCTGTTCGACCTGACGGTGGGCGAGCTTCTCGGGCATGACGACTCGAGGCCGGGGGGGCGTCTTGTCGAAATCGGCCGAGTGATACTTGGCGGTTCCTGCGTCTGCCATGGGGGCTCCTCCTGCTTTCTCCGGCGATGTGCCGGACACACCCAGATGAGTAGCGCTAGACTGGACCCGTGAGAGGAGCCGGTTTCCAGATGACAAGGGGTCCAGTTGCGAGACCGTGGCGGTTGGATCTGCCACTGGAGCCCGCCAGCGCCACGCCGCTCTACCGCCAGCTTGTCCAAGCCATTGTCCGCGACATCCGCCGGGGAAGGCTGCGCCCGGGAGATGCCCTGCCCGGTACGCGCACGCTGGCAGAGGAGCTCGGCATCACGCGCAAGGTGGTCGTCACCGCACTCGATGAGCTCGTCTCCCAGGGATGGCTGGTCTCGCAGCCCGCGCGCGGAACCTTCGTCTCCCCTGCCCTTCCGGCCCATGCGGTCGCCGACGCCGAGCCCAGGCGGGCGGACGTGCGCCAGGGTTCCGTGGCGGCAAGGCCCTCTGTCCTCACCCTGAACGATGGTGCCCCGGATGCACGCCTCGCGCCCCTGGAAGCCCTCGCGCGGGCGTATCGCAGGGCCCTGCTCCGGCTCTCACGCAAGGGCCTCGGGTATGGAGATGCACGCGGTGACGAGGTGCTGCGGGAAGTCCTCTCCTCGTTCTTGAACCAGGCGCGCGGGCTCTCCAGCCGGCCGGAGCAGTTTGTCATCACCCGAGGCAGCCAGATGGCGCTGCTGCTCGCGGGCAAGGCGCTCGTCCGCCCGGGCGAGGCTATCGCCGTGGAGTCCCCGGGCTACACGCCTGCCTGGGACGCGTTCCGGTTCGTGGGCGCGGAGCTATGCCCTGTCCCCGTGGATCATGAGGGATTGCGAATCGACGCCCTGGAGCGGGTGCTCGCGCGTGGGCGGGTTCGTGCGGTCTACACGACGCCCCACCACCAGTACCCCACGACCGTCTCTCTCTCCGCGGCGCGGCGCCTGGCACTCTTGTCTCTCGCGGCGCGGCACGGATTCACCATCATCGAGGACGATTACGACTACGAGTACTACTACGCATCGCGTCCGCTCCTGCCCATGGCGAGCACCGGCGAGCTCCGGAGCGTGGTGTACATCGGCTCGCTCTCGAAGCTGCTCGCGCCGGGCATCCGTGTCGGATACCTCGTGGCGAACGAGCAGATTCTCGAAAAGGCGGTGGAGGCACGGGCGACGGTGGACCGGCAGGGAGATCCTGCCCTGGAGCGCGCTGTCGCGGAGCTTCTCGAGGACGGAGAGCTTCAACGGCACGCGCGCAAGGCACGCCGGGTGTACGAGGGGCGCCGGGATCACTTGGTGTCACGCCTGCGGGCCCATCGGCAGCTGCGGGAGCTGCTTGAGTTCGATGTGCCCTCGGGAGGACTGGCCCTCTGGCTGAGAGCCCGGGAAGGGGTGGACGTGGAGGCGTGGAGCCGCCGCGCCGCCGAGCAGGGACTCCTCTTTACGCCCGGCAGTGCGCATGGAGCGGAGCGGCTGGCGCGGCAGGGCTTTCGCGCTGGATATGCCGCGCTGGAGCCCCGGGAACTGGATGCCGCAATCACGCTCCTCGGCAAGAGTGGGCCTGGGTGACTCTTCCGCGTGCTGCGCCCTTATGGCGCTCAGCGGAGGATTGTGGAACGAGGCTTGGAGACAGTTCAGGAATGAGCGCCCTGATGCGAGTCCCCAGGAGATCTACCAGCATGCTGGAGAGTTGATCTTTCGTTTTGAGTTGACAGGGCAGGTTGTTCCCTACCGGCGCGGGAGATAGGTGAGATGTCCCAATTCTATTGGCTTCGCGAAGGCCGCTCTCCGTCCCTGACGGGAAGTCTTCAAGCGAAGCATCGGTGGGGGCTTCCCGGCCTGCACTGCTCTGCGTGTGGCGCGACGTGGGCTGGAAGTGCTTCTGCCTTTCCTGGGGTGGACCTCACGCCTCTTCCAGAGCGGGCCGCCTTCGAGAAGGCACGCCCAGAACCGTTGGAGGAATTCATCCGCTTGCGTGAGCTGGTTCGGCCGCTGGTGCCCGCCGACGCTCAACTGTTGCCGGGGGCAGAGTTTGGCCCCCTAGAAGGAACTGCGTCTGGATCCTTCGGTCAGTTCTTCTTCCAAAGTGCCTGGATGCCGCTCATTCGCCGCGAGGCCTTGGAGCGCCTCCAAGCGGAAGGCATTCGCGGCCTGCGCGCTTTTCCAACCCAACTGCGCTTCCGGCAAAAGAGCCCTCCTGATCTGCTTGAATTGGAAATCGCGGCCCACGGGCACCTTCATCCAGATTGTTTCCCGGCCGATGCCCCCGCCCGCTGTGTGACGTGTGGCCGTCTGGGGCTTCGGCGCCCTGAGCGCATGGTGTTGGATGCCGCTTCATTACCGGAGCAACTCGACTTATTCCGGCTGACCGATTTCGAGACGACGCTTGTGGGGACGAAGCCATTCGTGGAGGCCGTTCAGCGTCTGGGGCTAAGCGGGATTGACGCTGGAGAACTTCCCACGCGGTAATCCTCCCATCCATCTCCAGGATCGATGGAAAGCATGAAGACATTGCGGTGTCGCTGCCAGCGCTCCCTCTGTAGCTTGCCCTCATCCAGGCACTGAACCCTCATCCCTATCGATAGACCATGACCTCCGCGAACCTCATCCTCAAGAACGGCCGCATCTTCACTGGCGACACGCGCAAGCCCAGCGCGTCCGCCGTCGCCATCACCGGCGGCCGCATCTCCTCCCTCGGCAGTGAGCCGGACGTCATGGCCCAGCGCGGCGCCGCCACCCAGGTCATCGACCTGGAGGGCCGCACCGTCATCCCGGGGCTCATTGACTCCCACATCCACACCATCCGGGGAGGGCTGAACTTCAATCTGGAGCTTCGCTGGGATGGGGTTCCCTCGCTCGCGGATGCCCTGCGCAAGCTCCGCGCGCAGGCGCAGCGGACGCCTCCTCCCCAATGGGTGCGGGTGGTCGGCGGCTGGAACGAGTTCCAGTTCGCCGAGCGGCGATTGCCCACCCTGGAGGAGATCAACGCGGCGGCCCCCGAGACGCCCGTCTTCATCCTGTACCTGTACGGCCTGGCGTTCCTCAACGGCGCCGCGCTGCGCGCCGTGGGCTACACGCGCGACACGCCCAATCCTCCGGGAGGCGAAATCCAGCGCGACCGGCAGGGCAACCCCACGGGCATGCTCATCGCCAAGCCCAACGCCGCCATTCTCTACTCCACCCTCGCCAAGGGCCCGAAGCTCTCCCCCGAAGATCAGGTCAACTCGACCCGGCACTTCATGCGGGAGCTCAACCGCCTCGGGCTGACGAGCGTCATCGACGCGGGCGGCGGGTTTCAGAACTACCCCGACGACTACCAGGTGGTGGAATCCCTGCACCGCCAGGGGCAGTTGTCCGTGCGGATCGCCTACAACCTCTTCACCCAGCGGCCCCAGCAGGAGATCGAGGACTTCCGCAAGTGGACGGGCATGGTCCGCCCCGGTCAGGGTGATGCCTTCTACCGGATGAACGGGGCGGGCGAGATGCTCGTCTTCTCCGCCGCCGACTTCGAGGACTTCCTCGAGCCCCGGCCCGAGCTTGCCGCCTCGCTCGAAGAGGAGCTGGAGACGGTGGTCCGGCACCTCGCCGAGCACCGCTGGCCCTTCCGGCTGCACGCCACCTACGACGAGTCCATCAGCCGCTTCCTGGACGTCTTCGAGAAGGTGAACCGGGACGTGCCCTTCCAGGGGCTGCGGTGGTGGTTCGACCACGCGGAGACCATCACCCCCCGGAACCTGGAGCGCACCCGGGCGCTCGGCGGCGGCATCGCCGTCCAGGACCGGATGGCCTTCCAGGGCGAGCACTTCATCGCCCGGTATGGCGCGGATGCCGCGGCCCACTCCCCGCCCATCCGGCGCATGCTCGACCTGGGGATTCCGGTCGGCGCGGGCACCGATGCGACGCGCGTGTCCAGCTACAACCCCTGGGTCGCGCTGTACTGGCTCGTCACGGGCAAGACGCTCGGGGGCGCCGCGATGTACCCGTCCTCCAACCGGATGAGCCGGGAAGAGGCGCTCCGGCTCTACACCGCCGGCAGCGCCTGGTTCTCCGGCGAGGATCAGGACAAGGGAACCCTCTCCGAGGGCAGGTTCGCCGACCTCGCGGTGCTCTCCGCCGACTACTTCTCGGTGCCCGAGGAGGAGATCAAACAGCTCCAGTCGGTCCTCACCGTGGTCGATGGGAAGGTGGTCTACGGCGCGGGCAAGTTCGGTCCCCTGGCGCCTCCCCTTCCCCCCGTGAGCCCGGACTGGTCTCCTGTCGCGGGCGATGGAGGCCTCTCGGGACCGTCGGCCTCCCCCGCTTCCGCCCATGCCCATTCCCATTCCCACGCCCATCCCCACGTTCACGCGTCCCCCGTCGCGCACGGTGCCCTCTGGGGCAGCGGGAGCGGCTGCGATTGCTTCGTGTTCTGAGGCGGCCTCAATGGCTCACGGAAAGGAAACGGCCATGGAAGTCCTGAAGCTCGACGGAACAGCCCCCCAGCCCGTCAAGATCGTCTTGGAGCGGCGCATCAAGCCCGGCACCCATGCGGCCTTCGAGCAGTGGGTCCAGGCGCTGATGAAGACCGCGTCCGGGAACCCAGCCCTGCAAGGCTCAAGCGTGTTCAAGGCGGGCGAAGGCGATTACTTCATCCTCTTGCGCTTCGAGGGCCAGAGCGCCCTGGATGCGTGGCAGGCCCTGCCTGAAGTCGTGGAGCTGCTCCGAGCCGGGGATGCGCTCGCCACCACCCTGGAGCCCCCCGCGGTCCGTACCGGCCTGGAGACCTGGTTCACCGTGCCGGGCATGAGCCCGCGCGCGGTGCCCCCCAAGTGGAAGATGGCCCTCGTGACGTGGCTGGCCCTGCTTCCCCAGGCGCTCATCCTGGGCATGCTGATTCCCAAGACGCTCCCCCGCTTCGTGGCCGTCTCCCTCTCGACGGCCCTCCCCGTGGCGGCGCTCACCTGGTTCATCATGCCCCGGCTGACCGGGCTCCTCGCGCGGTGGCTGTACGCCCCCTCGAAGCACTGAATCCAGCGCCTTGCCCCGGAGATCACATCATGATGGCGCCATGTTCGACGCCATCACTCTGGATCAGCTCCGCACCTTCGTGGCCGTCGTCGATGAAGGCAGCTTCTCGGCGGCGGGCCGCAAGCTCCGGCGCGTCCAGTCCGCGGTGAGCCACGCCATGGCGAACCTCGAGACGCAGTTGGGCGTTCAGCTCTGGGACCGTTCGACCAAGATTCCGACGCTCACCGGCGAGGGGACCGTGCTGCTCGCGGCCGCCCGGCGCATCTGCGCCGACGTCGACGCCTTCAAGCGCATGGCCGAGGGCTTCGTCGAGGGGCTCGAGTCCAGCATCGCCCTGGCGGTCGACGCCCTGTTGCCCGTCCGGGCGCTGGTGGATCTCTGCCGGGAGTTCTCGGCGAAGTTCCCCAGCGTGCAGCTTCGCCTGTACACGGACACGCTGTCGGCGGTGTCGGAGCTCGTGCTGGAGGGCACCTGCCAGATCGGCGTGGTGGGCCCGGCGGCGCAGACGCAGGGGCTCGAACGCCAGCACCTCAGCACGGTCCGGATGATCCCCGTCGCCGCCAAGGACCACCCGCTCGCGCAGCTCCAGGGCCCCGTGCCCACGCAGGTCCTCGCCGAGTACGTGAACATCGTGCTGAGCGAACGGGGCGGCTCCCGTCAGACGGCGGATCAAGGCCTGCTCTCCTCCAACGTGTGGCGCGTGGCGGACCTCCACACCAAGCACGCCTTCCTCCGGGCCGGCCTCGGCTGGGGCAACATGCCGGAGCATCTGGTCCAGGAGGAGCTCGCCAGCGGCCAGCTGGTGCGCCTGCGGCCCGCCGCCTGGGGCGAGGACCAGTGGGTGCTCTCGCTCTCCATCGTGTACCGGCCGGATCTCTCCAAGGGCCCCGCCACGCGCTGGCTGCTGGAGCGCATGACGGAGCTGTGCCTGCGCGACATCGGGCCCCCGCAGCCGGGCCCTTCCCCCTGAAAGACAGAGGCCCGGGCCTGCGCGATGAGCGCGGGCACCGGGCCGGAGTCCACCGTCAGAAGCGCGGACTACTTCTGGTACGTGTACGCGTGGATCTCGGTCTCGCGGAAGAAGTACGCGATCTCGTTCTTCGCGTTCTCCAGGCTGTCCGAGCCGTGCACCGTGTTCTTGTCGATGCTGGTGGCGAAGTCCTTGCGGATGGTGCCCGCGGCGGCCTGCGCCGGGTTGGTGGCGCCCATCAGGTCACGGTTGGCCAGCACCGCGTTCTCGCCCTCCAGCACCATGAGCACCACGGGGCCGGAGATCATGAAGCTGACCAGGTCCTTGAAGAAGGGCCGGGCCTTGTGGACGGCATAGAAGCCCTCGGCCTGGGCCTGGGACAGGTGCTGCAGGCGGATGGCGATGGGCTTCAGGCCCTTCTCCTCGAAGCGGGAGATGATCTTCCCGATGACGCCCTTCTCCAGTCCGTCCGGCTTGATGATGGACAGCGTACGCTCGATGGCCATGGTCGTGGTCCTCGTATCTCGTGCTTGAGTAAAAAACGGTTAGCGCTTCTTCGGAGGCCCGCGCTTGACGGCCTCCTGGAGCGTGGTGCCCAGCTCGGCGGGGCTCGCGGCCATCAGGAAGCCCGCAGCCTCCATGGCCTTCATCTTCTCGGCGGCCGTGCCCTGGCCACCGGAGATGATGGCGCCCGCGTGGCCCATGCGCTTGCCCGGGGGCGCGGACTGGCCGGCGATGAAGCCCGCGATGGGCTTGGTGAACTCGCTCGCCACGTACTTGGCGGCGTCTTCCTCCGCCGTGCCGCCGATCTCGCCGATCATGATGACCGCGTCGGTCTCGGGGTCGGCGTTGAAGAGCTTCAGCACGTCCACGAAGTTGGTGCCGTTGACCGGATCACCACCGATGCCCACCGCGGTGGACTGGCCCAGGCCCAGCTGGGTGAGCTGGTACACGGCCTCGTACGTCAGCGTGCCCGAGCGCGACACCACGCCGATGCGGCCCGGCTTGTGGATGTGGCCCGGCATGATGCCGATCTTGCACTTGGCCTCGGGGGTGATGACGCCCGGGCAGTTCGGCCCGATGAGGCGCACGCCCGGCTTGCCTTCCAGGTAGCGCTTGGCGCGCACCATGTCGTTGACGGGGATGCCCTCGGTGATGGTGATGATGAGGGAGATGCCCGCGTCGGCGGCCTCCATGATGGAGTCGGCGGCGAAGGGGGGCGGCACGAAGAGCACCGAGGTGTTCGCCCCGGTCTGCTTCACCGCGTCCGCCACCGTGTTGAAGACGGGCACCTTGCCCTCGAAGTCGGTGCCGCCCTTACCGGGGGTGACGCCGCCGACGAGCTTCGTGCCGTACTCCAGCATCTGCTTCGAGTGGAACGAACCGGCCGAGCCCGTGATGCCCTGGCAGAGGACCTTCGTATCGTGATTGACGAGGATGCTCATGGCTTCCTTAAAGGGGTGTGGGTGTCGGAAGAGGCGCGCGGACTACTTGATCGCGGCCACGGCCTTCTCCGCGGCCTGCCGCAGGTTGTCCGCCGGGGTGATGGCAAGGCCCGAGCTGCTCAGCAGCTTCTTGCCCTGCTCCACGTTGGTGCCCTCGAGCCGCACCACGAGGGGGACCTTGAGCTGGACCTCCTTGGCGGCCGCGATGATGCCCTCGGCGATGACGTCACACTTCATGATGCCGCCGAAGATGTTGACGAGCACCGCCTTCACCGCCGGGTCTGCCAGGATGAGCTTGAAGGCCGCCGTCACCTTCTCCTTGCTCGCGCCGCCGCCCACGTCCAGGAAGTTGGCCGGGCTGCCACCCACCAGCTTGATGGTGTCCATGGTGGCCATGGCCAGACCCGCGCCGTTCACCATGCAGCCGATGTTGCCGTCCAGCGCGATGTAGGCCAGATCGAACTCCTTGGCCTGCGTCTCGCGGGGCTCCTCTTCCGCCAGGTCGCGGTAGTGGAGCAGCTCCTTGTGCTTGAAGAGCGCGTTCTCGTCGAAGGTCACCTTCGCGTCGAGCGCCACCACGCCGCCGTCCTTCAGGATGACGAGCGGGTTGATCTCCACCAGCGCCGCGTCCGTCTCCGTGTACATCTTGTAGAGCGCGGAGCAGAACTGGACGAACTTGTTCACCGTGGGGCCCGTGAGGCCCAGCCCGAAGGCCAGCTTGCGGCCCTGGAAGTCCAGGAAGCCCACCGCCGGGTCCACCGCCTCGCGGAGGATCTTCTCCGGGTGGTGGGCGGCCACTTCTTCAATCTCCACGCCGCCCTCACGGGAGGCCATGAAGGTGATGCGCGAGGTGGCGCGGTCCAGCGTCACGCCCAGGTACAGCTCCTGGCCGATGGCGAGCCCCTCCTCGATGTAGACCTTGTGGACCGTCTGCCCCTCGGGGCCGGTCTGGATGGTCTTCAGCTTCATGCCCAGGATGGACTTGGCCAGCTCCTTCGCCTCGGCGGGGCTCTTGGCCAGCTTCACGCCGCCGCCCTTGCCGCGGCCGCCCGCGTGGATCTGGGCCTTCACCACGACGACCGGCGTCGCCAGTTCCTTGGCCGCGGCCTCCGCCTCATTGGGCGAGTTCGCGAGAATGCCCCGGGGAGTGGGGACGCCGTACTTCCGGAAGAGTTCCTTGCCCTGGTACTCGTGGATCTTCATCGAGGCTCCGGGTGATGGCGACGACCTTAGGCGTCAGTGGGGGCTGCCTCTTCTCGCAATACGCGCCGGAGTGCAAGAACGTTTACATTCCGGAGAGGCCAGCCACGGGGGGTTGTAAAACAGACGGCGCAACCGCGGGAGCGGCCCGGCCCTAGCCTGGACCGGAGTGTCCCTTGCTCTCCTCTTCCTTGAAGAAGAGGTCCTTGATGACGACCTTGGTCACCTCGCGGTTCATCGCCGCGATGGAGCTGGTCAGCGGGATTTCCTTCGGGCACACCTTCACGCAGTTCTGCGCCTTGCCGCAGTCCTGCACGCCGCCCGGCCCCATGAGGGCCCGGACGCGCTCCTCGGCGTTCAGCTTGCCGGTGGGGTGCATGTTGAAGAGCCGCGCCTGGCTGATGGCCGCCGCGCCCACGAAGGAGTTGTCGAGCGTCACCTGCGGGCACGCCTCCAGGCAGCTGCCACAGGTGATGCACGTGGAGAGCACGTACATCGTCGAGTGGTCCTTCTGCGACTGGCGCGGGCCGGGCCCCAGGTTGTGCGTGCCATCCACGGGGATCCACGCCTTCACCTTCTTGAGCGCCTCGAACATCCGGTCGCGGTTCACCGTCAGGTCACGCACGACGGGGAACTTCTTCATCGGCTCCAGGGTGATGGGCTGCTCCAGCTTGTCGATCAACGCCGAGCAGGCCATGCGCACCCGGCCGTTGATGTTCATGGCGCAGCTGCCACACACCTCTTCGAGACAGGCGGCGTCCCACACCACGGGGGCGACCTTCTTGCCCTGCACGGTGACGGGGTTGCGCTGGATCTCCATGAGGCAGGACACGACGTTGGCACCCTTGTGGTACGGGATGCGGAACTCGTCGTAGTGGCTCTCCCCTCCCGGCCCATCCTGGCGCCAGATGCGGAAGGTCACAGTCTGCGACGAGACGGAACTTGGCTGAGCGGTATCCATGGTTCGGTAGCCCTTCCTTTCGTTTGCTTACGCGTACCAGCGCGGCTCCGGCGCCAGGACCGGGGTCGGGACGTCCTCGTAGGAGATCTGCGGACCCTCGGGCGAGTAGTTCGCCATGGTCGTCTTGGCCCACTTCTCGTGGCGCTTCTTCCAGAGCTCCATCCACCCGGCGTCCTCGCGCGGGTCCTTCGACTTCGGCTCCGGCAGGGAGAAGTCCGGCTTGTAGTGGGCGCCCCGGCTCTCGTCGCGCAGGAGCGCGCTGGTGGCGATCACCTCGCCCAGCTCCAGCATGTTCCACACCTGGTTGGTGTAGGAGAGCGACCGGTTGGCCACGTTGCCCGTGTCCAGCACGTTGACGTTCTTCCAGCGGTCCTTCAGCTCGCGCACCTTCTCGATCGTCTTCTTGAGCCGGTCGTTGTAGCGCACGACGGTGCAGTTCTCCGTCATCACGTCGCCCAGCTCCTTGGCGAGCTGGTACGGGTTCTCCGTGCCCGCCATCTTCTTGATGGTGGCGAAGCGCTCGTCCCAGTACTTCTTCGCGTCGTTGAAGTACTTGTCGCTCTTGGCCGCGGCGCTCTGGGCGTTGTTCTTCGCGTAGGCCGCCATGGCCGGGCCGCCGATCATGCCCGAGTAGATGCAGGACAGGAGCGAGTTGGCGCCCAGGCGGTTCGCGCCGTGGAACGCGTAGTCCGCCTCGCCGGCCGCGTAGAGGCCCGGGATGCGGGTGGCCTGGTTCTTCGGGCTGCCCTCGGCCGGGGTATGCGTGCGCGGGTCCGCCTCGAACGACACGTGCAGGCCGCCCATGGAGTAGTGCATGCCCGGGAAGATGACCATCGGCGTGTGGCGCGGGTCATCCCCCACGAACTTCTCGTAGATCTCCATCACGCCCTTGATCTTCGCGTCGAGCGTCTTGGCGGGGATGTGCGTCACATCCAGGTACACGCCGTCCCGGCCGCCGATGCCCAGGCCCAGGTCGCGGCACACGGTGAAGATCTCGCGCGTGGCCACATCGCGCGGCACCAGGTTCTTGTACTTGGGGTACTTCTCCTCGAGGAAGTACCAGCGCTCGCTGTCCGGGATGTCCTTGGGCAGGCGCGTGTCGCCCTTCTTGCGCGGCACCCACACGCGGCCACCCTCGCCACGCACCGACTCGCTCATCAGGCGCAGCTTGTCCTCGCCCGGGATGGAGGTGGGGTGCACCTGGATGAACTCGCCGTTGGCGTAGACGGCGCCCTCGATGTAGGCGCGGCCCGCCGCGGTGCCGGTGTTGATGATGGAGTTGGTGGAGCGGCCGAACACGATGCCCGGGCCACCCGTGGCCAGGCATACCGCCTCGGCCGGGAAGGTGCGGATCTCCATCGTGCGCAAGTCCAGCGCCACGCTGCCGATGCAGCGGCCGGCCTCGTCCTTCACCGTGCCGAGCCACTCCCAGAACTCGTACTTGGTGACCTTGCCCTCGGCCTCGTAGCGGCGCACCTGCTCGTCCAGCGCGTAGAGCAGCTGCTGGCCGGTGGTGGCGCCCGCGAAGGCCGTGCGGTGGTGGAGCGTTCCGCCGAAGCGCCGGAAGTCCAGCAGACCCTCGGAGGTGCGGTTGAACGTCACCCCCATGCGGTCCAGCATGTAGATGACGCCCGGGGCCGCGTAGCACATGCCCTTCACGGACACCTGCTCGGCGAGGAAGTCACCGCCCCGCAGGGTGTCCATCACGTGGATGTCCGGGTGGTCACCCTCACCCTTCGTGTTCACCGCACCGTTGATGCCTCCCTGGGCACATACCGAGTGCGAGCGCTTCACCGGCACCACGGAGAGCACATCCACCTGGTGCCCCGCCTCGGCCAGCTTGATCGTCGTCATCAGTCCGGCGAGACCACCGCCGACCACCGTGAACCGCGCTGCTGCTGCCATGCATCGTCTCCTTCACTGCCAGGAGGCAGGGGGCTGCTGGCTCGCTTGACTTGCCGAGCGCGCCACCCGAAGTCCCCGGTGTGGGCTCTACACGCTAGTGAACTCGTCAACGCTTCGCCGCAATCAGGTTCACGCCAGCAATAAGGGCGCGCCATTCGCGGCATTAGGGGCCGGCCCCCTCAGAAACAGCCAGGGGAGCCGGACCCGGGTTTTACCTGGACTACAGCTTGACGCTGTCGACCGTCTTCTTCACCGACTGGAAGGACTTCTCCAGGGCGGCCTTCTCGGACTCGTCGAGCTTGGGGGTGAGGATCTTCTCCACGCCGCCCGCGCCGATCTGCACCGGCACGCCGAAGAAGTAGCCGTTGATGCCGTACTGGCCCTCCAGCAGGGCCGCGGCCGGCAGGATGCGCTTGCGGTCCAGCAGGAAGCTCTCCGCCATGGAGATGGCGCTGGAGGCCGGGGCGAAGTAGGCGCTGCCCGTCTTGTACAGGCCCACCAGCTCGGCGCCGCCCTCGCGGGTGCGCTTGACGATGGCGTCCAGCTTGTCCTGGGCCAGCAGCTCCGTCAGGGGCACGCCGCCCACGGTGGTGTGACGCACCAGGGGCACCATGTCATCGCCGTGGCCGCCGAGCACCAGCGCCTCCACGTCCCGGATGGAGCAGCCGAGCGCCTCGGCCACGAAGCACTTGAAGCGGCTGGTGTCCAGCACGCCCGCCATGCCCACCACCATGTGCTTGGGCAGCTCGGAGATCTTCTGGAGCGCGAACACCATCGCATCCAGCGGGTTCGCCACGTTGATGACGAAGGCGCCCGGGGCGTGCGTTTTGATGTTCGCCGCCACGTCCCGCATGATCTTCAGGTTGATGTCGAGCAGGTCCTCGCGGCTCATGCCCGGCTTGCGGGGGACACCGGCGGTGATGATGATGACGTCCGAACCGGCGACGTCCTTCCAGTCCGTCGTGCCGGTGACGCGGCAGTCATAGCCGTCCACCGCGGACAGCTGGTTGATGTCCAGCGCCTTGCCCTTGACGAGCCCCTCGGCCGCGGGGATGTCGAACAGCACCACGTCGCCGAGGTTCTTCTGCACGGCGATCAGCGCCAGGTTGCCACCGATCTGCCCGCCACCGATGAGACCGATCTTCTTCTTACGGGTCTGAGTCATGTGCGTTGTCTCCAATCAGAGACTACATGTGCTTGATGATGGCCTGACCGAACTCGGAGCACTTCACCTCGGTCACGGTGCCCTGGCCCTCGAGCTTCATCAGGCGGGCGAAGTCGTACGTCACCGTCTTGGCCGCGATGGCGCGGTCCATGCCCTTGATGATGAGGTCCGCGGCCTCGTTCCAGCCCAGGTGGCGGAACATCATCTCGCCGGAGAGGATGACGGAGCCGGGGTTCACCTTGTCCTGGTCCGCGTACTTGGGCGCGGTGCCGTGGGTGGCCTCGAAGACGGCGTGGCCGGAGACGTAGTTGATGTTGCCGCCCGGCGCGATGCCGATGCCGCCCACCTGCGCGGCGAGCGCGTCCGAGAGGTAGTCGCCGTTGAGGTTCAGCGTGGCGATGACGTCGAACTCGTCGGGGCGCGTGAGCACCTGCTGCAGGGTGATGTCCGCGATGGAGTCCTTGATGATGATCTTCCCGGCGGACACGGCGGCCTTCTGCTCGGCGTTGGCGGCGTCCTCGCCCTTGGCGGCCTTGGTGGCCTCCCACTGATCCCAGGTGTAGACCTTGTCACCGAACTCGCGGGCCGCGAGATCGTAGCCCCACTTGCGGAAGGCGCCCTCGGTGAACTTCATGATGTTGCCCTTGTGCACCAGGGTGACGCTCTTGCGCTTGTGCTCCACCGCGTACTGGATGGCGGCGCGAACGAGCCGGTCAGTGCCCTCCTGGGAGACGGGCTTGATGCCGATGCCCACGTTGGTGGGGAAGCGGATCTTCTTGAACTCCTTCTCGAACTCCTTCTTGAGCAGGCCGAGGAACTTCTCCGCCGCGGCGGTGCCCGCCTCGAACTCGATGCCCGTGTAGATGTCCTCCGTGTTCTCACGGAAGATGACCATGTCGACCTTCTCCGGGCCCTTCACGGGGCTCGGCACGCCCTTGAAGTAGCGCACGGGGCGCAGGCACACGTACAGGTCCAGCATCTGGCGCAGCGCCACGTTCAGCGAGCGGATGCCGCCGCCCACCGGCGTCGTCAGCGGGCCCTTGATGCCCACCAGGTACGAGCGGAAGGCCTCGACCGTCTCGTCCGGCAGCCAGTTGTTGACCTGCTTGAAGGACTTCTCGCCCGCCAGCACCTCGTACCAGGAGATCTTCTTCTTGCCCTGGTAGGCCTTCTCCACCGCCGCGTCGAAGACGGCCTGGGAGGCGCGCCAGATGTCCCGGCCGGTGCCATCGCCCTCGATGTAGGGGATGATCGGGTTGTTCGGCACGTGGAGCTTGCCGCTCTGCAGGGTGATCTTCTCGCCAGAAGGAGGCGCCATTGAAAGAACTCCGGGAAGGTGTGGCCGTGTAAGAAGGGTGGCGGATAGTCCGGAACCCGCCCCCTCCAGTCAAGCGCTTTGGCCTCGTTTCCGCATCCCCCGTGCGCCAAGCACACGCCGTCGGATAAGCCGCTCTTGTATCAGGGGGGTGACAGGCGCTGGCGCAGCACCGTGCGCTCCACCTTGCCCATCGCATTGCGCGGCAGCGCATCCAAAGGAAGGAAGCGCGATGGCACCTTGAAGCCCGCCAGCGAGCGGCGGCACCAATCGTCGAGATCCAAAGGAAATGGCTGGCCCCCGCGAGGCACCACGAAGGCCACTGGCACCTCTCCCCAGCGCGCGTCCGGGATGCCTACCACGGCCACCTCCTGCACCGACGGGTGGCTGGCGATCACCGCCTCGAGCTCCACCGGGTAGAGGTTCTCCCCTCCCCGCACGATCAGATCCGTGCGCCGGGAGAGCACCTTCAGCCGCCCCCGCCCGTCCAAGACGCCCACGTCCCGCGTGCGCAGCCAGCCCCCGCCCAGCGCCTCGTGCGTGGCCTCGGGCCGGTTCAGGTAGCCCGCCATCACCGTGGGGCCGCGCACCTCGATGTCCCCCTCCTGGCCCGGCCCGAGCGTCTGCCCCTCTAGCCCGGCGATCCGCACCTCCAGCCCCGGCAGCGCGGCGCCCGCGGTCTGGCCATCCGCCTCGGAGGGGCGCTCGGTCGTCACCTGGGAGCACGCCTCGGTCAGCCCATATGTCTGCAACGCCAACAATCGGGCCGCCCGGGCCCGCGCCAGCAGCGGTGCCGGAACGGGGCCGCCACCAATCAGCGCGAGCTGGAAGGACGCAGGCACGGGCCGGTCCGCGCGGGCATCCAGAATCCGCTCCAGCGTGGTGGCCACGAAGCTCGCGTGGGTGACGCCCTCGTGGTCCAGGGCGTGGTTCACCGCGTCCGCGTCGAACCGGTCCTGGAGCACGAGGCATCCGCCGTCATAGGCACAGCGCGAGAGCATCGACAGGCCGCCCACGTGGAAGAGCGGCAAGGTGCCCAGCCAGCGGGGCGCTGGAAACGCGCCCAGGTTCGCCGCCGAGCACCGCGCGGACGCGCGGAAGTTGCCCTCGGTCAGCACCGCCCCCTTGGGCCGCCCCGTCGTCCCAGAGGTGAAGAGCACCACGCGCGGCGTGGACGCCTCCCGGGGCAGGCACTCCGTCGAGGCCTCCGGGAGCGCGCCCGCCCAGGACTCCAGGCGCTCGGCCCCCGGAAGCCGCTCCGCCAGCGCGTCCTGGGCCAGCGTCAGGCCTGGGGCGACTTCCTGCACCAGCGGCGCCAGCTCCTTCGCGGTGAGCCGGGCGTTGAGCGGCGCGAGCAACGCCCCCAGCCGCCCCAGGGCGAAGAAGAGGTGCACCGCGTCGGAGTGGTTGGCCGAGAGCAGCGCGACGCGGCTCCCGGGCTTCACCCCCCGGGCCTGGAGCGCGGCCACCCAGCGCCCCACCGCTTCGTCCAGGAGGCGGTAGGTCCACCGGCGTCCGGCGAAGGTCAGCGCCTCGGCCTCGGGCGCGCGCGCGGCCCCTTCCCGGATGGGGCACCCCAGGCTCATGGGACGAGCCCGAGCCCCGGCGCCTCCGGCAGCCGGATCCGTCCCTGGATGGGTTGGAAGGGGTGCACCTCGGGCTCCTCGCGGACAAAGAGGCTTCCCACCCCCAGCCCCGAGGCCAGCCTTCCCGAGGGCAAGGCCGCCGCCAGGTGCGCCGCGCCCGCCCGCGAGACGACGCCGTCGAGCGCGCTCGTGACGAACGCCTCCAGCCCCAGGCTCGCCGCCTGACGCGCGAACATCAGCGCGGGCAGCAGGCCGCCCAGCACCATGGGCTTCAGGACGAAGGCCCTCGCCGCGGGTATGCCACCGGCCGCCCCCAGCAACACCGGAATCGCCTCGGGGGAGGCCAGCGCCTCGTCCGCGGCCAGCGGGAACGGGGCCCGGCGCTGGAGCCGCCACAGGGCCCGCAGCTCTTGCGGCGGCACGGGCTGCTCGCACAGCTCCAGCCCGTACCAGCCCAGCCGGTCCACCGCATGGACCGCCTCCGTCTCCGACCAGCCCCCGTTCGCATCCAGCCGGATGTTCACCTCGGGGCCCACCGCCTGGCGGACCGCGCGCACGCGCGCCTCGTCCTCATCGAGCGGCCGGCCCGCCACCTTCAGCTTGACGGTCTTGTAGCCCTCGGCCACGGCCTTCCGGGCCTCCTCGGCCAGCTCCCCGGGCGCATCCGCCGTCAGCAGCGCGTTGACCCACACCTCCGGGCGCGCCGCCCGGTCCAGCAACCGGCACAGGGGGATCTCCCGCCGCTGCGCGAGCAGGTCCAGCAGCGCCATCTCCACCGCGTGGTCCGCCGCGGGCGCGTGGGGAATCTCCTCCGTGGGACGCAGCCGCAGCCCCCGGCCCTGCCCCGGCCCGCCCGTGGGCAGCGCGAAGGCCTCCTCGATGGCATCCAGGTTGTCCGCGAGCGGCTGTCCGTCCAACCGCCGGAAGTGGCCCTGGAGCACCTGCTGGCACACGCTCAGAGACTCGGTGCCGAACTCCACCAGCGGCATCGCCTCGCCCTGACCGATGCGGCCCTCCTCGTCCACCAGTTGGATGAGGTAGCCCTCCCGCAGCGTGTACGTGGCCCGCGCCGTCTTCAGCGGCCGGACCAGCTCCAGGCGCGACGGTGCGAGCGTTGTCTTCGTGATGCGCATCCGGTCATCACCTCAGCCACAGCCCCACCGCGAACAGTAGCCCGAACACGAGCAGCAGGCGCGCGGTTGCCCCCAAGGCTGAGTTCAATGCCGAGCCTTGCGCCCCGAAAACGAGTCTCGCAGGACCCACGGCGAAGGGCGCGCTCAAGAGGGCCAGGAAAACCCAGGCACTGGCCAGTCCCAATCCAAACATGACAAAGGGCGTGGCATAGGCCACCGCCAGCATCAGCGCGTACTCCGCCTTGCCGCCCGCCGTGCCCAACCGGACCACCAGCGTGCGCTTGCCGGCCTTCGCGTCGGTCTGGACGTCCCGCAGGTTGTTGACAGCCAGGAGCGCGGTGCCCAGCGCCCCCACGGGAATGGCCGCCCACCACGCCCCCGGGTAGACCGTCAGCGCCTGGACGTAATAGGTGCCCGTGACGGCCACGAGCCCGAAGTAGATGAAGACGAACACATCTCCCAACCCGTGGTACGCCAGAGGAAAGGGCCCTCCGGTATACGCATAGCCAAACAGCACCGAGCTCAGGCCGATGGCCACGACGGGCCAGCCGCCCACCATCACCAGGTAGATGCCCGCGAGGATGGCGAGCGCGAAGCACCCCAGCGCCCCGGCCAGCACCTTGCCCGGCGCGATGAGCCCGCTCTGGGTGACGCGCGTGGGCCCCAGCCGCTCGGCCGTGTCCGCGCCCTTCTTGAAGTCGTAGTAGTCGTTGGTGAGGTTGGTGCCGATCTGGATCAGCAGCGCCACCCCCAGCGCCGCGAGCGCGGGCAGCCAGCGCCCCTCGCCCATTCCGAACGCCAGCCCTGTTCCCACCCCCACCGGCGCCAACGAGGCCGTGAGCGTCTTGGGGCGGATGGCCATCAGCCACGCGCCGGCCGGGGTCAGCGGACGGGGCGCCCCCGACGGAAGGGGCGCGGAAGAACTCGGGGACGGGGCAAGGCCATCGGCGGTCATGTGTGGATCGTGTCGGTGGGGCTCTCGAACGGGGGCGCTTCGTACCAGGGAGTGCGCAGGAAGGAGAGCACTTCGCCCGCGTAGGCCTCCGGCGCCTCCAGGTGCGGGGCGTGCCCACATCCCGTGAAGGCATGGCGCCAGACGACGGGGAGCTCGGAGGCCATCTTCCGCGCCAGCTCGGTGAACTTCGTGTCCTTCTCCCCCGTGAGCAGCAGCGTGGGCACGCGCTGCCGGTGCAGGGCGGGCCAGAAGTCGGGCTGCTCGCCCGTGCCAAGGCATGCCAGCGCCCCGGCCAGTCCTTCGACGGTGCAGGTCAGGCGGCGCTCGCGCAGGGACTCGGCCTGCGGGGCGGGCAGGTTCCGCAGCCCCTCGAACAGGGGCAGCGCCTCCCAGCGCTCCACGAAGGCATCCACCCCCCGGGTCCGCAGGAACGAGGCGAGCTGGGTGTCCGACTCCCGCCGCGCGGCGCGCTCCTGGCGCCGGTGCAGGCCCGGGGAGCCGCTCTCCAGGATGAGCCGGCCCAGGCGCTGCGGCGCGCGGACCGCCGCGGCGAGCGCCACGCGGGCCCCTTGCGAGTAGCCCAGCAGATCCACCGAGGGCAGCTTTAGCTCGTCCAGCAGCGCGATGAGCGCGTCCACCGTCTCCAGGAAGCCCTCCCGGCCCGGCTTGCTGGGCAGCGGCGTCTCGCCGTGGCCCGGCAGATCCACCGCGATGGCGCGCACGGAGCTTCCGAGCAGCGGGCGCAGGTGATCAAACGAGGTCCGGTTGCCGGTAAAGCCGTGCAGAAGCACGAGCGGCCGGGGGCCTTCGCCCCATGTGCTGTATGCGAGCTTCACGCCCATGGTCCGTCTCCCAAGGCCGCCGCCATGCGTGCGAACAGCCGCTGATGGTGCTCCACGTTGAGGGTTCTGTCCGTGCGGACTTCCACCAGGTGCAGCCCGCCCTTCAACCCTTCGGCCATCGCGGCGCGCAAGGCCCCGGGCGTCACCGGCCGGTGGAACCGCGCCCCGTAGAGCGCCGCCGCGTGCGACAGGTCGATGCCATGGGGCGTCCCGAAGAGCGCCTCGAAGTGCTCCTGGGATTGCGCGATGGGGAGGAAGGAGAAGATGCCGCCCCCGTCATTGTTGACGGCCACCACGGTGAGCGGCAGGTGGTGGCGGTGCGCGGTCAGCAGGCCGCCCACATCGTGCAGGAGGGCCAGGTCTCCCACGAGCAGCACCGAGGGCCCGTCGGAGGCCACCGACATGCCCAGCGCGCTGGAGACAATCCCGTCGATGCCGTTGGCGCCCCGGTTGGCCAGGGTCCGCAGCGTCACGCCCCGGGCGGGCGCGAAGGCATCCACGTCCCGGATGGGCATGCTGCTGGAGACGAACAGGTTCGCCCCCGCGGGCAGCGAGGCCACCACCTCGTGGGCGATGCGCGGCTCGGACAGCTCGTCCTGCTCGGCGAAGGCGGCTTCCAGCGCACCGCGGGCCAACTGCTCCGCGTGGAAGAAGCTCTGGGCCCAGGGCCCGGATCCGCGTGAGAGCCCCTGCGCGAGCGCCTCGCACGCCGCCACGGCCGAGCCCTCGACGATGTGCTCGGCGCGGTGGGCGGGATCGAACAGGGTGCCCTCGTCGCTGAAGAGGATGGTGCGGGCCCCGGAGCTGTCCAGCCACTGCTGCGGCTTCTTCGGGGTCAGCCCTCCGCCAAACCGCAGCACCAGCTCCGGCCGGTGCGCCCGGGCGAACGGCGGGTGGCGCAGCAGGGCGTCATACAAGGAGAGCGTCGTGGCGCTTCCGCCATAGCGCGCCTGGGAGACCGCTTCAGCGAGGATGGGATACCCGGTGGCCTGGGACAGCGCGGCGAGGGCCTGCGCGAAGCCATCCTCCTCGTCGCGGGGGCCACACACGATGAGCCCGCGCTCCGTGGCGGCGATGCTCTCGCGCACGCGCTCCAGGATCCGGGCATCCGGCAGCCGGGAGGACGGATGGATGTGTGTCATCAGCGCGCCCGGGCGCCCCTGGAGCACCTGGGCGGACAGCTGCTCCGCGCCGAAGGGCTGGGGGATGGGCGCCAGGGGCTCGCGAAACGGAAGGTTGAGGTGCACCGCGCCCTGGGGCGCCCGCCGCGCCACGCTCACGGCCCGGGCGGTAGTGGCCCGCAGGTGCGCCAGCACTTCGTTGCTCGCCTCGGGCACCGGCGTGTCCACGAAGAAGCGCGCGAACTCACCGAACAGCCGCGCCTGGGGCACCGTCTGCGGCGCCCCCCAGCCGTGCAGCTCCGGCGGCCGGTCCGCGGTCAGGACCACCAGCGGCACGTTCGACAGCGCCGCCTCGATGACCGCCGGATAGAAGTGCGCGCCCGCCGTCCCGCTGGTGGCGATCACCACCGCCGGGGTGCGCGAGCGCTTGCCAATGCCCAGCGCGAAGAAGCCCGCGCTGCGCTCGTCGATGACAGACCACGTCTTCAGGCCGTCGATCCGGTGGCATGCCAGGGCGAGCGGTGTCGAGCGGGATCCCGGACAGACCACGGCATGCCGGACGCCTCCTCGGAACAGCTCTTCCAGTACTACCCGCGCCCAGAGCTGGTTCAGATTCGCGTCAGACATCGCGGGCCTTTCAGAATCGCACCCTGATGAAATGTGTCATCTCCATTGTATTCTATTCGACTCACGGTAACATGCCGGCGCAGTTCAAAACCACGTGAACCCGCTGGGCGGAGCTTCAGTGACGGCGGGTGAAGTCTGGTGGTCCTTCACCCGCTGTTGAATCATCCTACCGCTATGCCGCAACGGTCCGCCGAAGCGCGGAGACTTCTCCTCGAACAACTCCTCGACGCCGTGGACCCGCGCCTGAACGCCCGGCTCCGTCAGGCGCTGCTGCTGCCCGGCCCCCTGGCGCTCCCCTCCCGGGAACAGACGGTGGTGCTGGCAGGCCACCGCTCCGCCGGGAAGACCCGGGTGCTGCCGCTCATGACGGAACTCCTGGGCCGCCCTGGGGTGGACCTCGACGCGGAGCTGGAGCGGACCACGGGCCGGGTGCTGAAGACCTGGGTCGCCGAGGATCCCAAGGCCTTCCGGGCCGCCGAGCGCCAAGCGCTCCAGCGCATGCCTGCCGGGAGCCTGGTGGCCGTGGGCGGAGGGTTCCTCTCCCACCACCCGGACGCGTTGACGGGGTGCTTCACGCTGATCATCCCGGTCTCCTTCGAGACCTACCGCGAGCGCCTGCTGGCGGACACCACCCGCCCGCGACTCCGCCCGGGCCTGTCGCTGGAAGAGGAGATCTCCACCGTGTTTCATGAACGCGAGGGACTGCACGCCCGCGTGCCCACCGTGCCGCTGGAGGATCTGCTGAGGACCTTCTGGCGGGAGGTGACGCCATGAAGCCCCTGTGGCGCGTCGTCACCGTGCCCCCCACCCTCCAAGGCGAGGCCGCGGTGCGCTTCGCGGAAGGGGCCCGCCGCCGGGGCGCGGAGGTGCTGGAGGTGCGCACGGACCTCCATGGGCCGGAGGACCTGGATCCCCAGGCGCTGAGCCGGGGAGGCCCCCTGCTCGTCTCCGAGCGCGGTCGGCCGCTGCCCCCCGCCTGGGTGAAGGCCGCGCGGTACGTCGACCGGGATCTCACCGTCTCCCTGGATGCCCCGGCCGAGAAGCTCCTCGCCTCGCACCATGCCGAGCGGCCGCTGTCCACCGCCGAGGCCCTGAAGCTGTGGGACTGTCCCCTGCCGCCGGGCGCGCTCGTGAAACACGTGGAGCCGATGGACCAGCCCGGTCACGTGGCGGTGCTGCTGGAGACGCAGTCGCGGCTCATCGAGCGCTTTGGTGCCGAACGCGTCACGGTGCTGGGCATGGGCGCCATCGCGCTGGCCGCCCGCGCGGTGCTCTCCCGCCGCAACGTGCTGGAGTACGTGGCCATGGGCGGCGAGTGGAGCGCGGCCCCCGGCCAGCGGCTCCTGGATGACGCCTTCCGCGACTTCCGCGCCCCCCGCCGGGGCCCGGCCCGGCTCGGCATCCTGGGCACGTCCATCGCCCACTCCCGCTCCCCGCGCATCCACCGGCAGCCCTTCGACCGGATTGACCTGCCCGAGCAGGGCCCCGTCGAGGCGCTCGTCGACTCGCTGTTGCCCCACTACGCGGGCTTCGCCGTCACCAGCCCCTTCAAGCTGCGCCTGGCCCGGCACACCCACTCCTCCCTGGAGGCCATCAACACGCTGGTGCGCCGGGACGGCCGCTGGGAGTCCTTCAACACCGACGTGGAGGGCGCCCGCGCGGTGCTGCAGCGGCTGGGCGGCCAGGACACCTTCGTCCTGGGCGATGGGGGCTCGACGGCCGCCCTCCGGGCGGTCTCCGCGGAGGTGGGATGTGCCCTCCGGGTGCTCAAGCGCGCCGACATCACCGCACCGCTGTCCGGGGTGGGCATCTGGACCTGGCCGGATCGGGTGACACCCCCTGAATCCCTGCATTTCGATCGCGCACGCGTGGCGGTGATCGCCTACGGTGCGCCTGGTAGACGCATTGCCACGGAGATTCTCCGCCGTGGCGGTACACCGCTCATGCTGGGCGCGGCGTGGTTCGTCGCGCAGGCCCGGCGCCAACGCGAACTTTGGGAGACCGCAACATGAACACCTTCGGCGTCCTCTTCCGTCTGACCACCTTCGGCGAGAGCCACGGTCCGGCCCTGGGCGCGGTCATCGACGGCTGCCCCGCGGGCGTGCCGTTGACCACCGCCATGCTCCAGGCCGCGCTCGACCGGCGCCGCCCGGGGCAGTCGGCCATCACCACCGCGCGCGCCGAGCCGGACAAGGTGGAGATCCTCTCGGGCGTCTTCGAGGACAAGACGCTGGGCACGCCGCTGGCGGCCATCGTGCGCAACACCAACCAGCGCTCCGGGGACTACGAGCAGCTCAAGACGCAGGACCGGCCCGGCCACGCGGACGCCGTGTGGCGCGAGCGCTACAAGCACCGGGACCACCGGGGCGGCGGACGCACGAGCGGCCGCGAGACGCTCTGCCGCGTCATCGGCGGCACGGTGGCCGAGGCGTACCTGGCCCGGGACTTCCCCAAGCTGAGCACCGTGGCGTGGGTGTCGCAGGTGGGCAACCTCGTCGCCGAGGTGCCCGCGCCGGGCCTCACGCGCGCCATGGTGGACGAGCACCCCACGCGCTGCGCGGACCGGTCGGTGCGCGAGGCGATGTCCCAGCGCATCCTGGAGGCCAAGGAGGCCGGCGACAGCCTGGGCGGCTCCATCGACATCCGCGTGGAGGGGCTGCCCGTGGGGCTGGGCGAGCCCATCTTCGGTAAGCTCAAGGCGCTCATCGCCCAGGCGCTGGGCAGCGTGGGCGCCATCACGGGCGTCGTGTGGGGCCCGCCGGACCTGCTCGCGCGCATCGAGCAGCCGGGCAGCGTGTTCCACTCCCGGAAGGACACCTACGGCGGCATCCAGGGGGGCCTGGCCAACGGCGAGCCCATGCAGCTGCGCGCCTTCTTCAAGCCGCCCGCCACGCTCGCCGAGCACGCCAAGGGTGGCCGCCATGATCCGTGCATCATGCCGCGCGCGGTACCCGTGCTGGAGAGCATGGTCTCCCTGGTCATCGCCGATCTCGTCCAGCAGATGAACGCCCGTCACCACACCCTATGAGCGACACACCCCTTCCCCCGGGTTCCTACCGCCCCGCCACCGACAAGTGGGGCACCTTCTCCAAGCTCGCCGCACGTCTGCCCGAGGGAAGCCTCGCGCTGGTGGACCGCACCGTGGTGAAGCACCACCCGGGCCTCCTCCCGGCGCTGGAGGCACGCAACCCCCGCGCCATCGTGCAGATCACCGGCGGCGAGCGGGCCAAGAACTTCGCCTCGCTGGAGAAGGTGCTGACCGGCGGCCTCACCCTGCCCCGCTCCGGGACGCTGATCGTCATTGGCGGCGGCACCCTGGGAGACGTGGCCACGGTGGCCGCGCACCTGCTCAAGCGCGGGGTGCGGCTGGTGCAGGTGCCCACCACCCTGCTGGCCGCGGTGGACAGCAGCCTCGGCGGCAAGGGCGCCGTGGACCTGATCGTGCGCGGCAACGTGGTGAAGAACCCCGTGGGCGTCTTCCACTACGCGGACGAGGCGTGGATCTGCCCCGAGTTCTTCACCTCGCTGTCCGATGCCCAGCGCCGCGAGGGCGCCATCGAGGCGTGGAAGATGGTGGCCTGCCTCGATGGCCGGCTCTTCCGCAAGTACATGCGCCAGGCGCCCACCCTGGAGCAGCTCGTGAAGGACGGGCGCCGGCTCAAGGAGAGCGTCTGCGCGAAGGACCCTTACGAGCACAGCGGCCTGCGGCGCGTGCTCAACTTCGGCCACAGCTTCGGCCACGTGCTGGAGAGCCTGTCGCGCTTCAAGCTGTCCCACGGGGACGCGGTGGGCCTGGGCATGCGCTGCGCGCTGGACGTGGGGCGGCGCCTGGGCGTCACCCCCGAGCCGGTGGCGCTCCAGGTCGAACAGGCGCTGGAGCAGGGCCCGGGCATCCTGGGCCGTGACCGGATCGCCTCGCTCATCCAGCGCACGCCCCTCAAGGACGTGGTGGACCTGCTGGCCGCCGACAAGAAGGCGGGCACGTCGGGCGAGCTGCGCATGATCCTGCTCACCGGCATCGGCGCCTTCGACATCCGGGATGTCCCGGAGACCGAATGGCGTCAACTCTGGTCCGCCTGGAAGAACGGAATCCGCCCATGAGCCAGCTGCACCTCGACCCCAGCCACCTCACCGCCGCGCGCCTCACGCCGCCGGTGTCCAAGTCCGACGCCCAGCGCGCCCTGGTGCTCGCACACCTCACCGGGCACTGGCCCCTGCGCTCGCTCCAGTCCGAGCCCGAGGCGGACCTGCCCGCGGACGTGCGCGTGCTCAAGCGCGGCGTGGAGGCCCTGCGCCTGCCGCCCGGCCCCGTACGCGACGTGAACTGCGCCGACGGCGGGGCCCCGTTCCGAATCCTCGTCACCCAGGCCGCGGTGACGCCCGGGGCGAAGGTGCGCTTCACCGGCACCCCGCGCCTGGGCGAGCGCCCCCACGGCGCGCTCTTCGAGTCCCTGCGCGAGGCGCTCGGCCCCCAGGGGCTCACCCTCACCGAGGGCAAGCCCTGGCCCGTGGAGCTCCACGCCCCGGAGGCGAGCAGCGCCCCCGTCTTCCGCGTCCCGGGAGACCAGAGCAGCCAGTACGCCTCCAGCCTCCTGCTGGGCTGCGCGGGGCTGTTCCTGCGCGAGAGGCGCCCCTGGAGCGTGGAGATCCTGGGCACCCTGACGAGCGCGGGCTACCTGGAGCTGACCCTCACCTGGCTGCGGCGCTTCGGCTTCACCGTGGAGGAGAGCGCCTCGCGCTTCACGGTGACGGCGTACCAGGCCCCCGAGACCGCCCCGGCGATGCCGGGAGACTGGTCCTCCCTGGGCTACCTGCTGCTCGTCGCCTGGCGCACGGGCGGCAGCGTGGAGCGCGCGGACCCCGGCAACGCCCACCCGGACCAGGCCATCCTCCGGCTGGTGCAGCCCGCGGGGCTCACCCCCGTGACGGGGCCGGAGCTCACCATGCGCATGGAGGGCAAGGCCCGGGCGGGGCTCGTGGCCTCGGGCAAGGAGTGCCCGGATCTGCTGCCCACGCTGGCGGCCCTGGGGTGCGTGCTGCCCGGCCCCTCGACCCTCACCGATGTAGGTATTCTCCGTGTGAAGGAGAGCGACCGGCTGGAGGGCATCCGCACGCTGGTGGCCGCCTACGGGGGCACCACCACCCTGGACGGCGAGACGCTCACCCTCACGCCCCCGGCCGCCCCCCCCGCGCATTTCTCCATGGATAGCCACGGGGACCACCGGCTCGCCATGGTTTCCGCGACCCTGGCGGTGCTCTCCGGGGCGCGGCTGACACTGACCGGGCCCGAGTGCGTGGAGAAGAGCTTTCCGGGCTTCTGGCGCCAGATGGAGCGCACCGGGGTGCGTCTGACCGAGTAAGCCCTTGGGCCCAAGTGTTCCAGGGAGGCGGAAGCACGATCTTTTTTGTTGAAAGCTCTCTGCCCCCTGTGAAATCTCCCGCCCATGCCCAAGGACACGCTGACCATCACGGACAATCGGACCGGGAAGACCTACGAGGTTCCGGTCGAGAACGGGTGTATTCGCACCTCCGCCCTCCGGCAGATCAAGGTAGGTGACGAAGACTTCGGGCTGATGGGGTACGACCCGGCGTTCCTGAACACGGCCAACTGCAAGAGCGCCATCACCTACATCGATGGCGACAAGGGCATCCTGGAATACCGGGGCTACCCCATCGAGCAACTGGCCGAGAAGTCCTCGTTCCTCGAGGTGGCCCACCTGCTCATCAACGGGGAGCTGCCCACCCCGAAGGAGCTGGAGCAGTTCACCCACCTCGTGACGCACCACACGTACGTGCACGAGAACATCAAGGCGTTCATGGACGGGTTCCGCTACGACGCGCACCCCATGTCCATGCTGGCCTCCACGGTGGCGGCGCTGTCGAGCTTCTACCCGGACGCCAAGAGCATCAAGGACGAGCAGAGCCGCAGCATTCAAATCACCCGGCTCATCGCCAAGATGCCCACCATCGCGGCCTTCTCGTTCCGCCACAGCATGGGGCTGCCGTACATCTACCCGGACAACGATCTGTCCTACGTGGCCAACTTCCTGGCGATGATCCGCCGCATCGGCACCGCCACGTACAAGGCGCACCCGGTGCTGGAGCGCGCGCTGGACTTGCTGTTCATCCTGCACGCGGACCACGAGCAGAACTGCTCCACCACGTCCGTGCGCACGGTGGGCTCCTCCGAGGTGGACCCGTACTCGGCGGTCAGCGCGGGCATCGGCGCGCTGTACGGCCCGCTGCACGGCGGCGCCAACGAGGCGGTGCTGCGCATGCTGCGCGAGATCGGCCACGTCTCGAAGATCCCCGACTTCATCAAGGCGGTGAAGGGCGGCGAGGGCGAGAAGAAGCTGATGGGCTTCGGCCACCGCGTCTACAAGTCGTACGATCCGCGCGCCAAGGTCATCAAGCGCGTGGCGGACGAGGTGTTCGAGGTGACGGGCAAGAACCCGCTGCTCGACATCGCCCTGGAGCTGGAGCGCATCGCCCTGCAGGACGAGTACTTCGTCAAGCGCAAGCTCTACCCCAACGTCGACTTCTACTCGGGCCTCATCTACGAGGCGATGGGCTTCCCGGTGGAGATGTTCCCCGTGCTCTTCGCCATCCCCCGCACGGTGGGCTGGTGCGCGCAGTGGGAGGAGATGGTGAAGGATCCGGAGCAGAAGATCGCCCGCCCGCGCCAGGTGTTCGTCGGCTCCAAGCGCCGCGAGTACATCCCCATGGACAAGCGCGCCGCCAAGTAGGCCCGGCGCGTCCAACCCTTCAACGCCGTTGACCGAGGGCGAGGGACTTCCGGGTCCCCCGCCCTTCGTCTTTTCTCAGGCCTCGGCGCCGGCCCCGCTGCCCTCCGCATAGAGGGACTCGATGAGGGCCGCGTGCTTCTGCTCCACCGCTTGGCGGCGCACCTTGAGGGTGGGCGTCATCTCTCCGGACTCGATGGAGAAGTCTTCCGGGAGCACGGCGAAGCGCTTGATGCTCTCGAAGCGGGAGAGCTTCGGGTTCACCTCCCGCGCCAGGGCCTGCTCCAGGTACTGGTGCAGGCGCGGCTCGGCGGCCAGCGCGTGGGGCTCCTCCGGCCAGCCCTTCTCCCGGGCCAGGGCGCGCGCGGCCTTCGGGTTCAGCGTCAGCAGGGCCACCAGGTACTTGCGCCGCTCGCCGATGACGACCGCGTGGGAGATGGGCGGCACGGCCTTGAGCAGGGACTCGATGTTGTCCGGCGCCGTCTTCTTCCCGCCCGAGGTGACGATGATCTCCTTCTTCCGCCCGGTGATGTGGGTGAAGCCCTCGCCATCCAGCGCGCCCACGTCCCCGGTGTGGAGCCAGCCGTCCTTCAGCAGCTCCGCGGTGGCCTGCTCGTTCTTGTAGTAGCCCAGGCACACGTTGCCGCCCCGCAGGAGCAGCTCCCCGTCCTCGGCGATGCGCAGCTCCACGCCCATCAGCGGCCGCCCCACGGAGCCCAGCAGCGTCGCCTCGCGCGTGTTGAGGGTGGCGGGCCCCGTCAGCTCGGAGGAGCCATAGACTTCATGAACGATGAGATCGATGGAGGCGAAGAACTCCAGCACCTCCCGGCCAATGGGGGCCGCCGCGGTGACGAGGAACTCCGCCTGGTCCAGGCCGATGCCCGCATGCAGGGGGGCGAACACGAGGCGCCGGGCCAGCCGGTACTGGGCCTCCAGCCAGGAGGAGGCCCGCTCTCCCCGCAGCGTCTGCGCGTGGTACTCGGAGGCCACCCGCCGGGCCCACGCCACCACGCGCTGCTGCACCGGGGGCTGGGCCCGCAGCCCCTCCTCCGCCTTGGCCTTGAACTTCTCCCACACCCGGGGAACCCCGAAGAAGAACGTCGGGCGGACCTCGGGGAGGTTGCGCGGCATCGCGTCCACGGAGTCCGCGAAGTACACCTGCGCCCCGGCCATCAGCGGCCCGTGCAGGGAGAGGATCTGCTCGGCGATGTGCGACAGCGGCAGATAGGAGAGGATGCGCGTGGGGGTGGCCTGGAGGCCTACCTCCTGGAGCACCGCCGCCGCCGTCCACACCAGGTTGGTGTGGCTGAGCATCACGCCCTTGGGCGCGCCCGTGGTGCCCGAGGTGTAGATGAGGGTGGCCAGGGCGTGGGGCTCCAGCGCGTGGACCGCGTCCCAGTAGGCCCCCTCATCCACCCCCATGCCACGCCCCAGCACGTCCGGGTAGCGCAGCACGCCCTCCGGCAGCCGCTCCGGGGCGTCCATGACGATGACGTGGCGCAGGCGGGGCAGCCGCTCGCGCAGCACCAGCGCGGCCTTGAGGTACTTCTCGTTCTCCACCAGGAGCACCTCGGCCTCGCAGTGGCCGAGGATGTACTCGAGCTGCTCCACGCTGCTGTTGGTGTAGAGCCCCACGGGCACCCCGCCGAGCGCCATCGTGGCCAGGTCCGCCACCAGCCACTCCTCGCGGTTGAAGCTGAGGATGCCCAGCGTCCCGCCGGCGGAGAAGCCCAGCGCCTTCAGGCCGAGCGCGAAGCGGCGCACCCGCAGGGCGTAGTCCTGCCATGAGGTGGGCCTGTAGGTGCCGCCCTGACGGCTCCACAGCGCCGGGCGGTGCTGATAGCGCGTGGCCTGCTCGTGGAGGACGTGGACCATCGTCTTGGGCTGTTCCATGGGCGCGGCAGGCTACTGATGTGTCTCCACCGTTGACAGGCGACAGGAGGGCTATGTATTCCGCGCAACGATCATGAGCATCGACTTCACCTGTCAGAAGTGCGAGGCGAGCTTCGAGCTGGACGCTCAGGACCTCATCGAGGGGACGGAAAAGCTGGTCTGTCCTCACTGCGAAGCGAAAGCTCCGGCCAACCTCTCCGAGGACTTTGTCGCGGCGCTCTCCGAAATGCGCGCCCAGATCGCCGTGCTCGGCAAGAAGTTCGCCGTCAGCATGACGCTCGAGTCCGAGGACCTGGAAGACGAGCTCGAGGACGACGAGGAGGATGACGAGGAGGACACCGGCGACGAAGACGACGACCTCGATGAGGACGACGAGGACGACGACGAGGACGTCGACGACGACGAGGACTACGACGACGAGGAAGAAGACCGCTGACGCCTGCCTGCCCGCCCTCCATGCCGGGGGCCCAGGGCTAGAACCGGCGCTCTCGCCCATGCCCTCCCCGCCCCTGGGGGGGTGCGCATGTTGGTAGGGTGAAAACACCACATCGCGCCAGTCTGTTTCTCGCTCCGCTCTCCGCCGTGGCCCTGGCGCTGGGTGGTTTGTTGTTCCTCCCTGCGCTCGCGGCGCGGCCCGCGGTGGCCGCCCCCACGCAAGCCCCCGGGGAATCTCCTTGTATTACCTCGGGAGAAGACGACCCGGCCCTCTGTAAAGAACTCATCGAGCTCGTGGTCCGGGATGTCGTGCCGCTCGTGGAGGCCCAGACCCACGCCGTGGTGCTGACCACCCAGGACGGCGAGACGGTGCTGCCCATCTTCGTGGACGAGTCGGCCGCCGTGGCCATCGCCTTCCGGCTCGCCGAGCTGAAGTCGCCCCAGCCGCTCGCCCAGGACCTGCTCGACGACGTGGTGCACAAGCTGGGCGCCAGCGTCACCGAGGTCCGCATCGATGACCTGCGCGGCGACATCTACACGGGCCGCGTCTTCATCAAGCAGGGCAAGAAGAACCTGGAGCTGGATGCCCGGCCCGCGGACTCCATCGCCATGGCGCTGGACGGCTCGGCGCGCATCCGCGTGACGCGCAAGGTGCTGACGCAGGCGGGCATCAGCCGCGACGACATCGAAGCGCTGCACCAGGGGATGCCCGGCGTGGGCGGCAGCGGCGGCGGCGGCGAGCCGGATGCCGTGCCCATGAAGGCCCCCAAGAAGAGCCCGTCGATCAGCCTGTAAGGCTTCCGCGCGGGGCGCCCCGCGCCCAGGAACGGGAAAGCCCGGCCCCCCCTCCCAGGGTGCCGGGCTTTGCCCTTTCGTCCGAACGGCGTCCGGGATTGTAGGGCTGGGAGGGCCACTTGCAAATTCGCCCCCGGGAGCGGCGCGCCCGAAGCGGGCGCGAGAAGCTGTCAAGCGAGCCGAGCCCCCGCCTAGGATGCCCGGCCATGCGCAAAGCGAAAATCGTCTGCACCTTGGGCCCTGCCTCGGACAGCCCGGAAATCATTGAAGGCCTCATCCGCGCGGGGATGAACGTGGCGCGGCTCAACTTCTCCCACGGGGTCTACGAGGACCACCGGCGCCGCGTGGGCGTCCTGCGCAAGCTGTCCCGTAAGCTCGGCATCCCGGTGTCCATCCTCCAGGACATCCAGGGGCCGAAGATCCGCCTGGGCCGCTTCGAGGGGGGCCAGCTCCTCGTACAGACCGGCCAAACGGTGACGGTGACGACGCGCGCCGTGTTGGGCCAGGGCGCGATCATCCCCACCCCCGTCCGTTCGCTCACGAAGGACGTGAAGCGCGGCGACATGATCCTCCTGGACGATGGCCGGGTGCGGCTCCGGGTGGAGCGCGTGGAGGGCCGGGACGTCACCGCGAGCGTGGAGGTGGGCGGGCTGCTCAAGGACCACAAGGGGCTCAACCTGCCGGGCGCCGCCATCTCGGTGCCCACCATCACGGAGAAGGACGCGGAGGACCTGGCGTTCGGGCAGGAGCTCGGCGTGGACTACGTGGCGCTGTCCTTCGTGCGCACGGCCAAGGACATCCACCAGGCCCGGGAGCACGTCTCGAAGCTGAAGACGCCGCTCATCGCGAAGATCGAAAAGCCCCAGGCGCTCGAGAACCTGGAGGCCATCTCCGAGGCGGCCGACGGGGTGATGGTGGCCCGGGGAGACCTGGGGGTGGAGATGCCGCTGGAGAAGCTGCCGGGCATCCAGAAGCGCATGGTGGCGGAGGTCAACCGCCGGGGCGGCCTAGTCATCGTCGCCACCGAGATGCTGGAGAGCATGGTGAGCAACGTGCGGCCCACGCGCGCCGAGGTGTCCGACGTGGCCAACGCCATCCTGGATGGCGCGGACGCGGTGATGCTCTCGGGCGAGACGGCGGCGGGCAAGTACCCTGTCGAGGCGGCCGCCACCATGGCGCGCATCGTGGAGGAGACGGAGCGGAGCCTCGGCTCCTCGCTGCGCCCCTCCCTGAGGGTGGGAACGGATGACCTGTCCACGGGCGTGGCCGCCGCGGCGGTGGCCGCCGCCGAGCAGCTCGGCATCGGCACCATCGTGGCCTACACCGAGCGGGGGCACACCGCACGGCTCATCTCCGAGTTCCGGCCCAAGGCGCGCATCATCGGCCTGACGCCGAACGCGGACACGGTGAACCGCATGGCGCTCTACTGGGGGGTGCAGGGCCGGCAGGTGGGCCGGCTCCAGTCCACGGACGCCATGCTCAAGCAGGTGCGCCGGCTGTGCCGGGACGAGGGGCTGTGCGAGGCAGGCTCCGCCGTGGTCATCGTGGCGGGCGTGCCCCTCAACGAGCCCGGGAGCACGAACATGATGTCCGTGCACCGCATCTGACGGGCGCGGGCCCGCCTCCCCTCCCGGCGCCTACAGGATCTTCGACTGGAAGTCGTAGATCTTCTCGACGGCGATCTGCCGGTAGCGCTCGACGTTGAGGGCCCGGCGGGCACACTCCCAGACGAACTCCTGGGGGGAGCTGTCCGGCTGCTTCTTCTTGCGGCGCTTCACCTCGGCCTTGATGGACTTCACCGCCGGCCGGGGGTGGTAGCAGAAGGCCGAGGAGAACAGCAGGTGCCCGCCGAAGGGGATGAGCCGGGCCTCGAGGATGTCGCCCGTCTCCAGGCCGGCGATGTGCCGGCGCTCGGTGACGTCGAAGTCCTTGCCGGAGAACAGCTCGCGCAGGCGGATGACGCCCTTGCCCAGCTTGCGGACCTCGAAGAGGCCGTGAACGGTCTCGGTGAAGCTCCGGAAGGCGTTGGCCTCCTCGGGGGCCACCGCCTGGAGCCGCTGCTCGTAGAACTCCACCGCGGGCGTCTTCCCCGTGAGCGGGGAGACGCGGTCATACAGGTAGAAGTCCAGGAAGGACGCCATGCGCAGCTCGAAGAGCTTGTCGTCCTCGAACACCTCGCCGGTGAGGCGGAAGTACTCCGCCTTGGCTTCGAGCAGGTCCGCCTTGCGGGGCTCCTCGCTGCCGAAGGCGGTGAGCTGATCCAGGTACGGCTGATACGACAGCGGTGAGACGGTAGTGGAGGCGTCCATGGAGCGCGGGCAATCCTACCTACTGAGCCATCAGCTTGGCGAAGCGCGCGAACAGGTAGCGCGCGTCGTGCGGTCCCGGCGAGGACTCGGGGTGGTACTGTACGCTGAAGGCCCGCGCGTCGGGGATGTGGAGCCCCTCCACGGTGCCGTCATTGAGGTTGATGTGGGTGACGACGGCCTTGCCCTTCAGGCTGGCGTCGTCCACGGCGAAGCCGTGGTTCTGGGCGGTGATCTCCACCTTGCCCGTCGTCAGGTCCTTCACGGGCTGGTTGGCGCCGCGGTGGCCGAACTTCATCTTGTACGTCCGTCCGCCCAGCGCCAGGGCGAGGATCTGGTGCCCCAGGCAGATGCCGAACACGGGCACCTTGCCGAGCAGGTTCGCCACGGTGCGGTCCGCGCCCTTCACGGCGGCCGGATCCCCGGGGCCGTTGGCCAGGAAGACGCCGTGCGGCTTGCGCGCGAGCACCTGCTCGGCGGTGGTGTTCGCGGGCACCACCGTCACCCGGCAGCCCTCATCCACCAGGAACTGCAACATGGAGCGCTTGAGCCCGTAGTCGTACGCCACCACGTCGAAGCGGGGCGTGGGCGCGGGGGCCTGCGCGCCGCCGAACACGTCCTGGGAGGGCGTGGTGAAGGTGTAGGGCTCTTTGGTGGAAACGCCCGTGGCCAGGTCCATGCCCTCCATGCCGGGGGCGTTCCGGGCGCGCTCGGTGAGCGCCGCCACGGTGTGGTTCTCACTGGAGATGATGCCCTGCTGCGCGCCGTGCAGGCGCAGGTGCCGCACGAGCCGGCGGGTGTCCACGCCCTCGATGCCGGCCACGCCGTGGCGCTTCAGGTACGCATCCAGCGTCTCCTGGGCGCGCCAGTTGGAGGACTTCTCCGAGAGCATGCGCACCACCATGCCCACCGCGTGCGGCTTGCCCGCCTCTTCGTCCTCGGGGTTCGTCCCCACGTTGCCCATCTCCGGGTAGGCCATGGTGACGATCTGGCCGACGTAGGAGGGGTCCGTGAGGATCTCCTGATAGCCCATCATCGAGGTGTTGAAGACCACCTCGCCGAGGGTCTCTCCGCGGGCGCCGAACGCGCGCCCCTCGAAGACGGTCCCATCCGCCAGAACGAGTACCGCCTTTTTCATGACCGCGACTCCTTGATCTCACCGGCTTCGAAGACACAGCGTCCCCCCACCCACGTCTGGACGACGCGGCCCTTGAGCGAGCGGCCATGGAAGGGGGTATTCCGACTCTTGGAGAAAAACCGCTCGGCGTCCACCGTCCACTTCGCCTCGGGATCGACGAGGGTGATGTCCGCTGGAGCGCCAGGCTTCAAGTGACCGCCTGGCAGCCCGAATGCTTTGGCGGGGCCATCCGTGAGCAGCTCCACCGCCCGGCGGGGGCTCAGCACGCCTTCGTGGACCAGGGCCAGCGTGAGGCCCAGGGCCGTCTCCAGCCCCACCACGCCGTTGATGCCCTTGTCGAACTCCACCTGCTTGTCGAGCACGCCGTGGGGCGCATGGTCCGTGGCGATGGCCTCGATGGTGCCGTCGGCCAGCGCCTCGCGCAGCGCCTCCACGTCCCGGCGCAGGCGCAGCGGCGGGTTCATCTTCGCGTGGGTGTCGTACTCCCCCACCGCCGTGTCATCGAGGATGAAGTGGTGCGGGGTGACTTCGGACGTCACCTGCAGGCCGCGCCGCTTGGCCTCGCGCAGCAGGCGCACGCTGCCCTCGCACGAGACGTGGGCGATGTGCAGCCGGCCCCCCGTCTCCTCCAGCAGGACCAAGTCCCTCGCCACCATGGCCACCTCGGCGGAGGGCGGAATGGGCAGCAGCCCCAGGCGCGTGGCGGTGGGCCCTTCGGTCATCGCCCCCTTGCCCGACAGCGTCAGGTCCTCCTCGTGGACCATGACGGGCAAGTCGAAGAGCCGGGCGTACTGGAGCGCCCGCCGCATGAGCCCGGCGTTCATCACCGGGCGGCCATCGTCGGTGATGCAGACGCAGCCGGCGGAGACCAGCTCGCCCATCTCCGCCATCTCCTCGCCCTTGAGCCCCTTGGTGATGGCCCCAGCGGGATACACGTGGCAGAGGTTGGCGGCCCGGGCGCGCGAGAGCACCAGCTCCGTCACCAGCGAGCTGTCGTTCACCAGCTTGGTGTTGGGCATGGCCACAATGCCGGTGAAGCCGCCGGCCACCGCCGCCCGGCAGCCCGTGAGGATGGTCTCCTTCCCCTCCTCGCCCGGCTCGCGCAGGTGGACGTGCAGATCGATGAAGCCCGGGAGCACCCAGCGCCCCTGCGCCTCCACCACCTGCGCGCCGGGCACCTGCAGCGGGGCCTCGGACACCTCGGCGACCACACCGTCGCGCACGAGCACATCGCGCACGCTGTCCACGTAGTTGCGCGGATCGATGACCCGCCCGCGGCGGAAGAGAACGGGGGAACTCACACGCACACCTCCAGGATGGCCCGGCGCACGGCGACCCCATTGGCCACCTGCTCGAGGATGACGCTGCGGGCCCCATCCGCCACCGCCGGGGCCAGCTCGATTCCGCGGTTGATGGGCCCCGGGTGCATGACGAGCGCCCCCGCCTTCATCTGGCCTGCCCGGGCCGCGTTGAGCCCATAGAGGCGCGAGAACTCGCGGGTAGACGGGAAGAAGGACTCCGACTGGCGCTCGGTCTGCAGGCGCAGGCACATGACGGCGTCCGCCTGGGGCAGCACCTTGTCCAGGTGCAGGACCACCTCGGCACCCAACTGCTCGATGCCCACGGGGATGAGCGTGGGCGGCCCGCAGACCACCACGCGCGCCCCCAGCGCCTTGAGGCACAGGATGTTCGAGCGCGCCACGCGGCTGTGCAGGATGTCGCCGACGATGAGCACCGTGCGCCCATCCAGCCGTCCCCAGTGACGCCGCAGGGTGAAGGCATCCAGCAGGGCCTGGGAGGGGTGCTCGTGGGTGCCGTCGCCTGCGTTGATGACGGCGCAGCGCACGTGGCGGGCCACCAGGTGGGGCGCCCCCGAGGAGCGGTGCCGGATGATGAGCGCCACCGGGCCCGTGGCCTCGATGTTGCGCACGGTGTCCAGCAGCGTCTCCCCCTTGGAGACCGAGGAGCCCTGGGCCGTCCAGTTGAGCACCTCGGCGCCCAGCGTCTTGGCGGCCATTTCAAACGAGGTGCGCGTCCGGGTGGAGTCCTCGAAGAAAACGTTGGCCACCACCCGCCCCTGGAGGACGGAGGAGCTCGCCGAGCCACCGGGCAGGTGGGCTTCGGCCCGATCCAGCAGCGCTTCGATGTCCGCGCGCCGCCAGCCTTCGATTCCGAGAAGGTGTCGCATAAAGACCGGGGCCGCGCGTTAGCAGCGCCGCCGGGGTGCGTCAAGCACGAGGACTTGCCTCATCGCACCGGCTCGAAGAACCGCTCCAGCCGCAGGCCGGTGCCGCCAAACAGGCTGCTGAACAGGCCGTCGTAGCCGAAGGTCACCCACACCACCATGGCCTTGCCCTTGATGTAGCCAAAGGGCACGTAGGCGGGCCGGCCGGTGACGCCAAAGCCCACGCGGCTGTCGGAGCTGTTGTCCCGGTTGTCGCCCATGACGAAGACCTCGCCCTCGGGGACGATGAAGGGGCCCCGGTCCACCTCGTCGGTCGAGCGGTAGGGATCATCCAGCGCGGCGTGCTCCACGCCCCCCAGGTTCTCCCGGTACAGCACCAGCGACTCGTCCGACCACTGGCCTTCGGTCTGGTTGTGCACCACGAAGTCCCGGCTCACCAGGGTGCGCGGCTGCGGCACGCCGTTGATGTGGATGACCTGGCGGATGATCTCCACCCGGTCCCCCGGGATGCCGATGACGCGCTTGATGAAGTCCTTGTCGGGCATCAGCGGGTTGTTGAAGACGATGACGTCCCCGCGCGCCGGGGCCCGGACGATCTGGAAGGGCACCTTGTTGAGGAACGGGATGCGCACCCCGTAGATGAACTTGTTGACGAAGACCTGATCGCCAATCTCCAGCGTCGGGAGCATGGAGCCGGAAGGGATGCGGTAGGGCTCGATGAAGATGGTGCGGATGAGCAGCGCGATGGTCAGCGCCTTGGCGAAGCCCGAGAACGTGTCCCACCCGGACTGCTTGCGGTAGGCGCCCAGGTGCTCCTCCTGGAGCGCATCGAGCGCCTTCACCTCTTTCTCCAGCCGCAGCGCATCCCCGGCCAGCGAGGCATCCTCCACGCGCAGCGCCTGCTCGGTGATGCGCTCGGAGGCCTGGGGCGTCACCTTGCTGGGAAAGCGCTGGAAGATGCGCGCGGACTCCAGCTCCAGCTCGCGCGCCTCGGCGCGGAGCTTGCGCAGCATGCGCTCGCGCGGCGAGGCGGCACGCCAGGTGAGCAGCACCACCCAGCTCAGGAACATGGCCAGCGCGAAGTACTGCATCAGCGGCTTGGCCCAGGAAGCCGAGGACGGCACGTACTCGATGAGGAACAGGTAGGGGATGAAGGCGAGTCCCACCAGCGTGAGCGGCGCCCAGAGGCTGGTGAGCATCTGCCGCCAGTGGAGCAGGCGGCGGGCCTTGAGCTGCTCAGGCGTCCGGCGGGCGGCCATCGCCTCCCCCGGCTTCAGCGGCGTGGTCGCTGCGGTCATCGACTACTCCTCCGTCTTGAGGACCGCGAGGAAGGCTTCCTGGGGGATCTCCACCGTGCCCACCTGCTTCATGCGCTTCTTGCCCTCTTTCTGCTTCTCCAGGAGCTTGCGCTTGCGGCTGATGTCGCCGCCGTAGCACTTGGCGAGCACGTTCTTTCGCATGGCGGAGATCGTCTCCCGGGCGATGACCTTGGCACCGATCGCCGCCTGGATGGCCACCTCGTACATTTGCTTGGGAATCACTTCCTTGAGCTTCTGGCACACCTCGCGGCCGCGCAGGTACGCGCGCTCGCGGTGGACGATGACGCTCAGCGCATCCACCGGCTCCCCGTTGATGAGGATGTCCAGCCGGGCCAGCTCCGCCTCCTCGTAGCCGGCCAGCTCGTAGTCGAGGCTCGCGTAGCCGCGGGAGACGCTCTTGAGCTTGTCGAAGAAGTCGAACACCACTTCCGCCAGGGGCATGGCGTACGTCACCTGCACGCGCTGGCCGCTGGAGCCCAGGTACTTCATGTCCTTCTGCACCCCGCGCCGCTCCTGGCACAGCTTGAGGATGGCGCCCAGGTGCTCGTTGGGCACGTGGATGTGACAGGTGAGGAGGGGCTCCTCGAACTTCTCGATGTTCTGCACCGGCGGCAGCTTCGCCGGGTTGTCGATGAGCATCACCTCGCCCTTGCCGCTGGTGATGCGGTACACCACCGAGGGCGCCGTGGTGATGAGGTTCAGGTTGTACTCGCGCTCCAGGCGCTCCTGGACGATCTCCATGTGCAGCAGGCCCAGGTAGCCACACCGGAACCCGAAGCCCAGCGCCGTGGAGGACTCGGGCTCGTAGGTGAACGCCGAGTCGTTGAGCTTCAGCTTGCCCAGCGCGTCGCGCAGCCCCTCGTAGTCGGCGGAGTCCACCGGGAAGATGCCGCTGAACACCATGGGCTTCACTTCCTTGAAGCCTGGGAAGGGAGCCTCCGTGGTGCGCGCTTCCTCGGTGACGGTGTCACCGACCTTGGCGTCCTGCAGCTCCTTGATGTTGGCGACGAGCACGCCCACCTCGCCCGCCATCAGCTGCTGCACCGGCCGGGAGAAGGGGCTGAACACGCCCAGCTCCTGCACCTCGAAGACCTTGTTGTTGCTCCACAGCTTGATCTTCTGCTTGAGCTTGAGCGTGCCCTCCAGCACGCGCACCAGCGTCACCACACCGCGGTAGTTGTCATACCAGCTGTCGAAGATGAGCGCCTTGAGCGGGGCGGAAGGCTCGCCCTGCGGAGGGGGAATCCGCTGCACCACCGCCTCGAGGATGTCCTCGATGCCAATGCCCTCCTTGGCGGAGGCCGGCACCGCAATCGAGGCGTCGATGCCGATGACGTCCTCGATCTCCTCGCGGGTGCGCGCCACGTCCGCGCTCGGCAGGTCGATCTTGTTGATGACCGGGATGATTTCGAGGTTGTGGTCCAGCGCCATGTAGACGTTGGCGAGCGTCTGGGCCTCCACGCCCTGGCTGGCGTCCACCACGAGCAGACAGCCCTCGCAGGCGGCCAGCGAGCGGCTGACCTCGTAGGCGAAGTCCACGTGCCCCGGCGTGTCGATGAGGTTCAGAACGTACTGCTGGCCGTCCTTGGCCTTGTAGGTCATCCGGACGGACTGGGCCTTGATGGTGATGCCCCGCTCCCGCTCGATGTCCATGTTGTCCAGGAACTGCGCCTGGGCCTCGCGCTTGGTCAGCGTCCCCGTCTTCTCGAGGAGGCGGTCCGCCAGCGTCGACTTGCCATGGTCAATGTGGGCAATGATGCAGAAGTTACGGATGTGGGCGTTGTCGGCCGGCATGGCGTGGAGGGCTCGTCGCTGGGTCGAAGCGCGCGTCAGTAACACCGAACCCAGCGAAAATCCACGCATCCGCGCGTCCGCCAGCCCTCCGGAAGGCCGCGGGAACGGCCGTCCGGTCAGGAAGCGGTCACTCGGCGCCTACCCCGCGGCGCGGGTGCCACCCTGGGGCGCGGTGCGGAAGTACTCCAGCGTCCGGCGCAGCCCCTCGGCGAGCCCCACACTGGGCTCCCACCCGAGCACCTTCCGGGCCAGGCTGGCGTCGATGCAGGAGCGGCGCTGCTCGCCGGGCTTGCCCGGGGCGTGCTGGGCCCGGGTGTCGGCGCCCGCCGCGCCCGCCAGCAGCGCGTAGAGCCGGTTGATGTCCGTCTCTACGCCGGTGCCGATGTTCACCGCGCCCACATAGTCCTTCTCGCAGGCCAGGAGGTTGGCCCGGGCGACGTCCGGCCCGAAGACGAAGTCCCGCGTCTGCCCGCCGTCGCCGTAGATGGTGCAGTCCCGGCCCGCGCCCAGGCGCTGGCTGAAGATGGCCACCACGCCCGCCTCCCCGTGGGGATTCTGCCGGGGGCCGTACACATTGGCGTACCGCAGGGCCACGTAGGCCAGCCCGTACTGGGCGCGGTAGTAGCCCAGGTACAGCTCGCCGGCCGCCTTGGAGACGCCGTAGGGCGAGATGGGCCGTGTCGCATGCGACTCGGGGGCCGGGAAGACGTCCTGCTCGCCGTAGATGGCGCCGCCGGTGGAGCTGAAGATGACCTTCTTCACCCCGGAGGAGCGCGCGGCCTCCAGCAGGTTGAGCATGCCCAGGATGTTCGCGTCCGCGTCGAAGCGCGGGTCCTCCACGCTGCGGCGCACATCCATCTGCGCCGCC
Source organism: Allostigmatella hybrida (assembly GCF_020103775.1). Taxonomy (NCBI): domain Bacteria; kingdom Pseudomonadati; phylum Myxococcota; class Myxococcia; order Myxococcales; family Archangiaceae; genus Allostigmatella; species Allostigmatella hybrida. Next base: position 289,725 of record NZ_JAHXBH010000002.1, read on the forward strand.
AGGTGGCAGATGATCTCCGGGCGCTCGGACCGGATGAGGGCCGCGGCCTCGGGGCTTCGGATGTCCAGCTCTACCAGCCGGACCTTGGGGTCCAGGTTCTCGCGCTTTCCGCTCGACAAGTTGTCGAGGGCAATCACCTCGTGACCCGCCCGCAGGAATTCATCACTCACGTGCGAGCCGATGAATCCCGCTCCACCCGTCACCAGGACTTTCACACTGACACTCCCGCCACGCTCCGGTGGCTCCGCTTGGAAATTCGCCGCAACTTAAGGAGCACCCCGGTCCCCGGCAATGGTGCGGAAGTATGAAATCGTCTCCCGCAGACCCTCTTCCAGGGGCACCTTCGGCTCCCAGCCCAAGAGCGTCCGGGCCCGGGTGATGTCCGGCTGCCGCTGCTTCGGATCGTTCTGCGGCAGGGGCTGGTGGATGATTTTCCCCCCTCCACCCGCGGCGGCCCGCACGGCCTCGGCGAACTGGAGAATGGTCATCTCCCGGGGGTTGCCGATGTTCACCGGCTCCGTCACGTCCGAGCGCGCCAGCCGCACCAGCCCGTCCACCAGATCCTTCACGTAGCAGAAAGAGCGCGTCTGTGTGCCATCCCCGAAGACGGTGAAGTCCTCGCCGCGCAGGGCCTGGCCCACGAAGGCGGGCACCACCCGGCCGTCCTTCAGCCGCATCCGGGGCCCGTAGGTATTGAAGATGCGCACGATGCGCGTCTGGACGCCGCGGACGCGCGCATAGGCCGAGGTGAGGGCCTCCGCGTAGCGCTTGGCCTCGTCGTACACCGCGCGCGGCCCGATGGGGTTCACGTTGCCGTAGTAGCCCTCGTGCTGGGGGTGAACCAGCGGATCCCCGTACACCTCGGAGGTGGAGGCCTGGAGGAAGACCGCGCCCCGGGCCTCGGCCAGCTTCAGCGCGTTCTCCGTGCCCAGCGAGCCCACCCGCAGCGTCTCCAGCGGCAACTGCGCGTAGTCGATGGGAGAGGCCGGCGAGGCCATGTTGAAGACGTAATCCACCGGACCCTCGACCCGCAGCCCCTCCACGATGTCCTGCCGCACGAACTCGAAGCCCGGCCGCCCGCGCAGGGTGCGCAGGTTCTCCTCCGCCCCGGTGAGGAAGTTGTCCACGGCCACCACCGCGGCCCCATCGTCCAGGAGCCGCTCACACAGGTGAGAGCCCACGAAGCCCGCGCCCCCAAGCACCACCGCCCGCTTGCCTTGCATGTTACGAGAGCTCGTCGAAAGTGGCCTGGCCCGGCAGCTGCGCTTTGTACTTCTCCAGCACCAGGTCGATGCCCTGCCGGATGTACTCGGCCACGGGCACCTTGGTCTTCTGGTTCAGCGCCTTGAGCAGCTCGTTCTGCTCGGGAGTGATGTAGATGGTCGTGCTGATCTTCTTTCGGGCCATGGCGATATGTGAAACTATATGGAATGACGTGACTCGTGAAGGCATTGGTTCAGCCCTCCGAGCGCCGCGCTCCCCTGCCCCCGTGAGGCCGTCATGTCCCTAATGAAATCATGGATTTACATTGGTCTCTGCGCCCTGGGGGGGCTCGCCGGGTGCGCGGGAAAACAGGCAGGACCCGGCCCCTCCGAGACCGAAGGCAACGCGTCCGGGGACGTCACCCGACCTGGCAAGCGTCCGGGCGAGAAGGTGCGGGAGCTGGATCTCAACCGCGACGGCAAGACGGACGTGTGGATCTACCTCGTCTCGGGCAAGGGCCCCGATGGCCAGGAGCGCGATCGCATGGTCCGCAAGGAGATCGACGTCAACGCGGACGGCCGGGTCGACATCACCCAGTTCTTCGATGAGCAGGAGGAGAAGATCCGCGAGGCGATGGATCAGGACTTCGACGGCCGGATCGACTCGACCCTCACCTTCGAGAAGGGCGTCAACACGCTGACCGAGCGGGACGTGGACGGCAACGGCCAGGTGGACGTGTGGGTGTACTACGAGAACGGCAAGCTGGTGCGCAAGGAGCGGGACACCAACGGGGACGGCAAGGTGGACAACTGGGAGTACTGGAAGGGCGACCAGGTGGACCGCATTGGCGATGACCTGGACGGCGACGGCAAGGTGGACCGCTGGACGAAGAACCCCAACGCGGACTAACGCGCTGGGGCCCTGCCCTCCCCGGCTTCCGGGTTACGGCTTGCTCGTCCCGGCGCGGCCGTAGGAGTCCTCCAGCCGCACCACGTCGTCCAGCTCCGGGGTGCTCACCTCGAGGATGTCGCAGTCGGTGAGCGCCACCATGCGGTGCTTGGTGAGCGGCTTGATGTGGTAGCTCTCGCCCGGGTTCATCTCCTTCTCGATGAGCCCCGTGCCCTCATCCACGACGAAGAGCAGCTTGCCGCTCTGCACGTGGATGGTCTCGTCCTTCTGGTTGTGGAACTGAAGGCTGAGCTTGTGGCCCTGCTTGACGTGTAGGAGCTTGCCTACATAGCGCTCGGTGTGAGCCCAGATCAGCTCGTAACCCCAGGGCTTCTCCACCCGCTTCGTCGTCGTCATGTCGCTTCTCATTCTTCCCGCTCGCCCTAGTTCGTGCCGGCCACGAACGCGTTGAGCTGGGTCTCACGTTTGAAGTCCGCCAGGTACCGCGAGGCCGCTTCCTTCGAAGGGAAGCTCCCCATGCGCACCCGGTACCAGGTGCCCTTGTTGGGCACCTCCGCGGCGAGGATATACGGGGCATAACCCCGGTCACGCAACCGGGCCGCGAACCGGTCTGCATCCTCGCGGGACTGGAAGGCAGAGATTTGAAGGGTGAACGCTCCGCCCTTCACGGCCTCGGCCGGCGGCTGGGTGGCCCGGGCAATGGCCTCCTTGAGGCTCCCCGCGGGCGGCGTGGCGGTCCGGGTGGGCGTGGGCTCCTGCTCGACCTTGCCCGCGGGCAACGGGGCCGGAGCGGGCGCCTTGGCCACAGGGGCGGCCGGGGCGGCAGGCGAAGGCTTGGCGGCCAGCGCGGCCAGCTCATCATCGGCGGCGTTGGCGGCCACCTCCTCCCCGGTCTCCGCCGCGGGGGCAGGCTTCTCGGCCGGGGCCGGCGTGGGGGCCACGGCCACGGGCTTGGCGGGAGCGGGCTTGGGGGCCGGCTTGGGCGCGGGAGGCGGCGCCACGGGCTCGGCGGCCTTGCGCGTCAGCTCATCCTGGAAGGTCAGCGGCGGCTCCTTCTGAACCTCCTGGAGCGCCTGCGCGTTGGCATCGAGGGCGGACAGCAGATCCGGGGCGCCGGCGGTCTGGGCGTTGCCCGCGAGGTTCTTGCCCACCACCACGCCGAGCACGAACACGGCGCCCATCACGATGATGCCGGCGATCAACAGGCTGACGATCTGCCGGTTATCGAGAGAGACGTCGAACTTCTCCTTCATCCGATGGGCGTCCCGCATGGTCGTGGTGTTCCTCGTGCGCGGGCGCTCCGGCCGGGCTGATCCCGTGTTGCGGCCTGTAGCGCCAACGTCGCGGAAGGTACGCCCCGCTCCCAGGCGGGTCAAATTCACGGCCCCCCTACGCCCACATCAGACGATCCAGCCGCCCCCGAGCACGCGATCCTGCGAATACACCACGGCGGCCTGTCCCGGCGTCACCGCGCGGGCGGGCGCATCCAGCCGCACGGACACCAGGCCGTGCGCGGAGATCTCCACCTTACCGGGCACGCCTGCGTGGCGGTGGCGGATGCGGACCTCCACCGTCTGATCCGGCGGGGGCGGCGCATCGACCCAATGCGGCTGGAGCAACCCGAAGGCATCGCGCCCCGCCGCGGAGGCCGTGCCCACGACGACGCGGTTCGTCTCCGGCTCGAGGCGCTGGACGTAGCGGGCCTCGCCGCCGCCCAGGTTCAGCCCGCGCCGCTGCCCCACGGTGAAGCGGTGAATGCCGCCGTGGCTGCCCAGCACCTGGCCCTCGGTATCGACGATGTCGCCGGAGGGCTGGGGCCCCGCCACCTTCTCCACGAAGCCCGCGTAGTCGCCATCCGGCACGAAGCAGATCTCCATGCTCTCGGGCTTCTGGCTGGTGGGAAGGGCGTGGCGCTCGGCGATGGCGCGGACCTCGGCCTTGGTCATCCCGCCCACGGGAAAGTGCACGTCGGCCAGCTCCGCCTGTCCGAGCGTGAAGAGGAAGTAGCTCTGGTCCTTGGCCAGATCCACGGCGCGGCGCAGGACATGGCGGTCCCCCTCGCGCTCGACGCGGGCGTAGTGGCCGGTGGCCAGTTGGGCGCCCAGGGCCCGGGCCCGCTTGAGGAGGAAGTTGAACTTCACGTCCCGGTTGCAGGACACGCAGGGGATGGGCGTCCGTCCGCCCAGGTACGACTGGACGAAGGGGTTGATGACGCGGTCCTTGAAGATCTCCTCCGCGTTCGCCACGTAGAAGGGGATGTCGAGCTTCTGGGCCACGGCCCGGGCATCCTCGATGTCATCCGGGCTGCAGCAACTGCCACACTGGGCCTTGCCCTCGTAGGACCAGACCCGCAGGGTGATGCCAATGACTTCGTGGCCCTGCTCCTTGAGGAGGGCGGCGGCGGCCGAGGAATCCACCCCGCCGCTCATGGCAACGACAACTCGCATGACGTCCTTCCTATCCCAGGAGCCGCCGGGAGTTGAGGGGTTGTGCCCCCACGTCCTCTCAGGCGCCCTTCCCTGCTTGCCAGGTCTTCAGGAGCCCCTTCAACCGCTCGGATTCATTGAGGGTGGGATCATCCAGCACGGCCTCTAGCAGAAACCGGGTCGCCTCGCCCACTTGAGGCGAAGGACCGATCCCCAGGGTGGTCATGATGTCCTTGCCCGAGAGCGCGAGCTCCTTCGTGGTCAGCGGAGGCTTCGCGGCCAGCAGGGCCCGCAGCCGCTCCTGGAGGCCCAAGAAGGCCGGGAGCCGGTCTGGCTGCCGGACCTCCACCCGCGCCTTCGCGGCCGCGAGCAGGGGCTCCAGCAGCGCGGGGCCCACCTGGGCCAGCACCCTCCGGAGCGAGGGATCAGAATCCCCGGTGCGGTTCTCCAGGAAGGCATGCTCGGTGAGTACCCCGAGGGTGTCGGCGGTCTTGGTGGGGAACTTGAGCCGGAGGGCGATGTCGCGGGCGGGGGCACCTCGCACGAGATCCGCCAGCAGGGCCGCCAGCCGGATCTCCACCTCGGCCGGAGCCGCCTGGGCCGCGGCACGGGCCAGACGGGCGGCGTCCTCCCCTGCCCCCGCGAGCTCCGGCAGGAAGACCTCCAGGAGCCCCGTCTCCTGAAGCAGCGTCAGGCCCAGCTCGGCCCGGGGGGACAGGAGCAGCTTGACGAACTCCTCCCGGACCCGCTCCAAGGCCACCTTCTTGAAGATGGGGAGCGTGGGCGGAATCGCGTCCCGGGTGGCAGGATCGAGCGAGAAGCCGAGCACCGCCGCGAAACGCACGGCCCTCAGGGGCCGGAGCCCATCCTCGGAGAAGCGCTCCAGGGGGCTGCGGACACACCGGATGAGCTTCGCCTGGAGATCCTCCATGCCCCCGAAGGGATCCACCAGCTCGCGGCCGATGGGATCATAGGCCATGGCGTTGATGGTGAAGTCCCGGCGGGACAGATCCCGGGTGATGTCGCGCTCGAACGTGACCGAGCTGGGGCGGCGCCCGTCGAGGTAGTCCCCCTCACTGCGGAAGGTGGTCACCTCCACATGGTTCCCCCCGATGACGACCGTCACGGTGCCGTGCTGGATGCCGGTGGGGATGACCTTCTTGAACGCGCCCTGGACTTCCTGGGGAAGCGCGCTGGAGGCCACGTCGAAGTCCTTGGGAGCAACCCCCCGGAGGATGTCGCGGACACAGCCGCCCACGAGGAAGACGGCGAAGCCCCGCTCCCGCAGCTGGTGGAGGACATCGAGGATGGGACGCGGAATGTCCGCGCGGTGGAGCTGCTCGAGCGTCATGCCCCCGGTTTAGGAGAGCCTCGCCCCGGATTCAATCTCCCCCTCAGGGCGAGGCGACGCGGTTCTCCTGGGTCCCCAGGTGAATGGCGCCATCCGGACTGAAGATGGAGGCGCGGACGACATCGCCCGCTTTCAGATAGGCGGTGTTGCGGGCCTGCATCTTCAAGACGAGCTGTGTGAGCTCCTGGGCGGACAGGAAGCGGGTGACGAGATTCCGCACCCACTTGGGCGACTTCGTGGCGTTGTGGCCCGCCGCCACGCCCCGGGGCGTCCCCGTGAGCAAGAGGTCTCCCGGAAACAGGTCCATGACGCCGGACAGCTCCGTGAGGGTCGCCTCGGGGGGGAAGATCATCTCCCCCGTGTTCGAGTCCTGGCGGACTTCATTGTTCACGGAGAGCACGAGCTGGAGGTTCATCAGCTTCGCGGAGTCCTCCGGCGCCAGCAGATAGACGTACGGGCCCACGGGGCAGAAGGTCCGGAAGCTCTTGGCCTTGTACCACTGCCCCTCGGAGAGCTGGAGGTCGCGGGCGGACACGTCGTTGCAGATGACGATCCCCGCGATGAACTCGTGCAGGCGCTCGCGCGTCACCTGCACCGGTCCGGTGATGGGACGGCCGATGATGAGGCCGAGCTCGATCTCGTAATCCAGCATCCCGGTCCGCGACGGCTTGATGATGTCGCCCCGGGCCGAGGTCAACGCCGAGGAGGCCTTGCGGAAGAACTGGTTGAAGTTCTTCGCGTCCGGGTCCTGCCCGACTTCCAGCATGTGGCTGCGGTAGTTCTGGCCCTGGCAGACAATGTTGCAGGGCGCCGTGACGGGCGCGAGCAACTCCACCTGGCTCAGGGGAATGACCGCGCCCTTGCCCGACGCGGCCACTTCCCGGGCCCGGACGGCCCCCTCGCCCAGGAACTCAGCCAACGAGGCGTACTGGCCAGGGATGGGGAGGAGTTCCTGCTGCCGAACCCATCCCCACTGCTCCGTGTCCCCGGCCTTGAACCTCGCGACATGAATTCCCATGGCAAAACCTCGTGGGGTTACCGCGCGGACGCGGCCCGGGCAACACCTTGTGACGGCTCGGTGGCCGCGCTGAGCTGCGCCAGGGCGCTCGCCATCCGGTCCGCGACCGCGCGCACGTGAGGGCTCTGCAGCATGGTGTAGTGGTTCCCCGGCATCCGGAACATCTGCACCTGCTCCAGGGCCGGACCCCAGCTGGCCTTCGGCTCCGGAAGCGCGTCCGCCGAAGGGGTGGCCGCCTCCTCGGCTTGCAGGAAGAGAACCTTGCCCCGGTAGGCGTCCGCCTGGTACCGCGACAGGGCCCGGGCGTTCTTCGCGAAAATCTGGAACCGTTGTTCCATCTCGGAGCGCTCCACCCCGGGCAACGCGCCCAGGGCATTGGCCCGATCGAACAGGTAGTCGAGCTGCGCCGCCTCATCGAGCGTCTCGAGCTTCGAAGCCTCAAGCTGCGATGCGGCTGCGCCTCCGAGCAGATCCGTGGCGAACCAGGCCATGAGGGCCGGAGCCCCCTCCGTCCGCTGGTAGACCATGGGGGACCACGTCTCCAGCAGCATGAGCAGCTCGACCTGCTCTCCAGCCTGCTCCAACTGACGGGCCATGGCCTGCGCGAGAATGCCTCCCGTGGACCAACCCCCGAGGCGGTACGGCCCCTGGGGACGAACCTTGCGCACCTCTTCCAGGTAGCGCGCCGCCATCGCCTCGATCGACTCGGCCTCCTGATCCGCCAGCGCTTGCAGCGCATAGAACGGCTGCTTGGGGCCCAGCTGCCGCGCCAGGGGCGCGTAACAGAGCACGTCGCCACCGGTCGGATGCATGAAGAACAGAGGCGGCTGATCGCCCGTCTCCTGGATCCGCACGAGCGGCGAGCGGGCCCCGGCCACCCCCTCCTGGCGCAGCACCGACGCCAGGCGCTGGATGGTGTCAGCCTGGAACAGCATCGAGACGGGCAACTGCCGGCCGAACTTCGCGCGCAACCGGGACATCAGCCGGACCGCCAGCAGGGAGTGCCCACCCAACTGGAAGAAGCTGCTGGCCACGCCGATGGGGCGCAGATCGAACAGCTCTTCCCAGAGCGCGACAAGCTCCAGCTCCAGCGCATCCCGCGGCGCCACGTACGCCACCGAGAGCTCCGCCGGAGGCGCATCGGGGGCAGGCAACGCCCGGACATCCAGCTTCTTGTTGGGCGTCAGCGGCAACGCCTCCAAGCGGATGAAGTGGTCCGGGATCATCGTGACCGGCAGCTTGTCCTTGAGGAAGCGCCGCAGATCCGATGGGGCCACCTGGGCCTCCGGGCCCGCCACGACATAGGCGGCCAGGCTCGCCTCGCCCGCCGCATCCGCCCGGGCCACCACCGCCACCTGGCGGATGTCCGGGTGCAGGCGCAGCGCGGACTCAATCTCGCCGGGTTCGATGCGAACCCCACGGACCTTGACCTGCTGGTCCATGCGGCCCAGGAACTCGATGCGCCCATCCGGGAGGTAGCGCGCGAGATCGCCGGTCCGGTACAGGCGGGCCCCCGGCTCGGAACCGAAGGGATCGGGGATGAACCGGGTGGCCGTCAGCTCGGGACGGTCGAGGTAGCCGCGGGCCACTCCTTCGCCGCCAATCAGCAGCTCCCCGGGAACTCCCACGGGAACGGGCTGCAGGTGGCGATCCAGCAGGTACATCCGGGTGTTCCGGATGGGGCGGCCAATGGGCAGCGTGGCCTCATCCGGCTGCAGCCGGTGGAAGGACGACCAGATGGTCGTCTCGGTCGGCCCGTACATGTTGAGGATCTCGCCGCCCACCAGGGGCCGGACCTGCCGCCCCAGCGCTGCGGGGAAGGCCTCGCCACCGATGAGGAGCTTCTTCAGCGGCCGGAGCGCCTCGGTGCCTCCCGGCTCCAGGAGGAGCATGCGCAGCATCGAAGGGGTGCACTGGAAGTGCGTCACCCCGTGCTGGGCCACCAGCGCTGTGATCTCCTCGGGCTGCGCCTGCTGGGTGCTCCGCTCACGCAGCTCGTTCAGGTGACGGAGTCCCGCCAGCGTCGACTCGCGGTCCACACCGAAGTCGATGAGGCAGGCGATCTCGTCCACGCCGAGGTCCCGGAGCTTGGCGACCATGGGCAGACAGCTCTCGGGGGTACCGAACAGACCCATCTGATCCTGGTACCGCTCGATCGCCCGCGTCAGCAGCAGATCGATGTCCGCTTCGCTGAGCGAGTCGAAATCCGCACCGTGCGCCAGCGGCCCGACGACGGTCTTCAGCAGGCCCACGGAACTCTTCAGGTACTGCCGGAGCGGCCCCTGGACCTTCTGACGGACCTCGGCGGCATCGTCTCCCACGAACGTGTGCAGCATGAGGGTGACGTGGCCCTCTCCAGGGCCATGACCCGCTGCTTTCCACGCATCCCGGTAGATCTGGATCTTCTTCGCCAGCTCGGTGAGGTTCTGGCCGAGCAGGTGGGTGAGAATGTTCGTCCCAAGCTCTCCGGCGGCGCGGAAGGTCTCGGGATTGCCCGCGGCGGTCAGCCAGACCGCGACGTCGGGTTGAACGGGCCGGGGAAGGGACTGGACCGGAACGTCCTTGCCTATCCCGTTACGGAAGTTCACCTGCTCGCCGCGCCACAGCTTCTTGAACGTCTCGATCTGACCGGCCAGGCCGCTGCGCGCATCGGCATAGCGCTCGGGGGCCAGCACGAAGTCGTTCGGGTGCCACCCGGAGGCGAAGGAGAGATCGACGCGTCCATTCGAGAGGTTGTCCACGATGGACCACTCCTCGGCGACGCGGATGGGGCTGTGGAGCGGAAGCACGACACTGCCCGCGCGGATCCGGATGTTCCGGGTCGTGGCCGCGAGGGCGGCGCTGACGACGGACGGGTTCGGAAAGATTCCGCCGAAAGGATGGAAGTGCCGCTCGGGCGTCCAGACGGCGGTGAAGCCGTGCTGATCCGCGAACCGCGCCCCCTCCAGCAGGAGCTGGTACTTGCCGTTGACGCTCTCCCGCTCATCGCTGGCGAAGTAGAACAGGCTGAACTCGGGCGGCTTGCGGTGGCTGTCGCCGACGGGCAAGCCCGCGCCCTGCTCTCCGCGAATGACGACCTGGAAGCCACGGGTCAGCGAGAACAGGATCTCCAGAATGGAGATGTCGAACGACATGCTCGTCGTCGCGAGCCACGTCCCCCGCGTCTGGCTGTCCAGGGGCGCATCCATGGCCGCGAAGAAGCTCTCCGCGTTCCGGTGGCACACCATGACGCCCTTGGGGCGTCCCGTGGAGCCCGAGGTGTAGAGGGTGTAGGCCACGTTGCCGGCGCCCACCCCACTCTTCGGAGTGCCCAGCGCTCCTGAAGTCCCCTCCTCCGGAGCATCCAGGCACACCACCTTCGACCCAGTGTCCGGCAGGTGCTGCTGAAGCCGCGACTCGGTGAGCACCACCGGCGCCTGCGAGTCCGTGAGCATGAAGGCCAGCCGGTCGGCCGGGTACGTGGGGTCCATCGGCACATAGGCGCCCCCTGCCTTCAGGATGCCGATCATTCCGATGACCATGTCGAGGCCCCGGTGGACACAGAGCCCCACGCGGACCTCGGGCCCCACCCCCAACGCGCGCAGGCGGTGGGCCAGGCGGTTCCCGCGCTCATTCAGCTCGCGGTACGTCAGCGTCTTGTTCCCGGACACCAGCGCGATGGCATCCGGGGCCTTCTGAACCTGCGCCTCGAACGTCTCGTGAATGCACACGTCCCGGGAGAAGTCTCCGGCCGTGTCGTTCCAAGCCGCGAGCACCTGATGCCGCTCGGAGGGCTTCAGGACCGACAGCTCGGACAGGCGCTTCCCGGGCCCCTCGACGATGCTCTCCAGCAGGGTCTCCAGGTTGCCGAGGATCTGCTGGGCATTCGCCGCGTCGAACAGATCGGTGCTGTACTTCAGCATGCCGTTCAGGCCCGAGTCCGTCTCCGTCAGCTCCAGGATCAGGTCAAACTGCCCTTCCTGCTGCGGAATCTCGAAGGGCCGCAGCACGAGCCCCCCCGGCATCGCGGGGTTGGCTTCATCTCCCGCGTAGATGTTCCCCTGCTGCGCGGGCTGCAGCATGAAGACGGACTGGAAGATGGGGGAGCTGTTGGAGTGCCGCTCCGGGTTCAGCTTCTCCACGAGGAGGTGGAACGGGAAGTCCTGGTGGGCCAGCCCACCGACCACCGTCTGCCGGAGCTGCCCGAGGAAGTCCCGGAACGTGGGGTTGCCGGACAGATTCCCCCGCAGGGGAATCATGTTCATGAAGTTGCCCACGACCCGTGAGAACTGGGGCTGCGTCCGTCCGAGCGTCGGCGAGCCCAGCAGGATGTCCTCCTCGCCCGTGTAGCGGTGCATGAGCACCATGAACGCCGCGAGGACCGTGGTGTACAGCGTGGAGCCCTCGCGCTCGGAGAGCGTCTTCAGCTGCCGGGTCAGCGCCGCGTTCAGCGAGACCAGAATCGAGGCCCCCGAGTACCCCTGCACCGCGGGCCGGGGACGCGCGAAGGGCAGGTTCAGCACCGGCAGAGAGCCCGCCAGTTGCTTGGACCAGTACTCCCACAGCCGCTGTCCCGCGGGGCCCGCGAGCATCTCGGACTGCCAGCGGACATAGTCCACGTACGTCACCGGCGGAGGCGGAAGGTTCGAGGGAACCCCCGCCTTCTCCGCGGCGTAGAGGTGCCGCAAAAGCTCGTCGCCGAGCACGATCAGCGACCACCCGTCGTAGACGATGTGGTGGATGGAGAGCAGCAGCACGTGGTCCTTGGGACCCCGCGTGAACAGGTGAACGCGGATGAGGGGGCCCCGCTCCAGATCGAACGGCGCCTGGTAGGTCCGCGTCACCAGCTGCTTCAGCGCATCGAGCTCCATGCCCGGAACGTCCACCTGTTCGAAGTGGACCTCGGCCCGCTGGCGGACCTTCTGGATCGGCTGCCCCTGGTGGGTGGCCACCGTCGTCCGCAGCGCGCCATGGCGATCAATGAGCGCCTGGCAGGCGCGCCGCAACGCGGGGACGTCCAGCTCGGAGACAACGCGAATGGACAGCGCCGTGTTGTACGCGGAGCTGTCCGGCGCCAGCTGGTGCACGAACCAGAGCGCCTGTTGCCCATGGGAGAGCGGATGCACGGACTCCCCCTCCGCCGCGAGGCGGCGGAGGTACGGCAGGAGCGCCGCCTTGTGGGTGGAGAGCAGGCTCAGGGTCTCCGGCGACAGGGCCCCCTTCGGAGCCCTGTACTTCAACCGCTCGCCTTCCACCCAGAGCGTGACGTCCTGCTTGGACAGCTCTGCCATGAGTTCTTCTGGGCTCACAGCTCGCCTTCCTCCCAGGACCTGGCCACGGCCGCGGGCGCCTGGCCGCTGCCCATCCGCTCCGCGAGCCGCACCGACAGGTGCGCGATGCTGGCGCCCTGGAGCACCTCATCCAGAGGCACGTCCATGCCCGTCTCGGCGTGGATCTTGTGCTTCAGCTCGAGCGACAGGAGCGAATCCAAGCCCATGCTGTTCAGCGGCTGCTCCGGGTCGAGCTTGGCGACGGGCATCTTCAGCAGGTTCGCCACCTGCTCGCACAGATAGCTGCTGAAGAGCTGGCCACGCTGGCTGGGCTCCGCGCCGAGCAGCGTGTTGGCGAAGGTACTCGCCGCCGACGTGGAGCCCTGGGCTCCCATGTCCTCCACGGACGTGGGGAGCACGAAGGTGCCCTCCTGGACCTGCTGGAACGCCGTCGCGTAGGGAAGGCGCACGCTCAGCCGATCGGCGTTGATGCGCCGGAGCGTGTCGGTATCCATCGACTCGTCCTTGGTCACCGTGAACAGGAGGTAGGCGGCCAGCCGGCGCTGCAGCAGCTCTCCCAGCATGTGGATGCCGTGCAGGTGCTTCTTGGTCACGTCGTCCGAGTCCCGCGTCACCCGCTCGAAGTTCTCGTTGAACTGGGGGTCGTACAGGAAGTTGGCGATCTCCTGCGTGGCCTCGACGGCCTGGACCACCCGGAGCTGGTTGCGCGCCAGGATCTCGACCCACTCGGCCTGCGGCACGAAGAGGGTCGTCGACTCCGGGTGCTCGATCGGAGTGACCATGTTCGAGATGGTCTCGGCCATGACCATGTAGCCGCCATTGCGCAGGCTGCGGCTGATGTTGGCGAAGAGGTCCGCCTTGTTCCGGATGTGGTGGATGACCTGGAAGCCGAGGACCAGATCATAGGTCGAAGGGAACGGATCCCGCGAGCTGTCCTGGTAGTGCAGCGTGATGCGCTCATCGAGCCCCAGGCCCCGGATGCGCTGCCGCCCCACCGCGATCTGATCGGGCGAGATGTTGCACCCGTGCAGCTGCAGGTGGGAGTGCTTCATCGCGAGATCAATCAGGTCGGCCGAGTGGCCGCACCCGATGTCGAGCACGCGCGAGAAGTTCTGGAACGGGAGTCCCCGGAAGATGGTCTGGGACATCTCCCGGTTGGCCTGCACGGCGAGGTCGTAATACTTCTGGAAGCCCGCCATGTCCGACGGCTCGGCCTTGTAGAGCGAGATCCACGAGAACCCCGGAACGGCCTCGCGCAGCGTGGCGAAGCGCAGCGAGGGGCCTTCCTGGACCGTGGTGACATCCAGCATCTGCGCGACGGCCCGGTAGAAGGACACCAAGGTATCCGAGTTGGGGATGAGCGAGTCGATCCAGTAGCGCTCCCGCTGGAAGGCATAGGTGGGCAGCGCCACCTTGGCCCTCGGGTAGTCCTGGTCGAACCCCGCCCAGTCCACCCCCACTCCCTTCACGTACAGCTTCCCCACGCTCCCCAGCATCTGCTGCCACTCGTTGCTTCCCTGCTTCAACGAGCCCAACCACTCTGCCTCACCGGCCGGCAAGCTCCTCTTCCCCACGTTCACCAGCGTCGGCTTCGGCCCCACCTCCACGAACACCCGGTACCCCTTCTCGTACAGCCCCTTCAGCCCCTCCCAGTACTTCACCGGCTGCCGGATGTGCTTCTTCCAGTACTCCCCCTTCAGCCCCTCCTCACCCTTCACCTGCACGCCGCTCACGTTCGACACCAGCTCGATTTCGGGCCGCTTCCACTTCACCTGCCCGGCCTCCTTCTCGAACGCCTCCAGCATCGGCTCCATCAGCGGCGAGTGGAACGCGTGCGTCGTCTTCAGCTTCCGGCACTCCACCCCCTTCTCCTTCAGCTTCGACACCACCTGCTCCACCTGCGCCGCCCGGCCCGACACCACCGTCTCCTCGGGGCCGTTTACCGCCGCCACCGATACGCTCTGCTCGTACCCGGCCAGCGCTTCTCTCACCTTCGCTTCCGCCGCCAGCACCGCCACCATCTCCCCCGCCTCCGGCAGCTGCTGCATCAGCCGGCCTCGCGCCGCCACCAGCTTCAGCCCCTCCTCCTGCGTGCACATCCCCGCCACGCACGCCGCCACGTACTCGCCCAGGCTGTGGCCCATCACCGCCGCTGGCTTCACTCCCCAGCTCATCCACAGCTGTGCCAGTGCGTACTCCACCGCGAACAACGCTGGCTGCGACACCCCGCTCTGCTCCAGCAGGTGTCCCTTTCCTCCGTACAGCACCTCCACCAGTGACTCGTTGAGCACCGGCTTCAGCAGCTCATCGCTCTTCTGAAGGCTCGCCCGGAACGTCGGCTGCGTCTCGTACAACTCCCGGCCCATCCCCTCGTGCTGGCTCCCCTGTCCCGTGAACAGGAACACCACCTCCGCTTTGCCGTTGCCAGGGGCCTGGCCCACCAGCACCTCGGCGGGCTTGCCCTCGGCGAACAGGGCCAGTTGCTGGCTCAGCTGCGCGGGGGACTCGGCCACCAGGGCCAGCCGGTGCTTGAACTGCGCGCGGCCGGCATTCGCCGTGTGGCACACATCCGCCAGGTTCACAGGACCGCACGACGCCAGATACTGGGCGTACCGGCCCGCCAGCGCCTTCAGCGCCGCGTCGCTGCGCGCCGACAGGCTCAGCACGTGTGCCGGGCGCTCGCGATCCGACGTCTGGCGGCCCTGCTTCGGCGCCTCTTCCAGCACCACGTGCGCGTTCGTGCCGCTGGCGCCAAACGAGCTCACGCTGCCGATGCGCTTGTCCTTCTTCGCCTTCCACGGGGTCAGCTGCGTGGGGATCTCCACGGGCAGCTCATTCCAGGGGATGTAGGGGTTGCCCCGCTTGAAGTGAAGGTGGGCGGGGATCTGGCCATGGCTCAGCGAGAGCGCCAGCTTGATCAAGCCAGCGATGCCCGAGGCGTACTCCAGGTGGCCGAAGTTGGTCTTCACCGAGCCCACCAGCAGGGGCTGCTCCCGCTCCTGCTTCTTGCCGAAGACGGCGCCAATGGCGCGCAGCTCGATGGGGTCGCCCAGCGCGGTGCCCGTGCCGTGGGCTTCCACGTAGTCCACCTGCCCGGGCTCGAGCCCGGCGTTCTCCAGGGCCTGGCGGATCACCGCCTGCTGCGCGAGCCCGTTGGGGACCGTGAGGTCGCTGCTGTGGCCGTCCTGGTTCGTCGCCGTGCCGCGAATAACGGCCAGGACGTTGTCCCCGTCCTTCTGGGCATCGGAGAGCCGCTTGAGCACGATGATGCCGCACCCCTCGCCGCGCCCGTAGCCATCCGCCTCGGCGTCGAACGTCTTGCAGCGGCCGTCGACGGCCAGCATGCGGGCCTTGCAGGTCGTGATCGTCCCCTGGGGGGCCAGGATGAGGTTCACGCCGCCCACGAGGGCCATCGAGGACTCACCCGTGCGCAAGCTTTGACAGGCCAGGTGGACCGCGACGAGGGACGAGGAACATGCCGTATCGACC
This sequence comes from Allostigmatella hybrida, assembly GCF_020103775.1. Taxonomy (NCBI): domain Bacteria; kingdom Pseudomonadati; phylum Myxococcota; class Myxococcia; order Myxococcales; family Archangiaceae; genus Allostigmatella; species Allostigmatella hybrida. The sequence goes on from NZ_JAHXBH010000002.1 coordinate 305,391, forward strand.
GCGAGGCTGGGGCCTTGCAGATCGAAGAAGTGCGACAAACGGCCGGTCGCGAACGTGAGCAAGCTGCCGGTGAGGAAGGTGGCGTCGATGTTGTCCGCCCCCTTGGCCGCCTGGACGAGCTGGGTGTACTCGCCGGTGGAGCCGCCGATGAAGATGCCGGTCTTGCTGCCCGCGATGCTCTGGGGCGCGATGCCCGCGTGCTCCAGGGCCTCCCAGCTCACCTCCAGCAACAGCCGGTGCTGCGGATCCAGGTTGGCCGCGGCGCGGGGAGGAATCCCGAAGAAGTAGGAATCGAACTGATCCGCATCCTCCAGGAACGCCCCGTTCCGGGTGTACATCTTGCCCGGGGCAGCGGGATCCGCATCGTAATACTTGTCGATGTCCCAGCGGCTGCCCGGCACCTGCTTGACAGCATCCACGCCTTCGCTCAGCAGCTTCCAGAACGCCTCGGGTCCGTTCACGCCACCCGGAAACCGGCAGCCAATGCCAACGATGGCGATGGGCTCCGCCATCTTCTGCTCAGGGACGGTCTCACCCGCGGAGCGAAGAAGCATCTTCGCCAGGCTCACGCGCTTCTCAGGGGAAAGACCACGAACCAACTTCTCCATGACATCACTCATGTGAACCGTCTCCAGGGAAAGAGTGGGCGAGGTCGCTAAGCTCGGATTCAGAGAGCCGTCCCGCTTCACCCAACAGATCAAGAATGTCGCTGTCCACCAGGGCTACGTCCTCACGGGATGCTTCCGCGGGCGCCGAGAGGAGCGCCGCGAGCGCGGGCACCTCCTTGGCCAGGAAGCCCGTCAACGCCTCGACGGTGGGGTACTCGAAGGCAATCGTGGAGGGGAGCCCGTGCCGCAGGCTCGTCTCCAGGAGCTTCTTCAGCTCGATGGACATGAGGGAGTTCATGCCCATCTGGAAGAAGCCTTGTTGCGGCTCCAGCCGGGAGGGATCCGCGCCCAGAACGCGCGCAGCCTCTTTCTGCACATACTCCATCAAGAGCGCGCGCCGCCGGCTGGAAGGCGCCTCCTCCAGGCGGAGCAACAGCTCGGAGCGGGCGTTCCCGGCGGGCGCCTTCTGCACGGGTTGCGCCGTGACGATGTTCTCCAGGAAGGGCCGCTGCCGCTTGGCCTCCTGCAGGGGCTTGAAGCGGCTCCACTCTACGGAGGCCACCACCCGCTGGGCGGCCTTGGTCCCGGCGAGGCGCCCCAGGATGGCGAGCGCCGCTTCGGTGGGCATGGCCTCCAGACCGATCTGCGAGAAGAACCGCTTGGCCTCCTCGGAGCCTGCCATTCCGCCTTCGGTCCACCGGCCCCAGTTGATGCTCGTCGCGGCAAGCCCCTGCGACCGGCGCAGGTGGGCCAGCGCGTCGAGGGAGTGGTTCGCCGCGGCATAGGCGGCCATTCCCTGCGCGCCCCACACGGCCGAGGCCGAGGAGAACATGACGAAGCACGAGAGCGGCAGGTCCCGGGTGTACTCGTGCAACAGCCAGGCCCCGGCGGCCTTGGGACGGAACACCGACGCGAACAGATCGGGATCCGTCTCCTGCCAGCTCCGGTGCGTCGAGACACCCGCCGCATGGAAGATGCCCACTAGGGGCACGGCCCCCTTGCGGATCCCCTCGATCAGCGAGGCCACCTGGGCCTGCTCGCCGACATCGCAGCGGACGATCTGCACCGAGGCGCCCATCGCCTGAAGCGCCTGCACCGCCTCGGCCTGCGCGCGGAGGGGGCTGCCCTCGGGCAAGCTGCTCCACTGGCTTGCATCGGGAAGCCCACTGCGGCTGGCCAGGATCAGGTGTCGGGCGCCCTTGGACACCAACCACCGGGAGACCTGAAGCCCCAGCGCGCCCAGGCCTCCGGTGATGAGGTAGGCCCCGTCCTCGCGCCACGTGGCGGGACTCTCGGCGGACACATCGCCGCGCACCAGCCGGGCCACGTGCCGCTTGGCCCCGCGGTAGGCGATCTGGTCCTCCCCGTCCGGCATCCGCAGCTCCTGCCAGAGCGCTTCGAGCTCATGGGCGGGAGCGTCCGGCGAAAGATCCACCAGTCCCCCCCACAGCTCGGGGTGCTCCAGGGCAAGCACGCGCCCCGCGCCCCACAGGGGCGCTTGCGCCACGGAGACCGCCTCCTTCCCCACGGACTGAGCGCCCCGGGTCACCAGCCACAGCTTGGCCTTCTGGCCTGAGCCCCGGCTGAGCCGCTGCACCAGCGCGGGCAGGCTGCCACAGCCCAGCCGCAGCGTGTCCTCCAGCACGGCCACACTGGGAGCCGGCTGGCCTCCAGCGTTCAGGCTCCACAGGTGCACCACGTTCCGGAAGGGGCCCTCGGCCTCGAGCTTGCCGAGCATCCGCTGCCAATCCGCGGGATCCTCCGGCTTGACGCTGAGCTGGCCGGGGTCTGAAGCTCCCGCGCGGAGCACCGTACACGGCGTGCCCTGGTCCCGCAGCCGTGTGGCCAGCGCATCGCCCAAGCCGTGAGTGTCGGCCAGGATCAACCACGGGCCCACCTCCGCGCCCGGGGCTTGTGCCTCGGGCCGGGAGGCATGCTTCTTCTCCGGCCAGGCCACCTCGTACACCCACTCGCGCAGCGCCTGCGGCGCCACATGCTCGAGATCCGCGCCTTCCGAGGGAGCTGCCCAGGCGCCCCCATCCTCGAACTCCGTGAGCGGCGTCAGGGCGCCCAGCTTCGCCCGGTTGGCGCGCTTGAGGTACGGCCTGTTGGCGAAGTCATCCTTCTGGATGATGATCAGGGCGTAGCTCATCAGCCCTTTCTCGAGCGCCTTGCCGAAGTTGCGCATGGCGTCGAAGTTGCGCCGCACCAGCTCGGTCAGCCCGAAGCGCTGGGAGATGGTGTCGAGGTGGCCGTCGAACCCGGGGTCCTCCAGGAAGTTCGCGGCCTCCTGGCTGATGTCGACGCTCTCCACCACCCGCAGGTTGTGCCGGGCCAGCAGGTCCGCCCACTCCTCGGCGTTGACGTTGTAGGAGGCGGTCTCCTCGACGTTGATCGCCGACACGCTGTTGGCGATGAAGTCCGCGAGGAGCAGGAACCCACCGTTCTGCAGGTTCCGGGAGATGTTCGAGAAGAGCGCCACCTTGTCGGCGATATGGGTGACGACCTCGAACCCGAAGATCAGATCGTAGCGGTCCGGGAACTCATCCTTGGCGCTGTCCCGCGCGAAGACGCGGATGCGGTCCTGGAGCCCCCGCGCGCGGACCCGCTCCGCATCGATGGCGGCCTGCTCGGCCGAGATGGTGTAGCCGTGCAGGGTGAGGTGCGGGTGCTTCTTGCCCAGCGAGATCAGGTCAGAGGCATACCCGCAGCCGAAGTCGAGCACCTTGCGCACCGAGGACCAGTCGACGCCCCGGAACAGCACCGAGCGCAACCCTCGCTGGCCGTTGACCAGCACCTCGGTGTGCTCCTCGCGCTCCGAGAGGCCGTACACGCTCATGATCCAGGAGAAGCCGGGGAGCTTCTGCCGCAGGATGCCGAAGGTCAGGTAGACCTCGTCCGGCTTGAGCACCCGCTCGCGCTCCACGGAGTCATCGTAGAAGCGCGAGGGCGTCCCATCGGCATGCTCGGGCTGCGCCGCATCGGACTGCGAGGCGCGCTGGAGCGCGGGCACCAGGGCACTTTCCGTGGCATGCGCCCGGGCCCCGGCGGGACGGAAGTCCGCAACCCGCTTCAAGTCCACCCAGAACCGGGAGCGCTGCCAGGGGTAGGCCGGCAGGGAGACGCTCTGGCGGACCTCGGGATACTGCGCCCGCCAGTCGATCGGGTGCCCCGCCGTGTGCAGGGCGCCGAGCGCCTGCAACATGACCTCCACCTCCGCCTCCTCACGCCGCAGGGACGGCAGCGCGATGCCCGGCTGCTGGGCGGCACGCACGGTCCGCTCGACGGACTGCAGCAGGATGGGATGGGGGCTCAGCTCCAGGAAGACCTGGTGCTGCTGGGAAAGGAGTTGCTCGATGACGGGCGAGAACAGAACAGGCTCGCGGAGGTTGCGCTGCCAGTAGGCGGCGCCCCAGTCCGTGCCATCCGTCGCCTTGCCCGTGACCGTGGAGTACACGGGCACGCTCGCCGCCTTGGGACGCAGGTCCTTCAGCACCGCTTTGAGCTCGGCGAGCAGCGGCTCCACCTGTGGAGAGTGCGAGGCGACGTCCACCTTGACGTTGCGGCAGAAGATGTTCTGCCGCTGCAGGTGGGCCATCACCTCTTGCAGGGCCTGAGGGTCGCCCGCCAGCACCGTGGACGTCGGGCTGTTGCTGGCCGCGATGGAGAGCCGGTCCTCGTAGCCCGCCAGTGCGTTGCGCGCCTGGACCAGGGAGAGCTCCGCGAGCGCCATCGCGCCCTGGCCGCGGATCCGCCGGAGCAGCGCGCTGCGCAGACAGATGACCTTCGCGGCATCCTCCAGGCTGAGCACGCTCGCGACATAGGCGGCGGCCACCTCGCCCATGCTGTGTCCCACCACGGCATCCGGCTCGATGCCCCAGGAGCGCCACTGCGCGGCAAGCGCCACCGAGACAGCGAACAGCACCGGCTGCAGGACGTCGATGTCCCCCATCCGGGACGAGGCCTCGTCCGCGCCCAGTTGCTCCAGGAGGGACCAGCTCCCATGGGCCCGGAAGGCCTGGTCACAGTCCTCGATGGCCTTGCGGAACACCGGCGAGGTCCGGAGCAGCTCCCGGCCCATCCCGGTCCACTGGGAGCCCTGACCGGAGAACACGAACACCACCTTCGGCCGGCGCAGGGCCGCCTCGCGGGACGAGACCGCAGGATGCGGCTCGCCCTTGAGGAACGCGCCGAGGTGCTCCACGAGCGCCTCACGCGTGCTGCCGGTCACGGCCAGCCGGTGCTCGTAATGGCTGCGCCGGGCACTGGCCGTGTAGCAGATGTCCTCGAGCCGGAGGCTCGCCCCTATCCCCTCACTGCCCAGGAACGCTTGGTAGGAGCGGGCAAGGGCCTGTAGCGCCGGAGCATTGCGCGCCGACAGCGGCAGGAGATAGGCCGGACGCGCCGAGGACGGCTCCGCCGGGCGCCGCATGGCCTGCTCAGGCGCTTCCTCGACCACAAGGTGGGCGTTGATGCCGCTCAGGCCGAAGGAGCTGATGCCCGCCACCCGCTGCCCGGAGCCACCGGCCCAGGACTGCAACTTCGTGGGGATGGTGATGGGGAGCTGGTTCCAGGGAATGGCTGGGGTGGGCTTCGTCAGGTGGAGATGAGGCGGAATCTCGCGGTGCTGAAGCATCAGCACCACCTTGATCAGCCCGGCGATCCCCGCCGCCGCCTCCAGGTGACCGACGTTGGTCTTGACCGACCCGATGGTGAGCGCTTGGGCCTGGGTCCGCCCTTCCTCGAAGACGCGCTGCAGGGCCCGGATCTCGATGGGGTCACCCAGGGGGGTGGCCGTCCCGTGGGCCTCGACGTAGCTCACCTGGGAGGGCTCCACGCCCGCGCTGGCGAGCGCCCGGCGGATCACCGCCTCCTGGGCAGGCCCGCTGGGAACGGTCAAGCCGCCGCTGGGGCCATCGTGGTTCACCGCGCCCCCGCGAATCACCGCGAGCACGGGATCGCCGTCGGCGATGGCCTCCGAGAGCCGCTTGAGCACCACGACGCCACAGCCCTCTCCCCGGACATAGCCATCCGCGGAGGCGTCGAAGGTCTTGCAGCGCCCGTGAGGCGACTGCGAGCGGAGCCGGGACGAGACGATGTGCCCATCCGGCGCCAGGATGACGCTCACGCCGCCCGCGATGGCCATGTTGCACTCGCGGGAGCGCAGGCTCTGGCACGCCAGGTGGACCGACACGAGCGAGGAGGAGCACGCCGTGTTGACCGCCATGCTGGGCCCCTGGGCGCCCAGGATGTAGGAGATGCGGCCCGCCATGAAGCTGGAGTCATTGCCGAGCGCCATATAGGCATCCAGCAAAGCGGGATCCGCCTGCTTCATCTGAAGCTGGGCGTAGTCGTTGAGCATGACGCCCACGAACACGCCGGTCAGGCTGTTGGCGAGCCGCTCCGGAACCTGGCCTGCATTGGCGAGCGCTTCCCAGGTCACCTCCAGCATCAGGCGCTGCTGGGGATCCATGCTCGCCACTTCGCGGGGCGCGATGCCGTAGAAGCTGGCATCCAGCTCATCGAGCCGCACGTCCTTCAGGAACCCGCCCCACCGGGTGTACATCTTCCCCAGGGCATCGGGATCCGGATCGTAATACTCATTGAGATCCCACCGGTCGGGAGGGACCTCGACGATGGTGTCCCGGCCCTCGCGCAGCAGGTCCCAGAACGCCTTCGGATCATTGCCACCGCCCGGGAAACGGCACGCCATGCCGACGATGGCCACGGGCTCCCGCTTCTCGCGCTCGCTTGCCTCGAGCTTGGCCTGCATCTTCTCCAGCGCCACCAACGCGCGCGCCAGGCGAGCACTGTGCTCGTGTTGCTCCACGGGGCTGCTCATCGTGTCATGCCTCTCATGATCAATTTCGGGAGTGCGGCGGCCTCACCTCAGGCGCGCGTCAGCTCTCTCCCATCAGTTTTTCGAGCAACGCGAGCTTCTCATCGAGGAGCGACCCCAGCTCCTTCTGCGGGAGCTGTTCGAGGTTCGCGAGCTTCTGAGCCGCGGCCTCCTCCCCCTCTGGCTTCTGTCCAGCAGACGACGTCAAGGGCTCCAGCTGCAGCCACTCGGCCGCCAGATGCGCGGTGAGTGCGTCCACGCTCGGATGGTCGAAGACCAGGGTGGAGGACAAGGGACGCTCCACGCCCAGGGTCGACTGGAACCGGTTCCGCAGCTCGACGGCCAGGAGTGAGTCCATGCCCACGTCGAACAGCCGTTGGTTGCCCGCGAGCGGCCGGGAGGCGTCCAAGCCCAGCACCTGGGTGACCTGGTGGTAGACGTACTCCAGCAGAACGTCCTGCTGCCTGTTGCGCGTCAGCCCCTTGAGGCGCTCCACCAGCTTGGGCTCCCGCTTCCGGGCCGCGCCGCCCCGCGTCTCTTCCAGCATCCTCGACAGGAACTTCGTCGCGCCGGTGTCTCCGAAACGCTGGAAGTACTTGGCCCAATCGACGGGCAACACCGCCACCTGGGCCTGTCCTGCGCCCATCGCCCAGCTCAGCAGCTCCAGGCCTTGCGCAGGCTCGATGAAGTCGGCCCAGCGCCGCTGATCCGTGCCCACGAAGGCCGCCGCCATGCCACTGCCACTCCAGGGCCCCCAGTTGATGCTCACCGCCTTGAGCCCCAGCGCCCGCCGGTGGTGGGCGAGCGAGTCCAGGAAGGCGTTCGCGGCGGCGTAGTTGCCCTGGCCCGCGGCGCCCATCAACGAGGACGAGGACGAGAACAGCACGAAGAAGTCCAGGTCCATCCCTTGCGTCTGCGCGTGCAGGTTCCAGCTTCCCTGCAGCTTGGGAGCGAGCACCCGCTGGAAGCGGGCCCAGTCCAGCTGCTGCAGCATGCCGTCCTCCACCACACCGGCCAGGTGCATCACGCCCCGCAGCGGAGGACCGCTCTGGGCGAGGGTGGCGAGCACCCGGGCCACATCGCCGGGCTGGGAGACGTCCCCCTGCTCCAGCCGGATCTGCGCCCCGGCTTCCTTCAGCGGCTTCAGCGCTTCTTGCGCCGCACTGCCCGCCTCCTTGCGTCCCATCACAACGAGGTGCCGGGCACCCCGCTCGACCATCCACTGGGCAACCTGGAGACCAATGGCCCCCAACCCACCCGTGAGCAGGTAGCTCACGTCGTCCCTCAACCGGACGGCCGGGGACTGGGTGTTCGGGGCCGCACAGCGGGCGAGGCGCGAGACGTAGCGCTGCCCATTGCGGAAAGCGACCTGCTCCCCATCTGGCCCGAGGAGCAACTCTTCCATCAGCAGGGACGGGTCACGGGAGCCTGCGTCGAGGTCCACCAGCGAAACCGAGAGCTCGGGGTGTTCGATCCCAAGCGTGCGGCCCAGACCCCACAGGGCCGAGTGGGTCAGCGAGGGAGGCTGGGTCTCGTGTCCCGTGCGCTGGGTGCCGCGCGTCAGGATCCAGAGCTGCGGTGACACTTCGACGCGGCTCTTACCGAGTGCCTGGGCAAGGTTCAGAACGCTTCGGCATCCCAGTTCCTGCGCCTCCTCCACCGGCAATCCCTCGTCGAGTCCCCACAGATGCAGGATGCCGCGGCAGGGCAACTGGGCCGGTCCCTGAGCATCCACGAGCAGGCGCTCGAAGTCCTCCGCTCGCGCCGGGTTGACGGTGAACGTCCGGTCTCCCCGGGCCTCATAGGCCGATCCAGGACGCACCACCACACACCGTGCGCCTCGCTCTTGCAGGGACTCGATCAGTCCCGTTCCGGGACCGGCCGAATCCGCCAGCACCCACCAGGTGCCCTCCAGAACCGCATCCTCCAGAATGCCGGTGCGCGGACGCTGCTCCCACTTCACTTCGTAGGTCCACTCGCGCCCTGTCTGGAGAGCCCGGTTCAGCGCGGCGCGGCTCACTTGCCGGAACTGCAACCCTTCGATCTCGGCGCACACCGCGCCAGTGGCATCCAGGAGGCGCACGCTTCCGGTCAAGGTCTTGTCGGATGCGGCGTCCTGGGACTGAATCGAGACGTGGCTCCAGCACGCCGTGCCGGGCGCGCGCCAAAGCTGGAACCTCTTTATTCCGACGGGCAGGTAGAGCACGTCCTCCTGTGCTGGAGCACCCTCCTCCAGCTGCGTCGCGCCACAAACCTGGAGGCAGGCATCGAGCAGCGCCGGGTGAATGGGGGCCAGGGCCGCGTCCGAGTCCAGGGACTCGGGGAGCTGAATCCAGGCCAACGCTTCCTTGCGGCCGATGTGGAGCTTCTGAATGCCCCGGAAGGTTTCGCCGTAAGAAATGCCCCGGGCCTCGAAGTTCTCGTAGAGAGCCGTGACTGGCACCGTCTGCCGGCACCAGGACAGCAAGCCTTCGACGGACAGCGGCTGCGGCGCTGAAGCACCTTTCTGGGCTTTGCGGATCGTCCCCGCCGTATGAAGCGTCCAGGACGCCTCACGCTGCGGCTCGGCGGGACCGGCCTGTGCGCTGAAGATCTGGAAGGAGAACGCGTCGTCTCCGCTGGAGGAGAGGACGAGCTGCAGCGCGCGCTCCGCGTCGTCCTGCAGGACGAGTGCCTCTTGAATGAGCAGGCCTTCCACGGTGTGGCACCCAGCACCGAACAGCTCCCCGGCGGCAGCCTGGGCCATCTCCATGTAAATGGTGGCCGGAAGCACCGCAGCGCCATTCACCCGGTGATCCTCGATGAAGGGGAACGCACGGGTGCTCACGAAGGACTCGAACACCGTCTCCTTGAGGGTGGGAGACGACACGCGCCGTCCCAGCAACTGGCGAGCGCCCGGGCTGGACACTGCGCTCGCGGCCGCCCTGCGGCTGCGTTCAATCCAGTAGCGCTCCCGCTGGAAGGCATAGGTGGGCAGCGCCACCTTGGCCCTCGGGTAGTCCTGGTCGAACCCCGCCCAGTCCACCCCCACTCCCTTCACGTACAGCTTCCCCACGCTCCCCAGCATCTGCTGCCACTCGTTGCTTCCCTGCTTCAACGAGCCCAACCACTCTGCCTCACCGGCCGGCAAGCTCCTCTTCCCCACGTTCACCAGCGTCGGCTTCGGCCCCACCTCCACGAACACCCGGTACCCCTTCTCGTACAGCCCCTTCAGCCCCTCCCAGTACTTCACCGGCTGCCGGATGTGCTTCTTCCAGTACTCCCCCTTCAGCCCCTCCTCACCCTTCACCTGCACGCCGCTCACGTTCGACACCAGCTCGATTTCGGGCCGCTTCCACTTCACCTGCCCGGCCTCCTTCTCGAACGCCTCCAGCATCGGCTCCATCAGCGGCGAGTGGAACGCGTGCGTCGTCTTCAGCTTCCGGCACTCCACCCCCTTCTCCTTCAGCTTCGACACCACCTGCTCCACCTGCGCCGCCCGGCCCGACACCACCGTCTCCTCGGGGCCGTTTACCGCCGCCACCGATACGCTCTGCTCGTACCCGGCCAGCGCTTCTCTCACCTTCGCTTCCGCCGCCAGCACCGCCACCATCTCCCCCGCCTCCGGCAGCTGCTGCATCAGCCGGCCTCGCGCCGCCACCAGCTTCAGCCCCTCCTCCTGCGTGCACATCCCCGCCACGCACGCCGCCACGTACTCGCCCAGGCTGTGGCCCATCACCGCCGCAGGCTTCACCCCCCAGCTCATCCACAGCTGGGCCAGCGCGTACTCCACCGCGAACAGCGCTGGCTGCGACACCCCGCTCTGCTCCAGCAGGTGCCCCTTTCCTCCGTACAGCACCTCCACCAGCGACTCTTTCAGCACCGGCTTCAGCAGCTCATCGCTCTTCTGGAGGCTCGCCCGGAACGTCGGCTGCGTCTCGTACAGCTCCCGGCCCATCCCCTCGTGCTGGTTTCCCTGTCCCGTGAACAGGAACACCACTTCCGTCTTGCCAGCACTGGGCGCTTGGCCCACCACGGCCTGCCCCGCCTCACTTCCCTCGGCGAACAGGGCCAGCTGCTGGCTCAGCTGCGCGGGGGACTCGGCAACCAAGGCCAGCCGGTGATTGAACTGCGCACGGCCGGTGTTCGCCGTGTGGCACACATCCGCCATGTTCACGGGACCACACGACGCCAGGTGCTGCGCGTACCGGTCCGCCAGCGCCTTCAGCGCCGCCTCGCTGCGCGCCGACAAGCTCAGCACGTGCAGGGGCCGCTCCCGCTCCGCCACGGGACGCCCATGCGCGGGAGCCTCTTCCAGCACCACGTGCGCGTTCGTGCCGCCAATGCCGAAGGAACTCACACCCGCCCTGCGGGGATGCTGTCCCGCAGGCCACTCGGAGAGCTGGGTGTTGACGTAGAAGGAGCTGGAGCCAACTTCGAGCTGCGGGTTGGGCTTCTTGAAGTGGAGGCTGGGCGGCAACCGGCGGTGCTGCAGGCTCAACACGGTCTTGATCAACCCCGCGATGCCGGCGGCGACCTCCAGGTGCCCCACGTTGGTCTTCACAGAGCCGATGGGACAGCGGCCATCCGCACCGGTGCTGGAACCAAAGACCTGCTGGAGCGCGGAGAGCTCGATCTGATCTCCCAGCGGCGTCCCGGTTCCGTGCGTCTCGATGTAACCGAGGGTCGACGGGCTCACGCCAGCCGCGGCCAGAGCGGCGGAAATCACCGCGGCCTGACCATCCTGGCTGGGAGCCGTGTAACCGATCTTCAGCGAGCCATCGTTGTTGATGGCCGAGCCCCGGATCACCGCCCGGATGCTGTCGCCGTCCGCCAACGCGTCCGACAGGCGCTTGAGGACCACCACGCCCGCGCCGCTGCCGAAGATGGTTCCCTGGGCGTTCGCATCGAACGCACGGCAGTGCCCATCGGGCGACAGGATGCCTCCTTGCTCATAGAGGTACCCCGACTTCTGCGGCAGCCGCACGGACACGCCGCCGGCCAGCGCCATGTCGCACTCCTTGTTCACCAGCGCCTGGCACGCCAGGTGGACCGCCACGAGCGAGGTGGAGCAAGCGGACTGAACGCTGAGGCTGGGCCCCTTCAGCCCCAGCTTGTAGGACACGTGGGTGGCCAGATAGTCCTTGTCGTTCCCGATCAAGGTCTGCAGGTCCCGCACCGCCCCCTCCCGGCCCACCGAGGGGCCGAGGTTGAACAGGAGGTAGTTGCTGATGATGGCACCCGCGTAGACGCCCACCAGCTTGTCGAGCTTGCGCGGGTTGTAGCCCGCATCCTCGATGGCCTCCCAGACACACTCCATGAAGATGCGGTGCTGCGGATCGGTGATCCGCGCCTGCTTCGGCATGAAGCCAAACAGGTCCGCATCGAAGAACTCGACGTCTTCGAGGGCGCTGCTCGCCCGGACGTAGTTGGGATCGCGCAGCATCGAAGGGTCATCCATCGACTGCCGCAGCTCCTTCTCCGTCAGGAAGGAGACCGACTCGACGCCGTCGCGCAGGTTCCGCCAGAACTCCCCGAGGTTCTTCGCACCCGGGAACCTGCCAGACATGCCGACGATGGCAATGGGCTCCTGCCGTCCCATGGACGGTGTGAGCGCCGTCTCGCGCGCCTTGGGAGCGGCAGACACACCCGGGGCCCGAGGAGCAGCTTCCTCACGGACGGCCGGAGCAGGCTCCACCGCTGCCTTCACTACGGGCGCCGGTGCCGGCGGAGGTGAAACGGACACGGAGGGGGCTGCCGGAGCGCGCTGACTGTTGATGAACTCCGCCAGCGCGCTGATGGTGGTGTACCGGAACATCTGCGCGATCGGGATGTCGGTCTTGAGCCGCTCCTTCATCCTGCGATGCATCTGCACGATGTGAACGGACGTGCCTCCCAGATCGAAGAAGTTGCGGTGGACATCCACCTCTTCCAGGTGGAGCACCTCTTGAACGATGGCCGCCAGCGAGCGCTCCACGTCCGAGCCCGGTGTACGGCGAACGGGCTGCGCCGCCTCCACCGGCTCGGCCGGTGGGCGGAGCGCCCCCCGGTCCACCTTGCCGTTGGACGTCAGCGGAAGGGATTCCAGCATGACGAACGACGAGGGAACCATGTACTCCGGCAGCTTCGACGCCAGATAGCGCCGCAGCTCGTCCGCCAGCGAAGCGGAGACGGCCTTGGGAGCCTGAGCGGCCACCGTGGCAGCAATCCCTGCCCCACCGCCTACGAAGCTGTGCAGGAGCACGTGGTGCTCATCCAACGCGAACTGCGCGCGCAGGGGCTCGAAGTTCATCACTCCGATCGGGCACAACCCCAGCTTGTGGGAGGGGGCCGCGCTCATGAGAAGCTGGGCGATGTAGCCCGCCTCCAGCATGCAGAAGTCCCGCGCCATGGTCCCGTACAGCGGCTCGATGGCACTCAGCTTCCCGACCAGGAAGACGGAGAACGCAGCGGCCTCGAAGACGGGCTGGTTCCGGGACGCGTGCTGGCTCGGGTCCAGGGCCGCATCCGCGGTCAGCAGCACGAGCTCGTGACGCTTCGGGTGATAGTAGTAGGTGCCGCCCGCGAGGCCTCCGACCCGCCCCGGCTTGACGTGCAGGTAGACCTGTACCGGATAGAGCCCACCGGCCGATGCATACCGGTACTTGGGCATCATGGAGTCTTCCAGCGAGATCGGCATCAAGCTGCTCAGCAACTCGCTGAGCCGCTCCAGAGACACGGGCTCGGAGAGGAAGGACTGGGCGCTCTGCCGCTCCATGTACTTCTTGCGGAAGGCCTCGTTGAGCTCGGGCTTCTGGAGCGGAACCGACGTCCGGCTGCCCGAGTCCGGGCGCAGGTTGTGCTGCTTCAGCTTGAACTCCAGGCGCTCCACCGCATCGGTGATCAGCCCAGGTCCCTGGCTCTCCAGGACGCTGTACTCGTGAACCAGCTTCGGAGCGGACGCCAAGGACGGGGCGCTCGCCGGAGGAGGACTCGCCGGGGAAGCGCTCGCTTCCCCTTCACCGGGAACGACATACGCCACGAGGCGCCGGGTGCCCCCGGGCTTCCCAACGGCATTGACCACCGAGGAGCGCACGGCGGGATGCGAATCGAGCGCGGCCTCGATCTCCCCGAGCTCGATGCGATAGCCCTGGATCTTGACCTGGAAGTCCTCGCGGCCGAGGAACTCGATGTTCCCATCGGGCATGAAGCGGCCCAGGTCGCCCGTCGCGTACAGGCGCTCGCCCGTCCTGGGATGGGTGATGAACCGCTCGGCGGTGCGAACCGGATCCCGGTAATAGCCGAGCGAGAGGCCGACACCGCCAATGTACATCTGGCCCGCGACCCAGTCCGGGCAAGGCTCCAGCGCTTCATCCAGCACGTAGAAGCGCTGATTCACCATCGGGCGGCCGTACGGAATGCTGCGCCAACCGGCGCCCACGTCCCCAATCCGGTACAGGATGGACCAGATGGAGGCCTCGGTCGCGCCACCGAGGCTGATCAGCTCCACGTTCTTGGACAGCGCACGGATGCGTCCGGGAAGCGTGACCGGGATCCAGTCACCACTCATCAGGACCAGGCGCAGCGAGTCCGGCAAGCGCAGCCCGCTTCCCTCGGAGTACTCGACCAGCATGTCCATCAGCGCGGGGACCGAGTTCCAGATCGTGACGCCCGTCTTCTCCAGCAGCGCCTGCCACCGCGCGGGATCGCGCGACGTGCCAGGCTCCGGCATCACGATGGCGCCGCCCGCGGCCAGGGCCCCGAAGATGTCGTAGACCGACAGGTCGAAGCTGAGGGACGAGAGCGCCAGGATCCGGTCCTGGGGACCCACGTTGAAGCGCTCGTTCATGTCGAGGAGCGTGTTCACCGCTCCCCGGTGATCGATCATCACGCCCTTGGGACGGCCCGTCGAACCCGAGGTGTAGATGACATAGGCAAGACCATTGCCCTGAACCGGCGGCAGTGCGGTCTTGGGAGACTTGAGAAGCGCATCGCGGTCCACCGCGAGACAGCGGGTCCCCTCGGGCCAGCGCAGCGACGTCTCCAGGGCGGACTGCGTGAGGACGATGCTGGACTGGGCCTCTTCCAGCAGGCCGTGGAGCCGCTCGGGAGGCAGGGATGGAGACAGCGGCAGGTAGGCGGCTCCCACACGGAGGATGGCGAGCGCGGCGACCACCTGCTCCAGCCCCTTCTCCGCGACGATCGCCACGAGCTGGCCGGGCTTGGCGCCCTGGGCGAGCAGCCATGCCGCGACCCGAGCCGACCGGCGCTCGAGCTCCCCATAAGAGAGCACCTGATCGCCGGAGATGACCGCGGCCGCGCTGGGCTGCCGCTCGGCCTGGCGAAGGAAGAGCGATTCCATCCGCTCGGATGGCACGGGCCGCTCGGTGGCGTTGTACTCGGCCCGGCTCGCCTGCTGCGCAGGCACGAGCGGCTGCTGCGAGAGCGCCTCCCACGCCGAGGCATCATCGGCAAGGCGGCGGAGAAGCCGCCCGTAGCTCTCGAAGACAGCGTCGATCAGGCCCGCGGGAAAGAGCGCATCGACAGAGTCCCAGCTGTAATAGATGCCGCCATCCAGCTCGAAGACCTGGTGGTCGAGCCACACCTGAGGCGTCTGGGAGATGACGTCGACGATCTTCACGCCCTCGGACATGCTCAACGAGCGCCCCGTCTCCGAGATCAGACTCGTGAAGACGTAGGGCATGGCGGTCCCCGCGTCCCAGCGGCCCAGGCGCATCGCTTCCCGCAGGACCTTCACGCTCGATACGGCCGAGTGCTCCAGGTCGTTGAGGAACTGCCGCTGGAGCCGCCGCGCCCTGTCGGCGAAGGACTCGGGCTTCGAGCCATCCAGCTCAAGCAGGATGCCCGAGGTGAAGTCCCCGACGATTCGCTCTACATCCTCGATCAGGGGCAGCCGGTTGAAGAGCGTCAGGTTGAGCGTGAGCCGGTTGCTCCGGCTGTAGGCCCGGAGCGTTTCACCATAGGCGGCGGCCAGGGCCATGGACGACGTGATGCCCGCGGCCTTGGCATGGCTCCGGAAAGCGCGCCAAGAGGCCTGATCCAACCCCGCCTTCCGGCGCACGAAGTGGTGCTGCCCCTTCACGTCCGTGTCATTCACGAGCGGCAGATCGGGGGCGTTGGGCATCTTCTCAAGGCGGTCCCGCCAGTACGCCAGCGAGTTCTGATACGCCCGGGAGTTCGGGTCGGTGCGCTGAGCGGACTGGACGCAGTAATCCCGGAAGGTCTTCTTGAACGGCACCAGCGGCGCGTCGGGATTCAGGTACAGCGAAGCGCACTGTTCGATCAGGATCTGGACGCTGAAGGCATCGGCCGTGAGGAGATCGAAGCTGATGTGCAGGTGAACCCGTCCACTGGCCACCTTCGTGGCCCGGACATCGAACAGGGGATACCGGTCCGCCGGAAGCACCTGGTGGGAGAGCTCCGCGCGAATGGTCTCAAGGTGCGCCTCGGCCTGACTGGCTGGCGCTCCGGCGAGGTCATACGCGGTGAGGGTGAAGGGCGGCACCGTCTCCAGCACCACCTGCTCGCCCGACGGGAGCACCACCATGCGGAGCATGTCGTGGTACGCGATGAGGCGCTGGAGGACACCCTCCAGGCGCGGCAGATCGAGCGCGTCGAACGCGAGCTCGAGGTAGCTGTGGGCCGCGACGTTGCCCGTATCGAATGCACCTTGCCTGCCCACCCAGTAGGCATTCTGGATGTCGGTGAGAGGGAACGGAGCAAAGCGCGAGGACTCCACAGGCTGCGGGCTCGCCACAGCCTGAAGGTTCGCGGCGCGGCTCGCGGAGCGCAGGTGCGCCACGAGCTGCTCCTTCTTGTCCTTCAACGCCGTGCGCAGCTCCGGCGTGAGGTGGCCGGGAGGCGCACGGAAGCGCAACACGTCCCCCTCCAGCCAGAGCTCGATGCCCTTCTGCTGGAGGTAAACGACGAACTCGGACGTGTTCATAGGGACCCTTCCTCCCACGCGATGCCGCCACCCACGAGGCCATGGAGATACACGTGCTCCTCTTCCAGCCGGAGCACCTTGCGCAGCTCCTCGAAGCGCACTTCATCCAGCTGGCAGAGCCCCAGATCGGCCTCCGCCGCGCTCGTCTCGAGAAGCTGAGCCATCAAACCCGTTTCGATCAGCGCCAAATCCCGCCACGTGTCCCCGTAACGCTGGGAAATGGCCCGCCGGTCACCCACGAGGAAAAGCGAGAACGCCGAGCGCTCGGCCATGGAGGCATTGGCAGCCGTGTGCAACGCCGCTCCAGAAGTGCCCGCGCCTCCCAGGTGAACGAGCGTGTGCCGGAGGGGATCGTGGTAGTAGGCGCCTGCTTCGAGCCCCCGGACACGCCCTGCGCCGATGAAGAGGTAGGTCTGGACGCCGTAGATTCCGCCTGCCGAGCCGTACTGGTACTTGAGCTGCCCTTCCACCTTGAGGGGAGCAAGGCAGGACAGCAACCGGCCCAGCACCTGAGCGTCGAGGGGCTCCGTGGAGAAGGTCCGGTGGCTGAGCCGCTTGAAGTAGCGCTGCCGCCGCTCGTCATCCTCCGGCGGCGAAGCCAGTTGCGCGGTCACGGCCCCCGCCTCGAAGCGTCGGATGCCCGCAGGGCTCGGCTCCGTCGCCTTGCTCTCGGGAGTCTCCTCCACCGGCTGGCGCTCGACGTAATAGCCCGCGATCTCCGAGGCATTCCGAAGCGAGAGGATCTCCGTGATGGTGGGACGGCTTCCAAACTCCTGCTCGAGCAGCATCGCGAGCTTGATGAGCTCGACTGAAGTGGCGCCCATCTGGAGGAGACCGGCACCCGGCTCGATCTCCGGGCGCTTCAGCACCTCGGCGACCAGCCGCATGACGGTCGCGAGGATCTTCCCTCCCCGGGCATCCGTGAGGCTCGAGGTACGGGTGGGCTGAAGCACGGGCTCTGGCAGGGCTTTGCGGTCCACCTTGCCGTTGGACGACAGGGGCAGCTGCTCCAGGCGGACGAAGACGGCCGGCACCATGTACTGCGGCAGCGCCGCGCCCAGGAAAGCCCGCAGTGCCTCATCCGAAGGGGGCTCCTGCCCTTCGACGGGAACGAGATAGGCCACGAGCCGCCGCGAGGTCCGCTCCCCCGGGGCCGCGACCACCGCCTCGCGAATCGACGGATGACGCACGAGCACCGCTTCGATCTCTCCCAGCTCGATGCGGTGTCCGGCGATCTTGACCTGAAAGTCCTTGCGGCCGAGGAATTCGATCTCCCCTTCCGGAAGGAACCGGCCCATATCGCCCGTCCGGTAGAGACGCTCACCGGTCTGGGGATGCGCGATGAAGCGCGCCCGCGTCGTCTCCTCATCGCGGAAATAGCCCTGCGCCAACCCGACACCCCCGATGTAGAGGTCGCCCGGCACGTAGTCCGGGCGCGGCGCCAGCCTCTCATCGAGCACGTAGAAGCGCTGGTTCAACATGGGCCGGCCGTACGGGATGCTCCGTGCGGAGGGATCGACCCGGCCAATCGGGTGGATGATCGACCAGATCGACGCTTCCGTCGCCCCGCCCATGCTGATGACCTTGATGTGCTGGGACAGCTTGCGGATCCGGTCCGGCAAGGTCACGGGAATCCAATCGCCGCTCATCAGCACGAGGCGCAGGGACGCGGGGAGCATCTCGCCCCGGGACTCGACCAGGTCCACGAGCATTTCCATCAGCGTCGGGACCGAGTTCCAGATGGTCACGCCCTGCTCGCGGATCATCTGCAGCCAGTGCGCGGGATCCCGCGAGGCCTCGGGCTGGGGCATGACGATCGCGGCCCCGGCGGCCAGACTTCCAAAGATGTCGTACACCGACAGGTCGAAGCCAAGCGCCGAGAGGGCAAAGACGCGGTCCGACGGGCCCACGCCGAAGCGCTCGTTGAGGTCGAGGAGGGTGTTCGCCGCGGCCCGGTGCTCGATCATCACGCCCTTGGGGCGGCCCGTCGAACCCGAGGTGTAGATGCAGTACGCCAGGTCCGAGGTGGCACGCGCGGGCAAGCGCGGCGGGGTGCCCCGGGCCGCGTCGGCGATGGCCACGACCCGGACGCCCTCGGGCCACGACAGCCGCTGCGCCAGGTGGCTCTCGGTGAGGACCACCTTGACCTGGCCCTCCTCCAGCAACAGGCGGCGGCGCTCCTCGGGCAGCGCGGGATCCAGCGGGAGATACGCGGAACCCGCCAGATGAACGGCCATCACCGCGACGGCCTGCCGCCACCCCTTCTCCAGCACCACCGCGATCAGCTCATTGGGCTTCGTGCCCAGCTCGACGAGGTGCGCCGCGAGAGAACCCGCCTGGCCCAGCAGCTCCCCGTAGGTGATCTTCGCGGAGGACTCCAGGATGGCGGCCCGCTGGGGCCCCTGCTCTGCCTGGGCCAGGAAGAGCGTGTCCAGGCGGGACTCGGGAATGGGGGCCGCGGTGGCATTGAACGCCTCGCGCTGGGCCCGCTGCGACGCGGGGAGCCGCACCACGGTGCTCTGCTCCCAGCAGGCACCGTCATCGGCGAGCCGGCCCAGGAGGTCCATATAGGCCTCGAAGGCCCCTTCGAGCATCGACTGCGGAAAGAGCCCCTCCGGGCTGTCCCAGTGACAGTAGAGCGCTCCGGACTCCTCGCGAACCTGGTGATCCAGCCACATCTGCGGTGTCTGGGTGATGGCGTAGACGACCTCGCCCAACCAGTTGAACGGCGAGCCCCCGCCCGGGACCCGGGACCGGTGTCCGAGGAGGCTCGTGAAGACGACGGGCATGATGGCCCCGTTGCCCTTCTTCATCTGGGCGCGCTCGCGCATCACCCGCACCCCGCTGAAGTGGGTGTGCTCGAGATCCTCGGCGAGCTGATCACGCAGGCGCACGGCCCGGGCGGTGAAGGACTCCCCGCTTCGATCCACCTCGAGCAACACGTTGGTGGTGAAGTCTCCGAGGAGCCGGTCCACTTCCGGGTGGATCGGCAGGCGGCGGAACAACGTAAGGTTGAGGGTGAAGTGAGGCGTCTCGCTCCAGGTGCCCAGCACCTCCGAGAAGGCCGCGCAGACGACGCCTGAGGCGGTCAACCCCGCGTTGGCCGCGTGCTCCTTCAGCCGTGCCCAGCGCGCCGCATCCAGGCGGCCGCTCAGGCGCCCGAAGGAGGGACGCATCAAACGCTCGGGCTCGGTGGCGATGGGCAGTGCCGGCGCATCCGGCATCGTCTTGAGCCGCTCCATCCAGTAGGCCTGCGCCTGCCGGAAGGAATCCGTGTCCCGCGCCGCCTCTTCCGCGAGCACGTGGTCGCGGAAGGTGATGGGCACCGGCTTGAGGGGCCGGTCCGGCGACAGGTAAAACTCACGCCACTCCTCGAGGAGCGTGAGCACGGCGGAAGCATCCGCGGTGATGGCGTCGAAGTCGAAGTGGATGCGGGTCCGCCCATCATCGAGCAACGTCGCGCGCAGCTCGAAGGTAGGCCACTGGCCCGGCGGCGTGGAGCGCGTCGAGAGTTCCTTCCGGATCTCCGCGAGCTTCGCATCCACCACGGTGGAGGCCTGTCCGCGCAGATCCAGCACAGGAATGGAGAACGGGGGAACGCTCTCCAGCACCCGCTGCTCACCCGAGGGCAGCACCACGGAGCGCAGCATCACGTGCTGCTCGATGAGGCGCTGCCAGGCCCGCGAGAGCCGGGCCACGTCCAGGCCCCGGGTGTCGAGCTCATGGTACAGGTGGCACGACATCCCGCTGAGACCGAAGTCCATTCCGCGGCCGACGAAGTACGTCTCCTGGATATCGGTCAGCGGAAACGGCTCGAACTGGAGCGACGCATTGGGCGTGGCGACGGCCGGCCGCAACAGCTGGATCATCTCCGCCTTGTGCGTGGCGATGAGCTTCTGGAGTTCCGGCGTGAGGACGCCCCGCGCGGCGCGAACCCGGAGGTGTTCGTCCTCGACCTTGAGCTCCACGCCGATGCGGGTCAGTTCGGAGATAAGTGCTGGAGCGTTCAAAACCGGAAATCCTCCATTTGATCGTCAGTAGAAACCGGGGCGGGCTGCAGGGTCTCGATGCGTTCGAGGACGAGGTCCACGAGCTTGTCGAGACTCAGGCCGCTCAAGAGCTTGGCGGCCGAGATGGACAGGCCGAGCGTCGCCTCGAGCCGGGCCTTGAGCTTCAAGCTCATGAGCGAATCGAAGCCGAAGCGGACAAGCGGGAGGCGCCCATCGGCCAGGGGCCGGGGAAGGTCCAGGATCCGGGTCACCTCACGCCGCAGGAAGGCCTCGGCCTGCTTGCGGCGCTCCTCCGGGGTGGCACGAATCAGCGCCTGGAGATCGGGCACCCCCTCGGAGGCCTCCGGCACCGGGCTCGCGGCCTGCTGCTTGAGCATTCCCGCGAGCAGCGGGACGGCCTTTTCGGGGCGGTTCTGCTGCCACCGGGCCCAGTCGATCCGGAAGATGCCCACGTGGGCGGCCGAGCCGCGCAGAAGCCTTCCGAGGATGGCCACCCCCTCGTCGGGCGCGAGGGTCTCGATTCCCGAGGCGGCGAGGTGCGCGCTTCGCTCGGAGCGCGCCGCCACCATGCCCACCTCGGCCCAAGGACCCCAGGCCAGGGAGTGCGCGGGAAGGCCCTGAGCACGCCGCTCGAAGGCCAACGCATCCAGGAAGGCATTCGCGGCGCTGTAGTTGGCCTGGCCTTCGCCTCCGACCATCGCGGCGATCGAGGAGAACAGGACGAAGAAGTCGAGCGGATCGCCGCGCGTCTCCTGGTCCAGGTTCAGCGCACCCGTGACCTTCGGGCGAAGGACGCGCTGGAGCCGGTCGCGGTCCTGGCGGACCAGCAGCGCATCATCGAGCAAGCCTGCCGCATGGAGGACACCCCGAAGTGGGGGCATGTCCGCGCGGAGGGCGGCCAGGGCCTTGGAGAGTTCCTCCTGGACGGCGACGTCCGCCTGGAGCACGCGTACCGTGACGCCTTCGGCTTCCAGGGCACCCAGGACGGCGCGGACCTCCGCAGAGGGCGCGCTCCGGCCGAGCAGGGCCAGATGCCGGGCCCCCGCGTCCACGAGCCACCGGGCACAGCGCAGTCCGATGCCTCCCAGGCCCCCCGTGATGAGGTAGGTGCCCTCGGGGGAAACCGGGGCAGCGCCGGGTTCCGGCACCGCTTCGAGCGCCGAGAGCCGCTGCGCGAGCCGGGCTCCGCCGCGCCAGGCGAGCCGGTCTTCACTGTCCGGATTCAGGAGCTCGCGGAGCAGGCACTCTGCCCCCTCCACCGCCGGATCGGGATCCAGATCAACGAGGGTGCAGCGAAGCTCGGGATGCTCATCCCGGATGGCGAGGCCAAGTCCCCAGAGAGGCGACTGCGCAAGCTCAAGCGGCCAGGGGCTCTCTTCCACGCCCTGGGCTCCCCGGGTGACCAGCCAGAGGCGAGGCGGCGTCCCACGCTCCGTCTTCGCCAGGGACTGAAGCACCTGGACGGCGCCGGACAAACCTTCCAGGGCAGCCTGGGACGTCCCTTCCGGTGACTTCGGCTTCGCTCCGAGCGCCGGCAGATAGACCACGCCCTGATAGGCATCCGAAGCCAGAGCCTCTTCCAGCCTCCGGACAAACGCTTCGCCAGACTCCGCCTGCGCGGGCGCCGCGAGCACCTGACACACCTTGCCCTGGGCCTTGAGCCGCGTGGCCAGCTCCGCCCCCAGGGCTTCCTGGCCTGCCACGAGCAGCCACGGGCCGTTCCCGGGCACCGCCGCAGCCATGGGCACGGGCTGCCAACGCACCTGGAACAACTTGTCGCCCAGGTCCCGCCCCTCCTGGCGCTGGAAGGCCTCTCGGGGGGCACGCTTGACGATCAGCCCATCGATCCAGGCGACCGTCTTGCCGCTCTCCTCGAAGAGGCGGAAGTCGGCGCTCAGCGTCTCCCCGTCGCGGCCACCTTCGGACCTCAGCTTCACGTGAGCCCAGAGCACCCCCTGGGGCGGCGTCAGGAAGCACATCCCCTCAATCCCGATGGGGATGTACGGAACGCCATCGCCCCGGCCGATGCCGGGAACGGCACGCAGGACGTGGAAGATGGAGTCAATGAGCCCCGGATGAAGCGGTGCACTGGGGTGCTGATCCGCGGACTCGGCAGCCCGCATCCGTCCCAAGGCTTCTCCATCGCCCTGCCAGAGCTGCTCGACCCACTGGAAGCGGCGCCCCAGCCCAATCCCCTCGGCGCCCATGGCCCGGTAGACCGGGGACACGTCGAGTCCGTTCGGGCAACGGGCACGCAGCTCCGCCAGGGGTACCTGCGCGGGCTCTTCGAGCCGTGACGAGGCGGGCAGAACCCACCCCTCGGCATGCGTCAACCACTCCGCTTCGTTGCCCTGGGGGCTCTGGATGCGGAGCGGGGCACGGCCGCCCTGCTCCCGTCCCACCACCACCGAGACGGGATTCTCACTGCCCTCCCTCAAGACCAGCGGGCGCGGGAAGACGATGTCCGCAAGGCGCACCGGCGAGGTGCCACGCAACTCCCGGAGCGCCGAGATCGCCAGGGCGACATGGGCCGCGCCCGCCACCACCAGCGCGTCATGGAGCAGGTGCTCGCGCAGGAAGGGCATCTTCTCGACGGACAGGTCCGTCTCGAACAGGCTCTCCGCCAGCGGAGAACGCACACGGCGCCCATGGAGCGCGCCCTGGCCCGGCGCGGAGATTTGCGGACGGGCAGCGGACGCGGCGTTCGAAATCCAGTACCGCTCCTTCTGCCAGGGGTAGGACGGCAGCGGCACCAGCGTTCCGCCCTCGGAGAACAGGCGGTTCCACGTGGGGGTGATGCCAGCCACGAACAGGCCGCCCAGAAGGCTCCGGAGGGTGTGCCGCTCCGACTCTCCCCGGCGAAGCGTCGACAGCACCACCGCGCTCTTGCCCGCCGCCTGGAAGCACTGCTGAACGGGGCGTGCCATGACGGCGTTGGGCCCCAGCTCCACGAAGAGCGTGTAGCCCTCCGTGGCGAGAGTGGTGAGCACAGGCGCCAGGCGCACCGGCTGGCGGAGGTTCCGTGCCCAGTAGCCGCTGTCGAAATCCCCGTCCTCCGCGAGGCGGCCCGTGACGGTCGAGTAGATGGGAAGCGTGGCGGACCGGGGACGAAGCCCCTGGAGTGCCTGCTTCAGGTCATCGATGTAGGGCTCGACCGCGGGGCTGTGCGACGCGTAATCCAGCCCGATCCGGCGGCTGGAGACCCCACGCGCGGTGAGGGCATTCAGCAGCTCCTCCATCGCCGCCGCCTCTCCGGACAGCAGCGTGGACTTCTGGCTGTTGATCGCCGCGACCGACAGCCGCTGGGCGTAACTGGCCACCGCCTCGGTGGCCTCGTCCTCGGAGAGCTCCACGAGGGCCATGGCGCCCTTGCCAGCGACGGCATGGAGGATGCGGCTTCGCGCCACGGTGATCCGCATCGCCTCTTCGAGCGACAGGACGCCCGCGGCGTAGGCGGCCGCCACCTCGCCAATGCTGGAACCGGCGACCGCATCGGGCTCGATTCCCCAGGAGCGCAGCAGCGCCAGCAGCGCGGACTGGAGCGCGAAGTGCGCGGGCTGCGAGATGGCGGCTTGATCGAAGCGAGGCGTCTCCCGCTGGAGCTCCTCGATGACCGACCACCCCGCGAGGCCCTTGAGCACTTCATCCGCGGCCTGGAGGGCACTGCGAAAGACAGGCTCTTCCTCGAGGAGGGCCCGGCCCGTCCCCGGCCACTGTCCCCCCTGTCCGGTGAACAGGAACACCACACGAGGCACCGCACCGGGAAGCGCGTAACCCGACTGAGCATCGGGATGCGCCAGACCACTCAGGAAGGCGTCAATGGCCGATGCCGCTTCAGACCGGGACCGAGCCACCACGGCGAGCCGATGCTCGTGGTGGCTCCGCCTACAGTTCGCCGAGTAACACACGTCATGCAGGGTCGCGGTGCTGTCCCCTGCCCGGCCCGACAGATGGGCCGAGAAGCGCATCGCCACCTCTTGGAGCGCCTGGGGCGCACGGGCTGACAGGACGAGCAGCTCGGGACGCTCTCCGGTACCGGGAGCCTCCGAGCGGGTCTCCGCCGCCGGGGCCTCTTCCAGGATGACATGGGCGTTGGTCCCACTGAACCCAAAGGAGCTGACCCCCAGGATGCGGCGCTTGCCCTCCGGGACGGTCCATGGCCGGTGCTCGGCGATCACCTCGACCGGCAGCTCTTCCCAAGGAATGTGCGGGCTTGGATTCTTGAAGTGCAGGCTCCGGGGCAGCTCCCGGTGCCGCAGCGCCAGGATCGCCTTGATCAGGCCGGTGACGCCCGCGGCGCCTTCCAGGTGCCCGATGTTCGTCTTGACCGAGCCAATGCCCAGGGGCATCGAGCGCGGGCGGTCCTTGCCCAGGACGGCGGCGAGCGCCTGCACCTCGATGGGATCCCCCAGCGACGTGCCCGTGCCGTGGGCCTCGACGTAGCTGACGTCGAGGGGCGAGACGCCGCCCTGGCGAAGTGCGCTCTCGATGACCCGCTCCTGCGCCGCGCGGCTGGGCGCCGTGAGGCCATTGGAGCGGCCATCCTGGTTGACGGCCGTTCCTCGGATCACGGACAGGATCGGGTCCCCATCGGCGATGGCATCCGACAGCCGCTTCAGAACCAGGACTCCCGCTCCCTCGCCGCGCACATACCCGTTGGCGGAGCTGTCGAAGGCCTTGCAGGCACCATCGGGTGCCAGGGCCTTCAACTTCGAGAAGTAGACCGACATCCGCGGCGAGAGCAGCAGGTTCGAGCCACCGACCAGGGCCAGATTGCACTCCCCATTGCGCAGGCTCTGGCAGGCGAGGTGCGCGGCCACCAGCGACGAGGAACAGGCCGTATCGACGGCGAGGGTGGGCCCCTCCAGGCCGAGCGCATAGGCGATGCGCCCCGCGGCCACACTCAGCACACCGCCCGAGCCGGAGTAGGCATTGATGCCCGTCGGATCAGGAGAGTTGAGCTCCAGGAGGGCGTAGTCACTCAGGCAGATGCCCAGGAACACCCCGGTAGGGCTGCCCTTGAGCTGATCCACCGCGAGGCCCGCGCTCTCCAGCGCCTCCCACCCGAGCTCAAGCAGGATCCGCTGCTGCGGATCCATCGACCGGGCCTCCGGCGCGGAGATGCCGAAGAACGAGGCATCGAACGGATCCACCTCGTCGAGGAAGCCTCCATGCCGGGAGTACATCTTGCCCGGCGCCTCGGGATCCGGGTCGTACCAGGTGTCGAGGCTCCAGCGGTCCTTGGGAACCTCGCGCACCGCGTTGACGCCATTGGCGAGCAGCCGCCAGAAGTCGTCAGGGTTCTTCACGCTGCCGGGCAACCGGCATGACATGCCCACCACCGCGATGGGCTCCGCCGCCCCACTGCTCGCCACCGCGGGCTTGACGGGGCGACGGGACGGCGCAGAAGCCGCCTCCTCCACGGGAGCGAGATCCCGCGTGAGGAACTCGAAGAGCTTCTCGATCGTCGGGTGATCGAAGAGCAGTGTGGCGGGAAGCGAGCGGCCAAGGCTCGCCGCGAGGCTGTTGCGGAACTGCAACGCCATGAGCGAATCAAGCCCCAGCTCCTGCAACGGACGGCGGGGATCCACCGGCACCGAGGGAGGCACGCCCAGCACCGTGGCCGCCTGCGCCTGCAACAGCGCGCGCAGACGGGTGCGGTACTCACGAGGCGAAGCGCCCGCGAGCGTCCCCCCCGCGGAAGCAGGACGGGCCGCCTCGGGCTTCTTGGAGGACAGCACCTCGAAGAAGGGAGCGAAGTCCCCCTTCACTTCTGCTTCGGAGGCCCCCGCGACCACCACCTGGGCGGTCTCGGAGCAGAGGAGACGCTCCAGCGCCGCGAGGCCCGCGCTGGGGGTCAGCAGTCCCAGGCCGAAGGAGGACCAGGCCTTGCCAGCCTCGGGCGGGAGGCGTGCCGCCATGCCCACGTCGGCCCAGGGGCCCCAGTTCACGGACAGCGCCGTCAACCCTTGGGCGCGCCGGTGATGCGCCAGCGCATCCAGGAAGGCGTTGGCGGACGCGTACCCGGCCTGGCCCGAGGTTCCGAAGACCGAGCTGACCGAAGAGAACAGGACAAAGAAGTCGAGGCGATCCTCCAGCGTCTCACGGTGGAGGTTCATCGCGCCCAGGATCTTCGGGGCGAGCACGCGGGCGATCCGCTCCTCGCTCTGGCGGACCATCAGCCCATCGTCGAGAACTCCGGCCGCGTGCAGGACACCCCGCAGCGGAGGCATGGAGGCACGCGCCTCGCCAAGCACCCGGGCCAACGGCTCCCGCTCCGCCACATCGCCCAAGGCCACGATGATCTTGGCGCCTGCGCCCCGCAGCGCCTCCAGGGCCTCTTGAGCACGGGCCCCCGGAGCACTCCGGCCCATCAGGACCAGGTGACGCGCTCCCCGCTCCACCATCCACCGGGCGAGCTCAAGGCCGATGCCTCCCAACCCACCCGTGATGAGATACGTGGCCTCCCCCGTCAGCGGGAGAGGACGCACGGCCGGAGGGAGCTTGGTGCGCGCAAGCCGGGACACCAGACGGCGCCCCGCTCGGAAAGCCACGCGATCCTCGCGCCCTGGTGCCGCGAGCTCCGCGGCCAGTTGGGCCACTGCTGCCGTCGTATCCGACGGATCCAGGTCGATCCGCTGACAGCTCAGTTCGGGGTGCTCCAACGCAATGACGTGGCCGAGCCCCCAGAGCGGTGCCTGCTCGAAGGCGATGGGCCCGTCGTTGCTCCCAGTGACCTGGGTGCCACGCGTGACCAGCACCAGCCGGGGCGCTGCCGGGGTCCGGCGCGCGACGGCCTGCTGCACCAGCCTGAGCGCCCCCTGGACTGCATCCAGCGAAGGCCCCGCATCGAGACCACGAAGATCCACGATGCCCGTACAGGCCGTGCCCGCGGCATCGAGGGCATCGAGACATCCAGGCAAGTTGTGCGCACCCTCGCCAGGCGCGAGCACCTCGACACGGCCACCCCGGGACGTGAGCTGCTCAGCCAGCCGGGTGGCCAGCCCACCGCGATCCGCGACGAGCACCCAAGCCGCAGGCTCCGCCGGGGGCACGGCGGGAACAGACTGGGGCTGCCACTCCGTCCGAAGCACGAGCGACGGTGCCGTCACCTCACGGCGCAACATGACTTCCCGGGGCGCCCTGCGAATCACCAGCCCCGATACTTCGGCCACGGCCAGGCCCGACTCATCGAGCAGGCGCAAGTCCACGCTTGACGCTTCGTTGACCTTGCCCGAGCCACTGCGAAGCACCAAGTGGCAGAAGCGCGGGGGACGCGGCTCGCCACGAACCGCGAAGCGGCCTACCCCAATAGGCACGAAGGCCAGCCCCTCGATGGAGGTGAACCCCGCGACGGCGCCAAGCACCTGGAAGCATGAATCAATGAGCCCCGGATGGAACCGGTAGTCCCCGGCCCCATCCGCAGACTCCGCGGCACGCAGCCGGCCCAAAGCCTCACGCTCGCCCTGCCACAGCGCTTCGAGCCACCGGAACTGTCGGCCCAGATCCAGGCCCTGCCGGGCAATGCCCTCGTAGAAGCTCCCGGCGGATGCGAGCGGCTGGAACCGTGCTTCGAGCGCGGAGAGTTGCTCGCGCTCCGCCTCGGCCTCGTCCGCTGCCCCCCGCTCGAGCCTGCCCGTGGCGTGCTCGGTCCAGGAGGAAGCGCCTTCGCTCTCCTGCCCGGCCCGGCTCAAGATCCGGAATGCGCCATCGGCGGCGATCGAAACCTGGACGGTCCGCGCCTCCGTATCCCCCAGAACGAGGGGCTGGAGGAAGAGCACATCCTGCAGGACGCAGCGCGCCTCTCCCCAGATCTGCTGGGCGGCCACCAGCATCATGCCGAGCATGCTGGCGCCAGCCACCACCACCGTGCCGTAGAGCCGGTGGTCGCTGAGCAGCTGCAGGCGATCACTGCGGAACGTGGCCTGGAAGGCGTACTGGCCGGAGGGGGCCTCCACCCGGCGCCCGAGCAGCGGGTGGACCGGCTCGGGGGCCGAGCCGGGGGCGGCATCGAACCAATACCGCTGCCGCTGCCACGGATAGGACGGCAACTCCACCGCCCGGCCTCCGTCGGGAAAGACGCCCTTCCACGAAGGCTCATGGCCCAGCGTGTAGAGCGTTCCCAGGCTGCCAAGCAGCGCGGACCGGGGGGCGCGATCCCGGCGCGTCGAGAACACCGCAACCGCGCCCTTGGACGGCGATGCTTCCAGGATGCGGCTCAGGGGCTGCAACAGCACCGGGTGCGGAGCAATCTCGACGAAGACGCCATGCCCATCGGCCAGCAGCGCCTCGACTGCGGGCGCGAATAGGACACGCTCCCGGACATTGGCGCGCCAATGGTCCGCGCCGAAATCCGAGGAGGACGCCAGCCCCCCACGCACGGTGGAGTAGAGAGGGATGCGCGGAGACTGGGGCTTGAGCTCCCGGAGAACGGCATCGAGGTCCCCCAGATAGGGAGTCATCTGCGCGCTGTGAAAGGCGTAGTTGACGTTCAGCAGGCGGACCCGCACGCCTTGTCCCGTGAGCTGGTCTCGCAGGGCATTCAGGGCCGCGAGGCCTCCGGAGACGACCACATTGCCCGGCCCGTTGACCGCCGCGATGGCGAGCTCGGCCCCGTACTCCTCCAGGAGTGGCTCGACCTTCGCCAGGGGCGCCTCGACCGTTGCCATGCCCCCCTGCCCGGCCGCGCGGCCCATGAGGCGGCTCCGGCTCACGACCAGGGAAACGGCCTCCTCCAGCGAGAGCACCCCCGCGATGTGGGCGGCGCTGATCTCCCCCACACTGTGGCCCACCACGGCGGCCGGACGGATGCCCCAGGACTCCCAGAGCGCGGCCAGCGCCACCTGGAAAGCAAACAGGAGCGGCTGCTCGGTCTCCGTGCGCGGCGGGTGCGGGTTCTCCCGCTCGGCCTTGAGCGCTTCGATGAGGGAGGCGCCGGTCTGCGCCCGGAACACCTGCTCACAGCGCTCGAACGCCTCCCGGAAACGCGGCTCTTCCTCGAAGAGCTGAACGCTCGAGCCCAGCGGGAAAGATCCCTGGCCGGAGAACACGAAGCCGATCCGGGGCGCTTCACTGGCGCGGACCACCCCTTGCGACGGGTTCTGCCGGATCTCTCCACGGGCGAAGGCCGCCAGCCCCTCTTCCAGCGCGGCGCGCGTCTCCGCGACCAGCGCGAGCCGGTGCTCGTGGTGGCTGCGGCGGACCCCCGCCGTGTAACAGAGATCCGTGAGCGAGGCGGAAGCATCGCGGCGAAGCTGCCCGGCAATGCGCTCCGCTTGCTCCCGGAGTGCCTGCTCCGTCCTCGCCGAGGCGACGAACAGTTCAGCCTTGGCGGGAGAGGACGCGCCCGTGGCCGTCCCCGGCAGGATTCGATCCCAACGGACCGGGCTTCCGGAATCGGAGAGCTGGGTCAGCGCCCGGTGAAGCCCCTGCAGGCTGGGCTCTCCACGGCGCATGCTGGCGATGAACGCGGCGCGCGTGGTTCCAGCCCGGAAGTTCTCCAGGACCGAGTGCTCGTGAATGGGATGAGGGTTGACGTCCAGGAAGACATCGTGCCCGCTGTCCAGCAGCGTCTTCACGGCGGTGGCGAAGCGCACGGGCTCGCGGAAGTTGCCCGCCCAGTACGCCGGACCAAGGGTGTTCCCCTCGACGAAGGTGCCCGAGACCGTCGACACCATGGGGACCCGGCCTGGCAACGGACGCAGCGCCGGGCAGGTCTGAAGGAAGAGCTGCTTGAGCGGCTCGACTTCCGGAATGTGAGCGTAGAAGTCGATCTCCACCAGACGCGCGAAGACTCCCTCTGCCGTCATGCTCGCCGTGAAGTCCCGGAGCGCCGCCGCCTCGCCCCCCAGTCCCGTGGAGTGAGGGCCATTCTCGGAGGCAATGGAGATCCGTCCGCCATAGGGAGCGATGCGCTCCGCCGCCTCGGCGCCAGACAGGCCCACCACGGCCATGCCCACCCCACCGGCAACACCCTTCTGCACCTGGATGTAGTGGTGGGCGAGCGAGAAGACCTCCTCGATGGTGAGGATTCCAGCCACCTGCGCTGCAGCCCACTCGCCCACGCTGTAGCCCAGGGTCGCGGACGGCTCGATGCCCCAGGAGCGCCACAAGGCCGCGAGGGAGATCTGGAACGCCAGAACGAGGGGCAGTTGGATCTCCCCCTTCCCAAAGCGTGAACGCGCCTGGGAAGACAGGAGCGTCTCGACCAGGGACCAGCCCCCCAGGGGCCGGAATGCCGCATCACACGCCTCGAAGCGAGCCCGGAAGACCGGCTCAGTCCCCAGAAGCTCCCGCCCCATTCCCCACCAGGACGACCCGGCCCCCGCGAAGAGGAATGCGGTCTTCGGGGCCGCCGCCGGTTGCGTCTGGGGCGGGCTCACCGGCACGGTGGACGGACGGGGCCCAGCGCGGTGCTCTTCGACGACGATGTGACAGTTCGTCCCACCAAAGCCGAAGGCGCTGATGCCCGCGACCGCGGGCGCGTCCACGGCAGGCCAGGAGCCAAGCTGGGTCTGGACGCGCAGCCGCAGGTCATCGAACGCGATGCGCGGGTTGGGCTGCTCGAAGTGCAGGCTCGCGGGAAGCTGCTGGTGCCGGATCGACAGCGCCACCTTGATGACGCCAGCAATCCCCGCGGCGGCCTCAAGATGCCCGATGTTGGTCTTCACCGAGCCGACATGGAGGGGACGCTCCGCCTCCCGCGCCGCGCCCAGGACCGTGCCCAGCGCTCCGGCCTCTATCGGATCGCCCAGAGGCGTTCCCGTGCCGTGCAGTTCGACGTACTGAACCTGGGCCGGATCAATGCCCGCGGCCGCATAGGCGTCACGCAGGAGCCGCTCCTGGGCCTTCGGGTTCGGGGCCGTGAGGCCGTTGCTCGCGCCGTCGTTGTTCACCGCGCTGCCGCGAATCACGCAGTAGATGGTGTCGCCAGCGGCGAGCGCCCGGGACAGCGGCTTGAGCACGAGCACGCCGCCGCCTTCACCGCGCACGTACCCACTGGCCCGTGCATCGAACGTCCTGCATCGCCCATCGGGCGCCAGGGCGCCGAAGGCCGAGACCGCCATGAAGGTCCGGGGCGACAGGTTGAGCTGGACACCGCCCGCAAGGGCAATGGCCGACTCCCCGGAGCGCAGGCTGCGGCAGGCCTCGTGAATGGCCACGAGCGAGGAGGAGCACGCCGTGTCGATCGCCAGGCTCGGCCCTTCCAGACCGAGGGCATAGGAGATCCGGTTGGCGAGAATGCCACCGGCATGGCCGGTACAGGTATGCAGCGTCGGCGCCGCATTGTGGATCGTCTGCAGGTCGGCGTAGTCGCGCCAGACCATGCCGGTGAACACGCCGGTCCGGGAGCCCCGAAGCCCCTGCGGAGCGATGCCAGCGTCCTCCAGCGCCTCCCAGGACAGTTCCAGCATCAAGCGCTGCTGTGGATCCAGTTGCCCCGCTTCCCGGGGAGAAATTCCAAAGAAGGTGGGATCAAAGCGATCGACGGAGTCGAGGAACGCGCCATAGCGCGTGACGATCTTCCCAGGAGTGCCTGGCTCCGGATCATAATAAAGGCTGGCATCCCAGCGATCGCCCGGAACCTCGGTGACACAATCGCGGCCTTCCTGAAGCACCCGCCAGAAAGCCCCCGCGTCGGGGGCGTTGGGGAAACGGCAGGCCAGACCCACGATCGCGATCGGCTCAGCTTCGTCTACGCCCGCTTCCAGTTTCTGAGCCTGGAGTTCCACCTTCGGCGCGTCCGCACCCGAGAGATGGCGGGCGAGCTTGTCGATGGTGGGGTGCTCCCACACCAGCGTGGGCGAGAGGGGCCGATCGAGCCAGCGTGCGAGCTCGGCGATCAGCTTCGTGGCGAAGACAGAACCCATGCCCAGGGCGAAGAAAGGCTCGGCCGTCCCTACCGCGCGCGCCTCGATCCCGACCTGGGACGCCACCTGCTGGACCAGCCATTCCCGAAGTTGAGGGATACTTCGGACAACCTTGCCAGCACCTTCACCTTGCTCTGTCGACATCTGCCCCGCCGCATCCGTCCTGGGTCAACACACGGTCCGTGTGCTCGCAAGGCGCTGGGCGGCCCATGAGGCTCGCCCGGCGCGCGAGAACTCATTGGTCAACGACTTAGATGTCCATCTGCCCGGCCGCGAACCGGTGGCCCTTGTGGAGAAGGAGGCCCCGCGGGGGACAACAGGCGTATCGACAACAACATCGAGTCATCGTTCACTGGTTAGCACAAAGCTGATCAGAGCGGACAGGACTGACCGGGTCTTCCCGTCTTCCCAACCTCACAAGGATGCTGCCTGGAGGGTAGGCGGGCGGGCCTTCACCAGACCGTGACGCAAGCGCCCGGCTGGCGGATCAACTCCCACGCCTCGGCACTGTCACGAACAGCGCGAGCTTCGCCTCCTCGCGCGTCCGGAAGCTGCGTATGTGGACCAGCTCCATCTTCAGGCTGCACTCCACCCCGTGTAGCGGGCTGCACACCCCGGTGGGGGCGCGGGGCGGCGGCCAGGCCCATCCCCTCGGAAGAAGGGGGGCTTCCCGGCTGGCCCTGTTGGTGCATTGCTCACACGCCATGTACCGGGAACGCGCCGCCACCCCTTTTGACGGCCTTCGCGCCGCCCAGCCCAGCGAGCACGCCCGCTGGCTGGCGGAGCCCGATGAGCCCGCGCTGCGCGAGCTGCTCCACGCGCGCTACGCCGGGAGCTACTCCTACCGCTTCCTCCATGAGCCTGGAGGGGCCTCGCGGCTCTGGAGGGCCGGCGCGCTGCTCAGCCTGGGGGAGTTCGACGCCCAGGGCACGCTCCTCTGGCACACGGGGCTGTGGTGCAAGCCGGGGCGGGACTCCCTGGACTCGGGGCTCTCCATGGCCCTGCCCAGCCGGCGCACCGCCATGGACCGCTCCGAGCACGAGCGGCTATGGAGCCACCTCTTGGAGCTGCTCAAGGCGCGCGTGGGCTTCCTGCACCAGCAGACGTCCACGCTGCACCTCATGGCGCAGCGCTACGCGTCGCGCCTCATGCGGGCCGTGCCGGTGGGCCTCATCGTCGACTACACCGAGGGGGAGACGCTGGTGGGAGTGGAGGGCTCGGGCCTGCCGATGCAGGCGCTGGCGATGACGACGGTGCTCGCGCCGCTGCCTCCGCGCCGGCGCTTCCTGCCCGCGGGGCCGTGGGGGGAGTGGCTCGCGTCCATCCTCGCCGCCTCGGGCCTGCCGGGGACGGTGGAGCTGACGCCGCTGGAGCGCCGCCCTCGCGCTGGGGGCCTCGTGCTGCGCCCGCTCGACTGGAACGAGTCCCTGCGGCTCGAACGGCGGGAGCTGGTGGGGCCTGCCGGAGAAGGGCAAGGGGCCCCGGCGCTCCCGTCCTCGCGGGCGCGCGTGGACCTCGTCCACCTGTCCATGGGCGAGCCCCAGCGGGTGGCCGAGGCCACGCCCGTGCTCCTCGCGGCGGGCTACCTGCCGACGAGCCTCCGCCCGCGCCTGGACGCGCCCGACGACATCGTCTTCCAGCACCTGCCGGCGCCGGAGCGCGCGCGCGAGGCGGTGGGGCGGGCGCGGCTGGACGGCGAGGCGGCCCGGGCCCTGTGGAGCGGATGGGTGGAGCGATGCGCGCGAACTTCGTAGACACGCTCCTCGCGCGGCTGGACGGCGAGGTGGCCACCATCTGGGCCACGGTGCTGCTGCGCATCGACGCGCGGCCCGACGTGGCGCGGCTGCGCGGGGCCTTGCGCGCCCTGGTGCGCGAGAGCGAGCGCCTCAACGTGGCCTGGGACGACGCGCGCGGTGCGTGGGTGCCCGCGCCGCGCACGGACGAGGCGGTGGACGCGGCCCTGCTGGAAGGCGCCGAGCCGCTGGACGAGCCCGAGGCGGTGACGCGGGTCATCAACACCCGGGTGGACCTCGCGAGGGACGTGCCGCTGCGGCTGCACCTCCACCCCCTGGCCGATGGCGCGCCAGGCCCGTGGCTGCTCGCCATCCAGCTCCACCACGCGATTGGGGACGCCAAGGCGCTCGCCCACCTGCTGGAGCGGCTCTGGCTGCACTGCGCGGGGCGCGCGCCGGAGTCGCCCCCGCTGGGCCCCTCGACGCTGACGGATGGCAAGGTGCTGCTCGCGGCGCTGCGCGGGCCGGGCCGGGTGCTGGGCCTCGCGAGCCCCCGCCGCCGGCTCCTCGCGCAGCGGGGCCTGGGCCTGCGCCGCAGTGGAGACACCGCGGGACGCTCGTTGATGGCGACGGCGCGCCTGACACTCCCGGCTGGCCGCACGGACGTCCAGGCCTCGGAGGTCTTCTTCGCCGCGCTGCTGGCGGGCGTCGCGCTGCGCGAGCCCACGAAGGACGGGCTCATCCGCCTGCGGGTGCCGGTGGACCTGCGGCGCAAGCTGGGGCTGGGGCGGATGCTGGGCAACGGCTGCTCGACGGTGCCGCTGGAGCTTCCCCTGCGGGAGGTCCGCGCCCGGCTGGAGGACGCGCCCGCCCTGGCGGCGCTGATGCGCCAGGCGCTGCGGCGCGTGCTCGACGAGGGCGTGCACTGGACGACGGCGCTGGAGTGCATGGCGGTGGCGCGGCTCGCCCCGGGGCCCGTGCTGCGGCGCAACGCGCGCCCCGGGCTGGTGGCCGAGCCCCGCACCAACACGCTGGTGGCGACCTACCTGGGGCGGCTCGACAAGCACTTCGTGGACGCGCCCTTCCGCATCCACTCCATGCGCAGCCACACGGCCACCTGGGGCGCGACGGGCCTGGGCTTTGGCGACACGCTCAACATCAACACGGCGACGTTCGAGGGACTGTGGACCCGGGGCGAGCTGCGCGACTTCACCGAGCAGCTTGCGGGCTGGGCGTCCTCGGGCTTCGGGCTTCCTGCGGAGGTGGTGGGACCATGAAGGGGCTTCGCGACGCGCCCGCGCTCTACCTGGGCTTCATCTCGCTGCACCTGCTGCTGGGGCACCTGGGCTCCAGCCTCGTCTACCGCCTGCGCTTCGGCCGCAGCCCGCTGGCCTACTGGAGCACCGGGGCCGACTCCGCCCACACGCGCCTCACGCGGCGCATCAGCGGCGCCTCGCTGGTGTGGGCTGGCTCGGTGGTGGCGGCGGCGGTCTGGCCGCGCTGGTCCGAGCTGCCCTGGGGCCGGCCCCTGCTGGCCCTTCCGCCGGAGGTGGGCTGGGCGTTGGGCGTGCTCGGGCTGGTGGGCATGCTGGCGGCGCAGTACGGCATGGGCGCGACGTTCCGCATCGGCGTGGACGCGGGGGAGGCCCCGCCCGTGCTGCACGAGAGAGGACTCCACCGCTCCTCGCGCAACCCCATCTACGTCTTCTCCTACCTGTACCTCGTGGGAGCCTCGCTCTGGGCTCCGTCGCTGGTGACGCTCGGGGCGTGCGCGGTGCTGGGGGGGCTGTTCCACGGGCTGGTGCTCCAGGAGGAGCGCTACCTCTCCGCCCGCCTCGGCGAGGCCTACGCGCGCTACCGCCAGCGCGTCCCCCGCTACCTCTGAGGCCCCATGCAGCCCGCCCTCGCCCCCGTCTCCGCTTCACCCGCTGCCCCCGCCGGGCCGGGCCCCTCCCGCGACGAGCTGGTGGAGCTGCTGCGCATCCGCCCCGCGCGGGCTCTGGGCATGGCGGCCCTCCACCTGGGCGTGTGGGGGCTGGCCGGCGTGGGGCTCGCGCACGTCAGCGGCTTCTGGCTGAAGCTGCCCCTGTGGCTGCTGGCGGCCCAGGGCGTCATGGGGCTTATCCAGCTCGGCCACGACGCGTGGCACGACACCCTCTTCCCGAGGCCCTGGCAGAACCGCCTCTTCGGCAACGGGCTCAGCCTGCTCGTGGGCATCGCCTACGAGCCGATGCGGCACGGCCACCTCGCGCACCACCGCTGGAACCGCACCGGGAAGGACCCTGACGCCTACAACGCGGGCCGCCGCTCGCCCGGGCTGTGGGCACTCTTCTACGCCACCGTGCTGCTGGGCCTGCCGCTCAGCCTCGTCTACTTCAACGTCCTCTACCCGGTGCAGCACTTCGCCGCCGCCCGCCTGCGCCGCCATGCGCTGGTGCTGCTCGGCTACGGGGCCTTCTATGCACTGCTCTTCTGGCTCCTGGCGGGCCACGGGCTTCTCGGGGGCGCGGTGGAGTGCTGGCTGCTGCCGGTGCTCTTCGCCAGCCCCCTCAACGGGCTCAAGTCCATCTCCGACCACCACGCCAACGTCTGGCGCGGCGACCGCTTCCACACCGCGACGACGGTGCGCAGCACCCGGCTCGTCACCTTCCTGTGGAACGGCCTCAACCACCACCTGGACCACCACCTCTACCCGCGGGTGCCCGGCTACAACCTCGCGCGGCTGCACGCGCGCCTGCGCCCCGAGCTGCTCGCGCGCGGGGCCCCCGTCTTCGACAGCTACCTCCACGTCATGTGGCGGGCCCTCCTGGCCGGCCCCAGGGTGGTGGAGGAGGACGTGCGACTCGTCACCCTGGAGCGAAAGCGCCCATGAACGCCCTGCGCCGACTGTACGCGGACATCCGCTACGAGGACGGCCGCTGGCCGCTGTCCCGGTGGGACCTCAACCTGCGCTACATCACCAAGAGCCTCCTGCACCTGCCGGAGCCGCGCTCGGCCGAAACCGGGGAGCACTTCGCGCGCGTCGCCCGGCACCTCGCCTCGGGGAGCTGGCGGCACGCGGGCGCGCCGGAGCTCCGGCTGAGCGCCGTGGGCGACATGATGTGGATTCGCAGCGGCTTCCACCGCGCGCTCTCTCCCGGCGTCCGGGAGGTGATGGCGGGGGACGCGGTGGCCTTCGCCAACCTGGAGACGCCGGTGGACCCGGCACGGCCCGTGCCCCGGCTCGTCTACGAGACGCTCCACTACAACGCCCCGCCGGACTACCTCGCGGCCTGGGAGGGCACGGCGCGCCACCGCGTCTTCTCCCTCTGCAACAACCACGCGCTCGACCAGGGCGCCGAAGGGCTGGAGCGGACCCGGGGGACGGTGCGGGCCTCCTCCCAGCACCGCTGCGTGGGAGGCCCCCGGCCGGAGGACGCGGTGGCCGCCCTGGAGGTGGACGGGGTGCGGATGGGCATCGCCGCCGTGACGTATGACATCAACCACCTCGTGGGGGCGCCGCCCGCCGGGGTGCCGGTGACGCGGCTGGGCAGCCTCCTCCACGCGCCAGACTGGGAGCGGCTGGGCGCGCTCATCGACGCCGCTCGCGCGGTGGGGCCGGACCTGGTGGTGCTGATGCCGCACTGGGGCTTCGAGTACGAGTACTGGCCCGAGGCCCTCCAGCGCGAGCACGCCTACCGGCTCATCGAGCGCGGGGCGGACCTCCTCCTGGGCTCCTCGCCGCATGTCCTCCAGCCGGTGGAGTGGGTGTCCATCGACGGCGCGGACGCCACATGCCCCACGCAGGTGCGCCGGGGCGGGCCCGCGCGGATGGGGCTCATCGCGTACTCGCTGGGCAACTTCCTGAGCATCATGCCCACGCTGGCGTGCCAGACGGGGGCCGTGCTGAAGCTCGCGCTCGCCCGGGACGCGCGGGGCGTGCTCCAGCCGGTGGATTTGCGCGCGGTGCCCACCGCCTGTGGACGGGGACTCGGTGGGGAGGGGTTCCTCGACGCGGGCGTGGTGCGCCTGGACGAGCTGCCCCCCCAGCGGGCGGCGCCGCACCTCGCGCATGCTCGGCGGACGTTGGGCGCGCTGCTTTCGGACCGGAGGGACTGAGGATGCCGTCGATTGAG
The DNA here is from genome assembly GCF_020103775.1 of Allostigmatella hybrida. NCBI lineage: Bacteria > Pseudomonadati > Myxococcota > Myxococcia > Myxococcales > Archangiaceae > Allostigmatella > Allostigmatella hybrida. The sequence continues at coordinate 343,491 of NZ_JAHXBH010000002.1, forward strand.
GAGCAGTTGGAGGCGCTCACCGCCGGGATGGCGCGGCAGGTCGCGAGCTGGCTGCCGGCGGTGACGCCAGAGCGCTACGTGGCGTTCCTCGACATGATGTACCACTACACGCGGCGCAGCGGAGACCGGCTGCGGCTCGCGGCCGAGCGCGCCACGCTCCCCGAGCTGAAGGCCTTCTTCGCGGAGCTGGCGGGGGACGAGCAGTCGCACTACCTGCTGGCCAAGGCGGACCTCGCGGCCTTCGGGCGCGAGCCCTCGTCCGACACGCCTCGCGAGGTGGCCGGCTTCCACGCCTTCTGGGAAGAAATCGGGCCGGAGCGGCAGCTCGCCTTCCTGGGCGCGCTGCGCGTGCTGGAGGGCGTGGCGCGGCACCTGGGAGGCGAGGCCCGCCAGGGGCTGGGGCGGCTCGGGCTGGAGCGGACGAAGGCGCGCTTCATCCTCGTCCACCTCGACGTGGACCTGGAGCACGGCGCGCGGGCCCAGGCGCTCTGCGCGGCGCTGGGGGCCGGGCACCCGGAGCCGCTGCTCGAAGGGGCCCGGCGGGCCGCCGGCTTCTGGGTGGCCATCCACCGCGCGGCGCTGGCCGGCGAGGCGCGGCCCTGAGCGGGCGCCTCAGCGCACCCACCGCACCCGGTGAGGAAAGGACAGTGTCCACTGCCGGTAGGGCACGTGCGGCAGCACCCGCTCCACCCGGTGCACCGCCGTCACCTGACGTCACTGAACGCCACCGGACAGAAAACCGCCCTACTTCCGAGTACTTGGGAAGCAGGGCAAGTGACCCCGACAGGAATCGAACCTGTGGCCTGCGGTTTAGGAAACCGCCGCTCTATCCAACTGAGCTACGGGGCCGGACGACTAAAGCTGCGGAACTCCTTGTTCTTTCTGGTGAGCCCTCGCCTGCCGCCGCGAGCGCTCCGGCCTTGTACGTAATCCGTACGTAACCGGCCAGAAAGGTACGACATGCCCCAGTGGACCGGAAGATGGGCCGGAGGACGGACCTACCTGGACCGCCACGGCAACACCCGTTGGCAACTGGAGCGGATGCACAACGGCGTCCGTTATAGCAAGCGACTGTCCGCGCGCAACGAGTCTGACGCGCTTGCCGAACTGGCTCTGTTCGACCGTGACCCTGACGCCTACCTGACGAAGGCCGAGGCCGCCGAGAAGGCCGCCTCCGAGGCGGTCCTGATGGGGTGGCCCGCTTCCTCGCCCACCTCAAGGCCGAGGGGCACACCGAACGCTACCGCCGGAATGTGCGGACGTACCTGGCCCAGTGGGCCGAGGTGCTCGCGGGCCAGGACCTCCGCAAGGTGACGCTCCAGCAGCTCAAGAGCGAGCTGGCGAAGCACCCGGCCGCGAGGAAGCACTGGATCATCGCCATCAAGAGCTTCTTCTCGTTCCTGCGCGAGGTGGAAGCGGTGCTCTCCCCGGCCCAGGACGCGACCCTCGGCCTGAAGGTGCCCCCTGCGCGCCCCGAGAAGGCCCGGCGGAAGAAGGGCTACACGATGGCGGAGGTGGAGGCGTTCTACCGCGCCATCTCCGGCTGGGAGTCCCCCAAGCTCGGCGGCATGAAGACGGACGTGCGGGCGGTGCGGGACCTTCTCGTCCTTCACGCCAAGACCGGCATGCATCGCAGTGAGATCGAGCGCGTGGCCGAAGGGAACTGCGAGCTGAAGCTCGTGGACCACCCGGAGATTCGCGGCGTGGTGCGCTTCACCCATAAGAGCAGGCGCGTCCACATGCAGAGCCTCGACGCGCAGACCCTCGCGGCGGCGCAGCGGCTTCAAGCACGGGGAGGAGCCCCGGCCGACTCCTGGGTGAGGAAGGTGCTCCGCCATGCCGCGAAGAATCTGGAACGCGAGCCGCTCAAGCTCGGCCAGATGCGCCATTCCTTCGTGACCTGGGCGCTGACGAACGGTGTGGAGATCCGTCCGGCGGAGGGCGGCGTCCCCATCACCACCGTGGCTGCCATCGTCGGACAGACCAGTACGAGCACGACGGCGCGGTTCTACGACGTGAGCACGGTGAAGCCGCTCATCCGTCTGCCGCTGCGGCTGGAGCACTCGGAGGATCCGGCTCTTCTACTCGACCGGCAGCTTCGCAATCTCGGCAGCTAAGCCATCCGGGGTAAGTTCGTTCAGGGGTCAGCGCGAAGCGCAAGGAGGCGGAGCCGTCCCGAGCGGCGCAGCCTGCGCAGCAGCCGTACGGTATCAGGGTAGAACGCTTCGCGCTGCTGGGTGAGCATCCTGCTGAAGTAGGTGTCCTTGAGGTGCTCCCAGTATCCCTCAATCCAGTTGAGGCTCTCGGAGGTGTAGCGCGGTAGCCAGAAGGGGCGCACACCTCACCTCGACCAGCTCAGTGGACAGACTGATGCCTTTCGTCATCTTGCAGTTCCTCCTCGGGTGGGTGGCGTGGTCGCACCTCGACGATGCGGCCTTCTCCGAAGGCAGGAAGAGTCCCGCCACATCCGCAGCGGGACCTCTCCCCGAGCACTACAGCCCGTGCCTCACCCGGTCCCGAAGATGCTCGGCCAACGCGAACAGGATGGCCGCCGTCATCCTCCAGGTGAGAGTCGAGGCCAACAGCTTCCTCGCGGCGCTCAGCATGGCGTTCACCCCCTTTCCGCCTGGCTGATCACGCCTCGCCCGCACAGCGATAGGTACGGGGACGAAGCCTTCTCCTCGGTCCTTATCCCGCCGGGAGAGAGCCGATTTCCAGGGCGAGCTGTACCGTGGTGCAGCGGCAGTGCAGCATCGCCTTCGGCTGTAGGCTGAAGATGAGGGCCGGAACGTCATCGTCTCTGGGGCGACCTTCCCGTAGACTGGAGCCCTCCTCGCTCCGGAAAGCGTCTTATGGCAACTCGCCTGGGCGTCACGCTCCTGCTCCTCGTCCTGCTCAATGCGTGCGCCACGCCGCGTGTCATCCGCCTCGACACGGGACAGGGTTCGCCCCTGGAGTACAGGCCGTCCTCCTCGAGCAAGTCCGTGAAGGTGGACGCGGAAGCATTCGAGGAGGCGCTCGCACGGCTGGTGCTGGAGGTGCCCCTGTCGCTCCGTGCTCCTCAGCAAGGTTTGCTGGTGCGCGCCTCCCACCCGGGTAGCAGTGCTGACACCCGATGGCAGCGCCTGATGCGCAAGAGCTTCAGCGGCCTCTGCGAGCCGGGCCAGCGCGGGGACCACTGCCTCTCCCTGCTCGACATCGGGCCTGGCCTGGGCGAGTGGGACAAGCTGGGGGTCGCCCTGGGGCTGTCGCTGGAGCCCCTCAAGGAGAGCATCGCCCGGGCGGTGGAGAAGACCCTGGCGCCCCAGCTCTTCTACACCGTCATCGCCACGGGCCTCGCCACCTGGGCCGTCCTGGCGGCGAATCCCGAGCCGGTGTTCACCAAGGCGGCGGCCATCGTCTCGGCGGTCCTGCTCATCTACCTGGGAGTGGAGACGTTCCTGGAGGTGGTGGACGCGAGCCGGGAACTGAAGCGGGCCACCGACCGAGCCACGACGTGGATTGAGTTGGAGCAGGCGGGTCATCGCTTCGCGAACCGGGTGGGGCCGGAGGTGGCGCGCGTCTTCGTCCTCGCGGTCACCGTGGTAGTGAGTCAGGGCATGACCGGAGGCGCCGCGTGGCTGGCCTCGCGGCTGGCGATGCTGCCCAGCTACATGGAGGCAGCGGCGGTCGGGGCCTCACGGGTGGGCATCAGCCTTGCGAACGTGGGGCAGGTGAGTGCGGTAGCCGTTGAAGGGAGCACCGTCATCGTCTCCCTGCCCGCTGCGGCGGTCGCCATGACGGCCCGGGGCGTGAGAGGCGCAGCGGGAGTCAGTCCTGCCGGCTTCAGGTCCTGGGGCTCGTTCAGCGGCCTCAAGAGTGCCTTGGGTCCAGCGGGTCCGGGGAAGCAGTGGCACCACATCGTCGAGCAGGCGCCAGGCAACGTGGAGCGATTCGGGCCGCATGCCCTGCACAACACCGAGAACGTCATCCCGCTGGAAGAAGGGCTGCACACCCAGATCAGCGCCTTCTACTCGCGAAAGCGCTTCTTTATCACCAACTCGGAGAATCTGACCGTCCGAGAGTGGTTGAGCACGCAGTCCTTCGAGACTCAGCGTCAGTTTGGCTTGCAGGCCATCGAGAACATCAAGAAGGGAATCTGGCGATGACCATTGAGGAGCTTGTTGAGGAGTTCGCCCGAAACGTAGCCGCGCAGACCGATGCGATCTTTCGCGGGGATACCAGCACCGGAGATGAGCACGCTGAACGTTACATCTCTGCTTTCAAGAAACTGCGCTCCGCTGGAGACGCAGGGCGGGATGCTCTTGCAGTGCTGCTGGAACATCCTCGCATGGATGTGAGAGTCGGAGCTGCCGCATGCCTGCTCCGCCATCGGACGGCAGAATCCAAGGCGGTGTTGGAAGCAGCGGCGAGGGGGGAGGGGCTCGCTGCGTTCGAGGCTGCCCAGGTGTTGAAGAACTGGGAGAACGGCACCTGGGCCTTGGACCCGGCATGACGCTGCGCAACCTCCTCCGTTCATGCGTGGCGGCACACGCGCTTGAGTTCGCACAGGAGTACCACGCGGAGCGTGAGGCACGCAGCGGCTGAGCGCTCCGGCGCTACGATCCCTGCTCCAGGACATCGGCCAGCCAGTGAAGTCGCACGACTTCTCCTGCGATGAGGAGGTCATTGTAGCCGTCGTGCAGTAGTTGGAGTTTCTCCGCTCCCCCTGTGTCGATGCCCTGAAATGACTCTGAGATGCTCTGGAGACCCGAGTCAACGACAGCCAGGAGTGGCCGCACCGCGAGCGCGTCCGGACCGAGCGCTGTGAGATACTGGGACATCCTCGTCACCGCCTCGACAATTCGTTCGCGCACCTCGCTCATGCGTTCCAGTTCGACACGCGCGAACTCCGTGAGGGCCTCCTGCCCCAGCGGGTCCACCTCCATCCCTCCGGCGGCATCCGCCACATGCGCGGACTCATCAAGCATCAGACCGAAGTGAGCCTGCCCCGGCCTCCTGAAGGCGCAGCGGCTGGTGCGTCTCCCGGGTGAGGTACTCCACGGGGCCATCCCCCTGGAGGGGAACGGTTCGCTGGAACCGCACCGAGAGCGGGGCTCCCACTGGACGGCGCACGGCCAGCGCCGCGGCGTGCCGCGTGGAAGGCCGGAACCGCACGAACTGCCAGTGCGAGGGCTCATCCACCAGGCGAGGATCAAACGAGATCCGGGCGGGAAGTCCCGCCGGAAGCTCGAAGGCGAACTGCTCCAGCGGCAGGGAGAGCCCCATGCCCCGGGCCTTGATGTAGGCCTCCTTCAAGGTCCAGTAATCGAAGAAGCGCTCGCGCTGCGCATGCTCCGGAAGCGCTCGAAGCGAGGCCACCTCCGCGGGGGCGAAGAAGCTGTCCGCGATCCCCACCGTCTCTCCCTTCCGCTCCGCGTCCTCCACATCCGCGCCCACATCCACGTCGCGGGCCACCGCGCAGAGGGCCATTCCGTCCGTGTGGGAGAGGTTGAAGCGCAGCCACGGCTTCTCCTCGCCGCGGATCTCCGGACGTCCATACGTGTTGGCGACGAAGGACCAGGCCCCAGGGGCCACCGGGGCATAGCGCGACAAGGTGAGCCGCACGAGCGCATGGGAGACCAGGTACTGCAACCGGTGCTTCTCGAAGTGGAACCGCTGCTGCTTCTCGCGCTCCGGCGCATCCAGCAAGGCCCGGTAGGACGCCAGCAATCCGGCATCGGTGATGCGCTCGGGCTCAACGATCCAGACGTGGACCTCATCGGGTGGCAGCGTCAACAACGGCGGCGTGGGGGCGGACGTCGGCATGGCGCCCTTAGCGAAGCAGTCTCCGCCCCCTTTGTCACGGAGCCTCTCGCGGGTGCCCCTGGAGCTGCGTGCGCACGATCGAGAACACGGCATCACTCACGTCCGCCCCCCCTCCCCCGGCCTTCGACACGCGCACCAGCATCCGGGACGAGGCGATGTTCGGCACCCGCCAGGGATAGCTGCCCTGGCTTGCCGGAAGTTCGAAGGCGATGGGCACCCAGACGGTCCCACCATCCGAGGAGAAGGCGAGGTCCACCGCGGGCAAGGGGCTCTTGAGCGCCCAGCGGATGCTGACCCGGCTTCCTCCCACCCAGGACTCTCCTCCGTTCGGAGACAGCACCTGGAGCACGTCCTCGACGGGCGCCGGGGTGTTCTCCACCTCCAGCCCCAGCGCGAAGGTCAGGTCGGTCGAGTTGCTTCCCACCTGCTTCACCATCACCGTGATGAGGTTCTCCCCCACCCGGAAGGGCGAGCCAGAGAGCGCCAGCTTCTCCCGGATGTATTGGTTGTTCGTCGAGCCCGAGGCGAAGGTCTCGAAGTTGAGCCCCTTGGCCATGTTCCGGGAGAAGACGGGCACCTCGTTGACCCACACCTGGATGCCATCGTCGAAGAGCACCTCCAGCATGGCCGCCGAAACGGGCTTGGCCAGCGAGAACTTCTTTCGAAAGTAGACGGAGGGTTGAGAAGGCACCGTGGCGGTGAGCACCGTCCCCTCGTCTCCATCTCCGAAGCCCAGCTGTCCGGGCCCGGACTTCCACTGGGAATCGTCATAGCTGGCCGAGAGCCAGGCGGTGCCCCGATCCACGTTGGTGTCGTCGTACTTCCACACATCGCTGAAGGCGAGGGTGCGGGAGAACTTCGGCGCCACCTTCTTGACCATCACCCCCTTCGCCACCGAGGGGACGCCCTCCTGGCTGATCAAAAACAACATGTAGGGCCCCGGGGGGGCCATCACGTTGCTCTCCGGCGCGGTGACGGTGAGGCCCGCCTGGGTCACGGTGTGCGGCAGCGTGAGAAAGCGCAGGTTCGAATCGAAAGCGTGCGTCACGGAGCCCAACGCAATCAACGTGACCTTCTTGATCTGATCCGCGTTGGGCGTTCCGACGTCAAAGGACGTTCCGGGCGTGAGTTCATCCGGTGCCGCGGTGAGGGTGGGACGCGGCCCCTGGAAGAGGTAGGGAGGCTCGAAGACTTCCGCAGTGCGCACATTGCGGCCTCCCGCGCTCAGCACCCGCCCGTCCGGCAACAGCAGCGTGGTCGAATGGTATCCGCGAAAGGCGTTGTTGCTGGCCAAGGTCTTCCAGACATTGATCTCCGGATCCCACACCTCGGCATGACGGACGGCACCGTCGGGGTTGTTGAACCCTTCCAGACTGCTTCCGCCCGTCACGAGGACCTTGCCGTCCGGCAAGAACATCGTGTTGTGCTGCCGCCGGGCGATGCTCATAGGGCTCTGGTAGCTCCAGCTGGGCGATGGCAGGTTGAGATCAATCAGCTCCACGGTTTTCGTGGGAGGATTTCCGCCACCCGTGGAGAGCACCTTTCCGTCGAAGTAGACGCTTCCCCCGTAGGATCTGCCGCCAAACTGGCTGTACGGCGCCTCGAACCAGGTGCCGGTTCCCTCCGGGTCCAGCCACTGGCTGGAGCGCCAGGGCCCCGCGAAGAAGAGCTTGTTGTTGGGGGCCAGGAACATGTGAGGGTAATACGGAATCTTCCTCTGGGCCGTGGACAGGTTCACCCAGGTGTTGGACCCAGGCACGTAGCGCTGGGGCAGCTCGTTGAACAAGCCCTCCCCGTTCGTCTCCCCGGAGAGCACCAGTACCTCGCCATTGGCCAGGGTGGTGTTGTTCGGGTACCAGCGCTTGTCGTTCATGTCGGGCACGGCGTCCCAACCATTCGTCTTCGGATTGAAGAGGATGGCATGGGGCAAGCCGTTGTGGCTGTCCACGTGCCCGCCCGTGATGAGCAGCCTGCCATCTTCGAGGAAGGAGTGCCCCGCGCAGAAGATATTGAACGGAGGCACGGGAAGCGGCGTGAGCGTGTTGGCCACGGGATCCCACAGCCGGGGGGATAGTTTGCCCTCGTCGAACTCCCCGAAGAACATCACCTTGCCACTGGGCAGCAGGTGCGTGTGTGTGGCGGAGATGGGCCATGACATCAGCGGTGACCACCGCCCAGCTTCAGCGGCGGGTTGAGCCACCGCGAGGCCGCCTTGCAATCCCAACCACAGCCCAACCCATCCAGCCCTGACGCCCATTACTCCCATGGGGCTCTCCCTTATATCCCAGGGCCGTAACCTAAGTGCCTGGGCTCCCCTGCCAACCCTCCCTGGGGTGCCTGGCATTGCGAAGAAGAGGACACCGGGCCACGCTCCGAAGCGTTCAATGACAAGCACACCCACGCCCTTCCAGCCAGGTTGCCCTTGGGCCTCTGGAGTTCAAGGTTTTGCGCGGTTAGCAACCTGGGGACAGCCTGCTCCCTTCCCTTCCAGGAGTGGTGATGGAGCTATTTCCCATTCAAATCCTGTTCCTCGTGGTGTTGATGAACCGGTACATCCTGGGTCCCTTGATGCGGCGGGTCCGGAGGGATCAGTTCGATGCCACGAATGATGACTACGAGCCCACGGTGGCCATCATCATTCCCCTCTTCAATGAAGGCGAAGGCATCTACCACGCCATCCACAGCCTGCTGTTACAGGACTACCCCCCTGACAAGCTGTCGATTGTCGTGGTCGATGATTGCTCCAAGGACGACAGCCATGCCTGGGCCCTGAAGGCCGCCGAGAAACACCCCAATGTCCTGGTGATGCGCAACCCGGAGAACATGGGCAAGCGCAAGGGCATCAACCGGGGGGTGCGCGCCACCCGCTCGGAGATCGTCGTCTCGGTGGACTCGGACGTCATCGTGGACCGGGGCGCCGTGCGGCAGCTCGTCCGGCGGTTTCTCCACCCTCGGATCGCCGCGGTGGGCGGGAGGACCTATGTGACGAACCGCCACCAGACCTGGCTCACGCGGATGGTCGAGATCAAGTTCCACTTCGCCCAGGAGTGGCTCAAGGACCTGGAGCGGGGATTCCGCTCGGTGATGTGTCTGTCCGGGTGTCTGACGGCCTATCGCCGCCATGTGCTGGAGGAGCTCGAGCCCATCCTGGAGGCGCGGGCCATCGCCGGGGTCGCCATCAAGTACGGAGAGGACCGCTTCCTCACCCGGCAGATCATCAAGGCGGGCTATGAGACCCTCTACACCACGGACGCGGTCTGCTTCACCGCCGCCCCCACCCACCTGCCGGGGTACTTCGCGCAGCAGCTGCGCTGGCGCCGCTCCAACCTGGTGGACATGCTGGGCGGGCTCAGCCACGCCTGGCGGCTGCACCCCGTGGTGGCGGTCCACTATGTCTCGCAGCTCGGGCTGCTGCTCGCCTACCCCGTCGTCATCGTCCACAACGTGTTGACCGGGGAGTTCTGGGACATCCTGGCCATACACGTGCTCGTGGTGGGGCTCATGGGCTTCATCTACCGCTGGGAGACGCGCCACCTGCCGGAGGACCGGCGCGTCCCGGGCCTGAGCTTCCTGCCCATGGCCCTGTTGATGCCCGTCACCTACGCCCTCTTCACGCCGCTGGCGCTGTTGACGCTGGATTCGGGCAGCTGGGAAACGCGGGGCGCGCCGTCCACGAACGCGGACACACCGGCACCGCCTGATACCGCCCTGCTGCCCACTCAGACCGCAGGGGGCCTCTCATGAACCAGCAGGTCGCCAACAAAGTGAACGCGCTGGCCGTCAGCGCCTACAAGGCCCTGGGAACCTGCCTGCTGGTGGTCATCCTCCTGAGCTTCATCACGTACCTGGGCATGCAGGCGTTCTTCCTCGTCAGCGAGGGCTGGGTCGTCCCCACCGTCATCGCCCCCACGGACCCGGAGATTCTCCAGCTCAACTCGCAGATCGCCCAGCAGGCCGCCGCCCGCTCTCAGCTGATGGCGGACCGGCGCGATGTCCAGGCCCGGCTCGCGAACGCCGAGCGGACCCTTCTTGCCGAGCAAGCGTTTCAGGAGCGCTTCCAGGAGGCCCTGAAGGGCGAGCGCGCAGCGCGCGCTCAGGCCCTCCAGCGTTTTTCCACCCTGCGGCGCCAGTACGAACACGCCCAGGGAGAGATCTCCGAATCCGCCCGGGCTTTCTCGGGCATGGCGCGCGTCCGGACCCAGACCCTTCACGGCGCCCGCATGCTCGACCAGGAGGCCTACCTCACCTCCAACCACCAGCTCGCGCAGATGGCCCAGAGCCAGCTCACCCTGGCCGAGCACGCCGTGGACCTGGAGAACCGGCTGGAAGGCCTGCAACGCGAGCTGCTCGGCTTCGACAGCGTCCAGGCACGGGGGCCTTCCCGGAGCCCGCAGGTGACCACCGCGGCCCTGCTGCTGGAGCGCGAGTACACCCGGTCGCTGCTGGAGCAGGCGCGCGCGGAGAACACCCGCTCCGCCCTGAAAGAGGATCTGCAGGGGCTCGACGAAGCCGTGGCCCGGTATGACCAGCTGCTCAAGACCCTCCGCGACTCCCCCTACCTGCGCGCCTTCGAGGGCAACCTGACCGTGGCCTTCGTCCCCTATGGCAACCTGGATGCGTCCCCGCCAGGCACCCCGCTCTATGCGTGCAGGGCGAAGCTGGTGTGGTGCCATCAGGTGGGGGTGGTCGGCCAGACCCAGGAAGGTGAAGTGTCGGTGAAACACCCCATCCGGCAGCACTTCGTGCGCGGGGTGATGGTGGAAGTCCACCTGCAGGATGGTTTCTCCGCCCAGGAAGAGCTGCTCCACCTGGGCCACCCCCCGCTGCTGCTGTAGTGCTCAAGGAGGCAGGCATGAAGAGATCCATCGCATGGGGGGTCCTGCCCTGCTTCGCCGCCCTGCAGCTGGCGAGCGCGCAGCCGCGCCCCTCCGTTCCGGAAGGCACCCCAGGCCCGCCCGCCTGGTGCGAGTTCACGCGAAGCGTGGCGGCCGCCGAGTCCGCAGTGCTGCTCGCGCCCGAGGTCTTCGGCAGCGCCGGCGTGGTGAACGCGGGGGATGCCTCCGGCGACACGCCCCTCGGCACCCAGACCCTTCGGCTGACCGCGGGCCTGAGCTACAACGTCGTGAGCGCCTACCGGGGCGTCACCCTGCGCCGCCGCGCGGAGGCCGAGTGCCTCCGCTACAAGGCCTTCTCCGCGCTCCAGCGCGTGTTCCAGGCCGGGCCGGACCTCGGCGCCGCCCCCGCCCTGGCGGCGCGCCTGTCGGTGCTCGAGGCCGCCCTCCCCGAAGGCGCCCGGTTGCTCGAATCGCTGCGGGCGGATCTCCGTGAGGGACGGGCCACCGTGGAAGAACTCAACGGGCTGCAGCTCCGGCTGGAACAACTCCGTGCCCTGGCCCACGACACCGCCCGTGAGCAGGAGCGCCTGGCCCACCTGCCACCGGCCTCGGGCCAGCCCCTCCCCGCCCTGCTCCAGGAGCTGCATGCGGCGGACGATGAGGTCGAGCGGCTCACCGGCACGCTGCGCCGGGCCGCGGCCTGGGACATCCGCCTCCGGGGCGGCTACGACGAGCTGATCGACGTGCGGCAGGACGTGCCCCTCTTCGGGGTGCTGACCGTCTCCTACAACCTTGGCGGGGGGTGGCAAGCCCAGGCCAACGCCCGCGCTCGCAGCGCCCGCCAGCGGGCCTCGGCCGAGGAGGTGGAAGGCTTTCCCCAGCGGGTAGAGCGGATGCTCCAGGACCTGCGCACCACCCAGCGGCTCGAGGAGACACGGCTGCGCGAGGTGTCCGTGCTGGCCAGCGACCTGGAAGGCCAGCTCCGGGAAGTCCAGGCCCTGGAGACGGTGAAGGTGCGCCGCTTCCGCGACTACCTCGTGCTGGAGGTGGCGCGGCTGCGCGCCGAGCAGGCCTGGCTGCAGGCCCACCTGGAGGCCCTCAGGGCCCTGCTCGGAAACACCGCCCCATGAGACGAAACCCGCTGCTCCTGGCGCTCGCCTTGCTCGCCCCTTCGCACCCTGCATGCACGCGCGAGAGGCCCCCGCTCACGCGCACGGCCCTGCATCAGTTGCACGTGACCCAAGGGGCCTTGAGCGAGGCGGCCGATGGCAGGCTGGCCGTCGAGGTGTCCAAGGTCCGCGCCGTGGTCCCCGGCCTGGATGATGCAACCGCGGCCGAGCTGCGCTTCACGTACCTGGGGCCCACCCGGGTGCAGAAAGCGCTCGCCTCCGGCGAGTCCCGCCAGCAGCTCGGGCTGAAGCTGCGGGCCCAGGATGGATGCAACGTGGTCTACGTCATGTGGCGGCTGAGCCCCAAGGCTGGGCTCCACGTCTCGGTGAAGTCCAACCCCCAAAACCATACGAGCGCCGAGTGCGGAAACCGGGGGTACACGCGGGTCCGGGCCCAAAGAGAAGTCCCTGTGCCCGAGCTCGTCCCAGGCGCTTCACACACGCTCTACGCTGAATGGGAGGGCCCGGCCTTGCGCGTCCAGGTGGATGGCGTCCTGGCGTGGGAAGGCACCCTGCCCCCCGAGGCGCTCGACTTCGAGGGGCCCGTGGGGCTGCGGACGGACAACGGCCGCTTCGAGCTGGAGCTGCTCACCCAGCAGCGTTAGCCGTCACGCCGGGGCGACAGCCTGGGGCAGGGCCGTGGCGCGCCATGAGACGCCACGGCCCTCGCGGGCCCTCAGAGCTGGGTCTGGGCCTCCCGGACCGGCTGCTGCCGCCGCTCACGCTCCGCGTCCGGCAGGCACTTGGCCTCGATGGACAGGCCGTTGGCCGAGCACTGGCCCCCGTCCTGCAAATCGAACTGCCACCGGTGCCGCGGGCACAGGAGGTACCGTCCCCCCTCGACCCAGGCTTCGGTCAGGTCCGCACCCTGGTGCGGGCAGAACCGCTGGATGGCGTAGCGCTTCCCCCCGGCCGTCACCACGGTGCGCTCGCGCCGCGCCTCCGCGGCGAGCAAGTCCTGGCAGAACTCCCCCACGTCCTCGATCTCCAGGCCCAGGAAGGCATGGAGGATGGGATCGTAGACATCCGGCGTGCGGCTCATCCGGTGCCGGAACGAGAGCAACAGCTCCTCCCAGGTCAGCTTCCGCTCCAGCACACGCGAGATGTCCGGGGCCGCCACCCTCATCGTGTACCGGCTGCGCTCCTTGATTTCCGGAACGATGTCCACGCGCCGCAGCCGGAAGTCCACCCGCAGCCATTGTCCGGGCAGCTCGTTCAGGCCCATGTACAGAGGCATCCCCACCCGTCCGTGCAGTTCCAGGCGGTCCAGCTTGCGCCGCAGCTCCATCTGCAGCTGCCCGTGAATCACCTCCGCCTCGGCCCGGAGGATGTTGCGGCGCCGCTCCCGGAACAGGTGCGCCATGTCCGAGGCATAGGCGTGCAGGTAGTCCGGCAGGTTCTCGTCCGTGAGGCGCTCGGGCGACTGGTGAACCCACTCCAGGCTCGTCCCCTCCAGCACGTCGCCAGGCATGGGCTCGAGGTACCGCGTCGAGACCTGGGGCAAGCGTTCCTTCAGGAAGGCGAACAGCTCGGGGGCCCGGGGGAAGATGTTCACCTTCTCCAGGTTCAGGTGAAACAGCGCGGGGTCCAGGAAGCAGGCGGGGCCCGCCGCGGCCAGGAAGGCCCGGGGGTTGACCGTCTGGATGGCCCGCGCCACCGCCTCGAACTTGCTGGCGCGCTTCTTGAGCGAGATCTCCTCGTACACCTCGCGCGAGTACTCGTAGCAGGTGGGGTGCCAGATGGCGCCCGAGAACTGGGCGGAGAAGAAGTCGATGGAGCCCTCGGACTCCACGATTCGCGCCAGCCGGTCGTGAATCTTGCAGTCGTTGAGGTTGAGAAAGGATTGTCCGTCTCCCCTCACCAACACCCCCGAGTCCCGGTTCGTCCCGGACTCCGTGAGGAACAGCTTGATGTAGCCGCCTCCCGGCACGGGGATCTCCTGCCCGTCCCGGCAGGAGATGATCCGCTTGCAGCCGTACGCCTGGAGCGTGTCGCGCAGCGCGGACCGCTGGAACTTCGGAATGAGCACCGAGAAGTCCCGCTTCGTCAACGTCTCGAGGAACTCGGGATCGAAGTGATCCTGGTGCTCATGGCTGATGTACAGGTACCGCTGCTTGGGTGATGACTCCAGCAGCTCGCGCACTTGCGGCGCGAGGTGATGGTTCCTGGGCAACTGCATCCACGCAGAATCGAATGCGCCCCTGGGTGACAGCCAGGGATCCATCACCACCACGGCGCTGGACGTTTCAACGACAAAGCCAGCATGGCCGATAAACGTGATCCGCATGAACCTGTTCCCCCCACACGGGCACCGCAAGCTGCCGTGCGCAGCTTGCCCCAGTGCCGGTGACAACTCGCAGGCTGCCCTGCGGCGCTAGCAAGACTGCAATCTTACGAGCGCACGGGCATGTGTCCTGGGGTCGGAACCCGAAGTTCATTAAAAACCATCAAGGCTGGATTTCCCGGACACTCATCCATTTGAAATCCACATCCTTGGCGTTGTCCCACCGGAAGACGGCGATGGGACCGCCCCAGGTGATGGGCATGGCGTCCTCGAGGCCATCGCACTCGGAGGCATCCCCACCCCAGTCCCCGGCGTCCACCATGTCGTAGACCTTCTTCCACGAGACCTTGTCGGCCGTGTCATCCACCCACAGCTCCAGCCGCACGGCCGGGGCGCCCTCCACCTCGACGTTGCGGATGATGGCCTTCAGGCCCACCCAGCGGCCCTTGAGCGGGGCCACCGCGTCGATGTAGGGCGCCTGCTCGTAGCTGACGTGCCATGTCTCCTTCTGCCAGCGGACGCGCCCGTCGTAGTGCAGCGCGCCCTTGTAGGAGGAGCCCTCGCACGGCACCGAGTCCGAGTGCCGGCCGCCGCGGGCGTACCAGTCGAAGTTGTCCGTGGCGTCCGAGACCGCGTTGAGCTTGACGTAACCCGTCATCTCCACGTTCTTCCAGTCGCTGGGCGATTGCATGTAGCCCTGCTCCGCCAGCACCTCCCGGTCGTAGGTGGGAATCTGGAAGGCCTTGAGGCTCGCGGAAGTGAAGACAGACATCCGGACCTGGTTGGATTTCATCTTCCAGGAGCCATCGGTGTTCAGGGTAATCTTGCTCTGGGGATCAAAGCGCGCGTCCTTGGTGGGCTCCGCCCCCATGAACCAGGACTCCCCCCCCTCTTTGGAGGGGTAAAGCATTGTTACGCCGAAGACGTCCTTCTCCTCTGCCGGGGCGGGCGGGGGCTCCGTAGATTCCACTTCGGGCGCGGACACCCCAGGTATCGTCCCAAGGGAGGGAACAGGCACGCTCGACGTAGGGGACTCTGGATCCGGATCCTCCACGCCACCACATCCCCCATTGAGAAGAATCACCAGGCATGAAACAATCGCGATACATGGAATTTTATTCAAGACGCGCTCCTTATCGATTGCAGCGGGGCCGGCGCCGTCTTGCTGCCCAAGAAGGATAAGTCTCCTTCGCCATGACCGAAGCCACGGCCATTCCAGGAAGGGCCCGGCCGCCCGATGGGCCATGTGTCCCCTCAGAAGGGGAAAGGCCATTCATCGAGCCAACCGCTGAATCCCAGCCGGGAGGCGTTCTGGACTCACATTTCTGTGATTTCTATGGTTGTAACACCGCGCGCGCGGAGATGCTCACGCGCGCGAGAGTTCGATGAAGCGGAGCCACGAGCCCACGGCCTCTTCGAACTCTTCCAGTGTCAGATCCAGCGAGCGGCCCGGAACCGCGTACTCGCTCACGATGGCCGCACGGGCCCGGTTGAGGCTCACGCTCCACGCCTGGCCCTCGGTGTCCCAGGAGGAACGCCGGCCCACCCTCAGGGCCTGGATGGTATCGAGCACGCGCCTGCAGACCGGTGCGTTCGTTTGCAGTTCTTCCGACAGGTACCCAGCCAGCACGTCATGTGGTGGCTCCGCCAGTACTGTCGCATCCCCGCGCTGATCCCAGGTAAACCGCAGCTTCTGCATCATGCCGCCCCTCCTCCCGGACGCGGGAGTGTCTCACGGAGCCGCGGCCCAGCCACTTTGCCCACCAGGGAGGGGCCCCCGCGTTTGCCGACCATCGGATACAACCGCCCGGCGGAATGATGGGTACCGGGCACTGGGACTCGGCAGGCAGTGGTTCCGTCACCTGGAGAACGCTCGTCCTGCGCGGGGGGCCCCGTGAACCCCGCCCTGCCTGGTGACGGCTGTCACCAGGGGCGAAACGTTGTCACCAGGGGATTTGGCCCGCCAAGCTACTAAAGCCTTGAAAACAGGTCTGTCCGGGATGTATCTGGTTTGGCACGCCGGATGCTTCGGGTCCGGTCCGGCAGCGCGTTCATCGGACGCGACGTCGAATCCCTTTCGTTTCATCACCCCCAAGGAGCACATCATGCTGCGTACGAAGCTGGTCCGTTGTTTGTCATTGCTGGGTGTCGTGGGTGGACTGAGTGGCTGCGCCACCGAGCCGTTGGAGACCGCGGAGGACCTCGGACAGGTCCAGGGCGAGGCCAACGTCACCAGCATCACCGAAGGTGACTATGTCATCCGCTCCGCGCGGACCGGCAAGTGTATGGACATCGCCGCGTCCGGCACCGCGGATGGGACGAAGGTCCAGCAGTGGGACTGCAATGGGACCAACGCCCAGAAGTTCACCATCTCGCCCACGTCGGATGGGTACTGGAAGATCATCAACGTCAACAGCGGCAAGGGGCTCGACGTCAAGGGCGTGAGCTACGATCAGAACGCCGAGATTCACCAGTGGTCCTACGTCGGTGGGGCCAACCAGCAGTTCCGGTTCGTGAACCGGGGCGGCGACCGGTTCACCATCCACCTGCGCCACACGGACATGGCCATCGATCTGTACTGGGGCTCGGCGGACAACGGGACGGTCTACGTGCAGTACCCCTACAGCACCTACGACAACCAGCTCTTCACCCTCGATAAGGTGAGCGGCGGCGGCACGACGCCTCCCCCCACGGGCAACGGAATCGCCTCGGTCCTGAGCGAGGGCACCTTCAACTCCATGTTCCCCAGCCGCAACGGCTTCTACACCTACCGGGCGCTGGTGGACGCGGCCAACACCTTCCCGGAGTTCGCCACCTCGAGCGACCTCGGCATCCGCAAGCGTGAGGTGGCCGCCTTCCTGGCCAACATCGCCCACGAGACCGGCAACCTGGTCTACATCGAGGAGATCAACAAGAGCGTCATGTGCGACACCAGCTGGGGCCCTGCCGGCTGCGGCTGCGCGCCGGGCAAGATGTACTACGGCCGGGGCCCCATCCAGCTGTCGTGGAACGGCAACTACTGCGCGGCCGGTAACTACCTGGGCGTGGACCTGAAGAACAACCCGGACCTGGTGGCCCAGAACGCCACCATCGCCTGGCGCACGGGCCTGTGGTTCTGGATGACCCAGTCGGGCGCCGGCTCCATGCCCGCCCACAACGCCATCATCAACAACGCGGGCTTCGGGCAGACCATCCGCTCCATCAACGGGGCGCTGGAGTGCGATGGCCGTAACCCGGCCCAGGTCGACAGCCGCGTCAACAACTACAACCGCTTCCTGCAGATGCTGGGCGGCACCGCCGTCGGCAACAGCCGCTGCTAAGGCGCCTCCCACCGGCCTCTTCGGCGAAAAAGAAGAGGCCGGACTCCGCTGGGTTTCCCCCGCGAGGTCCGGCCTCTTGAAGTGGGCGCAGCAGGGTTTGAACCTGCGACCCCTGCCGTGTGAAGGCAGTGCTCTACCGCTGAGCTATACGCCCGTGCCGCGTTGCGACGGGGGGGTAAATGCCATCCGCCCCCCCCGACTGTCAACGCTATTTCTCGCCTCCCTCTTTCGAATCGTTCCCCCGCCGGGGGTCACTTCTGGGCGAGCTCGTCCAGCTTCTCGTCCAGCTCCCGGAGGCGGCGCTTGAGGCCCGCAAGGCGCTTGCCCACGGTCTTGAAGTCCCCGGGGGTGGCGACGTGGAGCGTCCGCATCAGCTCCTCGTGCCCCTTGTCGAGGGCCTGCTTGCCCCGCTGCACCTTGCCGATGGCTTCGGCGATCTGCATGGCGCGCTTCTCGTCCGCCATGAGCCTCTCCACCGCTTTGGCGGAGAGCCCCAGGGCCCGCTTCTTCAGGTCACTGCCGATTCCCATCGAGGTGCCGTCCCTTCCTTCACCGCTCGTCCGCGTACTCGGTCTGGAGCTGCGCGAACACGCGGTCCGCGATGCCCTTGAACCGCATCCGCTCGATGAGCGGCTGGAGATCCCCCTTCACGGCGATGCGGCGCCGGAGCACCGCCTCCACCGGATCCAGGGTGCCCTGCAGCAATTGCTTCCACACCGAGAAGGGCGCCCGCGCCACATAGGCGGGGTCGAACTCCTCCAGGTCGTCCGGATCCTCCAGGATCCGCAGCTTCACGATGCGGCCGTCCTTGGGTACGAGGTAGGCCACGAACGTCCGGTCCAGCTTCCCCGGCTCGGCGTCCACCACGGCCCCAAAGTCCCCCTGCCACCCCTGCCCGGCCTGGGCGGCCTCGGGGTCCGCGTTGGTGAGGCGCACCGCTTCCTCACACCATTCCTTCGACGGGAATCTCGGCATCTCGCCCTCTTAACGCCTGCGGAAGACCCGGGTGAGGCTCGACAGGAGCCCCCCGCTGGCCTTCTTCGGCTCATTCTCGGGAGGCACCTCGCGCGACAGGGCCTCCTCGATGGCCTTCTTCAATGCTTCGGGCGTGTCCCGGGTCGCCAGGGCCACCTCGTTGCTGGAGGTTCCATCGTCCACCAGCACCTGCAGGAGGCACTCCCCCGTCAGCTTGAAGTCGATCTTCCGCCCCGCCGAGGCCGCGGGGACCCGCACCGTCCCCAGGTACTCGTTGTCCACCATGTAGTCGCTGTCACCCTGGAAGATGTCCAGCTCGATGAAGGGCGAGCTGGGATCCATCGGGGACGGCAGGCGGAAGCTGCGCGTCAGGGGCAGTTGCAGGTTCTTCTCGATGATGTGCTTCACCCGCCCGTCCGGCAGCCCGTAGCCGATGGGCATGGACAGCACGTCCATCAGCGTCACCGAGTCGATGCTGCCCAGCGAGTCGCCCAGCAGCGCGGCGCCCAGCGCCACGCACTCGTCCGGGTGAACCCCCTTGCGCGGCGGCTTGCCGAAGTGCTCCTGGATCTTCTGCTGCACGAGCGGCATGCGGCTCTGGCCACCCACCAGGATGATCTCGTCGATCTCCGAGCGCTTGATGCCCTTCTCTTCCAGCACCCGGTCGCAGATCTCGAAGGTGCGGTCCACCAGGTCTCCCGTGAGGGCGTTGAGCACCTCGCGGGTCAGGGGAATGCGCAGGTCCAGGGGCCTGCCCTTGCGCTCGCCGATGTAGGGCAGCTCGATGAGGACGTTGAGGCGCAGGGTGAGATCGATCTTCGCGCTCTCGGCGGCGTTCTTGATGCGCGGCAGGGCCACCGGGTCCTGCGAGAGGTCCACCTTGGTCTGCTCGCGGAACTGCTCCAGCAGGTAGTCCATCACCCGGTTGTCGAAGTCCGCGCCGCCCAGGAAGGTATCCCCCCCGGTGGCCAGCACCTCGAAGACGTTGCCGGTGAGCTGCAGCACGGAGACGTCGAAGGTGCCCCCGCCCAGGTCATAGACGAGGATCTTCTGGTCCAGGCCCCGGTTGAAGCCGTAGGCCATGGCCGCCGCGGTGGGCTCGCTGACGATGCGCTTGACGTCGAAGCCCGCCAGCAGCCCCGCTTCCTTCACCGCGTTGCGCTGGTTGTTGTTGTAGTAGGCCGGGACCGAGATGACCGCCTCGGTGATGGGCCCGCCGAGGAACTGCTCGGCGATGGTCTTGATCTGCTTGAGGATCAGGCTGGACACGTGCGGCAGGGAGTACATCGTCCCGCCGAGCATCACCGCCGCGTCCCCCTCCGGGCCCTCGACGATGTCGTAGTTGAAGTAGCCCTTGAGCTCCTCGACCACCTTGGAGTGGTACTTGCGCCCGATGAGGCGCTTGGTGCCGTAGAGCGTGTTCTTGGAGTTGGTGACCATCTGATCCTTGGCCACCCCTCCCACCAGCAGATCCCCCTTGGGCGACAGCGCCACCACCGACGGCAGGATGAGGTTGCCGCGATCGGTGGGGACGATCTTCGGGATGCGGTTGCGCACAGACGCGACCAACGTGTTGGTCGTCCCCAGGTCAATCCCGACGATGCGTGGTTTGTCCGCCATGGGTTTTCAGGGCCGGCCCCGGAAGCTCCCCGCCCGTCCTACTCTGTATCATGCCGGGGTACGTTCTGCGCGTTTCTGTGCTGTCCTGCTAGTCCAGGGCGTCCGGGCCCGGCTTGGGGGCCTTCCCTCCCTCCAGGCGAGGGAGCTCCGGGGTCTCCAGCTCCTCCAGGATGAGCCGGTCGTAGGGGGCCTCGTCCCCCACCGGGAGCTCCTCAATGAAGCGGGACTGCCGGACGATGATGCGCGTGCCGTCCTGGGGGTTGGTGGTCAGCGGGTAGGTCAGCGCCAGCTCGTCCTTGGCCCGGGTCACCGCCACGTAGAAGAGGCGCCGCTCCTCCTCCTCTTCCTCCGCGTCCCGGGTGGCATTCACCATGGGGAAGCGCCCCTCGGCCAGCCAGATGACGAACACCGCCCCCCACTCCAGCCCCTTGGCCTGGTGGACCGTGGACAGCGTGAGGAACTCGTCCGGCGCTTCCGTCTCCACGGTGTCCTCGGCGGCGAACTCGGACACCAGGGCGATCTCCGACAGGAACCGGGGCAGCTCCTCGAAGCGCCCGGCGTACTCCGCCAGCTGGCGGATGTCCTCCTCCCGGCGGCCGTCGGCCCCGAACTCGTCCCGGAGGTACTCTCCGTAGCCCCCCCGCAGCACGTCCTCGATGAGCTGGCCCGGCGTCCGGGCCGCGTCCTCCCGGGTGAGCCGGATCATCAGCGCCGTGAAGCGGGTGAACCCCGCCGAGGCCCGCCGGGGCACCTGGGCGCGCACGTCCGGGTGGCTCAGCGCATCCTTGAATGAAGGCGCCGAGGGCACCGCGCTCAGCGCGGTCCACAGGGCCTCCGCCGTGGCCTGCCCCACCCCGGAGACGAGCTTCACCACGCGTTTGAAGGCCAGCTCGTCT
The DNA here is from genome assembly GCF_020103775.1 of Allostigmatella hybrida. Lineage (NCBI taxonomy): Bacteria > Pseudomonadati > Myxococcota > Myxococcia > Myxococcales > Archangiaceae > Allostigmatella > Allostigmatella hybrida. The sequence continues at coordinate 364,398 of NZ_JAHXBH010000002.1, forward strand.
CCTGGGTTGTGGACCAGCCGCAGGTGGGCGAGCACATCCTTGATGTGGGCCTGCTCGAAGAAGCGCACCCCCGAGCGCACCCGGAAGGGGATGCCCCGCCGGGTCAGTTCAATCTGGAGCTCCAGGGAGTGGCTGTGCGCCCGGTAGAGCACCGCCATCTCCTCCAGCGGCAGCCCCTCCTCCCGCAGCTCCAGGACGCGCTGGGCGACGAAGGTGGCCTGCTCGTCCGTGTCCCGGGTGGGCACCACCACCGGCGGCACCCCGGGCTGCCGCGAGGCGGTGAGCTGCTTGTGGAACTGGCGCTGGTTGAGGGTGATGGAGGCGTTGGCCAGCGTGAGGATCTGCGGCGTGGAGCGGTAGTTGCGCGTGAGCGGGTACACCCCACACCCGGGGTAGCGCTGCGGGAAGTCGATGATGTTGGTGAAGTCCGCGCCCCGGAAGCTGTAGATGGACTGGCAGTCGTCCCCCACCACCGTCAGGTTCTTGCGCTCGCCCACGAGCAGATCCACCAGGTCTCCCTGGAGGCGGTTGGTGTCCTGGTACTCGTCCACCAGCACGCACTGGAACCGCTCGGTGAGCTGGGTGCGCACCGGGGGGTGCTCGGCCAGCAGCCGCTTGAGGTGCAGCAGCAGGTCATCGAAGTCCATCAGGTTCATCTGCTGCTTGCGCTGCTGGAAGCGCTGCCCCACCGCCAGCACCTCCTCCGCCAGGGGCAGGAACTGCGGCCGACGGTCCACCAGCACCTCCGCCAGGGACTTCTGCAGGTTGATGGCCGTGGAGACCAGGTCCAGCACCACCTCGGCGCGCGGGAAGCGCCGCTCGCGGGACACCTTCCGCTCGGCGACGCACGAGGCCATGAGATCTCTCGCATCCTCCCGGTCCAGGACCGTGAAAGACGGCGCGAACCCCAGCGAGGGGGCGAACTGGCGCAGCAGGGCGTGGGCCGCATGGTGGAAGGTGCCGCCCAGGATCCGGCGCACGTCCACGAAGCCTCCGGCCAGCTCCTCCACCCGCCGGGTCATCTCCCGGGCCGCCTTGTTGGTGAAGGTGAGCAGCAGGATGCCCTCGGGCGGCACCCCGCGCTCCAGCAGCCGCGCCACCCGGAATGTCAACGTGCGCGTCTTGCCCGTGCCCGCCCCGGCGATGACCAGCACCGGCCCGTCCCCCGCCTCGACCGCCCGGAGCTGCTCCTCGTTGAGGAGCGCCGCGTAGTCGATCTTCAGGCGGGGCTTGGCCTGGGTGACCTTGAGCGTGTAGGTGCGGGTGGCCATGGGCCTGGAACTCTAACCGTCCCCCCGGCCGCCGGCAGGGACAATCCGTTCAGTGCCCCGGGCGCTCCAGGGCAGCCAGGCGGGCGGCGGCCGCGGCGCGCACCTCCGGCACCGGATCCCGCTCCTTCACCACGGCCAGCAGCTGGTGGGCCAGCTTCGGCAGCTTCGTGCCCACCGCCTCCAGCGCCGCCGTGCGCTCCTTCACCGCGCTGTCCAGGCGCTCGCGCACCTGCCGGTCCCGGCACAGCCGGGCGTGGGGGTTGCGCTCACGCAGCAGCAGCTCCGCGTCCGCCAGCCGGGCCTCCGACAGCCGCACCGCGTCCGCCGCCAGCAGGCCGAAGCCCTCCACGTCCTCGGGGAACTCCGTCGCCGTCTGGCGGACCTGGGCGATGACGCCCGCGGCGAACCGCGCGTTCTCCGCCGCCGCGCAGAGCTGCCGGGCCGAGGCCAGGGGAATGCCCCCTTCGGGGGACACCACCTCCTCGCGCGCCGCCCCGAGCGCCCACAGCGAGAGCTGCCGCGCCGCCACCGCCGCCGAGAAGGCCTGGCGCCGCTCCTGGCGGAGCTGCACCCAGCGCCGCAGCACCACCGGATCCGGCGCCCCCGCGTCGAAGGCCCGCTGGTACTCGGTGGCCGCCTGCTCGAGCTGCCCCGTCAAGTCCAGCAGCGCCGCGATGGTGAGGTACACCTCCGCGCTGCTCGCGCGCTCGCGCAGGCCCTCCAGCCGCGAGGCCACCTCGTACTCGGCGACCTCCCGGGGCAGGGCCCGGAGCACGCTCTGAAGGCTCTCCAGCGCCCGCAGGCGGATGAGCGGGTTGCGCGCGGTCCGGAAGGCCGTCAACAGTGGCTCCAGGGCCCGCACCGAGACGTGCTGCCCCAGCTCCTCCGCCGCCTCCCACCGGTCCAGCGGATCCGGCGCGCCCAGCGCCCGTTCGAGGTCTCCCAGCTCCCGGAGGTAGTACCCGGCCTGGACCGCCTGGGCCAGCGGCTCCCGGGACTCACGCGCCTCGCGCTCGGCCCGCGCCCGGGCCATCCGCTGGGGCCAGTCCGGCAGCTGGGGCGCCAGCGGGTTCGTCTTCAACCGCGCCTCCACCTCTTCCAGGAGCCCCGACACGAGCAGCCCTTCCAGCTCCAGGCGCAGCAGCGCCACCTTCGCCTGCTCCCGGTGGCTGCCCGCCGGGAACTCCCTCAGGTACGCGAAGAGCTTCGATGCCCCCGAGGCCCGTGCCTGGGCGAAGGCCTGCGCATCCAGCCGGTCCTCGACCTCCAGCCGCCGGGGATCCCCTTCCGCGCCCTTCAGAAAGGACGAGAGCTGCCGCGTGTCCTGGGTCGAGGCCAGCTCCGCGCGCTCCGCCTCGCCCAGCAGCCGCTTCGCCTCGTCCCGCTGGGCGCCCTCCGGGTGGTCCGCCAGGAACTGCCGCCACCCCGCCACCGTGTTCGTCTCCTTCGCGGCGTTGAAGCGCAGCCCCTCCAGCAGCGTGCCCGCCGCCCGGGCCTGCGCCGCCTCGGGGTAAGCCTCCAGGAAGCGCTTGTAGGCCACCACCGTGTGCAGCTTCCGCGCCTCGGCGAACTCCAGCTCCTCGATGCGCACCTGCACCGCCTCAGAGAGCGTGTCCTTCGGATGCTCCCGGAGAAAGGCCCGGTAGGCCTCCACCGTGTCGGCCTCCTTGGCCCGCTGATAGGCTCCGGACGCACAGCTTGTGAGCAGCAGCAGGACCACCAGGGGCAAGAGCTTGGCCATCGCCCCCACCCTTATCCCACCCGCCCGGCGAGGGAAAACCTGAGCACTGACGGACGGTTGCCTGGGTAGGTTTTTTGACGACAATGCCTCCCCCCCTGACCATGGGCCCTGGATTCGCTGGGAGGTCCCATGAGGCTCATCTCGCTGGTGGCGGGCATGCTGTGGATGACGGGGTGTGCCACGGGCGGCCCGCTCGGCGGCCAGATGGCCTTCGAGGGCCTGCGCTACCGCCCCCTCACCCCCTCCGCAGCACCCCGCGACATTCCCGACGAGGTGGAGCCTTCGGAGCCCGCCCTGGCCCAGGCGCCCGCGGTGGAGTCCCCGCGCGCCCCTGCTTCCACCCCCAAGCCCGCCCCCCGCGTGGCCCGGACCGCCGCGAAGAAGAAGGCCGCCTCCGCCAGCCCCCGCGTGTCCGCCTCGGCGCGGGAGACGGTGCTCGCCACGGCCCGGAGCCTGGTGGGCCAGTCGAAGGTGACGGCGAAGGGCCGCTCCTTCCCGGCCGACTGCACCGGCCTCGTCGAGGCCGCCTACGCCTCGGCGGGCATCTCGTTCCGGGGCAATTCGAAGCCGGGGGACAACGGCGTCACCGCGATCTACCGGTACGCCCAGGCCCAGGGCCGGGTGTACACCCGCGGCATGCCCACCCCCGGGGACATCGTCTTCTTCCGGGAGACGTACGATCAAAACCGCGATGGGCGGCGCAATGACGGGCTCACCCATGTGGGGGTGGTGGACAAGGTGGCGGCCGATGGCACCGTCACCGTCATCCACCGCGTCCAGCGGGGCGTGGTCCGCTACCGCATGAACCTGGCCCGCCCGAACGCCGCCAAAGACGCCCGCAGCGGCCAGGTCATCAACGACACGCTGCGGGCTCCCAGCTCCGGGAGGCCCTTTGCCCTCACCGGACAGCTCTTCGCCGCCTACGCCACCGTGCTGCCTGCTCCCGCGCCGGTGGCCGTGGCCAGCCGGTAATCAGGACGAGGCGCGCGCGGTGCGATCCCAGGCGGCCTTCTGCGCGTTGCGCAGGAACCGCCAGAAGCCCACCACGATGGCCAGGTTCATCGTCACGAAGTAGTACGCCACCGAGGCGATGCGCCTGCCCGTGCCCGTCAGCACCCCGGCCTTGCCCAGGTACGCCAGCGCGTAGAACAGCGCCTGGAAGAAGAGCGTGAACTGGTAGAAGAGGCTGTCCATCAGGAAGAGGTTCGCCAGCAGCGCCACCGCCATCAGCGCCGGCGCGCACCAGCGCAAGAGCTTGTGCGACCAGAAGGCGAACGCCGGGAAGCCCGCGGTGGGCAGCAGCAGCCCCGGCACCATCTTCAGGCTCTGGAAGTTCCCGGCCGCGATGCGCGCCCGGCGGCCGAACTCCTTGCCGTAGTCCTCCGTCGTCTCCTCGTGGGCCACCGCTCCGGCCTCGTAGACGACCTTGTAGCCGTTCTCCAGGATGCGCAGCGGGATGACGAAGTCGTCCACGATGGTGGACGGCGGAAGCTGCGTGAAGAGCGTCCGGCGGATGGCGTACAGCCCGCCGTTGGCCCCCACCACCGACCCGCGCTTGCCCTCGTAGAACTTGATGAACGACTCATAGTTCCAGTAGGCGCTCTCCTCGTAGTCCTGCTTCGTCGGGTTGTAGAGCCGCAGCTTGCCGCAGACGGCGCCCACCTCCGGGTCGTCGAAGTGGCGCACCAGCGCCTCGATGGCGCCCGGCTCGATCATCGTGTTGGCGTCCGACAGGACGATGATGTCCCCCTTGGCCATGGGGATGCAGCGGTTGAGCACCGTCGTCTTGCCGGCGCGGGGCGCGGGCGACAGCCGCACGCGCGGATCCGTGAACTGACGGACCAGCTCATCCGTGCCGTCCGAGGAGCCGTCCGAGCCGATCAGCACCTCGAACCGGTCCTCCGGGTACTTCAGCGCGAAGCTGTTCTGCAGCTTCTGCTGAATGCAGCTGGCCTCGTTGTAGGCCGCCACCACCAGGCTCACCGACGGCTGCGGCCCCGTGGACCGCTCCCGGCGCCGGTTGGAGCCTGTCCGCATGAAGCGGATGGATTGAAAGACCTGGGCCATCCCATCCATGGCGCACAGGATGAGCGGGTAGAAAAAATATGTGTGCAAAAGCAGCAGGGCGGCACACCAGAAAAGACCTTCCGCCATCACCTTGCCTCCATGAGCTGGGTTCTTGAACCCGACCCGGAGGTAGCAAGGGATGTGCCGAGCCCCAGGCGCTGGGGCCGCTCGGAGAAGTCCTCTCTCACGCGCTGAGACGGCGTGTGACTCTGAACTTCTTCCAGCCCCGGGTGCCGGGAGGCTGAAACCGCGTCAGGGCGCCGGGGCGGCGGTTTCCTGGGCCGAGGCCGCCCAACCCCGGAGCTTGCGAGCAAGCGTGTGGTTCGGGTTGAGCGCCACCACGGAATCGAGCAGGGCCCTTGCCGCCGAGGGGTCTCCCTCCCTCAAGGAGATTCGCGCCTCCAGGACATAGACGCGCAGGAAGGTGCTGTCCCGGCCCCGCACCCGCGTCAGCTCGTCCGACGCCTTCGCCAGCGCCTCCAGCGGCACGCGGGCATTCAGGCCATGCTCGGCGATCGCCACGGCGCTCCAGTGCGGCGGGTTCTCCACCTTGCGAAACCGCTCGGCCATCGACAGGCCCAGGGGGGTGCCCATCACACCGCCCTGGAGCGCCTGCGCCTTCAACCGTGCCAGCACATCGGAGGCAGGCTCCGTCTCGGGCGCCTTCCGGATGACGGCGAAGGCCGCATCCAACTGCTGGGTCAACTGCACCACGGAGGCCTCCAGCGGCGCCCGCTGCTTGCGCAGCCCGTCCAGCTCCCCCCGCTGTGCGTTGACCCGGCTGCTCCAGTCCGGCCGGGACTTCTCCTTCTCCATGGCGAAGAGGACCTGGCGCAGCCGCGTCTCCTCGTTTCCGAGCCACTCCAGCTCGGCCTTCGCATCGTCCAGGCGCAAGGCGAGCACGGCCACCATCTCCGCCTGGGCCTCCGTGTATTTCGGATAGCGGCCCACCAGCTCGCGCAGCCGCTCGGTGGCCTGGGAGAGCGAGGCCGGATCATCGCGCCGCAGCAGGAGCACCGCCTCGTCCTTGATGCTGACGGCTTCGGAAGGCAGCTCGGACGCCCGGTTGCGCCAGGCTGGATAGGTCAGCCAGGCCGTCAGGCCCAGCACCACCGCGGCGGCCACGGCAATCAGGAGCCGCTCCCGCCCGCCGCCTGAGTCCACGGCCTCCCGGGGCGCGCCCCCTCCCACCGGCCGGCTCGGGACGAGCAGCTCGGGAGGAAGCTCCAACGCCGCGCTCCGGTGCTGCGGGGGCGGGGCGGGAGGACCTCCCCAGGAGCCCGCGGGCTCCGGAGGCAGCGAGGGCCGAAGCTCCCCGCTCCCTTCCGGCGTGCTCCAGGGCACATCGGCCGTGGACTTCTTTTCACGCAGCCCCGGAGGAAGGACCTTGTCTGCCTCTTTGACGCCACTGGCCGTGCCAGCCGCCTTCTCCGCGGACCGGATCTGCGCCACGCCAAAGGCCTGGGTCGCCCGGGGGGAAGGCGCCTGGGGAATGGACGCCGCACCAAACGCCTGGGTCGTGCTGGGCGAAGGGGCCTGGGGAATGGAGGCCGCGCCAAACACCTGGGTCGTGCTGGGAGAGGGCGGCGTCCGAGGAATGGAGGCCGCGCCAAACGCCTGGGTCGTGCTGGGGGAAGGCGGCGTCCGGGGAATGGAGGCCGCGCCAAACGCCTGGGTCGTCTCGGTAGTGGGGCGTGCCGGGGGCCCGCCGAAAGTCTGCGTCTTGTTCAGAGCAGCGGCGGCGGCCTGCGGCGGGTGCGCCGTCCCAAAGGCGGGCGTCTTCTCCCCTTCCTCGGCGCCTGCCTGGACGGAGGTGCCGTACACCGGCGTCACGTCCTCGGGAGGGGCCGGGCTCGCAGGGGCCACGGGCTTCGCGGGAGGAGCGCCAAAGAGCAAGGTGCTGTTGAGCACCGACGGGGGGACACCTCCCGTGGCCTTGGGCGCGGCGGGGCTGGCCGGCTGGCCCGGGAGCAGGACCTGGCCCGACGGGGTCGCCGTGAAGACAAAGCTGCAACGCGTGCACTGCACCGATGCCCCGGTGGGCGGCAACAACCGCGGGTCGAGGTCATACCGCATCGAGCATTGAGGGCATGCGATCTGCACCCTGCGTGCTTACCACACACCTCCCGAGGGTGGCGGCTCTCGTAGCTCCGTGGTTGCCCGGAGGGTCTCCAGCTTGCCAGGACCCACGCCCGAGACGGCGTCCACCTCGTCCCAGCTCGTGAAGCGGCCCTGGGCCTCGCGCGCCTCCACCAGCTTGCGCGCCAGGGAACGTCCAACCCCCGACAGCTGGGCCAGCTCCGCCTCCGAGGCGGTGTTGAGATCCAGCTTCAGGCCCAGCGCCACCGCCTGGGCCCCCGTGGGGACGGCGCCCTCGCCACACCGGGCCACGCCCCCGGCCATGCGGACGGCGGCGGGCTCACAGTCCAGCGCGGGCGAGGCGCCTGGCCACTGCCACCGCGCCAGGCCGCCCAGCACCAGCAACCCCAACGTGGCGGCGGCGAGCGAGCCCGTGCGGTTCACACTCACCTCTTGAGGGAGACGACCTCGGACTCCTGCGCCGCCTCCTGCTTGTCCAGGCCGAACGCGGTGTGCAGCGCGCGCACCGCCAGCTCCGTGTAGTTCGAGTGGATGACGCAGGAGACCTTGATCTCCGAGGTGGAGATCATCTGCACGTTGACGCCGGCGCCCGCGAGCACCGTGAACATCTTCGCCGCCACGCCCGAGTGGTTGCGCATGCCCACGCCGACGATGGACACCTTGGAGACCTGGTCATCGGTCTCCACGCCCTCGGCCTTCACGGCCTTGGCGATCTTCTTCACCACGTCCTTGGCCTTGGTGAGGTCCGCCTTGCCCACGGTGAAGGTGACGTCCGTGCGGCCATCCTTGGAGACGTTCTGGACGATGAGGTCCACGACGATGCTCTGCTCGTCGAGCGCCCCGAAGATCTTCGCCGCCACGCCCGGAACGTCCGGCACGCCCCGGATGGCGATCTTCGCCTCGTTCTTGTCGTAGGCGATCCCACTGACCAGCACGTCTTCCATCGCAGCGTCCTCCTCACACACCAGCGTGCCGGGATCGTCCGTGAACGAGGACTTCACCCAGAGCGGCACCTTGTACTTCATCGCGAACTCGACCGAACGGATCTGCAGCACCTTGGCGCCCACGCTGGCCAGCTCCAGCATCTCCTCGTAGGAGATGCGCTCGAGCTTGCGCGCCGCGGGGACCATGTTGGGGTCGGTGGTGTAGACGCCGTCCACGTCCGTGTAAATCTCGCAGGCATCCGCCTTGAGCGCGGCCGCCAGCGCCACCGCCGTGGTGTCCGAGCCTCCCCGGCCCAGCGTGGTGACGTTGCCTTGCTCGTCCTGACCCTGGAAGCCCGCCACCACGACGATGTTCTTCTTCTTCAGCGCATCGACGATGCGCTCCGCGTCGATGCTCTTGATGCGGGCCTTGGAGAAGGTGCTGTCGGTGGTGATGCGCACCTGGTGCCCCAGGAAGCTCACCGCCTTGCGCTTCTGGGCCTGGATGGCCAGCGCCACCAGCCCGATGGAGACCTGCTCCCCGGTGGCCACCACCACATCCTGCTCGCGCTCGTTGGGCCGGTCGGTGATCTGCGACACGAGCTTGAGCAGCCGGTTGGTCTCTCCGGACATCGCGGAGACCACTACCACCACGTCATGCCCGGCTTTCTGGGCGGCGATGCAACGCTTCGCCACATTCTTGATGCGCTCGGTGTCGCCAACCGAGGTACCACCATACTTCTGGACGATGAGTGCCAAGGCGCTTGTGCCCCTTCCTGCTTGACGCGCGGACCCTATTGGGCGCATCCCCCGCGTGTCAAAGCCCGTCGTTGCCTATCAGTACCGTGAATCCTTGGAGTGCCTATGTCCCGCCCCCGCTTACTCATTGATGGAGACACCCTGAAGCTGGAGGAGATCCTCCAGGTGGCCCAACACGCCGTCACCGTGGAGCTGGCCCCCGAGGCCGCCGCGCGCGTGAAGGCCTCGCGCGCGCTGGTGGACCGGGTGGCCGCCGGCGATGCCCCCTCCTACGGCATCAACACCGGCTTCGGGACGCTGGCCGAGGTCCGCATCGACAAGAAGGATCTGCGCGAGTTGCAGCGCAACCTCATCCTCTCGCACGCCGCCGGGGTGGGCTCGCCGCTGCCCCTGCCCGAGGCCCGGGCCCTGTTGCTGCTGCGTTGCAACGTGCTGGCCAAGGGCTACTCGGGCATCCGGCCGGAGACGCTGGCGCTGGCGCTGGAGATGCTCAACCGCGGCGTGGTGCCCGTGGTGCCCGAGCGCGGCAGCGTGGGCGCCTCGGGGGACCTGGCCCCGCTGGCGCACCTGGCGCTGGTCTTCATCGGCGAGGGCGAGGCGTTCTACCAGGGCGAGCGGCTGCCGGCCGCCCAGGCCCTGGAGCGCGCGGGGCTCGAGCCGGTGGTGCTGGAGGCCAAGGAGGGGCTGGCGCTCGTCAACGGCACCCAGGCCATGTGCGCGGTGGGCACCCTGCTCCAGCTGCGCGCCGAGATGCTGGCGGAGCTGGCGGACCTCGCCGGGGCGATGACCCTGGAGGGCCTGCTGGGCAGCCACAAGCCCTTCATCCCGGAAATCCAGGATGTGCGCGCCCACGCGGGCCAGAAGGCCTGCGCGGCCCACCTGCGCGAGCTGCTGGTAGACAGCGCGCTGGTGGAGAGCCACGTGAACTGCAGCAAGGTGCAGGACCCCTACAGCCTGCGCTGCATGCCCCAGGTCCACGGCGCGGCGCGCGAGGGACTGGCGTTCGCCCGGCGCATCCTGGAGGTGGAGGTCAACAGCGCCACGGACAACCCGCTGGTGTTCGTGGAGACCGAGCGCATCGTCTCGGGCGGCAACTTCCACGGCCAGCCGGTGTCCCTGGCGCTGGATGTGGCGGCCATGGCGCTCACGCAGCTGTCGGCCATCAGCGAGCGCCGCGTGGAGCAGCTCGTCAACCCGTCGCTGTCCGGGCTGCCGCCGTTCCTGGCGAAGAACTCGGGGCTCAACTCGGGCTTCATGATCGCCCAGGTGACGAGCGCCGCGCTGGTGGCCGAGTCCCGCGTGCTCAGCCACCCCGCCTCGGTGGACTCCATCCCCTCCTCCGCGGGGCGCGAGGACCACGTCTCCATGGGCATGACGGCGGCGCTCAAGGGCCGGCAGGTGGCGGACTTCACCCGCTCGTGCCTCGCCATCGAGCTGCTGGTGGCCGCGCAGGCGCTGGACTACCGCCAGCCCACGCGGGCCGGCAAGGGCCCCCAGGCGGCCTACGAGCTCATCCGGAGCAAGGTCCCCACCATGGAGAAGGACCGGGAGCTGCACCGGGACATCTCCGCCGTGACCGCGCTCATCGACTCGGGTGAGCTGTTGAACGCTGTGCGGGCGGCGACCCGCCGCGCCTGAAGGGCGTGACTAGGATGGAACCTCCACGCAGGACGTTGGGTCCACCGAAGGGGTTCCATCCTATGAAGAAGCTCGTGGCCGCAGGTCTGCTCGGTGTCATCGCGGTGCTGGGAACGGGGTGCTCGGATGCGTGCGAGAAAACCGGCAGCGCCCGGGAGGACAAGTACAAGGAGTGCGGCATCGACTACAGCGATGGTGACGGCAACGCGGAGCCGGACATCGAGTGCACGGACGAGGCGGCCGAGGCGGACAAGCAGGTGGCCGAGTGCATCGAGAGGGCCAGCTGTGACGCCATGCGGGATGGCTCCTACCTGAGCCAGTGCTGACAACGGAACCGCATTCCTTGGAAAACAAGTAATATTGGCTTAAGGAGACGGCCATGAACCCGTCTCCTTTCTCCTGGATGCGCTGGGCTCCTGCCTTCGCCGTGGTGTTCGCGGCGGCGGAGCTGCTCTCTCCCCTGCCCGCCTCGGCCGCGGGACTCACCTGGCCCCAGGGTCAGGTGCTTCCATCCTTCTCCGCGCCCGCGGCGACGATGGACCTGATGGACCTGACCGACACCGAGTACCGGTTCGAGGCGGAAGGGTCCCAGCTCCGGCATTCCACGGGCCGCCTCGATGGCAATGGCTGGGTCGCCCAGGTGTCGATCGACGCCGCCAACCAGTTCCTCATCTACGGCCCCTACAGCACCCAGCTTCCGGTGGGCGGCAACACGGCCTACTTCGATCTGAGCATCGACAACAACACGGCCAACAGCGACCTCGTGGCGACCGTGGATGTCCGCAACAACGTGACGGGGGCCGTGCTGGCCACCCGGGACCTCCTCCGGACGTCGTTCAAGCGGGCGGGCACCTTCGAGCGGTTCGAGCTGCCATTCAACAACCCGGTGGCGGGGCAAGGCATCGAGTTCCGGGTCTTCTGGTACGGCAGGGCCTACATCAAGGCCGACGCCGTGGGGGCCATCGCGCCCGTGCCCGAGGACGAGGCGGCGCTCTTCACGACGCTCAAGGGCATCGTCAACCGGACGCAGCCCCGCGTCTTCACCTACGACGGCGCGGTCCGGGGCCAGGATGGCCGGTACGGCTGGCTGAACGCCCTGGGCCTCAGGTACACGGACGTCGCCGACCGGTGGAGCCTGGTGACGAAGTACCGGAACGAGTTGGCGGGCATCGTCATCTACGACCCGGCCGTGCCGGACACGCTGAACCTGGCCACCACCCTCGCGGGCCTGAAGAAAGGCGTGGTCGCCTCACCGGCCCTCGCCGCCAGGCTGACGGCAGCGCCGTACAACTTCCCCGTCCTGATGGACCTGCGCGGCGCCTTCACCTCCAAGCTCCAGGTCTACCAGCACCTGTATGACTATTACTGGTCCCAGGTGACGCATCAGCTGATCGTCGGCCTGTCCCCGTCCATCAAGGGCTTCCTGCGGGACTACGCCACGGCGCTCCCGGTGGCCGTCGTGTGGCTCGATCCGAAGATCGCCGCGGAGGATGCGATGTTGCGGAAGTTCCTGTCCGCCATGCCCTACGGCAACGGCGGCATCTACATGGGCTGGTGGCCGGAAGAGGCCGCGGGCATCGAGCGGGTGTCCGAGTACGGCATCTCCACCCTGGCCAGCGACTTCGCCTCGAACCTGACGGTGTTTGGCGGAACGCCCCGGACCGTGAACCTCAAGCCCATTCCCAACAAGCCCCCGCTGGGCAACAAGATCTACGTGTCCCTCATCCTCAGCGATGGGGACAACCTCCAGTACGTGGAGCACCTCTTCAAGAAGCTCTGGGACAGCCCCAACCGCGGCCAGGTGCCGCTGGGCTGGACGATCTCCCCGGCGATGCTGGATGCCATGCCCGGGGTGCTCAACTACCTGCACGCCACGTCCACGCCCAATGACAACCTCATCTCCGGGCCCACGGGGCTGGGCTACACCTATCCCAATTACTGGGGCAACGCGGCCTACCTGGACAAGTACGTCGCCCTGACGAACGACTACATGAACCGCTCGGGGCTGAAGGTTCTCACCGTGTGGAACAAGATCGACGGCGCCACGAACACGAACGTGGGCAACAGCTTCGCGGCCCATGCGCCCTCGCTCCTGGGGCTGACGGCGCAGAACGCGGGCGGAGGCATCACCGTCTACAACAACGCGATGCCCAGCCAGGGCCTCAACGCCACGTACTGCCCCACGGAAGCCTCCATGGTCTCGGAGATCAACCGCGCCATCTCGGGATGGAACGGCACGAGCCCCCGGTTCGTCAGCATCCAGGCCAACCCCTGGGAGGGCAATAGCTACCAGAGCTTCGTCAACGTGGTGAACGCCTTCAAGAGCAACACCCACATCGTCTTCGTGCGGCCGGACCATTACTTCCAGCTCATGCGGGAGCACTCCAACCTGGCGGTGGATCCCTCCACCCTCGTGAAGATCCAGGAGGCGGAGAACACCAGCTACGCCACCTCGCCGTTCTCGCATGCTGTCGGGCGTGCGAGCGACAACGGGTGGACCGCGAACGTCTCGCAGGACAACGAAGGGCTGATGCTGTACGGCCCCTATGTCACGGCCTTCCCTGGAGGGCCGCTGACCACGACGTTCAAGATGAAGATCGACGCGGTGTCCGGCAACAACGACCATGTCGTGACGCTCGATGTCCGGAATGCCACCACGGGGGTGGTGCTCACGTCCTTCGACGTCTACCGCAACCAGTTCAAGGCCGCGGGCGTCTACCAGGACTTCAGCCTCGCCTACCTCAACACCGCCGGGCACTCGCTCGAGTTCCGCGCGCTCTACAAGGACAAGGCGGCCATCAACATCGACAAGGTCACGACCACCACCCGCCTCGGCCAGTACGAGTCGGAGGGCGCCGTGCAGGGGCACCACGCGGGCCGCGTGAGCGGAGACGGCTGGCAAGCCTCGCCCTCGCTCGAAGGCGCCGGGCACATGGTCTATGGCCCCTACGACGGCAACGTCCCCGTGGGCACGCGCCGGGTGACCTTCCGCCTGAAGACCGACAACACCTCGCTCGGAGCTCAGGTGCTCGCGACCCTCGACGTGCGGGATGACACCTCGGGAGCGGTGCTCGCCAGCATGGACGTGACGGCCCAGCAGTTCACCGCCGCCAACCAGTATCAGGACTTCACCCTGACCTTCCCGCAGACCACGCCCCGCCGGGTCCTGGAATACAGGATCTACTTCCACGCCCGGGCGGCCCTCACGGCCGACAAGATCCTCATCCACTGAAGTGGGGTATAGAGGGCGCACGCCGCGCCCTCACCCCCAGGAGAACCCATGACCGCCGTGAAGTGTCCCAAGTGTGGAACCGCGATCGACGTGCGCGGCGTCAAGCCGGGTTCCACCCTCACCTGCCAGTGCGGCAACGTGGTGGCGGTGCCCGCGGGCGGCATGAGCCGCAAGATGCGCAACCTGCTCATCGCGGGTGGCCTCGTCGCGCTCTCCTGTCCGTGCCTGGGCATCATCGCGGCCGTGGCCATCCCCAACTTCATGCAGTACCAGGGCCGCGCGAAGCAGGCCGAATGCAAGGTCAACCTCAAGTCCTTCTACGCAGCGCAGGCCATGCACAGCGCTTCCGAGGAAGGCTTCGAACCCGTGCTCTCCAAGATCCAGTTCTCCCCCGAGCGCGGCAACCGCTACGCCTACTTCGCGGGGCCGGGGCCGATGGAGGAGCGGGCAAGCGCCCAGGCGACGGGCACCGAGGAGGCCCAGGCCATCGGCCTCGACACCTTCAAGTTCGCCGGCCAGCCCCCCATCACCTTCGAGTCGCTCCCACCCGAGGTGGCCGGAATGGTGGGCCTCTCCGGGGAGTGCCCTGACTGCGACATCACCATGGTGTGCGCGGGAAACATCGACCAGGACCCCTCGCTGGACATCTGGAGCATCTCCCTCAAGGACCGCGCCCTGGCGGACGGCACCACCATTCCCGCGGGGCAGCCCTTCCAGCACGTGAACGACGTCCTGGAGTGACGGGGGCCCAGGGCCCCCTCCTGAAGCCTTTGAGCTGTACCGCAGGCCCGCTTACTTCGCCTTGGCGGAGTTGGCGGGCTTCTTCTTGTCCTGGCGCGGAATCTTCTCGGCCTTGTTGCGGCCCTTCCGCGTCCGGGTGTTCTGGCTGGCGGCCTTCTCCTGCATCTTCGTTGCTTTCTGTGCGCGAACTCCGGACATGTCCTGATCCTTTCCAAGCAGAGGAAGCGGTTCTCCCAGGAGCCTGTCCATGCTCGCCTGGACAGGCATCTGGTCCTTCTGAACAAGGGCGCGCGCCGCTCCGTCCAGCGGCCAGGCGGCCACGCGGAGCACGCCAGCCGCCCGCCCGCCCAGGTATGGTCCGGGCATGAGTTCACACTTCATCCGGCATGGCGCCTTGCAGCTCTCCCTTCCCGAAGGATGGTTCGACGCGAGCCAGGTCGTCGCGGTGGGCCCCGAGGACAACGGCTTTCGCGCGAACCTGGTGGTGTCGATCGAGCCCACCGCCCCGGGTGAGACGGTCCAGCAGTTCGCGGCGAGGACCCTCGCGGGCGTGCGTCAATCGTCCGAGGCCTTCGCGCTCGGGGAGGAGCGGGCAGCCACCTTTGGCCCGCACACGGGCGTCCTGCGCGAGTGCACCTTCAACCTCCAGGGCACCCGCCTGTCCCAGCTGCAGTTCATCGTGGTGAAGGAGCTGGTGGGCTACCTGTTCATCTACACCCAGCGCCCCGAGAAGCTGGCCCAGACGCGCCACGTGGCCGAGACCTTCTTCACCACGGCCCAGCTGGACTCCAAGGCGGCTCCACCCAAGACCGAGAAGGGGCTTGGCACCTTCTGGTGACCTGCCTGTCTCCTCAGGAGGAAGGCAGAACGGCCCCTCTCCCCGAAGGGTGGTCATCCCCCCGGGCACTGCACACCCTCCGCCTGGACACGGATGCCAGGACCTGGAGGCGGGCATGGCCAAGCGAGCGGCGCTCGGGGCAGCAGGAATCGTGGGCATGGCGGTGGGAGCGGGCGTCTTCCTGTCGGCCGCGGCCCGGCGGGCACGGCGCATCGAGCTGCGCGGACGCGTGGTGATGATCACCGGCGGCGGGCGCGGCCTGGGGCTTGCCATCGCCCGCGAGTTCCTCCAGCGCGGCTGCCGGCTCGCCCTCTGTGGCCGGGATGAGGAGGTCATCGCCCGGGCCACGGAGGACTTCCGGCGCCAAGGCGCCGACGTCTTCGGCGCGGCGTGTGACGCGAGCGATCCTGTCCAGGTGGAGGCCTTCGTCGCCCAGGTGCTCGAGCGCTTCGGACGAATCGATGTGCTCGTGAACAACGCGGGCCAGTGCTTCGTCGGGCCCGCGGCCGAGCTGCAACCCGTGGACGTCGAGGAGGCCCTGCGCCACATCTTCTGGACGCACTACCGGCCCACGATGGCCGTCCTGCCCCACATGCGCTCACGCCGCTTCGGGCGCATCGTCAACATCACCTCCATCGGCGGAAAGATTCCCACCCCCCATCAGGCCGCCTACGCCATCGGCAAGTACGCGGCCACGGGCTGGTCCGAGACCCTCACCGTGGAGCTGGCCAAGGACGGCATCCACGTCAGCACGCTCACCCCGCCCCCGCTGAGCAACGGAGCGCCGCTGCACGTCCACTTCAACGGACGCGAGGAGGAGGAGTTCCAGTGGTTCACCCAGGTCCTGACCTCGCCCTGGACGGCCACCCGCGCCGAGCGCACCGCGCGCGTGGCCGCTGATGCGGCCGAGCATGGGGATGCGCAGCGGGCCGTCTCGGCCGTGTCATGGCTGAGCGCCCGGGCCCAGGGCCTGGCGCCCAACCTCATGGCGCGGATCTTCTCCTTCGTCGACCGCAAACTCCCGCCCTCGGCGCCCCCGGGCCAGACCACGAAGATGCGTCTGGGCCACGAGGTACTCGCCAGCAGCCAGAACGAGCGGGTTCAGGCGCTGGGCGCGGCGGCCCGGGCCGATGAGCGGCGCTATCAGCCCTCGCCCGGCCGGGAGTGACGGGGGACAGGCCCCTTCACGTCCCGAGCGCCCGGCCCAACAGGGCCAGCAGGGTCTGCCAGTGCCACTTGGCGGCCTCCTTGTCGTAGGCCGATGAGCCCTCCACGGCGAACCCATGGCGCGCGCCCGTGTAGAGCTCGGACTGGTGTTTGACGCCCGCGGCCTTCAAGGCCGCCTCCAGCCGCGCGATGGCTTCGGCGGGCATGAGCGCGTCCTGGTCGGCGTGCCCGAAGTAGAGCTCCCCCTTCAGCTGGCCCGCGAGGAGGTGGGGACTGTCGGGGGCGTCCGTGGCGAGCCGGCCGCCATGGTAGGAGGCCGCCGCGACGACCCGGTCCGGGAAACCGGCCATCATCCGCACGGAGATGGAACCGCCCATGCAATAGCCCACCACCCCCACCCCCGGCCCCTTCACCCGGTCATGTCCGGCGAGGAAGCCGAGTTCCGCGGCGGCATCGGTCTGGATGCGCTCGGGGGTCAGCGTGCTGATGAGCCCCATGATGCGATTGCGGAAGGCCTCATCCGCGAATGAGCCTTCCATGCCCGGCAACGGCGCGCGGCCCTCCCGGTAATAGACGTTGGGAAGGAGCACGGTGTACCCCGCCATGGCCACCCGCTCCGCCATGGCCTCGAACACGGGACGAATGCCCCCCGCGTCGGTGATCATGATGACGGCGGGCCACTGTCCCGGGCCATCAGGGTGGAAGAGCTTCGCATCGAGCGTTCCTGCGGGCGTCTGGATATCGATGGCCTGCACAGGCATGGGGTTCTCCCTGAGGGCGTTGACGGCACCTGATGCGGCAACACACCTGATGTGCTCACCCATGCCAAGGGGAAAGTGGGAGACTCCATCGCGTGCAACCTCCCTCGCAGGACCTTGGCCAGATTCTCCTGAGCGATCCATCGGGCACATACACCACGATGGATGCGCCCACCCGCGAGCGCTATGGGCGCGCGTGCTGGGAATTGGCGGCCTGGTCGAAGCGCTCCCCTGACGAGGTGGCACACGCGGCGGTCCAGCTCAGCCAGGCGCATGACACAGGCGACGCCCGCGGACGGCACGTGGGCACCCAGCTGCTTGCCGAGGGCCGGCCCCGGCTGGAGGCCCACCTGGGTTGCCGGGTGCCCTGGCGCGTGCGCATCGCCCGCGGGGTGAAACGGCACGCCGCGGGCGCCTACGTGGGCGCCATCCTCCTGCTGTCCCTGCTGCTCCTGGGCGGCATCGGGTGGATGCTCCCGTGGGAGGAGCCCCTGCATCGCGCGCTGTTCCTGGCCCTCCTCGCGCTGCCGGTTCTCCGGTGCGTGCACGATCCCCTCGATGCGCTGCTCGCCTCCTTTCACCAAAACCTCGAGCCCCTCCCCCGGCTGGAGCCTGAACAGGTCCTGACCCAGGACACGCGCACCCTGGCCGTCACGCCCCTGCTCATCACGAGCGTGGAGGACATCGACGCCCAGCTTCGCAAGCTGGAGATCAACTACCAGGGCAACGTCTCCCCCCACGTGCTCTTCGCGGTGCTGACGGACTTCGCCGACGCCCCGGCGAAGGACATGCCTGGCGACCAGGAGCTTCTTGCTCGGATGGAGCGCGGCATCCGTGAGCTCAACGAGCGCCATGGACACCGCGAGCCCCCACGCTTTCTGTGCCTCCATCGCGAGCGCCGCTGGAACCCGGTGGCGGACCGGTGGATGGGGTGGGAGCGGAAGCGTGGGAAGCTCGAGGAGCTCAACCATCTCCTCCTCGGCGCCAGCGGCACCAGCTACACGGGCGGCCTCCCCGCCGCCCTGCGCACCATCCGCTACGTCATCACGCTCGATGCGGACAACCAACTGCTCCCAGGCAGTGTGGCCGCGATGGTCGCGATCCTCCACCATCCCTTGAACCAGGCCCGCTTCGATGCGTCCGGCAAGCGGGTGACCGCGGGCTATTCGATGCTCCAGCCCGCCCTGGCGGACAGTCCCTCGCGGGAGAAGTGGCTGACCTCGGGCGCATGGCCCCTGTCCATCATCCACAGCAAGCGAGGCCACCGGACCCCTGCCGCGACCCATCTGAGCCAGGCGCTCTTTGGCGTGGGAGACTTCCTGGGCAAGGGCCTCTATGACGTGGCGGCCTTCACGCGAAGCCTGGAGGGCCGGATCCCCGAAAACAGCGTCCTCAGCCATGACAAGCTCGAAGGGATGTATGCGCGCGTCGCGTTGGCCTCCGACGTCGTCCTGTTCGAGGGACAGCCCGCCAACCTCTCAAGCGCCGCAAGCATCTGGCACCGGTGGATTCGGGGCGATTGGCAATTGCTGCCCTGGCTCTTGCCCTGGGTGCCCTCCCGGGAAGGCCGCTGGGTTCGCAATGACTTGTCGCTGCTCGATCGCTGGAAGCTGCTGACCGACATTCTGCGAAGCCTGAACAGTCCCGCGAGCCTGGCCACGCTCGTCGCTGGGTGGTTGATGTTCCCAGCCCACCAACTGGGCGCCTGGACGCTCATCGCGTTCCTGTGGATTGGCCGCGACATCCTCATGTTCCGGGCGGGCAAGCTGCTCTCCGCATTGCGCCGGGGCTCGTTCGCCGCAGGGGTGCGCCGCACCGTTCTCACCCTTCCCCAGCTCCTCGGTGGCTTGCTTCTGGCTGTGGGGCTCCTGGTGCCCACCAGTTGCATCGTGCTCGACGCCACGGCACGCGCCTCGTACCGGCTCGTGGCCAACCGGCGCCGGATTCTGGATTGGACAACGCATGCCCAGTCGGCCCGCGCGGGCAAGGGCGGCGGGCTGCGCATGACCCTGGAGATGCGGCAGGCGGCCGTCCTGAGCCTGCTCATCCTCGGGGTCCTGGGAGGATTCAAACCGGCCGCCTTGCCGTGGGCCTTGCCCCTGCTCCTCGGGTGGCTCCCGCTCCTCGCCTTGAATGCCCGGAAGCCTCAGACGGCTTCGCCGGGTCCTCTGGCGGTGCTCTCCCCCGGCATCGAGCCGATGCGCGTCCTGGCCCGGCGCTCCTGGGCCTTCTACGAGCACCTGGACACGACGGGCCGCGAACTCCCCCGGCTCACCCTCTCCGAGGACGGAGTCCGCGGCGATGCGGCCGGGGTGTCCCCCACGGACATCGCCCTGTGGCTCGTGGCCCCCCTGAGCGCCTACCACCTGGGCTACCTGACGCGGGAAGAATGGGTGGCCAGGCTGGGGGAGTCTCTCTCCGCCGTGGAGGGCCTCGAGCGCCACCACGGCCACTTGTTCGTACGGTACGACGCCCGTGGCCTGCAGCCTCTGGACCGGCACACCTCCCCCTCCGAGAGTGGCATGCTCGCCGCTGCCCTCATCGTCATCGAGAGCGCGCTGCGGTCCGCGCGGAGCGCCCCTGCCTCCTCCCAGGTGCTTCGGCAGGGACTGGCCGACACGCTCGGGGTTCTTTGCGAAGAGCTCCAAGCCGCGCCGGGCACCCACCTGCTGAGCGCGTTCCCTGCCCTTCGCGCCAAGGCGGTTGAACGCACGGCCTCGACGGAGGAGGTGATCGCGGAGGTCCAGCGCCAGCTCGCCCCTCTGACGGAGCCCCCTTCCGCGCCGGTGAAGCGCGTTCAGCAACAGCTTGCCCGGCTTGAGCAGGTGTCGCGGCCCACGGCGGCCCATGACGCGGAGCACCTCGCCGGGCAGTTGGAGGAAGCCGAGGCCCGGGTCCGTTCGCTGCGCGAACAGATGGACTTCGCGCGCTTCGACGCGATGCCCTCGCAGGAAGCCGCCGGGACGCCCTTGGCGGGATTTCTGGCGATCTCACGCCGGGAAGCCGCCACCACCACCTGGCTGAAGATGCTCACCCCCACCTCCCCTGCGCACGCCGTGGACCGGCACACTCTGACCGGCTGCGTGCTGCCCAGCCTGTTCCTCTGGTACCCCCCCGCCACGCTGCTCGGACAGACCGCGCTGACAGCGGTCGATGCGGCCATTGCCCAGGGCGCCACCCGCAGCCTGCCCTGGGGCATGGAAGACGCCCTCAAGCCATCCCTGACCCTGCTCGCGCTGCGTTTCCGGCCCGCGCAGGCCCGCGAGAACCTTGACCGGTTGATCGCGCTGGGGGCGCGTGGAGGCTACGGACTCTATGACTCGCTCCAGGTGCCTCCAGGCGCTGGACACGCGGTGGCCCAGCACGTGTACACGTACCGGGCCCAGGCCATCACCCTCGCGGCCGTGGCGAACCTGGCCTGCAACGATGTCCTGGTGGACCACTTCCACCATCACTGGCAAACAGGATGGGTGGAAGGCCTGGTCTACGAAACGGCGGACGCGCTGTGACTCCAACAAGCTCGAAGGCGGGCATGTCCTCGATCAAGAACATCCTCCCAGTGCTGCGGATGGTCTGGGACGCAGGCCCGGGCGTGGTGGTGGTCAACCTGGCCCTGCGCATGACCGCAGCGCTGATTCCCGTGGCGGTGCTGGCCGTGGCGCGCTGGATCGTCGACGCGGCGGTCGCGCAGGCGTCGTCGGGAAGGGAGATGACCCGGCAGTTGGTGGGGCTGGTCGCGCTCGAGTTCGGGCTGGCCGCCCTCGGAGGAATCCTCTCCCGCGCCATCCAGTACGCCAACGTCGTGCTCGCCGAGAAGTACACACGGCACGTCAGCCTGCGCCTGATGGAGCATGCCTCCCAGCTGGACCTGGCGACCTACGAGGACCCCTCCTTCTACGACCGGCTGGAGCGCGCACGCGTGCAGGCCACGGACCGGCTCGTCATGGTCGAGGCCATTGCCCGCTTTCTGCAACAGGGGGTCACCACGGTGAGCCTCTGCATCGGCATCTTCGTGTTCTCGCCGTGGATCCTCCTGAACATCATTGTCTGTCTCATCCCGGCGACGCTGGCCGAGGCCCGCTTCGGCGCCCAGCTCTACGCCATGAACTTCCGGCACACGCCCAAGCGGCGTGAGCTCGAATACCTGCGCCAGCTCGGGGCCAGCAAGGAGAGCGCCAAGGAGCTCAAGCTCTTTGGCCTGAGCCCCTTCCTGATGCAGCGCTACGAGACCCTCTCGGGGAAGATCATCGAGGACGTCCTGGGCCTCTGGAAGCGCGCCTTTCCGCGCCTGTCCCTGCTGGCCCTGCTGGGCACCCTCGGCTACTACGGCGCCTATGCCTTCGTCGTGTACCAGACCGCGCATGGTGAACTGACCGTAGGACAGCTCACCTTCTTGATTGGCGCGATCGCCGGGGCGAACCGCACCTTTCAGGACCTCTTCGTCTCCGCGGTGGGGATCATCGATCAGTCCCTCTACATCAGCGACATGCTCGCGTTCTTCGCGATGCGGCCCGTCATCCGCTCGGGCGAGAAGGCGCTCAAAGTCCCTCGGCCGATCCGGCAAGGCTTCGAGTTCCGGGAGGTCTCCTTCGCGTATCCAGGCCGGACGCAGCCCGTGCTCCAGGGCGCGAGCTTCCGGCTGGCTCCCGGCGAACGCATCGCGCTCATTGGCGAGAATGGCCAGGGCAAGACGACCCTCATCAAGCTCATGATGCGGCTTTATGACCCCACCTCGGGCCAGATCCTCCTCGATGGCATCGACCTGCGGGAGTACGACCTCCAGGATCTCTGGAGCCAGATCGGGGTGATCTTCCAGGACTTCGCCCGCTACGAGATGACGGCGTCCGACAACATCGCCGTGGGCCGCATCGAGTGGCGCACCGACCGGGAGCGCATCACGGACGCGTCCCGGAAGAGCCTCGCCAACACGGTGATCGACAAGCTGCCCCTGGGCTACGAGCAGATGCTGGGCCGGCGCTTCGAGGGCGGCGTCGACCTCTCCGGCGGCGAGTGGCAGAAGATCGCGCTCGGACGGGCGTACATGCGCGATGCGCAGTTCCTGGTGCTGGACGAGCCGACGGCCGCGCTGGATGCCCAGGCCGAGCTCGACGTCTTCAACCGCTTTGGCGAGCTGACGAGCGGCAAGATGGCGCTCCTCATCTCCCACCGCTTCTCGACCGTGCGGATGGCCGATCGCATCCTCGTCCTCAGAGACGGACGGATCTCCGAGGAGGGCTCTCACGACCAGCTCATGGCCCGTGGAGGCGGTTATGCGGCCATGTATGAGATTCAGGCCTCACGGTACCGCTAACCGCCTCACGGCCCCATAGGGGCGGGCGCGCGCTACTTCGCGCCGAGCTTCTCGCCCACCGCGGAGAGGAGCTTGTCGAAGGACTCCTCGAACAGCCGGATGCCGTCGGTGGCCAGCTCCTCGGTGACCTTCTTGATCGAGATGCCGCTCGTCTCCAGCTGGCGCATCGTCTCCTCCGCGCCCGCGAGATCCTCCTCCAGGCTCGGGCGCACCTTGCCGTGGTCCCGGAAGGCGTCGATGGTGGCCGGCGGCAGGGTGTTCACGGTGTCGCGTCCGATGAGCTCCTCCACGTAGAGCACGTCCCGGAGCTGCGGATTCTTGGTGCTGGTGCTGGCCCAGAGCACGCGCTGCACCCGCGCCCCCTTGCCCGCGAGCACCTTCCAGCGCGCGCTGCTGAAGATCTCCTTGTAGGTCCGGTAGGCCAGCTTCGCGTTGGCGATGGCCACCTTGCCACTCAGGGCGTCAAGCACCTTCTTCTGCTCGGCGGTGACGCCCGCCTTCACCTTCTTCTCCACCTCCTTGTCGACGATGGCATCGATGCGGCTGATGAAGAACGACGCCACGCTGGCGACCTTGCTCACGTCCCCGCCGGAGGCGGCGAGCTTCTCCAGCCCGGAGACGTAGGCATCGGCGATCTGCCGGTACCGCTCCTGGCTGAAGAGCAGCGTCACGTTGACGTTGATGCCCTCGGCGGTGAGCTGCTCGAAGGCCGGTACCCCGGCCTCGGTCCCCGGGACCTTGATCATCACATTGGGCCGGGCGAGCGTCTTCCACAGCCGCCGGGCCTCCTCCAGCGTGGCCTGGGTGTCGTGCGCGAGCAGGGGGGAGACCTCCAGCGAGGCATAGCCGTCCTGGCCCTTCCGGGCGTCGTAGACCGGGCGGAGGATGTCGGCGGCGCCCTGAACGTCGCGCACCGCCAGCTTCTCGTAGAGGTCATTGCCAGAAAGGCCCTTGCCCTTCGCCTCGTTGAAGAGGTCCTCGTAGTCCTCGCTGCCCGACACCGCCTTCTGGAAGATGGTGGGGTTGGAGGTGAGCCCCGTGAGCCCATCCTCATCGATGAACTTCTTCAGGGTGCCCTTCGTGATGTAGCTGCGCTGGAGGTTGTCCACCCAGATGGATTGGCCAAGCTCGGCAAGCTGTCGAAGCGGGTTCATGGGTTCTCCCTAGCGTTGTCTCAAGATGCTCATGTCCAGCCCCCAGGTCCGGGCGGGCGGACAAGCACTCGCGGATTCTGCCTGGGCCCGGGGCTGGCGGGTAGCACCCTTGCGAGGAACCAGGCCAGTTAACACACCGCCTGAGCCCCACCGCTCAGGACGCCGGGGATTCCAGCCGGGTGGCCGAGCGCCCTGCTCCGAGCGCCCGGGCATAGTCCAGCGCCGTACGCTGGTCCGCGTCCCGGTGCTCCCGGCTCGCGCCGCGCTGGAGCAGCAGCTCCACGATGTCCAGCTTGTCGAACATGGCCGCGAACATCAGCGCCGTGCGCCCATCGTCTCCCGTGCCATCCACCCGCGCCCCATGGTCCAGGAGCAACCTGACGATGGCGGCATCGCCCTTGAAGGCCGCCCCAGCCAGCGGCGTCTGCCCGGCATCGTTGGTCTGCTCCGGATCCGCCCCGCGCTCCAGCAGCAGGCGGGCTGCCTCCAGGTGGCCGTAGTAGCTGGCGAGCATCAACAGCGAATCGCCCCGCTCGTTGCGCAGCCTCGCGGGCAGGCCCGCGTCGAGCATCGCGGCCAGATACGGGACGTTCCCCGCGCGCGCATGGGTGAAGGCGGTCCTTGCCAGGTCCAGCACGGCGCTGTCACCGTCATCGGCCAGGTTCTTGGCGGACAGGTCGCTGCTGCCCTTCGTCACGGTCTTCGGGTTCATGGTGCGGTGTCCTTTCTAGCGTGCGCGGCGGAGCTGCTGGACGGCGGCGGCGATGCGGGAGCCGTACTCCTCGTCGGCGGCCCGGAAGTGGGCGATGGCGCGGGTGATGATGTCCTCGCGGCCCACCTGCGCGAGGCTGCCGGAGATGTTCTCCACCAGCCGCTGCTTCTCCGGAGCCGTCATCAACCGGTAGAGGGCGCCTGCCTGCACGAAGTCGTTGTCCTCCGCGTGCTTGCCGTGGACGTAGGTGCCCGTCCTCCCACTGGCCTCGTACCCCACGCCGGGGGCCTCGTCCGTCTGCACCGGGCCGTTGAAGCTGTTCGGCTCGTAGTTGGGGCCCCGCCCGCCGTTGCCATCGAAGCGCATGGCCCCGTCCCGGCCGTAGTTGCGCGCGCCCCCCTTCACGCCCTTCGGCGAGTTCACCGGCAGTTGCGTGCTGTTGATGCCCAGCCGGTAGCGGTGCGCGTCGCCATAGGCGAACAGGCGCGCCTGGAGCATCCGGTCCGGGGACGGGCCAATGCCGGGCACGAAGTTCGCGGGATCCAACGCCGCCTGCTCCACCTCCGCGAAGAAGTTGTCCGGGGTGCGGTGGAGGACGAGCTTGCCCACCTCCAGGAGCGGGTAATCCTTGTGGGGCCACACCTTGGTGAGATCGAACGGGTTGAAGCGGTAGTTCGCGGCCTCCGCCTCCGGCATCACCTGGACCTTGAGCGTCCACGAGGGGAACTCGCCGCGCTCGATGGCCCGGTACAGGTCGCGCTGGTGGTGCTGCGGATCCTTGCCGCCGAGGGCCTCCGCCTCCGGGGTGGTGAGGGTGCGGATGCCCTGGTCCGTCTTGAAGTGGAACTTCACCCAAAAGCGTTCGCCCTGCGCGTTCACCCACTGGAAGGTGTGCGAGCCGAAGCCGTCCATGTGCCGCAGCGTCGCCGGGATGCCGCGGTCCCCGAACAACCAGGTGAACTGGTGCGTGGCCTCCGGCGAGTAGGAGAAGAAGTCCCAGACGTTGTCGGGCTCCTGGCGGTTCGTGTACGGGTCGTACTTCTGCGAGTGGATGAAGTCCGGGAACTTGATGCCATCGCGCAGGAAGAACACCGGCGTGTTGTTGCCCACGAGGTCCCAGTTGCCGTCCTCCGTGTAGAAGCGCACGGCGAAGCCCCGGGGGTCCCGGGCGGTGTCGGGCGCGCCCTTGGAGCCCGCCACGGTGGAGAAGCGCAGGAAGACCTCGGTCTTCTTGCCCACCTCGATGAAGAGCTTCATGCGCGTGTAGCGCGGCACTTCCTGGGAGGTGACCTCGAAGGTGCCGTAGGCGCCAGAGCCCACCGCGTGCACCACGCGCTCCGGGATGCGCTCGCGGTTGAAGCGGGCCAGCTTCTCCAGCAGGTGGTGGTCCTGAAGCAGCACCGGGCCATGGGGGCCCGCCGTCTGCGAGTGCTGGTTGTCAGAGACAGGGGCTCCCGCTTCGGTGGTCAGGGTGGGACGCTGGGACATGGGCTCGCTCCTTCGTGAGGGCTTCGGGGTGCTT
The DNA here is from genome assembly GCF_020103775.1 of Allostigmatella hybrida. Classification (NCBI taxonomy): domain Bacteria; kingdom Pseudomonadati; phylum Myxococcota; class Myxococcia; order Myxococcales; family Archangiaceae; genus Allostigmatella; species Allostigmatella hybrida. The sequence goes on from NZ_JAHXBH010000002.1 coordinate 390,332, forward strand.
CGACGTTGGGAAAAGTAGAGAGTTCCCAGCAATCGGGCCAAGACATCGTTTGGATGGGAGTGATAGGCAGGGCCTATCGGTTCCTGGAGGACCCATGGCCTCGCTCAACGACATCTCCCTGCGGCAGCTCCAGTACGTGGTGGCGGTGGCCGACCTGCTGGGCTTCCGGCGGGCGGCCGAGCACTGCCACGTTTCCCAACCTGCCCTGAGCGCCCAGATTCAGCAGCTCGAGGCGGTGCTCGGCGTGAGGCTGTTCGAGCGAGGTGCGCGCCGGGTGATGCTCACGCCCGCGGGCGAGGAGCTGGTGGGCCGGGCGCGGCGGGTGCTCACCGAGGCGGAGGACATCCTCAAGGCCGCCGCGCGGATGGGCGACCCCTTCGCGGGCCCGCTGCACCTGGGTGCCATTCCGACGGTGGCGCCCTACGTGCTGCCCGAGGTGATTCCGGCGCTGGTGAAGCACTACCCGAAGCTGCAACTGCGGCTGTACGAGGAGAAGACGGCGCTGCTCCTGCGCGACATGGCCGAGGGCCGGCTGGACGCGGCGCTGCTGGCGCTGGACGCGGAGATGGACAAGGCGGTGGAGCACGAGGTGCTCTCGGAGGATCCCTTCGTGGTGGCTGCGCCTCCGGGACACCCGCTGGAGCGCAAGAAGCAGGTTCAGCTTCGCGACCTGGACGGCGAGGACGTGCTGCTCCTGGAGGACGGGCACTGCTTTCGCAGCCAGACGCTGGCGCTGTGCACACGGGTGGGGGCGCACGAGGTGGACTTCCGGGCCACGAGCCTGACGACGCTGGCGCAGATGGTCATGGCGGCTGGCAGCATCACGCTGCTGCCCCGGCTCGCGGTGTCCATGGAGAACCGGCAGGGGCAGCTCGTGGTGCGGCCCTTCGCCCCTCCCCGGCCCAGCCGGACGCTCGTGCTGGCCTGGCGCCCGGGCCACCCCCGGGCGGAGGCGCTGCGCACCATCGCCGGAACGCTGCGCTCCGCATGGCCGGCTTCGGCCGGTTAACACTGTTCTCCAGCCCCGGTGCGTGGACGCCCTTTCCCCTGCCGTGCCATGGCGGTTCGCCAGACGCGTTCCCGCACGGAGGAGGGTTTCAGCCCATGGGCGATACATCCCGTTGCACCTGGCTTCTGGTGGCGCTGATGCTGGGAGGCCTCTCCTGTGCAGGAGGGAGACGAACCCCGGTGCCAGCCGCTCAGACCCGGCAGCCTGACCACCCGCTGGCGGCCTTTTCCCCGGCGGAGTTCGAACAGGCCCTCCAGCTCCTGCGCGCGCACGGGCATGTGAATGAGAACACCGTGTTTCCCCTGGTGGTCCCCCAGGAGCCCTCCAAGGAGGAACTGGAAGGCTTCCAGGCCGGGAGCCCCGTCCCGAGGCGAGTGCTCGTGGTGGCCTATGACACGGCCCAGAACCAGACCTTCGAGGCAGTGGTCCGGTTGACGCCCCCGGGCGCCGTCGAGAGCTGGACGCTCATCCCCGGCGTCCAGCCCCCTCTGAGCAAGCACGACTTCGACCAGGCGAAGGACCTGGTGTGGCGGGACGAGCGATGGACCGCCGCCTTGCAACGGCGCGGCGTGGATCGCCCGGACCACATCTACCTCGACATCTGGGCCATGGGGCCTTCGGAAGATCCCCTGCGGAACAGCCACCGGCTGGTGAAGGCCCTGCCCTTCTTCAAGGGTGACACGGTCTACACCTACGCACGGCCGGTGGAAGGGTTGATCGCGCTCGTCGACCTCACGGAGCAGAGGGTGGTGGAGCTCATCGACCAGGGGAACGTCCCGATTCCCAGAGACGTGGGAGCTTATGACGCGCAGTCCGTGGGACCGCTTCGGCCTCGCCCCCACCCGGTCCTCTTGACCCATCCAGAGGGCAGGAACTTCTCCCTCTCGGGAAACGAAGTGCGCTGGCAGAACTGGCGCTTTCGCGTGGACATTCATCCGCGCGAAGGCCCTGTCCTCCACCTGGTCACCTACGCGGATCAGGGCCGGGAACGGAAGATCCTCCACCGCCTCTCGCTCTCCGAGATGGTGGTGCCCTATGGCGACCCCCAGAGCACGTGGTCCTGGCGAAGCGCCTTCGATGTGGGCGAGTACGGCTTCGGGGACAAGATCAGCCCCCTGGACCCGGGGGCCGACGTCCCGTCCAGCGCCACCTTCCTTCCCGCTGTTTTCACGGACCCCTCCGGCAAGGCCCAGGAGACTCCTCGCGCAGTAGCCATCTATGAACGGGATGGTGGGGTGCTCTGGAAGCACTACGATGCCCACCTGAAGCGCAACGAAGCCAGGCTGGGAATCGAGCTCGTGGTGACGTTCGGGGTCGTCGTCGAAAACTACGACTACCTGCTCAACTACATCTTCAAGCAGGACGGCTCCCTGGAGGTCGAGGCGGTCCTGACGGGCATCATGCTGGCCAAGGCCGTGCCTCCGCACGTGGGCTCGGCCGGGCATGCGGAGCATGACCTGTACGGCCACCTGGTGGCTGAAGGCGTGGTCGCGGTCCACCACCAGCACTTCTTCAACTTCCGGCTCGACTTCGACGTGGATGGACGCCGCAACTCCGTCCTGGAGATGAACTCCGCGCCCATTCCGCCCGGTCCGGCCAACCCCCAGGGCAATGCCTTCTCCATGCGGATGGAGCCCTTGCGCACGGAGATGCAGGCCCAGCGCGACATGAGCCTCGCGAATGCGCGGCGGTGGCTCGTCATCAACCCCCAGGAACGCAATGGGCTGGGACATCCCACCGGCTACGCGCTCGTGCCGGGCGAGAACTCCCTCCCCTTCGCCGCCCCGGACAACCTGTCCCGCAGGCGCGCGGGCTTCATCAATCACGCCTTCTGGGCCACGCGTTACGCCCCCGGGGAGCTGAGCGCCGCGGGGGCCTACCCCAATCAAAGCCAAGGGGGCGATGGGCTTCCCACCTGGGTGAAGGACGACCAGCCCCTGGTCAACGAGGACGTGGTGGTCTGGTACACCCTGGGGGTGACGCACACCCCGCGTCCCGAGGAGTGGCCGGTGATGCCCACGGCTCACGCGGGCTTCAAGCTGTTGCCCGTGGGCTTCTTCACGCGCAACCCCGCGCTCGATCTGCCCAAGGCGCCGCCCCTGGCCGAGGGGCAACTGCATTAGCGAGCAAGCGCGCGGGGTGGCTCAGTACCCGAGCCGCTCCGCGACGTAGTGGTCGAGCTGCCGGTACCAGGTGGGCCAATCGTGGGGCATGTCCTCGCCCCAGATGTCCAGGTTGTGCGGAATGCCCCGCTGGTGCAGCAGGTGGCTGAGGTGCTCGGAGTAGCCAGGGTTCTCCCAGGCGCCACGGCTCGTCACCAGGTGGATCCGGCTGTGGTGGCGCAGGAGGTCCATGTTGGAGCCCTCGGGCAGGTTCGGCACGTAGGAGACGGGGTTGTTGAAGTAGACCTCGTCGCTCCAGAACCCGTGGAGGAACTCTGGCTGGAGATCGTAGAAGCCGCCCAGGCCGAGGAGCAGCTCGAACAGGTCCGGCCGCCGGAAGAAGGCGTTGGCGGCGTGGAACGCCCCGAAGCTGGCCCCCACGGCGCCGATGCGCGCGTGGCCGTTGCCCAGGCAGCCTCGAATGTGCGGCACCACCTCCTGCTCGACGTAATCCGAGAAGCGCGCCTGGTTGTGGGCCTTCTCATGCACGGGGATGCCTGGGTTCATCCAGGCCCAGGGGTTGATGCTGTTGATGCTGAAGATCTGGAACCGGCCGGAGAGCAGGTGGTGCGCCACGGACTGGATGAGCCCCATGCGCTCGGCTTCCAGGAAGTCTCCTCCCGCCGTGGGGAAGAGCAGCATCGCCGGGCCCCAGTGGCCGTAGCGGACAACGGGCATGTCCATGCCCAGCCTGTGGCTGTACCAGCCGAAGACTTCCCGGCGCAGGTTCGGATCGACGGATGACATGAGGGCGGCTTTCTCGGTGGGAGCTCGCCCAGCGGGCGGGCTTCAGGGGGTGAGCGCGTCGGAGCAGGCTCTTACCAGTTCCCGCCCCTGACTCAAGAACGGTCCCGGCGCACCAAGGGCAGCTTGGAGCGGGAGTACGTCTGTTTCTTGATCAGCTGCCTCTGCGCGAAGTGAAGGACGGCCGGGAAAGCTGCGTGGAAGCAGAGCGCATGCGCACACCTGCAACCAGGCTGGGTCTGGGCACGTAACGGCTGGTCTCTTCGCTGTCCATACTTCTCAAGGGGTACAGCCTGAGCCCAAACCCAGCGGCACTTGCCATGGAAGGGGGTACCGGCCGACAATCGGGCATCCATGCTGATCGTGCCCGGCGGTCCAGCATGTACAAGTGGGGGTTTTGAGATGGCCGTCATCATGGCAGTGTTGATTTTTGCTTTGACAATAGCGCTCACGGTCTTCCAGACAAGGGCCCGCTCCGCCAACGCCTTACTTCAACAGGCACGCGAAGAGATTGGCTCATTGCAGGAGCGAGTGAGAGATCTGGAGGCCGACAATAAAGTCCTTGAGCCGTACCGCCGGATTCCGAATGCAGAGCAGCACGCTCAAGAAATCATCCAGGCTGCCGAGCGGCGCGCAGAAGAGGTGCAAGCGCGTGCTCAAGAGAACCAGGAGCGGATGCTGGCCTCAGTTCTGGCGGAGAATGAGCGGACCCGCGCCGCGATCCAGACGGATCGGGATCGCGCAACCGCCGAACTCCAGGTGACCAAGAACAAGGCCAGCGCCATCCTCGCGGACGCTGCCGCAGAAGCAAGTGCAGTGGTCGAGACCGCCTACAAACGCGCCCGGGAGCTGGAGGCAGAGTCCTCCTTGACGGTGCAGACCATCGAGGAACTGAAGCGAACCATCGATGCGCTCAAGAACGTCATCGAGGGGTACGGTAATCAGTATGTCATACCGACCTATGGCCTCCTGGATGAACTCGCCGAAGAGTTCGGGCACGCGGAATCCGGCCAGCGGCTCAAGTCCGCCCGCGACTCGATGCGCCGGATGATCAAATCCGGGACGGCCGCCGCTTGCGACTACGTCGAGGAAAGCCGCAAGAGCACGGCCATCGACTTCGTTCTCGATGCGTTCAACGGCAAGGTGGATACCATCCTCCTCAGCCTCAAGAGCGACAACCATGGAACCCTCGCTCAAAAGATCCGGGATGCCTTCAACATCGTGAACAACAACGGCAAAGCGTTCCGGAACGCCCGCATCACACCCGAGTATCTCCAAGTCCGTCTCGATGAACTCCACTGGGCCGCAGTCACACAAGAACTCAAGGAAAAGGAGCGAGAGGAACAGCGTGTTCTCAAGGAGCGGATCCGGGAAGAAGAGAAGGCCCAGCGCGAGTACGAGCGCGCGATGAAGGAAGCCCAAAAAGAGGAAGAGGTCTTGCGCAAAGCCATGGAGAAGGCTCAACGCGAGATTGAGAAGGCGAGCGATGAGCAGAAAGCCCGGTATGAGGACCAGCTCCGCGAGTTGCAGGAAAGACTGAAGAGCGCGGAGGAAAAGAATCAGCGTGCGCTCTCCATGGCGCAACAGACCAAGACTGGGCACGTCTACGTCATTTCCAATATTGGTTCCTTCGGCGAAGACGTTTACAAGATTGGGCTGACGCGGCGGTTGGAGCCTCTCGACCGCATCAAAGAGCTTGGCGATGCCAGTGTTCCTTTCGAGTTTGATGTGCACTCGCTCATCTCGAGCGAAGACGCTCCAGCCCTTGAGAGAGAACTCCACAAACGGTTTGTCCGGATGCAGGTAAACAAGGTCAATCCCAGGAAGGAATTCTTCCGGTTAGCCCTCCAAGATATCCGTCGCGAACTGGAAGACATGGGCATCCACGCCAAATGGACCCTGGCCGCCGAGTGCAGAGAGTACAAGGAAACGCGCGCTATCGAGCAAGCCATGCTCGACAAGACCTTCCATGAAAGCGCATGGATGGAGAAGCAACTTCAAGAGCAGGACGCAGATCCGCAAAGGCTGGCAGGATAGGATCGGCCCCAGGTTCGATATCGATGACTCAGCCACCGCTCTGCAACCTCACAATGAAGCGTCCTCTGCACTATTCATGTTTTTTACTTTTATTCGCGACAGGGCTATCGCTTCTCGCATGCGGCAGTGCGACACCTGCCGTACTCGCCTGGAAGGAAACAGCCCAGGAAGAGCGAAGCGCGTGTGACAACCCCCACTCTGACCAATGCGTCGTCTTCGCATGCGAGGAGGAAGAGTGCGGTGTTTTCCGCTGCGAAGACGTCAACAGGGAAGCAGTGACGAGCGCCCCCCTGGCCCACGACGCTGAGTTGACGAGAGGTTTCCGGCCTCCTCCCCGAGCACCAGGTCCTCATCGCAACTGGAGACGTGCAGGCCTTCGAGATGATGCCCGTCCCTTGATGACGTTTCACTTCCGCTATCGCTACGGTTTTCTCCCTGCCTTCCCTCGGCTTGAGGGCACGCTGCGCAAACATCACTTGTTTCCCCAAGCCAACGAATTCCGTGAATGGTTCCGGGCGCATGGCATCAACGTCCATGACTGGACGATGGCCATCCCCGTACGGGCTCACCAACGCATCCATGGTGGCGATGGGCGAGGAGGGCTCTGGAACGAGGCATGGCGAGAGTTCATGCGAAACAACCTCCGCCAGCGTCTCACTCAAGAAGAGTTGATACGTAAAGCTTTTGAGCTAACGTACCGCTTCGACATCGTTGGACCCATCATCCCCTATGGACACCGGCTTGTTCCCCAAGGTCCTCAGCTCCAAGCCCCGTAGATCCGTACTGAGCGTAAAAACCATATGAAGCTTTACGAGTTCAAGGGGACGGCGCCACACTTCACAGGCAACCTGGGAAATGCCAAGCACCGATGGGGACTGCCTGGCGTACAGCCCTGCTCCGTGTGCCGCGCTGGGGGGGCAATCGTGGGCCTTCAGTATCCGTGCGTCGACCTATCCTCACTTCGAGCAGGGGAGCTGGAAAAGCTGACCGATTCCTGGCCTGTCCCGTTCGAGGAGTTTCTCCGCTTGCGCGAGCTGGTGCGTCCGTTCGCGCCCAAGGATGCGCTGTTGGAGCCAGGAACCCGGTTCGGTCCCATGGAGGGCCCCGCCTCGGGTCACTTTGGCCAGCTCTTCATGCAGAACCCCTGGTCTCTTTACCTACGACGAGAGGCACTGGAACGGCTGCAAGAAGCTGGCGTGCGTGGCCTCAAGGGGTGCTCACTGAATGTGCATTTCCGCGCGAAGCCTCCGCCAGAACTCCGGGAACTCCAGTTGGAACTCCACGGCAGATTTCATCCCAACTGCTTACCGCCAGAGCGCCCCTCACCATGCTCGAAGTGTGGAAACGACCCGCTAACGCTGCCAGAAAAGTTCTGGCTTGATATCACCTCAGTGCCCACCGGCTTGGATGTGTTCCGGTTGAAAGAGGCGCCTGGCTTTATCGTCGCTACGGAGCGTCTGGTCGAGGCGGTACGCCGTCTGGAGTTGGATGGGGTGATTTTCCACGAGCTGGAAGCGCGTTGACCCCATGCTTGTCGTTCGTCTCACGCCTCCTTCTCCATGGATTTGAGGAAGTTCTTGAGGAATGGCGCGGTGCGGCTCTTGGGTGACTTGGAGACGTCCTGGGGGGTTCCTGCGGCGACCACCCTCCCCCCTTCGTCTCCTGCCCCTGGGCCGATGTCGATGACCCAGTCGCTCTGGGAGACGACGCGCATGTCGTGCTCGACGAGAATGACGGTGTTGCCCTGGTCCACCAACCCGTTGAGCTGCACCAGGAGCTTCTCCACGTCCGCTGGGTGCAGTCCCGTCGTGGGCTCGTCCAGGACGTAGAGCGTGTTGCCTCGCTGCACCCGCTGTAGCTCGGTCGCGAGCTTGATTCGCTGGGCCTCTCCTCCGGAGAGCTCCGTGGCGGGCTGGCCCAGCCGTAGGTAGCCGAGGCCGACTTCCCTCAGGACTCCCAGGGCCCGGCGCAGGTGCGGCTCGTCCTCGAAGAAGGCGTAGGCCCCGTCCACCGTCAGGCCCAGGACGTCCGCGATGTTCTTGTCCTTGTAGAGGATCTCCAGCGTCTTCGCGTTGTAACGGGCGCCGTGGCACGTGGGGCAAGGCGCGAAGACGTCCGGCAGGAAGATCAGCTCGACACTGACGAATCCCTCGCCCTCGCACGTCTCGCAGCGCCCCTTGGGGACGTTGAAGGAGAACCGCCCCGCATCGTAGCGCCGGGCCTTCGCGGCCTTGGTCGCGGCAAAGAGCTTTCGCACGCTGTCGAAAAGCCCCGTGTAGGTCGCCAGGTTGGAGCGTGGGGTCCGTCCGATGGGCTTCTGGTCGACGCGCACCAGCCTCGTGACGCCTTCCAGTCCCGCCGCGATGCGGCCTCCCTCGGTGAGGGTAGGCGTGCGCTCCAGCTCCTCCCCCTCGTCCTCTTCCTGTTCAAGCTCGTGGCCCAGGTGTTTCGACACCAGTTCCACCAGCACCTGGCTCACGAGGCTCGACTTGCCTGAGCCTGAAATCCCCGTCACGGAGGTGAAGACGCCCAGGGGGAAGCTGGCATCGAGGCCGCGCAGGTTGTTGCGGGTGACGCCTTCCAGGCGCAGCCACCCCGTGGGCTGGCGAGGCGTCCGTCTCACCGCCCCGCCGTGTCCGAGCAGGTAGCGGCGCGTCTGGGAGGCCTCGACGGCCATGAGCCCTTCGGGCGGACCGCTGTAGAGCACGTGTCCCCCCTGCTCCCCCGCCGCCGGTCCCACGTCCACGATCCAGTCCGCCTCGCGGATGACGTCCACCTCGTGCTCGACCACGAAGAGCGAGTTGCCCGCCGCCTTCAGTTGTCCGAGCGCCGCCAGGAGCGCCTGGGTGTCCGCCGGATGGAGCCCCGCCGAGGGCTCGTCGAGCACGTACACCACCCCGAAGAGCTGAGAGCGAATTTGTGTGGCCAGCCGCAGCCGCTGGAGCTCTCCGGGCGAGAGCGTAGGCGTGCTGCGATCCAGGGAGAGGTAACCCAGTCCGAGATTCGTCAGCACCCGGATGCGTCCCAGCACATCCTGGGTGAACCGCTCGGCGACAAGCGCCTTCTCCGGGTGCTCCTTCCTCAGCTTCGCCAGCCCGGGTGCGGTTCCCTCCGCCGTGGGGCGCAGCACCTCGGCCACGCGGCTCAGCGGCAGCTTCGACAGCTCACCGATGTCGAGCCCCGCGAAGGTCACCGAGAGCGCCTCGCGCCTCAGCCGCTTGCCCTCGCACTCCGGGCACTCGGTGCTCAGCAGGTACCGCGACACCCGCTTCTTGATGGACGCGCTCTCCGTGGTGGCGAAGGTCTGCAGGACGTACTTGCGCGCGCTCGTGAACGTCCCCATGTAGCTGGGCGTCTCCTTGCGCTTGAGCGCCTGGCGCGTCTCCGCCGGCGTGAAGCCCGCGTACACCGGCACCGTGGGCTGCTCCTCCGTGAAGAGGATCCAGTTCCGGTCCTTCTGGGGCAGCTCCCTCCAAGGGCGGTCGACGTCGTAGCCCAGGGTGACGAGGATGTCGCGGAGGTTCTGCCCGTGCCACGCGGGCGGCCACGCGGCCACCGCGCGCTGGCGGATGGTGAGCGAGTCATCCGGCACCATTGAGCGCTCGGTCACCTCGTACACCCGGCCGAGCCCGTGGCACCGCGGGCAGGCCCCCGCGGGCGTATTCGGCGAGAACGCTTCCGCCGCCAGGTGCTCCTGTCCAGGTGGATAGTGTCCCGCCCGCGAGTAGAGCAGGCGCAGCGAGTTCGACAGCGTGGTGACGCTGCCCACCGAGGAGCGCGTCGTGGGGCTGCCGCGCTGCTGCTGCAGCGCCACGGCCGGGGGCAAGCCCTCGATGGCGTCCACCTCGGGCACGCCCACCTGATCCATCAGGCGCCGCGCATACGGGGCCACCGACTCGAAGTAGCGCCGCTGCGCTTCCGCATAGAGCGTCCCGAACGCGAGCGAGGATTTGCCCGAGCCCGAGACGCCCGTGAACACCACCAGCGCATCGCGCGGGATGTCCACGTCGATGTTCTTGAGGTTGTTCTCGCGGGCCCCTCTCACCCTGACGGAGGCCGTGACGCCTCCGCCCGCCGGAGGGTTCCTGGATGTGTCTGAGTTGTGTTTGGGCATCGCGCTACGGCATCGGGGGAAGCACGCCCAGCTGCTGCAACAGCGACAGTGCGTCCGTGCAATCCCAGAGTTCGGCGATCTTGCCTTCGTGCAGCCGGTAGTGCGTGTGCGCGATGGCCTGGATCTTCTTCCCCGTCGGCGGGATTCCCATGTAGGGCCCCGTATGGGTTCCCGTGACGGTGAGCCGCGCCGCGATCATGTTGTCCGCGTAGAGGAATGGCCCCGGCGTCACCCGGAAATCCGAAAACCCTTCCACCAGCATCTGCGTCGCGCCCCTCACCCCGGCAAAGGACAGCTCTCCCGGGAAGGGGGGATGGACCACCAAACTTTCGTGGAAGAACCGGGGGAATTCGCTGATCCGGCGCTCGTGGTAGAGGGTGTCCAGGTACTGCTGGTAGAACTCGCGGGCTTGCTCGGTATTGATGGCGTCCTCTCGGGTGGTGAATCCGAACGACCATACCCTGACGCGACTTGCTAGTGTGTCTTCATGGCACTACCCAGTGATGAACAGAAGGGCTCCGCCGAGCCCTCCTCGAATGTCTGGACACACATCGCCCGGACCGAGGAGCTGCGCGGCCCCGGCCCCTTCGCCCTGTCCGTGGATGGCATTGATCTGGTGGCGGTCCGCGCCCCCTCTGGCCTGAAGGTGTTCGAGGGGCGCTGCCCCCACCAGGGCGCGCTCCTCGGCGAGGGCGAGCAGCATGGCACCGAGCTCGTCTGCCGGAACCACCGCTGGCGCTTCGACACCACCTCCGGCCAGCGGCTGGAGGGGCCCCAGTGTCTGCGCGCCTGTCCTGCCCAGGTGCGCGAGGACGGTCTGTTCGCGGATGTCCGGGCGCTCCGCGAGGCCGCGGGCCCCCAGCGCGCCGCCCGCCTCCGGTCCATCGCGGAGCTGCCGGGCCCCTCGGGCTATCCCCTCGTGGGCAACGCCCTGGAGCTCCTCTCGGACCGGATGCATCAGGTCATCGAGGGCTGGGAGACGACCTATGGCTCCATCTTCCGGTTCCGCCTGGGGCCCCGGGACGTCGTCGCGGTGTCCAAGCCCGCGCTCGTGCAGCAGATCCTCCGGCAGCGCCCCGAGAACTTCCGGCGCATGAGCAGCTTCGCCACGGTGTTCGCCGAGATGGGCACGCCGGGCGTCCTGTCCGCCGAGGGCGCCCCTTGGCGCTCGCTGCGGCGGCTCACCATGGTGGCGCTCTCGAACCGCAACCTGAAGACCTTCTACCCCACGCTCAAGGACGTCGCCGAGCGCCTCTACCGGCGCTGGAAGCTGGCCGCCGACAGCGGGCAACCCGTGGCGCTGTCCGAGGACCTGCAGCGCTTCGCCGTCGATGTGACGACGCAGCTGGCCTTCGGCCATGACGTCAACGCGCTCGGCGGCGGCGAGGACGAGCTCCAGCGCAAGTTCGATGAGATCTTCGCGGCCTTCAACCGTCGGCTCACCGCCATCGTCCCCTACTGGCGCTTCCTCAAGCTCCCCGTCGACCGCCGGTTGGACCGGGTGCTCGAGGAGCTTCGCACCTGGGTGTCCGGGCTCGTCGATGGCGCGAGCGCCCGCCTCGCCGCGGACCCCTCCCGGGCCGAGCAGCCCGCCAACTTCCTGGAGGCCATGGCCTGTGCCCGGGACGAGGCAGGCCAGCCCTTCCCCAAGCAGACGATCCTCGGCAATGCCTTGCAGATTGTCGGCGGCGGAGAGGACACGACCGCGCACACCCTGGCGTGGGCCGTCCACGAGCTCTGCAACCGTCCCCAGGCGGTGGCCGCGCTGCGCGAGGAGCTGGGCACCGTGCTCGGCGAGGCCATGGTTCCCGGGGACATCGACACCGCCGGGAAGCTGTCCTACGCCAATGCCATCGCCAACGAGGCGATGCGGCTGCGCCCCGTGGTTCCAGTGATGTTCATGGAGACGAACACGGACCTGGTGCTGGAGGATGTCGTCCTGCCCAAGGGCACGGCGACCTGGGCCCTCCTGCGCCCGGTGTCCCGCAGCGCCTCGCAGTTCGCCGAGCCGGAGACCTTCCAGCCCGAGCGCTGGCTGGCCCAGCCCGGCGGCGGCTCGTCGGATCCGATGGGCCACTTCGCCTTCGGCTCAGGCCCCCGGATGTGCCCGGGCCGGACCCTGGCGCTGCTCGAGATGCGGGTGGTGCTCGCCACCCTCTTCCAGAACTTCGACGTCGAGCGCATCGGCCCCCCGGACCAGGTCCGGGAGGTCCTCTCGTTCACCATGCACCCGAAGGGGCTCTCGGTGCGCCTGCGTCACCGGGGCGCCCCAGCCGCTGCGCCCAGCGCCTAACCGAGGATCGCCCCGGCCGCGAGCGAGAGGCACGACACGCCGAGCTGGAGCCGGATCGTCTTGAAGGACAGGAGCCGGGAGTCCGCATACCGGCCCTCGAAGGCCCAGCGGAGCACACGCACGTGGTTGGGCAGCAGCACCAGCCACGTGATGACCGCCAGCGGCAACGTGCGCGTGGCCAGGCCCGCCACGAACAGCCCCCAGAACAGCCCGAGGAGCGTCAGGGCAATCCAGGGCGCGCGCTGGGCGCCGACCATCACCGTCAGGGTGCGCCGGCCGCTGGCCTTGTCCCCGTCGTAGTCCACCGCGTTCGAGATGGCGATCTGCGCGGCGTAGGGAATGCCGGCCATGAGCGCGACCCAGATCGTCGCCGTGTCCAGGTGGCCTCGCAGCAGCCACACCGGCAGCAGCACCGTCATCGTCGCCCCGTAGATGACGACCAGCTCGCCCAGGCCCCGGTAGGACAGCTTGGTGCCCCACGAGTACTGGATGACGCCCGCCATCGTCACCACCAGCAGCCCCAGCGTCGCCACCGCCGGCGCGGGGGTCAGCCACACCAGCCCCGTGCCCGTCACCGCCGCGAACAGGACAATGGCCGCCGCCGCCTTCCAGGCCTCCGGCAGGGTCAGCTCCCCGGTGAGCAGGGGTTTGGTGATGTTCCGCTTCGCGGCCAGCGCATGCGTCTGGTCCACGCCGTCGCGGTAGCCCTCGATGTCATCCAGCACGATGGACAGCGTGGAGCAGCACAGGCTGAACAGCAGGAACGCCAGACACAGCTGCCAGGGCCTCGCGCCCTGGATGTCCGCCGCCAGAATCCCAAAGCCAATCAGGGGAAACAGGCCGAGTTCGGGAAGGTTGAGCTTCAGGAGCCGGGAGTACGCGCGTAAACGTCCAGATTCTAACATGGACGTTTATACTGTAATCCTGATATTTCACAGTCAAGCAAGAATTCCTGAGTTCTACGGAATGCCTGCTGTTTCCCTGGCTTAGCGCTCGAACCGGATGAGGCGCTCCACGCGCCACAGGCCGGGCGCAGGGGCCGCGCGCAAGAGCATCAGCTCCGCAGGCTGGCCCACCCGCACCGTGCAGTCCCCCCGCGGCGGCAGCGGCACCGTGTCGCCCTCCTTCGGCGGCTCGGGGGGCAGCGGCACCACGGTGAGCCCGGCCCCGTCCACCGTCTCCAGCGCCCCGAAGACGCGCAGGTCTCCCAGCTCCGCGATCTCGCCCGCCATCACCGCCACGGCCGCTCCGGCCTTCTTCCGCACCGCGGGGCTCGCCGCCACCCCCAGGTCCGCCGTGAAGGCCTCCCCGGCCTCGCCGAACACCTGGACGCCCTTCACCACGAGGCGCAGCAGGCCCTTGCTCTCGTTCAGGGGAATCGAGTCGTAGCGCCCCAGGTCCGCCGCCTCCGCCTGCCCGTTCACCAGCGCCTCCAGCGCCGTGACCAGGGCCACGAAGTTCAACCGGCGCAGCGCCTCGTCATGGTCCGCCGTGGGCCAGGGGCCCGTCTCGATGAGCACCGTGGGCGTGCCCCAGCGGCCGATGTTGTCCCCGAAGGCACGGACCTCGAAGGCATCGCTGTACCGGCCAATCTGGCCCGGAATGAGAGGCTCGAGCGCGTCCCGGATGACCGCACAGACCTTCTTGGCGAGCACCCGCCCCGGGTTGTCGCCGCGCGCCTCGTCGAAGGCGGGCGCCAGCAGCGAGATGGAGGCCGGCTTGCGCGTCTTCTCCACCGCCGTCCGCCAGTCCTGGTTGTGAAGGTTGAAGCCCAAAGAGGGCTGGAGCCGGTCGCGCAGGGCCTTGAGGGTGCGGCCCTCCGGCGTCTGGAGCATCAGCGCGTCCCGGTTGATGTCGATGCCCTGGGCGTTCACCCGCTGGAAGCGCTCGGCCCCATCCGGGTTGAGCATGGGCACCGCATGCACGGTGAGCCCCGCGAGCAAGGCCTCCACCCGGGGGTGCTCGCGGTCCCGCCGGATGTATTCAAACAGCTCGAACAGCGCCGTGGTGGCCGTGGGCTCGTCGCCGTGCATCTGGGACCAGAGCAAGACGTGCTTCGGGCCCCGGCCAAACCAGACATGGTGAAGTGCCCGGCCCTCGACCGAGTGTCCCGCGGTCTCCACCTGAAACACGTCCGGGGCTTCCTCCCGGAGGCGGCGCACCCAGGCCTCCACCTGCGCGTGGCGCACGAGCGGCAACGGCGGCAATTCGTGGAAACGGACGGTGTTCCAAATATCGGTGATCAAAGGGGCTGGAGCAGTCACGGGTTTGAGCCAGGAAAAGGGCGGTGACACATCAGAGAGTAGGTGAAGACACTCACAATTTGGTATGGGTTCGCGGGGGCTTCCCCCAATCCTTTGAATTGCAAGCTTTATCCGCAGGAGAATCCATCATGAAGTCACTGTTTCATCCCGTGATGCTCGTGGCCGCGGTCTCGTTGACGGCCGCTGGCTGCCAGAAGGTCGAGAAGATCGACGTCAAGCCCGCGCAGGTGTCGCTCTCTTCCGCCGGCCAGAAGGAGGCCCTGCAGGCCCGCGCGCTCACCGCCGACGGCAAGCCCGTCGAGGACTCCAAGTTCGAGTACGCCTCCAGCGACGGGAAGGTGGCCCAGGTCGACCCCTCCGGCACGGTGACGGCGGGCAAGAGCGGCTCGGCGTCCATCACCGTGAAGAGCGGGGAGAAGAGCGCCACCGTGCCCGTCACCGTGAGCATCCCCGCCAGCATCGCCGTGAAGGGCGCGCCCCTGTCCCTCACGGGGCTGGACACCACGGCCGCCGTGGACAGCCAGGTGCTGGACGACGCGGGCCAGCCCGTGAAGGACGCCCCGGTGGCGTTCACCAGCGCCGACCCCGCCATCGTCGAGGTCCAGGGCAACCAGCTCGTCGCCAAGGGCGTGGGCACCACGTCCGTGACGGCCACCTCCGGTGAGCTCAAGCAGGGGTTCGAGGTCGTCGTGGCCCTGCCGGAGATCTCCGCCGTCGCCCTTGAGACGGTCCCCGCCACCCTGAAGGTCGGCGAGACGGCCACCCTGGCCGCCGTGGCCAAGGGCACCGACGGCGCCGCCATCAAGGGCGTCAGCTTCTCGTTCACCTCCAGCGACGAGAAGATCGCCACCGTGGATGCCACCGGCAACGTGAAGGCCGTCAAGCCCGGCTCCGCCACCATCACCGCGGCGGGCGCGGGCAAGACCACCGAGGCGAAGCTCACCATCAAGAAGAAGTAGGGAGCCCCAGGGGCGGCGGCTACTCGCCGAACACCTTGCGGAAGAAGCGGATGATCGACCGGGAGATGGGCGTGGCCACCGCCCGGACCGACTCGTTCGTGTCCAGCACCACCTTGGGCTTGCGGTCCGGGTCGATGGAGAAGGTGCTGAACTCGTCATCTCCCTGGAGCGCCGTGTAGACCTTGTCCGCACGGCTCTTGGGGGGCGGTTTGGGATGCGACATGGCCTGGAGCCTACCTCAACCGCCCTCCTCCCACTACCGGGGCCGCTTGCTCTCCTGGAAGGTCACCGGCAGGGGCACTTCCTTGCCGTCGCGGAGGACCACCGCCGTCACCGTCTCGCCCGGCTTGGCGCTGTTCAGCACGTACATCAGGTCCTCCACGCTGCCCACCGCGTGCGTGCCGAGCTTCACGAGGATGTCCCCCCGCTTCAGGCCCGCCTGTTCCGCGGCGCCCCCGGCGCGCACCCCCGCGAGCAGCATGCCCTTCTGCCCGTTCGGCGGCCCCGCGTAGTCCGGCACCGTGCCGAGCGAGGCGTTGAAGCTGCGCATGTCGCCTTGCGGCGCCGGCGAGGGCAGCTTCCGGTAGGTCAGCGCCGGGCGCTCCCCCAGCCCCCGGGCGATGGCGGCCGTGATGTCGGCGATCCGGGTGATACCGGCCACGTTCAGCGCCTGCACCGTGTCCGAAGGCTTGTGGTAGTCCGAGTGCGTCCCGGTGAAGAAGTGCAGCACCGGCACGCCCGCCGCGTAGAACGGGGAGTGGTCGCTCGGGCCGTAGCCGTCCCCTCCCGTGGTGCACTGCACGCGCGCCTGCTCGCAGGCGGCGGCGACGAGCGGCTTCCACTCCTCGGCCGACTCCGCCCCCAGCACCGAGAGCGTGTTGCCGCGCAGCCTTCCCACCATGTCCAGGTTCAGCATCGCGGCCACGTCCTTCATCCCCGCCTCCCCGCGCGCGCGCGTGAAGTACGAGGAGCCCAGCACCCCCGACTCCTCCCCGGAGAAGGCGAGGAAGAGCACGTCCCGGCGCAGCTCCGCGCGCTTCTCCTTCAGCTGCCGGGCGATCTCCAGCAGCGCCGCCACGCCCGAGGCGTTGTCATCGGCCCCCACGTGCGGCTCGCGCTTGTCCGGAGCCAGGGAGTTCCGTCCACCGAGCCCCAGGTGATCGTAGTGGGCGCCGATCACCACCATTCCGGGCTGCTTGCCCTCCCCTGCTTCCAGCAGCCCCGCCACGTTGAAGGTCTGCTGCGTCTCGCGCTCCAGTTCCACTTCCAGGCGCGCCTCCACGCGCTTGCCCCCACTCAGCCGGGCCATGAGCGGCTCCAGCGCCGAGCGCTTCACGACGATGACGGGGATGCCCGCGTCGCCCGGTCCCTCGATGGAGGGGGACGGCAGGGCGGCCTCGGTGGGCATCGCCCAGTCCTTCGGCTGCGGCGTGGGGGCCACCGGCCAGTCCACCACCACGAGCGCCTTGGCCCCCTTCTCCCGCGCCACCCACGTCTTGTGCCGCAGGTCGCCGGAGCGGCGCTGCTTCTCCGTCTCGGCGAACTCCGGGCTGTCCGGGACGAAGCGGCGCACCACGGCGATCTTCCCCTTCACGTCGAGCTTCGCGTAGTCGTCCACCTTCAGCGAGGGCTCGGCGATGCCGTAGCCCGCCAGCACCAGCGGCCCCTGCACCGCCCCCTGCGCCGAGAAGCCCAGCACCGTGTAGGCGTCCGCCGGGAGCGCCTTGCCGCCCAGGGACACCTGCGTCTTCGGGCCCGGCTTCGCCGAGACCGTCACCGGGAACGCCTGGCGGAAGGTGCCGCCGTCACCGGCCGGCTTCAGGCCCAGGTCCCCGAAGCGCTTCTCGATGTAGGCCCCCGAGGCCTCCAGGCCCTTCGTGCCGATGCCCCGGCCTTCCTGCTCCGGGGCCGCGAGGAAGGCGGCGTCCTTCGCTACCTGATCCGCGGGGGTGGGGACGGCCGCCACCGGCTTGGCGTCCTCTACCCAGCGCGCCAGGAACACGTTGGTGTCCCCCTTGCCCGGCTCCGTGGCCCGGTTGCTGGAGAACGCCAGCCACTTGCCGTCCGGCGAGAACATGGGGAAGCCGTCGAAGCCCGGCGCGGTGGTGATGCGCTCCAGGTTCGAGCCGTCCACGTTCACCGCCCAGATGTCGAACTCGCGGCCCTTGGGGTCCCCGTAGTTCGTCGAGAAGAGGATGCGCTGGCCGTTGGGGTGGAAGAACGGGGCGAACGAGGCCGCGTTGAGATAGGTGATCTGCTTGGCCTCCGAGCCGTCCGCGTTGGCCACGAACAGCTCCAGCTTCGAGGGCCGCACCAGCCCCCGGGCGAGCAGCCCCTGGTAGTCCTCCAGTTCCTTGCCGGGCTTCGGGCGCGAGGCGCGCCAGACGATCTTCGAGCAGTCCGCGCTGAAGAACGCCCCGCCGTCATAGCCGGGGGCGTCCGTCAACCGGCGCACGTTCCCCCCGTCCTTGTCCATGCGGTACAGGTCGATGTCCCCGTCCCGGGTGGAGGTGAAGAGGATGGAGCCGTCCTTGCCGCAGACGGTGCCCTCCGCGTCGTACCCAGGCGTCTCCGTCAGCCGCGTCACCCCGCTGCCATCCACGTTCGACTTGAAGATGTCGTAGCTGTCGTAGAGCGCCCACACGTAGCCCATGGAGCGGTCCGGCTTGGGCGGGCACGCCTCGCCCCCCAGGTGCGTGGAGGCGTAGATGAGCTCCTGGTCCCCCGGCAGGAAGTGGGCGCACGTGGTGGCGCCCTTGCCGCTGGAGACCTGGGCCTCGGAGAAGGGGTCCACCGTCATCCGGAAGATGCGGTCACACCCCATGTCCCCCCGGTTCGCCTGGAACGAGAGGTGCTTCCCGTCGAAGGACCAGTAGGCCTCGGCGTTCTCCCCGCCGAAGGTGAGCTGGCGCAGGTCCGCCAGGTGGACTTCCTCCGGCCGCAGGGCCGCCGCGGGGGCGCCCGCTGCGGGGCCTGGGGTGGAGGGGGTGGCACAAGAGATCAGGGCAAGCAGGGGCAGGGAACGCTTCATGGCGGGCCGACCATGGCACCGCCTCCCAGGCCTCTCAACGCCCTTTCCTCGCTGTTACCTGCGCTTATGGCCCCCGCCGCCGAACAGCACCAGCAGAATTCCACCGGCCAGCGCCGCGCCCCCACCGGCCAGGTACAGCGTGGTCCGCTCGGTGTAACCGCCGGTGAGCAGTTCGCTGGCGCGCTCGGTGAGCGAGTCCTTCGCCTTCAATCCCATCCACAGCACCACTGCCCCCGCGACGGCGAGCATCACTCCCACGAGCCGGGCCACAGCCCCTCCTTCTCCGAGTTGGTGCCGCAAACTACCCCATCCCGGCGGATCCGGTATGCAGCGC
Organism: Allostigmatella hybrida; assembly: GCF_020103775.1. NCBI lineage: Bacteria > Pseudomonadati > Myxococcota > Myxococcia > Myxococcales > Archangiaceae > Allostigmatella > Allostigmatella hybrida. The sequence continues at coordinate 409,279 of NZ_JAHXBH010000002.1, forward strand.
GCCATGCCCTACACCCCCATCATCGGCACGCTCGGCTATGTCCTGTCCCCCGACGGGAGCCGGGTGTTGCTCATCCACCGCAATGCCCGCCCCCAGGATGCGCACCTCGGCAAGTACAACGGCCTGGGCGGGAAAATGCAGCCGGACGAGGATGTGGTGTCCTGCATGCGCCGGGAGATCCGCGAGGAGGCCGCCCTCGAGTGTGTGGATCTGCGGCTGCGGGGGACGATCAGCTGGCCCGGGTTCGGCCCCAAGGGCGAGGATTGGCTGGGGTTTGTCTTCCTGATCGACCGGTTCACCGGCACCCCGCTGGAGCGCAACCCGGAGGGGGAGCTGTCCTGGGTGCCTGTTCAGGACATCCTGAAACTGCCCCTGTGGGATGGGGACCGGCACTTTCTTCCCCTGGTTTTCGATAGTGATCCACGGGCTTTCCATGGGGTCATGCCCTACGCCCAGGGCCGCGCGGTGAGCTGGTCCTATGCCCGAATTTGAGAAGTGAACCAGAGATCACCTACTCTGAGTGGAAGCACTGCCGTGAGACACTGCCCTTAACTGCCATCGAGCCCTCAATGCCCAAGAAGCCCGAAGCCAAGATCCAAAAGACCTCCTCCGCCCGCCCGGTGAAGCGCACGCCGGCCCGTACCGCGAAGGCCGCCAAGTCCGCCGCCCCGAAGGCCGCCGCCAAGAGCAGCCCCAAGGCGAGCCCGGCACGTGCTGGCACCAAGGCTCCGCGGGCTCAGTCCTCCCAGGCCGTGACGCAGCTGGTCGACGCGCTCAAGGGCCACCCCCAGCAGAAGGATCTCGTCACCGCCGGGCAGCAGCAGAAGGATCAGCTCCTGCGCTCGCTCATCCCGCTCTACCTGGCGCGCGCCATCAACCTGGAGGTGACGTCCGGCACCACCTCGCGCTTCTGGGGCACCTTCGGCGTCAGCTACGCCGCCCCCAACGCCGCCAAGGCGCTGCGCATGAACACCGGCTATGCCCAGGAGACGCGCAAGGGCAAGGCCATCACCGCCAAGGGCGTGCGCTACGTCGAGCAGGCCCTCAAGCAGATCCGGCCGAACTGAAGTCCGCCTCCCGGGTGGGCCGCCTCCCGTCCTCCGGGGCGGCTTGCCAGGAACGCGTCAGGCCAGTGAGACGCGCCGGCCCTCGCTGGCGCTGCGCTGGGCCGCTTCGATGACGCGGATCACCTCCGCGGCGCTCTCCGCCGTCACAGGCACGGGCCCCTGGCCCGCGATGGCGGCGGCCAGCTGGCCATAGAACCGTCCGTAGCTTCCCGGCGCCGTGGGCACGCTTCCGCCCTGGCTCAAGCGGCCATGCCGCTCCGGGGGCTCCGCGCCCCAGCCCGGGGCGCCCGGCAGCAGGCCCGCCTTGAGCTGCTCCTCCTGGGGATCCAGCCCATATTTGACGAAGGCATCCGCCTCGCCGTGCAGCACGAAGCGCGGCCAGGGCTCGTGCACCACCGAGCCCGAGCGCAGGATGACCCGCAGCTCGCCGTAGCGCAGCAGCAGGTGGAACCAGTCCACGGCCTGGGCGCCAGGGCGCTGCAGGCCCAGGTCCGCCATCACCGACTCGGGCAGGCCGAACAGTTGCAGGGCTTGATCAATCAGGTGGGCGCCGAGATCCCACAGCAGCCCCCCTCCCGGCACCGCGTCCTCCTTCCAGCGCTTCTTCACCTGGGGGCGCAGGCGGTCGAAGTGGCTCTCGAAGCTGTACAACGTGCCGAGCCGCCCCTGCGCCAGGAGCTGGCTCACGGTGAGGAAGTCCCCGTCCCAGCGCCGGTTGTGGAAGACGGCCAGGCACAGGCCGCGCTCCCGGGCCAGGGCGCCCAGCTGGAGCGCCTCGCCCGAGTCCAGGGTGAAGGGCTTCTCCACCACCACGTGCTTGCCGGCCTGGAGCGCCCGCCGCGCCAGCTCCGCGTGGCTGTCATTGGGCGAGGTGACGATGGCGACCTCCAGGGTGGGGTCCGCCAGCAGCGCGTCCACGGACAGCACCCGGGCCGAGGGCCAGTCCCGGGCCACCGCTTCGGCGTTCCGGGTGGAGACCGCATCCAGGACGAAGGCGGGCTCGGCCGCGAGCAGCCGGGCGTGGAACGTGGCACCGGACAGGCCGTAGCCGATCAGGCCCACGCGCAGGGGTTTTCGAGGGGAAGGAAGGTCCGCCATGGGCCCGACCGTAGCGTGGGGCGGGCGCCATCCCAAGCCCTCGCTTGCCTGTCTCCAGGGGGATCAGACACTCATTTCATCAAGGAAGTCGGGAACTTGAGGGGTTGGCTGGCTGCATGTTACGACCCCCAGGCCGGGGGCCCCCGAGGCCCCGCATTCTTCACCGCCGGAGCCTGCTTCCCGATGAGCGAGCCGACTGATCTCACGAAGACCTCGTCCTTCGTCTCTCCCCCCGTGCCGCCCGCGAAGCCCGCGACCGAGGTGCTCGCCCAGAACCTGGGAACCTTGCCTCCTGTGACGGCCGAGGAGGAGGCCCGGGAGCGCGTCGCCGCGCTGGACCGGGAGGCCCGCGCCCTGAGCGTCTCGGAGCCGCAGCAGGCGGCCCTGCTCTTCCATGAGCTGGGTCTCATCTGGGAGGAGACGCTCAAGAACCCGCGCAACGCCGCCGTCGCCTTCCAGGCCGCCTACAAGCTGGCGCCGAAGTTCCTGGTGAACATCCGCGCCGCGCGCCGCCTCTTCGCCGATGTGGGCAACTGGCAGATGGTGCTCCAGCTGCTGGACGCGGAGCTCAACGGCACGGACGAGCCCCGCCAGAAGGCCGCGCTGCTCTTCGAGAAGGCCACCATCCTGGAAGAGCGCCTGTCCCGCGAGGCCGATGCCAAGGCCACCTGGCAGCAGTGCCTGGAGCTGAAGCCCACGGAGGTGGCGCTGCTCACCCAGCTCGAGGCGCACTACGCGGCCCGCAACGACTCCGAGGCCCTCGTGGAGGTGTACCGGCTGCTCTCCGCCGCCCTGGAGACGCCCGCGCTGCGCGCCCACTACCTCACCTCCGCCGGCCTGGTGCTGGAGGAGCGCCTCAAGCAGCCCGAGGCCGCCGCGGCCTGCTTCCGCGAGGCCTTCACCCTGGACCGCTCGGACCTGCTGCTGCTCGCCTCGCTCAAGCGCGTGGCCGAGCGCGAGGGCCGCACCGACGAGATGCTGGCCGCCCTGGCCTCCGAGGCCCACCTGCTGGGCACCCAGGCCACCCCCGCGTACCTCCAGATCGCGAAAATCTACGAGCGCCTGGGCCGCAAGGACGACGCCCTCGCCGCGCTGCTGGCCGCCCGCCGCGTGACGCCCCAGGAGCCGCTCGTCCTGTCGGAGCTGGCCGGCATCTACGAGACCCAGGGCCGCTACGAGGAGCTGGCCGACGTGCTGCTCTCGTGGGTGGGCTCCATCAACGACGAGAGCGAGCTGGTGGCCATCAACCTGCGCCTGGCGGCCCTCTACGAGGAGGACCTCAAGCGGGAGCTGGACGCCATCGCCCGCTACCAGGCCATCCTCGCGCGCATCCCCGGCCACGCCTCGGCGCTCGCGGGCATGGGCAAGCTCTACCACCGGCTCCAGAACTGGGAGGGGCTCGTCTCCGTGTTCGACGCGGAGATCGCCGCCGGCGATGAGCCCAAGCAGAAGGCCGCCCGCATGTACAAGGCGGCCGAAGTGCTGGAGGAGCGGCTGGGCCGCCAGGAAGACGCCATCACCCGCTACAACGCCTGCCTCCAGCTCCAGCCGGGCTACCTGCCCGCGCAGAAGGCGCTGGCCCGCCTCTACGAGCGCCAGGGCCGCTTCGCCGAGCTGGTGGCCATGTACGAGCAGGATCTGCTCCAGACGGCTGACCGCGATCAGCTCATCACCACCCTCAACAAGATGGCGGGCATCTACGAGGACCGCCTGAGCGATCTGGTCCACGCCATCGATTGCATGAAGCGCATCCTGGATCTCGCCTCGGATCACCTGCCCACCCTCCGCAACCTGTCGCGCCTCTACGAGCGCGCCGGGCAGTACCGCGAGCTCATCGAGACCCAGGAACTCGAGGCCTCGTTCGCGGGCGACACCAAGCAGGTGCTCTCGCTCTACCACCGCAACGCCGAGATTCTCGACGAGCACCTGAAGGACCGCCCCGGCGCCATCACCGTCTACGAGCGCGTGCTCGCGCTGTCCCCCTCGTACCTGCCCGCGCTCAAGGCGCTGGGGCGGCTGTACGCGCAGGAGGGCCGCTGGAACGAGCTCATCAAGATGTACCGGGCCGAGGCGGAGATCGCCTCCTCCACCGAGCAGGCCTCCACGCTCATCTACAAGATTGGCGAGCTGTACGAGCACCGGCTCAAGAGCGAGAACGAGGCCATCGCCTCGTACCAGGAGGCGCTGACGCTGGCGCCCAGCTACTTCCCCGCCCTGCGCGCCCTGGCCCGCATCTACCGGACCCAGAACGCCTGGGAGAGCCTCATCGAGGTGCTGCGCTCTGAGGCCGCCAACCGCATCGACCCCACCGAGCGCGCCAACGCCCTGTTCCAGGCCGCCGCCATCTGGGAGGACCAGCTCCAGCGGCCGGGGCTCGCCATCGAGGGCTACCAGGAGGTGCTGCGCGTGGCCCCCAGCCACGCCGCCTCCCTGCGCGCCCTGGAGCGCCTGTACGTCACCCAGGACAACACCAAGGAGCTGGTGGCCATCCTCGACCGGGAGACCCAGGTGGGCCACTCGCCCGGGGCCAAGGTCGCCGCCTACCTCAAGCTGGCGCGCCTCTACATGGACCGCTTCCAGGAGCCCACCCGCGCCGCCCAGTGCTGCGAGGCCGTGCTCCAGCTCGAGCCGGGCCAGCTCTCCGCCCTGAAGATGCTGGAGCGCATCCGCTCCGGCGACCGCGCCCGCCGCGCCGAGCTGCGCGCCCGCCTCGCCGAGCGCGTCACCGACACGCGCCTGCGCACCGCGCTGCGCCTGTCGGCCGCCGTGGACCAGGACCAGACGCTCTCCGAGAGCACCCTGGACGAGTACAAGCTGGCCTTCCAGGAGGACCCCGCCGACGTGCGCGTGAGCTTCGCCCTGGAGCGCGCCATGCGCCAGGCCGGGGACGCCGCGGGCCTGGCGTGGCTGTACGCCCGCCGCCTGGAGGCGGTAACGGACCCCTACGAGCGCGTGGAGCTCCTCCTGCGCGCCGCCGACGTGGCCGAGACCAAGCTGGGGGACCTGGAGCGCGCCGCCCAGCTCTACCAGTCCATCCTGGACGGCCAGCCCACGTGCCTGCCCGCCCTCATGGGCGCGCGCCGCGTGCAGCTCAAGCAGGGCAACCCCGCCGCCGCCCGCGCCAGCCTGGAGGCCGAGGCCCGCGCCAGCAAGGACTCGCGCAGCGCGGTGGAGGCGTTCATCGCCGCCGCGAAGCTCTCCTCCTCCAAGCTGAATGATCTCGACGGGGCCGCCCTGCTCTACCGGCAGGCCCTGGAGAAGGATCCGTTCAACGCCGCGGCCACCACCGGCCTGGAGGACCTGCTCGCCCAGCGCGGCGGCACCGCGGACCTCGCCGCCCTGCACGAGCGCCGCGGCGAGGCCCGGCTCGTCAAGCGCGATGCCGCCGGGGCCGCCTCCGCGTTCGTCAGCGGGGCGAAGCTCTTCCTCACCGCGCTGGATGACCGCGCCAAGGCCCTGGCCCTGGTGGAGCGCGCCCTCCAGGCGCACCCGAGCTTCCCGGATGCCCTGGAGCTGAAGGGCCGGCTCCTGCTGGATTCCCAGAACTACGCCGAGGCCGCCGCCGCGCTCGCCCAGCGCGTGCAGCAGGGCGGAGACCCGCGCCTGCTGGCCCAGCACCACCTCACCCTGGGCGGGCTCTACCAGACGCACCTCAACGAGCCGGGCCGGGCCGCCGCGCACCTGCAGACGGCGCTCGCCACGCTGCCCAAGAACACCGAGGCCCTGGACCGGCTGGCCACCCTGCACCTGCAGGGCCGCAACTGGACGGGCGCCGTGGACTGCCTCAAGCGCCTGCTGGAGCAGGACCTGCCCAACGAGGACCGCGCCCGCCACACCGTGGAGCTGGCGCGCGTGCACGACGAGGGCCTGAACGACATGGCGAGCGCCTCGCTGCTGTACCGCAAGGCCCTGGAGCTGGTGCCGGGCGACACGGCGCTGGTGGACCGGCTCGTCATCCTCTACGAGCGCTCGGCCAGCCTGCCCGAGCTGGCGCAGATGCTGGAGGCCCAGGTGGGGGCGCTCGCCTCGGAGCCCCAGCGCGCCCAGGCCGTGCGGATGCGCCTGGCGGAGCTGTATGCCCGCTCGCTGGAGCAGCCTGCCCGCGCCATCGCCGTCTACCGCCAGGTGCTGGAGCAGGAGTCCTCGCACCTGGCCGCGCGCGCGGCCCTCGCCGACCTCTACACGCGCGACAGCAGCACCACGCCCATGGCCATCGAGGAGCACCGGCAGCTGCTCAAGCTGGACCCCTCGCGCGTGGAGAGCCTGCACGCCCTCTTCAAGCTGTGGGAAGGCCTCAAGCAGTACGACAAGGCCTTCTGCGCCGCCGCCGTGCTGCAGTTCCTCCGCTCGGCCAACGAGGCCGAGAGCGTCTTCTACAGCGAGGCGAAGAACCGCCTGCCCCACGAGGCCCAGGAGCGCCTGGCGCTGGCGGACCTGGACAACGCCCTGCTGCCGCCCTCCGCCCGGGGCCCCCTGTTGGAGGTGCTGCGCGCCGTGGGTGACCAGGTGGGCAAGCTCTACCCGCCCCAGTTCGAGATGCTGGGCGTGGACCGCAAGGTGGACCGCCTCAAGCCGGACTCGGCCGTGTTCAAGGCCATCCTCTCGGTGGCCAAGGTCTTCGGCGTGGAGGAGTTCGAAGTCTACCAGGCCCGCCGCGGGCTGATGACGCTGGAGACCACCGAGCCCCTGTGCGTGTGCGTGGGCCAGGACGTGGTGCGCAAGTTCAACGCCCGCGAGCAGAAGTTCCTCATCGGCCGCGCGGTGCTGGGCCTGCTCAACCGGACGGCCATGCTCTCGAAGCTCTCCCAGGGCGAGACGGCGGACCTGCTGGGCAACTCCATCCGCATCTTCGCCCCCCAGTTCTCCGCGCTCGGCCGCAAGAACGACGAGATGGTGAAGCAGCTGCGCAAGGCCTACACGCGCAAGGCCCTCAAGTCCCTGGAGATGCCCGCCATGGCCCTGGGCGATGCCACCCGGGTGGATGCCAAGGCCATGGCCGAGGCCCTCTCGCTCTCCGCGGACCGCGCCGGCATGCTCATGTGCGGCGATGTCTCGGTGGGCCTCGGGGTGGTGCTGCGCGAGGATCCGGCCATGTCCAACTCGAAGATCGACTCCATGGATCCAGTGTTCGCGGCGCTCAAGCACCGCGAGGACCTGCGCGAGATGCTGAACTTCTCGCTCTCGGACGACTTCTTCCGGATGCGGCAGCGGCTGGGGATGTCGCTGTAGCCGCTACTCCTGGCGGACGATGGCATCCGCGGGCAGGCCGCCGCGGATGCGCGCCACGGCCTGCTCCACGGGCGCCGCCTCGGCGGCCTCCACCGTCACCTTCACCCGGTAGTCCAGCGTGGCGTCGAACACCGGGTAGGAGCCGATGGCCACGTGGGGCATGTCGAGCGCCACCCGGTCCAGCACCGCGGCGATGGCGCTCTCGCCCAGCCGCAGGTACAGGTTGCACAGGTGCACCGGCGTGCCGCGCAGCCGCGCCAGCACCGTCTCCAGCTGCAGCTTGAAGAGCTGCGGCACCCCGGGCAGCAGGAAGATGTTGTCCACCGTCAGCACCGGGAACCAGGTGCCCTCCTGGGGCAGCAGCACCGCCCCCTCGGGCGCGTCCGCCAGCCGCAGGGCCTCGGCGGTGAGGTTCTCCGAGCGCTTGCGCACCAGCTCCACCATCTCCGGCAGCCGCACCACCTGCCGCCCCAGCGCCAGCGCCACCGCGCGCACGGTGACATCGTCGTGCGTGGGGCCGATGCCCCCGCTGGTGAAGACGTAGGGGGCGCGCGCGCGGGCCCGGGCCACCGCCTCCACGATGATGTCCACGTCATCGGGGATGATCTCCACCGAGCGCAGGGGGATGCCCACCTCCCTCAGCCGCCGGATGAGCAGCGGACCGTTGGCATCCACCACCTTCGCGGTGAGCACTTCGTTGCCGATGATGACCGCCGCTGCGCCGGTACGCTCCATGGGAGCGCCGAGTCTAGCGCACGCGCTTGCGCCCGAGCACGGAGTGAATCTCCGCCAGCGCCGCCTCCGTCACGGCTTCCACGGAGGCCTCCCCGTCGATGCGGACGATGGGCTCCTGGGACTCGCGCCGCCGGATGGCCTCCTCGTACTGCCGGGCGATGCGCCGCTGGAGCGTGTCCTCCTCGAACAGCTCCTTGGCCCCGCCCCGCGCCGCGCGCCTGCGCGCCGCCACCGCCGGGGACACGTGGACGAACAGCGTCAGGTCCGGGGACACCGCGTGGCCGTTCACCGCCTCCACCCACGCCATGGCCAGCGCCGCGCCCTGGTAGGCCAGCGAGGACAGCACGTACCGGTCGCTCAGGACGATGTGCCCCGCCTCCAGCGCGGGGAGCACCTTGGCCTTCAGGTGGTCCGTGCGGTCGGCCGCGTACAGCAGCGCCAGCGTCTCCGGCGCCAGCGGCCCACCCCCCTGGGGCAGGACGAGCCGGCCCGTGAGGGCCTGGCGAATCATCGTCCCGATGGGCCCATCCGAGGGCTCCCGGGTGGTGAGCACGGTGTGGCCCTCGGCGCGCAGGGCGGCGGCGAGGCGCTCGGCCTGCGTGGTGGTGCCCGCCCCATCCAGCCCCTCCAGAACGAAGAAGCGCCCCTTGCCCGGCTTGCGGCGCACGGTGCTCACCGGGGCAGCAACAGGGAAGGATTGTCCAGGCGCAGCCGGCGCCGCAGCTCCAGCAGGTCGCCGTAGCGCTTCAGCTCGCCGGCGAGCTCCCGGCGCCCCTTGAGGTAGTGCGAGAGCCCATAGACGACGAGCCCCAGGGCCACCGCGGCGGCCACGAAGCCCAGCACCGGCGTCCGGAGGGAGTCCCAGAAGAGCTTGGCGGCCGCTCCCCCCAGGATGAAGGCCACGAGGGTGGCCACGCCCGCGTGGGCGAAGTGGAGGATGCTCTGCCGGGCGGCCAGGCTTCCCTGGAGCTGCTCGAGCTGAGACCGCAATTCATCGGGGTTGTCGGCGTTCACGGGCGGGGCATAGCGCAGCCCCTGCCCGCCGTCGAGCCGGCAGCCCTGCTTTCCGGGCCGCCCTAACCCAGGGATTCCAGGGCCTCGCGCACCGCGCCCAGCTCCGCGGGCAGCTCCAGGGGCGGGTTGGCCCGCAGGCTCTCCACGTCCGCCAGGGTGCCCCGGTGGTAGCCCACCTTGAAGTCCGCGAACTTGAGCCCGTGCGCCGTGGCCACCACCGCCACGCTCGCCCCCGGGGCGATGACCTTTTGAGCCACCAGCTTCTCCACCGCCGCCAGGGCCACGCCCGTGTGGGGACAGGTGAAGGTGCCCTCCCGGTCCGCCCGCGCCGCGGCGTTGGCCAGCTCGGACTCGCTGGCATCCTCCACCACGCCGTCGAACGCCCGGAGCATCCGCACCGCGCGCTTGAAGGACACCGGGTTGCCGATCTGGATGGCCGAGGCCAGGGTGCGCTCGGCCTTCATGGGCTCCAGCTCACTGAAGCCGCCCCGGAAGGAGCGCACCAGGGGGTTGGCCCGCTGGGCCTGCGCCACCGCCAGCCGCGGCAGCCGGGAGATGAGCCCCATCGCGTGCAGCATCTGGAAGCCCTTGCCCAGGGCGCTCGCGTTGCCCAGGTTGCCGCCGGGGATGACGACCCAGTCGGGCACCTCCCAGCCCAAGTCCTGGGCCAGCTCGAAGGCCACCACCTTCTGCCCCTCGATACGCAGCGAGTTCATCGAGTTGGCCAGGTACAGCCCCCGGTCCTCCGTCACCTGCTGCACCAGCTTCATGCAGCCGTCGAAGTCCGTGTCCAGCGACAGCACGCGCGCCCCGTTGGCGATGGGCTGGACGAGCTGCGCCAGCGACACCTTGTCCTTGGGCAGGAACACCACGGAGGGGATGCCCGCCGCGGCGCAGTAGGCCGCGAGCGCCGCGGAGGTGTCCCCCGTGGAGGCGCACGCCACCGCCCGCAGGGGCACGCCGCGCGTCCGCAGGTGCTTCACGGCGGAGACGAGCACCGTCATCCCCCAGTCCTTGAAGCTCCCCGTCGGGGACACGCCGCACTCCTTCAAGTCGAGGCTGCCCAGCCCCAGCGCCTTCGCCATGCGCGGCAGGGGCTTGAGCGGCACGCGCCCCTCGCCCAGGGAGACGATGTCTTCGGCCGGCAGCTCCGGGCACACCCACTCGTGCTTGCCCCAGACACCCGAGGCGTGCGGCAGGCGCGCCTGGCCGAAGCGGGACTCGAAGCGGCGCTTCCACTCGGCGGCGGGCACCGCGCGCAGCGCCTCCAGGTCATGGGAGACTTCCAGCAGGGAGCCGCAGCGAGGGCAGCGGTAGATGACCTCCCAGAGCGAGGTGCGGAAGCCACAGGCCTCGCTGCAGGCGTACTCCGCGCGGAAGGCCGGGCCCGAAGCGCTCATGGCTCGGCCGCCACGCGCGTGCCACACACCGAGCAGAGCTTCCCGGGCCGGGTGGGCGTGCGGCACTTCTGGCAGGGCTTCCACGCGTCCTCCTCCGAGCCCGCCTTCTGGGCCTCGGCCGCCGGGGCCAGGCGCGCCCGGGGCAGCCGCATGCCGCAGCGGTCACACACCAGACCCTCCGCCTGGACGTTGCGGCAGTACCGGCAGACGACGGCCCCCGTGGGCGCCGCCGTGCGCACGCCATCCGCGGCGGCCCGGCCCGTGTCCAGATCCTGCACGGGCTGAAGGGGGACGTGGGCCACCGGGGCCGACCGCGTCGTCTCCATCTCCGGGAGCACCTGGGCGGGAAGATCCGGCCCTGCCTTCTGGCGCGTGAAGTCCAGCTCGGGAATCAGCTCGCTGGGCACCGCGACCCGGCCACCCGCGTGGTGCGTCTGCTCCAGCTCCGGCAGCGGTGCCACCACCACGGGGGCCGCTTGCATAGGCTGCTGGAGCTTCTTGCCACAGTTCTCGCACTCGCTCCCCTGCGCCTGGGAGTGCTCGCACATCGGGCAGATGATCATGCCGTGAAGGTTAACGGGCCACATGCCCCGGGAGCAACGCTGCGCCGTGCGCTAGCCCAGGGATTGGACTTCGCCCGTCATCGGCACGAAGCGCACGGGCAACAGGTGCTCGACCCGGGGCAACAGGCCTTCCGGGGATCGGGTGATCCGCAGCAGCTCCTGCGCCCCCCCTTGAGGCCCCACGGGGATGACCATGACACCACCCGGTTGAAGCTGGGCCAGAAGCCGGGGCGGCACGGCTTCCGGGGCCGCCGTGGCGATGATGACGTCGAACGGCGCCGTTTCGGGCCACCCCTGGCCCCCGTCCCCCTCGCGCAGGAAGACGTTCGAGAAGCCCAGGTCCTTCAGCAGGAGGCTCGCGGAGCGGGCAAGCGCGGGGACGATCTCCACCGAGTAGACCTCCTTGCACAGCTGCGCGAGGACGGCCGTCTGGTAGCCCGAGCCCGTGCCGATCTCCAGCACCCGCTCGCTTCCCCGCAGGCTGAGCGCCTGGGACATCAGCGCCACGACGTACGGCTGGCTGATGGTCTGCCCATGGCCAATGGCCAGGGGAGAATCCTCCGTGGCCGCATGGCGCAGGGCCTCGGGGATGAAGGCGGCGCGGTCCAGCCGCGCGATGGCCTCCAGCACGCGGGAATCCTGAATGCCCTTCTTGGCCAGCGCCTCCGCCAGGATGCGGTCTCCCATGGGTGCCTCCTCCTTCCCTATATAAGGATACGCATGCCCCCGGGATGGACAGGTAGGATGCGCGCCTCCCCTATCCTACCCGGGCCAGCGCCAGACGGCCTTCCCAGCGTTCCTCCAGGGCCTTCACGAGCCCCAGGTGCTCGGGCGCCTGGAGGTGGGCATCGCGTTCGAGAATCTTCCGCGCCTCGATCTGGGCCAGGGAAAGCAGGTCCCCGTCCCGGACGAGGTTGGCCACGGCCAGCTCCGGCAGGCCGCTCTGGCGCGTGCCGAGAAACTCCCCGGGGCCGCGAATCTCCAGGTCCTTCTCGGCGATGACGAAGCCGTCGCTGCTGTGCTCCATCACGGACAGGCGCTCGGTGGACTCCCAGGAGCGCGCGAGGCTGGCGATCAGGAAGCAGAAGCTGATGGCGGCGCCGCGCCCCACCCGGCCCCGGAGCTGGTGAAGCTGCGAGAGCCCGAAGCGCTCGGCGGCCTCGATGACCATGACGGAGGCATTGGGCACGTCCACGCCCACCTCCACCACGGTGGTGCACACGAGGATGTGAATCTGCCGCTCGCGGAACGCCTCCATCACCGCGTCCTTCTCCTCGGGCTTCATCCGCCCGTGGAGCAGCCCCACGCGGGCATGCGGAAACACCTGCTGGAGCTTCTCCGCGCCCTGCGTGGCGTCCTCCAGGTCCAGCTTCTCGGACTCCTCCACCAGCGGATAGACGATGTACGCCTGGTGCCCCTTGGCGATCTCCGCGCCGACGGCCTCGTACACGCGGGCGCGCTGCTGGGCGTTGAAGACGCGGGTGGACACGGGGGTACGCCCCGGGGGCAGCTCGTCGATGATGGAGACATCCAGGTCCCCGTAGAGCGTCATCGCCAGGGTGCGGGGAATGGGCGTGGCGGTCATCACCAGCACGTCCGGCGTGGGGCCCTTGCTCATCAGCGTGTGGCGCTGGAGCACCCCGAAGCGGTGCTGCTCGTCGATGACGGCGAGCCCCAGCTTCTCGAAGGCCACCCCGCCCTGGATGAGGGCATGGGTGCCCACCGCGAGGTGAATCTCCCCCCGGGCCACGGCCTCGCGCACCTCGCGCTTGTGCTTCGCCGTCCCGGCGGCGCTGACCAGCCCCACGCGGAAGCCCAGCGGCTCCAGGAGCCGGCGGAAGCTGCGCTCGTGCTGCTCGGCGAGGATCTCCGTGGGGGCCATGACGGCCACCTGGTAGCCGTCCTGCAACGCGAGCAGCGAGGCCACCACCGCCACGGCCGTCTTGCCCGAGCCGACATCCCCCTGGACGAGCCGGTTCATGGGCTCGGCGCGGGCCATGTCCTCGGCCAGCTCGTCCACCACGCGCGACTGCGCGCCGGTGAGCTGGAAGGGCAACGCCCCCCGCGCCCGGGCCATCCGCTCCCGGGAGACATTGAAGGCGATGCCCCGCTCCGTCTTCACGTTCTGGCGCTTGAGCCCCATGCCGAGCTGCAGGAAGAACAGCTCATCGAAGGCGAGCCGCCGGTGCGCGGGGCTCTGGTGTGAATCCAGCGCCTCCAGGTCCGCGGTGTCCGGAGGAAAGTGGATGCTGCGCAGCGCCTCGGGCAGCGTCACCAACCCGAGCCGCTTACGCAGCGCCTCGGGCAGCGGCTCCTCGATCTGCTGCGCGTAGTTCTCGCTCACCCGGGCGGCCACATCGCGGAACGAGCGTTGATCCCCCCGCTCGAAGCCGGGATAGATGGGGACGATGCGGTTGAAGTGGACCGAGGAGGACTCCAGATCCTCCGCGGGCTCGATCTCCGGGTGCGCCATCTCCCGGCCGGACATGGAGGCGCGGACCTCGCCGGAGAGCACGAGCCGCTTGCCCACGGTGAAGCGGCTCTTGAGCCACGGCCCGGCGTGGAAATACGTGGCGGCGATGCTCCCTGACGGGTCGGCGACCACGGCCTTGAAGTAGCGCTTGCCGTTGCGGCCGGCCACGTAGTCCGCCGACTTCACGGTGCCCACGGTGACGCCGCGCCTGCCCGGCTCCAGCCCGGCGATGGTGTGCAGCTTGCGCCGGTCCTCGTAGCAGCGCGGCAGCAGGAAGAGGATGTCCCCCATGCGCCGCAGCCCCTTCTTGTCGAGGGCATTCAGCAAGCGCGGACCGAGCCGCTTGCCCAGCGTCTTGAGCGGCGTGGACAGCGGCCCCGAGCGCGGCGCGATGGACAGCAGCTTCGCCTCGGCGCGGGACTCCTCGGCCCCCGCCGCGCGCTTGCGCTTCTTGCCCGCGGCGGCCTTCTTCGGTGCGTCGGCCTTTGGCTCCGGCGCCTTCTGCGCGGCCGTGGCCGGAGGCTTCACGGCGGGGGGCTTCGCGGCGGCGGGCTTCGGTGCGGCCGGAAAGGCCAGCCGCCCGGAGGCAGGGCCCCCGGGAAGCGGCTCCGCGGCCTTCCACGGGGGAACGCCCTCGCGCACGGGCTCGACCCGCGCGGCGGGAGCGCCTTCCGGGACTGGAGCCTCCTGCGCGGCCACGCAGGCCAGCTCGGGGGGAAGCTCCAGGCCACTGAGCTGGAGCGCGGACACGATGCGCCGCAGCGCGGCCTTGCGGTGCTCCACCCGCGGCGCATCCACGTGGGGCAGCGCGGCGCGAAGCACCGTCAGCGCCTGGGAATCCACCCCCGAGGCGCCCGCCAGGGCCCGCTCCAGCAGGCCGCGCAAATCCCTCACCGTGGACAGCTGGGCGAAGTCCCGCTGACAGGCGTACCGCAGAGGCCCTACGAGGCTGACAAGTGGATGGCTCACGTGCGAATCCGAGCGCCCATCGTAAAGAGCGGGGATGACGTTCCGCACGGAATGGAACGGGGGGAGCGGGCACGGGCCCCCTCCCCCGGTCGCTGCTCCGGCGGCGGTGCGTCAGGGGGCCGGGGCGGACTCGTCGTCCTGCGGATCCTCGAAGCGGATGTCCTGGATCTCGAACTCGCGCTCGCCCCCGGGGCTGCGCACCAGGGCCACATCCCCCACCCGCTTGCCAATCAGCGCCCGGGCCACCGGCGAGGTGACCGCCAGCCAGCGCTTCTTGATGTCGGCCTCCAGCTCGCCCACGATGCGGTAGGTCACCGTCTTGTCGGTGTCCGGATCCAGCAGCACCACGGTGGCGCCGAAGACGACCACGTCGCCCTTGAGCTTGCTGGTGTCGATGACCTCGGCCCGGGCAATCCAGTCATTGAGGTCCAGGATGCGGCCCTCGATGTGGCCCTGCTTCTCCTTGGCGGCGTGGTACTCCGCGTTCTCGCGCAAGTCTCCATGGGCCCGGGCGACCTCGATCTCCCGAGAAATCTTCCCGCGCTCGACGGTCTGGAGCTGCTTGAGCTCCTCCTTGAGCTTCCGGAGACCGGAGGGGGTCATCGGGATGTTACCGCTCATCGAACCAGCTCCTTCCAGGGCAAAAAATAAAAAGGGCCGCCTTCCGGCACGCCCTTTCCAGGGGCGGCCGGAGAGCGGCTACCGCAAAGCTGCCCCAAATGTAGGAGAGCTTTGACTATCGAGCAAACGAAAGCAGCCGGCACGGCCCGATAAGCGTCTGGGTGTTCGGCGGACAACCAACCCACTAGGCTGGGCGCATGCTGTTGGTTCGCGAGGTCCGGGCCCTGGCGGGCAATCTCCAGAAAGAGGACTTCCTGCGGCAGGTGGGGCCCTTCGTCCTCGTGCGGCAGCCGCCGGATCCGGTGATGGAGCGGCTGGCGTTGCGGCTCGGGGCGCACCGCACCCGGGTGGCGCGCGCACAGGCCTCCGCCAAGATGCTCATGGCGGAGCTGCTCCAGCACCTGGATGACCTGAGCGTGGCCACGCTGCCGCCCATCCGGGGCAGCGAGGAGCTGCAGATTGGCCGCTTGCCCGACAATGATCTCGTCGTGGACGACCCGTCCGTCTCCAAGCGCCACGCGGTGCTGCGCTGGGACGCGCTGGCGCGCCGGTGCATGCTGACGGACCTGGGCTCCCGCAACGGCACGTTGATCAACGCCGAGTACATCCGCGACGCCAATGCCCTCGTGAGCGACGGGGACATGCTGAGCTTCGGGGATACGGAATTCTGTTTCCTGGAGACGCTCAGTCTCCTGTCGATGTTGCACACCGCGCACTACGCTTGAGGCACACCCGTCATGATCTCCGTCAAGGAATTGCGAGCACTCGGCACGTCCCTCCCGCTGGACGCCTTCCGCCGCCAGCTGGGCCCCTTCGCGCTCATCCAGCGCCCGCCCACCGAGGACCCCACAGCGGGGGCGAACACCACCCGGGTGGCGGACCCCAAGGTGATTGAACAGGGCATCGTCTCGCTGCTGTTCGAGTTCGACGAGCTCATCGTCGCGCTGCTGCCCCCGCTGGAGGCGACCGACGCGCTGTCCATTGGCCGCATCACCGGCAACGAGCTGGTGGTGGAGGATGGCTCGGTGTCCAAGCAGCACGCGCGGCTGCAGTGGAACCAGGCCGAGCGCCGGTGCACGGTGAAGGACCAGGGCTCGCGCAACGGCACCTTCCTCAACGGCACGCTCATCATGGACCGGGAGGTGACACTGCGCGATGGCGACATCCTGAGCTTCGGGCACGTGCAGTTCTGGTTCCTGCTCACCGAGACCCTGCACGCGCGGCTGCGCGGGGAGCTGGCCGGCGGGCGCCACAAGTAGCGGGGCGCCCGCGCACGGCTCAGGGGGCGGAGAACTCGAGCCTGCGGCGCATGTCCGGGGTCACGCGATTGCTGGACATCGCCTTCAGCAGCTTCGCCCGCACCCAGCATGCGGCGGAGTTCTCCCACTGGCCAATCTGGCCAATCCGGTAGGACCGGGTGACGAAGTCATTGGCCCGCTTCACGCGCAGGGATTGGTAGCGGGCGAGCGCCGCGGGCAGCTCCGCCTCGACGGCCAGGCACCGCGCGAGCACCACGGCATCCTCCACGGCCTGGCAGCCGCCCTGGCCCATGTTGGGCGTCATCGGGTGCGCCGCATCCCCCAGGAGCACCACGCGCCCCTGCGCCCACTGCTGGATGGGGGGCCGGTCGTGGATGTCCGTGCGCATGATGGCCGAGTTCGGCGTGTTCTGGATGAGCTGCGGAATCGGGGCATGCCAGCCGGAGAAGCGCTTGAGCAGCTCCGTCCGCGCATCCGGCTGGTCCACGCCGTGCTCCGGGGCATTCGCCGTGGCGAACCAGTAGGTCTGCCCGTTGCCGATGGGAACGACGCCGAAGCGGCCCCCCTGCCCCCAGCTCTCGGAGGTGAAGTCCGGCTGCACCCCATCGGACACCTCGCACACCCCGCGCCAGCTCGTGTAGCCCGAGTAGCGCGGCGCGGGCTCGTGGAGCATCTGCGCCCGGACCGCGGAGCGCAGGCCATCGGCGGCCACGAGCAGATCGCCCCGGACCTCCGTGCCATCCGCGAGCTTGACGAAGACCCCCTCGGGCCCATCCCGGTAGCCCTCCACCTTGGCGCCGAGCGTCAGGCAGTCGTCTCCCACCTCGTGGTGGAGCACGTCCTGGAGCAGCCCGCGGTGGAGGGTGATCATCGGCGCGCCCGCTGCCTCGGCCGCCTCCTTCACCAGCATGGAGTTAATCTCTTCGTTCTGGGGCGAGAGGATGGCGCCCCGGTTGATCTGCTGGCCGGCCGCGGCCACCCGGGTGTCGATGCCCAGGGTCCGGAAGGCCAGCATCGCATTGCTCTGCATCGAGATGCCCGCGCCTACCTTCAGCATGGCGGGAGCACGCTCGAAGATCCTGAAAGCGATTCCCGCCCGGCGCAGGGCCACCCCGAGCGTGAGTCCACCAATACCACCGCCCGCGATGAGCACCGTGAATCCAGTCTTCATGCGGGCCGACTTAGCACCCGCCCGCGGGCGCGTCCTGATTCTTTCCCAGCCCTCCGTCCGGCATTGTCGGCGGCGCCGCATTGGGCTTTCCTGGAGCGCACATGCGCTCATCGAACCGTGCCGCCCGGGCCCTGGCTGGGATGCTGCTGGTGCTGCTGGCCACCGCCTGTGGCGAGCCTCAGGAGATGGCCGTCGTCCACGAGGCGCTGGGGCTCCGGGAGGAGCCGCACCCCGAGGCCCCCGTCGTGGAGAAGCTCCCCCGGGGCACCCGGCTGAAGGTGCAGCCCGCCCGCCCCTGGGAGACCGAGGGGTGGCGCCGGGTGATGACCCCCTCCGGCCTGCGCTGGACGACGCTGGAGGGGCTGGCCCCCTTCCCGCTCCAGGGCGAGGCCCGCTTCGTCTGGCAGGAGGAGCTGTCCGTCCACTCCAACCCGGACCCCGCCTCGAAGACCGTCGAGACGCTGAAGCTGGGGGACGCGGTTCACCTGCTGGCCGCCCAGGTGCCTGGCGTGGCCGGGTACACCGGGGTGGTGCGCCAGGGCACGCTCCTGGGCTTCGCGGACGCCTCCGCGCTCCACGAGAAGAAGCCCACGGGGGAGCTCCTCCTGGACGAGACCCGCGCGATGCTCAAGCAGGGCCACTTCCCACAGGCGATGCGCTGGGCCCGGTCCGCCCGGGTGCTGGCCGAGGGCACCGGGCGCAGCGGGGCGCTCGTCGATGCGCTGGAGCGCGCCGGCACGGAGCCCGCCTCCCTTCAGCTGGAGCTCGACTTCAACGAGAAGGCCCGCGGCGCCGAGCCCCCCCGCCCGGGGGCCAAGGGCTGGGTCATTCCCTCCCGGGTCCACCTCCGGGAGGGCGCGGACCTCCGGGACTCCATCCTCACCGTGCTGTCGGCGGACGCGGCGGTGCAGGTGCTGGACGTCCAGCCGCCCTGGGCGCACGTGGAGCTCCTCACGCCGCAGACGCCCTGGATGGCGGTGGACCTGGGGGACTTCGCCGAGGTGCGCAGCGGCAAGGTCCAGCGCGCCTCCTTCTTCACCCGCCAGCGCGGCCAGGGCCGGGGCTACCTGCCCATCGCCTCGCTCCAGGCCCAGCGCCTGAGCGCCGCCGGGCAACAGGCCAAGGCCCTGGCGCTGGAGCCCGGCGACGCCCGGCTCGAGTTGCTCAAGCGCGCCGTGGCGCTCGCGGGGCCAGAGGAGCGCGTCCAGGTGGCGCCGGCGCTCATCGACGCGGCCTTCCAGGAGGAGCGGTACCGGCTGGCGGTGGCCGCCGCCCTGCGGATGAAGGACCCGGGCGCCAAGGCCCCCCCGGCCCGCCAGGAGCCGAAGATCGACGGCGTCACCAGCCTCTATGGCTGCACGGGCCATCCCCTGGAGGCGCGCGTGGAGCCGGTGGAGTTCGCGCTGGGGGCGGACTTCCCCAAGCCCCAGGGGGCCGTGTGCGCTCAGGTCTCCGGCCTGGAGTCCCCGTGCGATGTGTGCCTGTCGGACCTCTCCGAATACGATGCCGAGGCGCGTCAACACGTCCTGCGCGACAAGGCGGGCGTCGACAGCATGCTCGGCGAGCACGAGGAGATCATCACCCAACACTTGAAGGACTCGGCGCGGCTGGAGAACCTCTACGCCAAGCCCTCGCGGATGCGGGTCAGCGTGAGGCCAAGCTCGCAGCCCGGCGCCATGCTCTACCTGTTCGAGCTGCCGCTGGAGGTGAACCGCTACCAGGACAAGCCCATGCTCACCCCGGCCTTCCGGGAGGCGCGCATGACGGAGGTCCTCGTGGCCCTCGGCCCGGCGGAGGGCCGCTGGGAGTACTGGATGAGCACCCTCCAGTGGGAGGACTCGGCCCATGGCGCGCTCTTCGCGATGGACGCCACGGCCGCCTGGAAGCGCATGCAGGACTTCGCCCAGGCCCTGAAGAAGTCACCGGAGGCCTTCCTCGAACGCAATGACTTCGAGGGCGTGGTGTACGCGTTGCACCTCTCCCGGCACTGCGGAAAGTGCCCCACCCGTCAGAAGGTCCGCCCCGGTCGGTGAGCCCCCTTTAGGCATCCCTGAAGTACAGGTTTTCTTCGCTTCCGGCCGGCCTCACGTTGCGGCCATGAACACCAGCGCCGACCCGTCCCGGTACCCCAAGGACACCCGGGCGCGCGCCCACAGCATCACCTACGCCATCCGGAAGGAAGAGCACCGCCTCCGGATGCGGCACGCCTGGCTCCAGTACCAGAGCCAGGCGGGCCTGGTCTTCCTGCTGGCCAGTCTGGCGGCCCTGGCGCTCATCGCCTCGCTCTATGCGCGCGGGCACCTCGCCGGGTGGTTGGCCCTGCCGCTGATGGCGCTGCCGCTCTCCGTCATTCACGAGCTCGAGCACGATCTCATCCACCACCTCTACTTCCGCCACCAGCCCTGGCTGCAGAACCTCCTGCTGGGGGTGACGTGGGTGTGCAAGCTGGGCATGAACCCGTGGACCCAGCGCGAGCTGCACCTGCACCACCACAAGGTGAGCGGCCAGCGCGAGGACGTCGAGGAGCGGATGTTGGGGCTGGGCACCCGGAGCCTGTTCCTGCGGCTGGTGCTCGCCACCTCCCCGCTGGGCAGCACGCTGCTGCTGCTGGGCATCCGCAAGGACGCGCCGGGCTTCCCGCCCAAGCAGATCCTCGCGGGGCTCCTGCCCACGCGGCTGTTCGCCTGCCTGCTGCTGCTCTTGGCCCTGGCCTACGGGCTGACGGGCAGCATGGGAGGCCCCCTGCCCGCCTGGGGCTGGCCGTGGGTGAGCGGCGCCGTGGTGCTCTGGGTGCTGCCCAACCTGCTGCGCCAGGCCTGCCTGACGCTCATCTCCTCCTACAGCCACTATTACGAGGACATCCCCCAGGGAGATGTCTTCTTCCAGAACCAGATCCTCCACCACCCGCTGGTGTGGCCGCTCAACCTCTTCACCTTCAACTTCGGCAAGACGCACATCATCCACCACTTCGTGGCCAACCAGCCGTTCTACCTGCGGCAGATGGTCGCGTCCGTGGCGTTCGAGGAGCTGAAGAAGCAGGGCGCGCGCATCAATGACTTCAGCGTCATCTCGCGCGCCAACCGCTGGGGCAACCCGCGCTACTCGATCTTGAATTCCTGACCGAACGGCCAGAGGAAGCCCGGCGTCCGGACCACCTCGGGGGCGCCGCGCCCCTTCCAGCGCATCGCCTCGCCGGGCCGCAGCAGCAAGGCCCGGGGCCCCTGGGCCCCGCGCACCTGCGCCAGCCGCTCCGGGTACGGGTCCGCGTCCGGGTTCTCGTCCAGGGTGCTGGCCCCCGTGACGGGCTCGCCGGGATAGCCCGGGTAGCGCGGCCCCATGCCCTCGCGCCAGTACCAGGGCGCCCCGCCGTCCGCGCACGGCACGACGTAGCGGGCGCCGAGCAGCGCGCCGAACGCCAGCGCCTCCTCGGGCCCGGCCATGAGCTGCTGGGGCTCGGTGAGGTGCTCCAGGGGCACATCCACCAGGAAGGCATCCAGCGTGGAGAAGCCGAAGAAGAGCGGCTTGAGCCGGAAGCCGCGCACGCCGCAGAACAGCACGTCCACGGGCCCCTCCTCGCGCACGCGCCGGCACACCTCGCGCATGTCGCCGCGCACATCGTGCCCCGCGTCCGCGAAGAAGGCCGCCGAGAAGCCCGGGGCCCGCACGAGCCAGGTGTTCCCCTCGTTGAAGAGCTCCCCGTAGAGCCCCTTCTGGTCCGTGGGCTGCTCGCCATGGAACGGCAGGGCCCGGACGGTAAGGTCTCCCACCTGCCGCTCCTCTCCCCAGCGCAGGGGCTCCACGCGCGTGAAGCCGAGCTGCTCCAGCCGCAGCACGCAGTCCGTGGAGAAGAGGCTCTCGCGCGCCACCGCCGGGACGAAGATGCGCGTGTCCCTGGGCAGCCGCAGCAGCGAGCCCAGGTGGAAGTGGTCCCCGTGCGAGTGGGTGATGAGCACCGCGTCCACGGGCCCCAGGTCCCCCGGCTGCATCGGCTGGTACTCCGGCCCATCCACCCCGCTCGAGGGCCGGAAGTACGGGTCCACGAGGACGCGCCCCTGGCGCCCCGCCACGAGCACGGTGTTGTGGCCCACGAAGAGCGCCCCGGGCGTGGGCACCGTCACGGGGCCCGGGTGGCGGACGAGCCAGCCTGCCCCCGACATGTCCGCGAGCAGCGCGCCCACCGCGGGCGCCGCCGAGAGCGCGCGAAGCTCCGCCCGGCTCGCCCCGCGCGACAGGCAGGCGAACAGCTCCGAGAGCACCGGCCACTCGGCCTGGGACACGGGAACATCGAGCCCGAGCTGCTCCTGGCGCAGGTGCAGCACCCGGGGACGGTGACGGCGGGCGTCCGGGAAGAGCACCTCGTGCCGGAGGACCCGGCGGCCCCGCCGCCGCTTCCCGTCCTCACAGAGCGCGGCGTAGCGCGGGGTGTCCTCCAGCCACCGCACCAGGGCCCGGGCCTCCTGCAGCGCCCGGGCGGGGCCCAGCACCGCGAGCTGCCGCTTCAGCGCGGCGTGGGCCCGGCGCACGGGCCGCGAGGTGGGGCCCTGGATGCTGCACCCCAGGTCTTCATGGTGCTCGGCCTCGGTCCGGGCCGAGGCGAGCACCGCCAGGCTGACGCCCCGGTGAAGGGTGAGCTTCATCGGCGAACCCCCGGAGCGTCAGGCACGGCCCATCATCCCTACGGGGTCACCTGAATGCGGCCCAGCGCCGGGACGGTCAGCGGGTTGTTGGCGCGCAGATAGACTTCCAGCGCGTCCACGTCGATGGGCCCCATGAGCAGGTCCTTGCCCTCGGTGAACACCGAGTAGTTGTCCCCGCCCGAGGCCATGAAGTTGTTCATCGACACGCGGTAGCTCGCCGCCGGATCGATGGCCACCCCGTTGAGGGTCATCGACGAGGCGTCCACCTTGCTGCCCGCGGGGGCGGACAGGGAGAACCGGTAGAAGAAGCCCCTGGAGACCTGCATGACCGACGGGTTGGCGTTGATGGGCGGGAACTGCTGCTCCAGCACGCGCTTGAGCTGATCGCCGGTGAGCGTCATCGTCGCCACGTTGTTGGCGAAGGGCTGCACGGTGAACACCTCTCCGTAGGTGATGTCCCCGGCGTTGATGTCGGCGCGCACGCCGCCCGGGTTCATCAGGGCGATGACCGCCCCGCCCTTCTCGGGGGCCTGGGTGATGGCCAGCATGGCGTCGGCGATGACGTTGCCGAGCACGGACTCGCCCGAGTTGGTGGCCGACGGCGCGCGCACGGGCCGCAGCAGCTCGGCCTCGGTGTAGCCGATGACCTTGTCGCGCAGGGGCGCGGCCTTGGCGACGTAGGTGTCCACCGTCGTCTGCACGGGCGCGTTCGCCGTCTCGCGGGTGACGATGACGTTGCGCGCCGTGATTTCCTTCACGTCCTTCGTGCCGGTGTTCAGCACCAGGTCCACGTCCGTGACGATGCGCCCGTAGCTGGCGCCGCTGGTGACGCGGATGCCGTTGATGACGCAGTTGTAGGCCTGGTGCGTGTGGCCGGAGACCACCAAGTCCACTTCCTTGTTGAACCGGTTGACGATGTCCAGCAGGGGGCCCGAGATGCCCTTGCAGTCGTTGTAGAGCCCGTCCGCCTCCTGCAGGCCACCCTCGTGGATGATGACCGCGACGGCCTTCACACCCTGCGCGTTCAGCTCGGGGATGAGCGCGTTGACGGTCTCCGCCTCGTCCTTGAACGTCAGGCCGGTGATGCCGCTCGGGTTGACGATGGTGGGCGTGCCCTCCAGCGTCATCCCGATGAAGGCCATCTTCACGCCCTCGAACTCACGGATGGCGTAGGCCGGGAAGAGCGTCTGCCTGGACGGCACGTCCGTGAAGACGTTGGCCGAGAGGAACTTGAACTGCGCCCCCGCGAAGTTCGGGCTGCCCTGGCAACCGTCCACCGGGTGGCATCCGCCCGTCTGCATGCGCCGCAGCTCGGCGGAGCCCTCGTCGAACTCGTGGTTGCCCACGGAGTTGAGGTCCAGGCCGATCTGGTTCATCACCTCGATGGTGGGCTCGTCGTGGAACAGCGCGGAGACCAGCGGCGAGGCGCCGATCAGGTCTCCCGCGGACACGACGATGGTGTTGGGGTTGTCCTTGCGCAGCTCGGCGATGTGGTGGGCGAGGTACGACACGCCGCCCGCGTTCACCTCGGTGTCCGGCGCGGTCCGGACGCGGCCGCTGCTGCCCGTGGGCGGCTCGAGGTTGCCGTGAAGATCGTTGATGGAGAGCACCTGCACGCGGACATCGCGGGGCTCGGGATCCGGCCCGGCATCCCCGCCGCCATCCGGCGTCCCATCGCCACCATCGGGCGTCCCGCCGCCGCCATCCGGCGTTCCGTCGCCGCCATCCGGCGTTCCGGGCTGTTCGGTAGGGGGCTTCTGATCATCATCATCGCCACAGCCGGCATGCAGAACGAGCAGCGAGGCAGCGGCACAGGCACTCGCCAGCAGCAAGGCCTTGGAACGTTTCGAGCCACGAGGGGCAGAGGAGGACGAGGACATGGAGACGAGAGGAAATATCCGAAAACCGGCCCGCGCGGAACCACCCCGCCGGTAACGATCCCGTCAACGCCATGGGAGCGCGGAATTCCCCGGAACCGCGCGGCCCTCGCCGTTAACGTCACGGTCATGATGACCGCCGTGCAGGCAGGCCCCTACACCGTCCAAGGCATCTCCCTGGGTGGCGTCTACACCTCGCTGCAAGTCCCCGAGCTGGGGGTGGTGCTCGATGCGGGCGTCCCCCTGCGGAGCTTCGCCGGCACGGACCGGCTCTTCCTGAGCCACGGCCACCCGGACCACTCCAGCGCGCTGGGCTCCTTGCTGGGAATCCGTGGATTGATGGGCAAGACGGCGCCGCTCCAGGTGTTCCTCCCGGCGGAGATCGAGGCGGCGGTGCAGGAGTCCCTGGCGGCCGCGGGAAGGCTGCACCGCTCGGCCACCGCCATCCAGGCCATCCCCCTGCTCCCGGGGGACGAGCGCCACCTCTCGCATGATCTCTGGGTGCGCGCCTTCCGCACGCACCACGCGGGGCCCTCGCTGGGCTACCAGTTTCTGCGGCGCGTCACCAAGCTGAAGCCCGAGCACCACGGGCTGCCGGGGCCGGAGATTGCCCGGCTGCGCCAGCAGGGCGCCGCCATCTTCGAGCAGACGGAGCGGCTGGAGCTGGCCTACGCCACCGACACGCTGTCGGACGTGCTGGAGACCGCGCCGGGCATTCTCCAGAGCCGCGTCCTCATCCTGGAGAGCACCTACGTGGACGCGCGGCAGACGGTGGAGGCGGTGCGCGAGCGGCTGCACACCCACCTGGATGAAATCATCGCCCGGGCGGACCGCTTCCAGAACGAGGCCCTGGTGCTCATGCACTTCAGCCAGGCCTACGCCCCCGCCCAGGTCCACGCCATCCTCCGGGAGCGGCTCCCGGAGGGCCTCCGGGAGCGGGTGCGCATCTTCGCCCCGGAGTCAGGCCCCTGGTTCGGCTGAGCCTCTTCCGGGGGTGGGAGGCCGCAAGGCCTGGAGCTCCGCGAACAGGGCCTGCAACTGGGGCGTCTCCAGCACCTTCTGGGCGGAGGCGAAGAACTGCGAGAGGTCTCCCATCCCCTGGTGCTCGTAGACACACGCCTGGAGTCCCATCTCCAGCCGGTCCACCTGGCGCACGAGCCGGGCCTCGAAGGAGCTGCCCTGCTCGTACTCGTCCCAGAGCGCCAGGTACTCCGCGCCCCGGGGCAGCTTGCCGAGGATCTGCTCCACGGCCTTGCGCTCCAAGACATGCTTCTGCGCGGGGTTCACGCCGTCATGGGGGGTGATGTCCCCCACCCGCGCCTCGCCCAAGTCGTGCAGGAGCGCGATGCGCACCGTCTTGAACGCATCCGCCTCGGGAAACCAGCTCTCGGCGAGGAACAGGCACAGCAGCGCCACCCCCAGCGAGTGCTCCCCCACGCTCTCGCAGCGCTCCGGGGGCACGCCCACGCGCAGCCAGCCCTGGCGGTAGAGCTGCTTGAGGTGGTTGAACTCGAAGTAGGCCTCGATGAGCGGCAGGGCCGCCCTCCCGGCCAGGTGGGTGATGGGCGGGGGGGCCTTCGTCTTCATCGGCTCACGGCCCCGGGGGGGCGGGCGCGGGGGTGGCCTGCGTGGGCGGGGGGCCCATCTGGATGCCCGCGGGGACGAAGGTGCCGTCGGGGCCCACGCCCCAGAGCGAGTAGCGGCGGGTGGACACGTCCCGGAGCTGCCCCCCCTCGTAGCAGAGCACGTACAGGGTGGTGGACGGCTCGGTGAGGGAGAACTGGCCGTGCTGGAAGCAGTCCTGCCCCGCGGCGTTGCGCTCCCGGCCCACGGGGCGGCCCAGCATCCGGAGCACTTCCTCCTGGGCCATGCCCGGGCTCACCATCTTGATGCCGTTGGCGGTGATGACGCGCATCGAGCCGGGCACCTCGTGCAGCGACACCCAGGCCGCCAGGGCGGCCAGCGCCGGCACCAGCAGGGCCACCAGCCACCAGCGGCGGTTCGAGGTCTTCCGCTCCCGGAAGGCGCTGAAGAGGACCTCGTCCGCCGAAGTCCCCTGCCCGCTCACGGAGGAAGGATTCATGCTGTCTGGCACGCTCACGCTGCCTCACATGCCGCTGTCTGCCCGGAGAATGCAAGCAAACCCTCGGGGACCCCGGCCCAACCGCCGCTCTGGCGCGGCGGACCCAGCCTAACGCCCTGCCCCCGCCGGTTCATTCCGCGCCCCTCAGCCGAGCAGCGAGGCGACCAGGGCCGGGAAGTCCGTACCGGGAGGAAGCCGCCCCTCGGCGTGCTCGGGACGGCCCCCGCCCCGCCCGCCGGCCGCCTCCGCCAGGCGCTTGAGGAAGGCCCCGCACCCGAAGGAGGAGCCCGCCCCGCGCGCAATCAGCACCGGCATCCCCTCGGGAAGCCGGCCCGCCAGCAACACGGCCGCCTCCGGCCGCGAGGTGAGCCGCGCCGCGACGGCCCGCAGGGACTCCGGCGAGGCGCCTTCCAGCACCGCCACCACCCGGTGCTCCGGCGAGCGCTCCAGCGCGGCGGCCAGCTCCCCGGCGGCGTGCTCGGCGAGCTGGGCCCGGGCGGCGCCCAGCGCCTCGCGGGCCTCGGTGAGCTCCCGGCGCAGCTTGTCGATGGAGGTGGGCACCTCGCCCGGCCCACACGTGAAGGCCCGGCTCAGCCCGCGCAGGGTGCCCGCCTCCGCCCACAGCTCGCTCCGGGCCCGGCGCCCCGCCGAGAACGTCACCCGGCCCTTTCCTTTGTAGCGCTCCACGCTCAGCACCCGGATCATCCCCACCTGCGCGGAGCGGGTGCAGTGCGTGCCCCCACACGGGGACACATCGAAGCCTTCGATCTGCACCACGCGGATGTTCTCGGTCACCTTCGGCGCCCGGCGCAGCGGCAGCGCCGCCAGCTCCTCGGGGGTGGGGAAAAAGGCGCGGATGGCCACATCGTCATCGATGACGGCGTTCACGAACGCCTCGGCCTCGGCCACCTTGCGCTCGTCGAGCACGTCCAGGTCCACATCGATGGTGCAGAGCGTCTCGCCCAGGCGGGAGGAGACGGTGTTCGCGTTGGCCACATCCACCAGGGCCCGCGAGAGCATGTGCTGGCCGGTGTGCAGGGCCATGTGGAGGCGGCGGCGCACCCGGTCGATCTCGCCGGAGACTTCGCTCCCAACCGCGGGAAGGCTTGCCCCCTCGGGCAGCTCCAGCAGGTGGTGAACGAGCCCCGCGTCGTCCACCTGGACGTCGCGCACGGGGGCCGCCCCCAGCAAGCCCCGGTCGGCCATCTGCCCGCCGGCCTCGGGATAGAACGCGGTGCGCTCCAAAATGACCGAGGGGACTCCTTCCCAAGTGGAGTGGGCCACGACACGGCCC
Source organism: Allostigmatella hybrida (assembly GCF_020103775.1). Taxonomy (NCBI): domain Bacteria; kingdom Pseudomonadati; phylum Myxococcota; class Myxococcia; order Myxococcales; family Archangiaceae; genus Allostigmatella; species Allostigmatella hybrida. The sequence continues at coordinate 436,769 of NZ_JAHXBH010000002.1, forward strand.
TGGAACCGGTGCAGAAATGGATCAGCGAAATAGAGACGTTCGGTGGATGCCATGGGTTGTCCCAGGGATAACACAACGCCCAGGCGCGGCAGCCCCAGAGCCCCCCAGGAACCCAAGGCTCGTCCGGCCGGAACCCCTTGTGACTAAAGGATTTTTGCCAGGGCGGATGACCTGCCCGCTCGCTGGTGTTTCAAGCAAATTCGGCCAAAGCCCCTCCCCGAGAAGCTTCTTTCCCAACTTGACGTGTCGCATTAGCGTAGTGCGTTACGGACTCTGGGTGTGCCCGTACCGGGTGCGGACCGAGTGCAAAGAAGGAGCCAACTGATGTCGTACATCCCGGGGCGCTACGGGCTCTATGAACCTGAGATGGAGCATGACGCCTGTGGCGTTGGCTTCGTGGTCCACATCAAGGGTGAGCGGTCACGCAGCATCGTCGAGGAAGGGCTGGAGCTGCTCAACCGGCTCAGCCACCGGGCGGCGGCGGGACGGGACCCGGAGACGGGAGACGGCGCAGGCATCCTCATCCAGATGCCCCATCGGTTCTTCGAGCGGGAAATGCCCCGGCTGGGCTTCGAGCTGCCCCCCCGCAGGCAGTACGCGGTGGCGCAGGCGTTCCTCCCCCCCGAGCCCGAGGCGCGCGCGGCGTGCGAGGCCATCCTGGAAGAAGTCGTGGCCCAAGAAGGCCAGCGGGTGCTCGGTTGGCGCGACGTGCCGGTGGCCCCGGAGCACCTGGGCACCGTGGCGCGCGAGGTGGCCCCGGTCATCCGCCAGCTCTTCGTGGCCCGGCGCCGCGTGGTGCCCAGCGCCTTCGAGCGCAAGCTGTACCGCATCCGCAAGCTGGCCAGCAACCGGGTGTTCGCGAGCGGGGTGGACCCGAACAGGCGCTTCCACGTGGCCAGCTTCTCGGCCGAGACCCTCGTCTACAAGGGCCTGCTGCTGCCCCGGCAGCTGCCCAAGTTCTACCTGGACCTGCAGCACCCCGAGATGGTGAGCGCGCTGGCGCTGGTGCACTCGCGCTTCTCCACCAACACCTTCCCCACGTGGGAGCTGGCCCAGCCCTTCCGCTACATCGCCCACAACGGCGAAATCAACACGCTGCGCGGCAACCGCAACTGGATGACCGCCCGCCGGGGCCTGCTCCAATCGGCCCGCTTCGGCGGCAGCCTGGAGCCCCTCTTCCCGCTCATCGTCCCGGGCAAGAGCGACTCGGCCCAGTTCGACAACATGATGGAGCTGCTGTGCCTGGGCGGCCGCACCCTGCCGCACGCGCTCATGATGATGATCCCCGAGGCGTGGGAGGGCCACGCCACGATGAGCGACGAGCGCCGCGCCTTCTACGAGTACTCCTCGGCGCTGCTGGAGCCGTGGGACGGCCCCGCGGCCATCGCCTTCACGGACGGCCAGCTCATCGGCGCCACGCTGGACCGCAACGGCCTGCGCCCCGCGCGCTACCTCGTCACCGAGGATGACCGCGTCATCCTCGCCTCGGAGACGGGCGTGCTGGACGTGCACCCCGCGCAAGTGCGCCGCAAGGGCCGCCTCACCCCGGGCCGCATGCTCCTGGTGGACACCACCGAGGGCCGCATCCTGGAGGACGAGGAAGTCAAGGCGGACATCTCCGAGCGCTGGCCCTACCGCCGGTGGCTGCAGCGCAACGTGTTCACCTTCGATGACCTGCCCACCCAGCCGGCCCCCACGCGGCTCGCGGGCGAGGAGCTGTGGCGGCTGCAACGGGCCTTCGGCTACACGGACGAGGACACGCGCCTGCTGCTGCGCCCCATGGCGGAGACGGGCAAGGAGCCGGTGGGCTCCATGGGCACGGACACGCCGCTCGCGGTGCTCAGCGACCAGGCCCCCAGCCTCTTCTCCTACTTCCACCAGCTCTTCGCGCAGGTGACCAACCCGCCCATCGATCCCATCCGCGAGTCGCTGGTGATGACGCTGAGCACGGGCCTGGGGCCCGAGGGCAACACGCTGGAGGAGACGCCCGAGCAGTGCCACCGCATGGCGCTGCCCGGCCCCATCCTCACCAACGGCCAGTTCGCCCGGCTCGCGGCGGTGCGCGGCGAGGGCGTCTTCGAGACGCACATCCTGTCGCTGCTCTACCCGGTGGACGGGGACGAAGCTTCGCTCGAGCAAGCGGTGGAGCGGTTGTGTTCGCGCGCCGTGGAGGCGGTGGACGCAGGCGCCAGCATCCTCGTGCTGAGCGACCGCGGGGTAGACGCGGCGCACGTGCCCCTCCCGGTGCTGCTGGCCGTCTCCTCGGTGCACCAGCGCCTGGTGCGCGACGGCATCCGCATGTACACGGGCCTCGTGGTGGAGACGGCCGAGGCGCGCGAGGTGCACCACTTCGCCTGCCTCTTTGGCTACGGCGCCTCGGCGGTCAACCCCTACCTGGCGCTGGACACCCTGCGCGCCATGGCCGAGGCGGGCGAACTCCAGGTGGACCACGAGAAGGCCCAGGAGCAGTTCATCCACGGCATCGAGGAGGGCCTGCTCAAGGTGATGTCCAAGATGGGCATCTCCACGCTCCAGTCCTACCGCGGCTCGCAGCTCTTCGAGGCCGTGGGGCTGGAGCGCCACCTCATCGAGCGCCACTTCACGGGCACCCCCTCGCGCATCGAGGGCGTGGGCCTGCCGGAGCTGGGGCGCGAGGTGCTCGAGCGCCACGAGCGCGGCTTCGGGCCCGCGGCCAACCTGGACGCGGCCGTGCTGCCCGCGGGCGGCCTGTACCAGTGGCGCCGCCGCGGCGAGACGCACAAGTGGAACCCGGCCACGCTGGCCAAGCTCCAGACGGCGGCGCGGACCAACAATCCTCTCCTCTTCGCCGAGTACTCGAAGCTGGCGGACGACGAGACCCAGGAGCACTGCAACCTGCGCGGGCTCTTGGAAGTCGTCGCCGAGGGCCGTACGCCCGTGCCGCTCGAGGAGGTGGAGCCCGCGAGCGAGATCGTCCGCCGCTTCGTCACGGGCGCCATGTCCTTCGGCTCCATCAGCGCCGAGGCCCACGAGACGCTGGCCGTGGCGATGAACCGCATCGGCGGCCGCTCCAACAGCGGCGAGGGCGGCGAGGAGTCGCACCGCTACCAGCTGGATGAGAACGGGGACTCGCGGCGCAGCGCCATCAAGCAGGTGGCCAGCGCGCGCTTCGGCGTCACCACCGAGTACCTCGTCAACGCCGCGGAGCTGCAGATCAAGATGGCCCAGGGCGCCAAGCCCGGCGAGGGCGGCCAGCTGCCGGGCCACAAGGTGGACGAGCGCATCGCGCGCGTGCGCTGGTCGACGCCGGGCGTGACGCTCATCTCGCCGCCGCCGCACCACGACATCTACTCCATCGAGGACCTGTCGCAGCTCATCTATGATCTCCAGTCGGTGAACCCGCAGGCGCGGGTGAGCGTGAAGCTGGTGAGCGAGGTGGGCGTGGGCACCATCGCCGCGGGCGTGTCCAAGGCGGGCGCGGGCTGCGTCGTCATCGCCGGCTACGAGGGCGGCACGGGCGCCTCGCCCCTGTCCAGCATCAAGCACGCGGGACTTCCGTGGGAGCTGGGGCTGGCGGAGACGCAACAGGTGCTGGTGCACAACGGCCTGCGCAGCCGCATCCGGGTGCAGGTGGACGGCGGCCTGCGCACCGCGCGGGACGTGCTCATGGCGGCGATGATGGGGGCCGAGGAGTTCGGCATGGCCACCGCGAGCCTCATTGCGCTGGGCTGCATCATGCTGCGCAAGTGCCACCTCAACACCTGCTCGGTGGGCATCGCCACGCAGGACCTGGCGCTGCGCGAGCGCTTCCACGGCAAGCCCGAGCACGTGGTGAACTTCTTCTTCATGGTGGCCGAGGACCTGCGCCGGCAGATGGCGGCGCTGGGCTTCCGCAAGCTGGAGGAGATGGTGGGCCGGGTGGACCTGCTGCGCCAGCGCCCGAGCCTCACGCACTGGAAGGCGCGCAAGGTGAACCTCTCGGCCCTGCTGGAGCCGGCCCGGGCGCCCGCCAGCGAGCCCCGGCGCTGCGACACGCCGCACCGCAAGGACGTGTCGGACCACCTGGACCACGAGCTGCTGCGCAACGCGGGCCCGGCGCTGGAGGGCAGCTCGCCCACGTTCCTCACCCGGCCGGTGAGCAACATCCACCGCGCCGTGGGCGCCATGCTCTCGGGCGAGATTGCCCGGCGCCATGGGGCCCGGGGGCTGCCGGATGGCCAGCTGCGCATCCGCCTGCAGGGCTCGGCGGGCCAGAGCTTCGGCGCGTTCCTGGCGAGCGGCGTGACGCTGGAGCTGGAGGGCGACGCCAACGACTACCTCGGCAAGGGGCTGTCCGGCGGGCGCGTCATCGTCTACCCGCCATCCGGCAGCCGCTTCGTGCCGGAGGAGAACGTGCTGGTGGGCAACACGGTGCTCTACGGCGCCACCGCCGGCGAGGTGTACCTGCGGGGGCTTGCCGGTGAGCGCTTCGCGGTGCGCAACAGCGGCGCCCAGGCGGTGGTGGAGGGCGTGGGCGACCATGGCTGCGAGTACATGACGGGCGGCGTGGTGGTGGTGCTGGGCCCCACGGGGCGCAACTTCGCCGCGGGCATGAGCGGCGGCACCGCCTACGTGCTGGACCGGGAGCGCACCTTCCGCAAGGCGTGCAACCTGGAGATGGTGGAGCTGGAGTCCTTGGTGGACGAGTCGGAGCTGTGGCTCGTGCACGGGATGATTGAGCGCCACTTCCACCACACGAACAGCACGCTGGCGCGGCGGGTGCTCGACAACTGGGAGCTGATGGTGCCGCAGTTCGTGAAGGTGATGCCCACCGATTACAAGCGGGTGCTCCAGGCGCGGCGCGCGGCGCGCAAGCCCCCTTCTGTCATGCCGCAGCGGCTGCACGCCGTGGGGAGCGAGGGCTAGAGCATGGGAAAGCCAACAGGGTTTCTGGAGTGGAGCCGCCGTCCGGCCCCCAAGCGCGAGAAGGCCGAGCGCGTGCAGGACTGGAAGGAGTTCGTGCTGCCGCTGGCGCCCGACGAGGCCAAGCGGCAGGCGGGCCGGTGCATGGACTGCGGCGTGCCCTTCTGTCAGCAGGGCTGTCCGCTGGGCAACCCCATCCCGGACTTCAACGACGCGGTCTACCACGGGCGCTGGAAGGCGGCGTACCTGGCGCTGAGCGGCACCAACAACTTCCCGGAGTTCACGGGCAGGCTCTGCCCCGCCCCGTGTGAGGCCGCCTGCGTCCTGTCCATCAACCAGGACCCGGTGACCATCGAGCAGATGGAGAAGGAGATCGCCGAGCGGGCCTTCGCCGAGGGCTGGGTGACGCCGCGTCCGCCGGCCACGCGCACGGGCCGCCGGGTGGCGGTGGTGGGCTCAGGCCCGGCGGGGCTCGCCGCGGCGGCGCAGCTCAACCAGGCCGGCCACACCGTCACCGTGTACGAGCGGGACGACCGGCTCGGCGGGCTGATGCGCTACGGCATCCCGGACTTCAAGATGGAGAAGTCCGTGCTGGACCGGCGCCTGGCGGTGATGGAGGCCGAGGGCGTGCAGTTCCGCACCGGCGTGGACGTGGGCAAGGAGATCGGCTTCAAGGCCCTGCGCGAGCAGCATGACGCGGTGGTGCTGGCCATGGGCGCGCGCAAGGCCCGCGAGCTGGAGGTGCCCGGCCGCGAGCTGGAGGGCGTGCTGCCGGCGATGCAGTTCCTGGAGCACCAGAACCGGGTCGTCTCGGGGCTGGCCACGCTGGACCCGCGGCTGAGCGCGGCGGGCAAGCGGGTGCTCATCCTGGGCGGTGGCGACACCGGCTCGGACTGCCTGGGCACGTCCATCCGCCAGGGGGCCACGAGCGTGACGCAGGTGGAGCTGATGCCCGCGCCGCCCCAGGTCCGGGCCGCCGACAACCCGTGGCCGCGCTGGCCGCTGGTGTTCCGCACCTCCTCCAGCCAGGAGGAAGGCGGCGTGCGCGAGTTCGGCTTCATGACCAAGCACCTGTCGGGCCAGGACGGCCGGCTCCAGGCGCTGCACGCGGTGAAGGTGGAGCCCCGGCGCGACGGGGACGGCCCGTTCCGGCTGGTGGAGGCCCCCGGCACCGAGGTGAGGCACGAGGTGGACCTGCTCATCCTCGCCATGGGCTTCACGGGGCCGGACACGGCGCAGCTCAGCGAGCAGCTCGGGGTGAAGCTCTCGCCCCGCGGCACGGTGCAGATCGACAAGGGCTTCGCCACGTCGGTGGACGGCGTGTTCTGCGCGGGAGATGCCGGCCGCGGGGCCAGCCTCATCGTCTGGGCGCTCTCCGAGGGGCGCGAGGCGGCGAAGGCCGTCGACACGTACCTCTCGGGGCTGCCCTCGGCCCTGCCGAGCCGCGGCCGGGACGCCGCCTTCGGCTGAGCCAGGGAAGAGGCCCCTGTGGGTACAGGGGCCTCTTCGTCCTGCCTACTTGGGCTGGAGCTCGCTCTTGCTCTGCTGCGCCATGGCCGCCATGTTGCGCAGGTGCGGCTCGGTGGCGTTGCCGAACCGCTGGATGATGTCGTCGTAGGCGGCGATCGCCTCCGGGTGGCGGTTCTTGAAGCGCAGGACCATGGACTTGCTGAAGAGCGCGCCGGCCACCAGCGGCTTCAGCGCGGGATCGCTGCTGGCGCCGAACCGCTGCACCACCTCGTCATAGAGCGGCAGCGCCTCGTCCTGGCGGCCCAGGGTCGACAGCGTGTCGGCCATGGTGAAGAGCGCGCCGGCCACCGGCACGGGCATGGCCGAGGCGGCGATGCCCTTGATCAGGTCGGCACACAGCGCCATGGCCTGGTCGTTCTGGTTGAGCTCGCGCAGGATGTTGGCCTTCTGCAGAAGTGCCTTCGCGGACGCCTCGCGCAGGGCCGGCTCGGTGCCCTCGGCCCGCTTGATGGCCTCGTCATAGAGTGGCAGAGCCTCCAGGGGCTTCTGCTGCCGGTGCAGGGCGATGCCCTTGTTGGTGAACGCACGCGCCACCTGCACGCGGAGGCTGGACTCGGAAGCGGTCCCGAACTTCTGGATCACCTCGTCATAGAGCGGAAGGGCCTCCTGGATCTTGTTCGAGTCGGACAGCCCAACTCCCTTATCGACGAGTTCCTTCGCGACTTGCTCGGACATCCACCACCTCGTGCACTGGCAGGCCTGTCCTCCGCTTCCGGAGGCCCAGACGGGGAAAGGCCCCCGTTCTACCCCTTCCTGGGGAAACCTACATCCAGAAACCCGTTCCAGGGCCTTGCGCCCCGCGTCAGATACAGTCGATCCGGACGGTCCCCCGCTTTCGAAAGGAACCGGGTGACTGATCAGTGACTAACGAGCCCCGGAAACGCGCCTCGGCCCTGGCCGGGAATCCCCCTGGGCACGTTGTTCGGGGCGGTCATCGGCGGCTGTGACTTGAAGAGCGCGTTGACTTCAATCCCCCTGTCACCAACAATAAAGGACAGTCGTAAAAACCAAGAAATAACTTCATTTCCAGCCTTAGCCGAGGCTGTTCTGTCTTCCCTGGGGAGGCCACCATGCGTGAGTGGCTGATGGACCTCTTGGCGTGCCCCGCGTGCCGTGGGCGCATCGAGCTGGCGAGCGGGACGCTGGACGAAGGCACCTTGCGCTGCGTGGGCTGCACGAAGACCTTTCCGGTGCGGGACTCCGTGCCAGAACTGTTCGTGGTGCCGCCGGCGCGGGTGGACTTCGCGGAGCAATGGAAGCTCCGGTGGACCGGCCGCTTCGAGCGCGAGGGCCTGATTTACGGCGTCGATGCCGACCGCCGCGCCCGGTGGATCGCCGACGCCTGCCTGGGGCGGCCCTCCTCGGGCGAAATCGTGCTCGATGTCGGCTGTGGCAGCGGGGATACCGCCGCGAGCATCGCCCGGGACTATCCCGAGGTGAAGGTGGTGGGGCTCGACATGACGCCCACGCTCTCGCGGTGCCAGGAGCGATTCCGGGACCTGAAGAACCTCTCGTTCGTGCGGGGCAGCGCGTTGAAGCCGCCGCTGCGCAACCAGGCGTTCTCGCGGGCGCTGAGCTTCGGCGTGCTGCACCACACGGGCGATACCCGGGGAGGCCTCCATGCCGTCGGGGGCTTGGTGGCCCAGGGCGGCCGGCTCGCGGTCTGCCTCTACCGTCATCCGGACGAGGCCCCGTCCTGGCGCCCCTATTACTGGGTGCGGGACAAGCTGCACTTCGGACGGGGCCACAAGCTGCCCCCCAAGGCGCTCTTCTGGCTGGTGCGCGCGGAAGGACTGGTGGCCGCGCCGATCATGTGGGCCCTGTTCCAGACCTCCAACGCGGCGCGAGCGACGGCTCCCGCCGAGTGGGATTTGCCGTCGCTCGGCCTGCGCGAGATATACGACTACATGGTGTTCACGCTGTACGATGCGCTGTCACCGGAGTTTCAGGACCGGCCCGCGACCCCTGACATCGAACAATGGTTCGCGGATTCCGGGTTCGGGCAGGTGTCTCACGACATCTACGGGAACCACTGGGCAGACCGGGCCCACGCAAAGCCTTGAGCACGCGGAACTCACCCATCCCGGGGGCTGCCAGGCCTTCCCGGGGGACGTGGGGCTCTCCGTTGAGCCGGGCGGAGCCCTTGCATCTCCGCCATGCGGCGCGCGCCGGTAATTCCGTCCAGCCATTGCTGGCGGCCACGCCTCGTTTTCGGCAGCCGCCGCACCCGGCGTTCTGCATCCGCCAAGAGCGCGAAAGCATCCCGCGCACGCTCCGGAAACAGGCCAAGTGCCTGCACGTAGAGACAGGCAATCAGCACGCGAGTCCCGAGATCCGGGAACCCGAGCCGCTTCATGCGTAGCAAGTGCGGGCCAAAGTCTCTCCAGGGCCGGGCATCCCCGTAAGCTTGAACAAGAACGTCCTTTGTTGTCAGCCGTTGAATGTGCAACCGTTCGGCAGGTGTCCGAGCCTCCCTTAGAAACCGGTGCTCAAAGTCTTTGAGCACACGCACGGTCACGTTGAACGGTACTTCGGAGTGGAACAGCGACAGGTTCAGATAGTCCTTTTCCCGCGCGATAGTGTTCCACCACTCTCGACGGGTGGACGTCATTGCGAGCCTCCCGGACAAGAATCCCCTTGGTACTCGGCAGGCCACTTTCCTGTTTTGTAACACTCGTCATAACTGCCATACAGCGCCTCGCATGCCTGCGACAGCTGCCGCTCCACCTCCGCCAGCCGCAGGTGGCCATGGGTTCGCCCCCAGGCCTACTGGGGAGCCATCCTTGAAAGCTTCTCCAGGAGGCCTGAACTCTGGAGCCACAACATGAGGGCGAAGTTGACCGTGTTGAAGGCAGCGTGGGCGAACATCACCGAGAGCAGGCGCGCGCGCTGGATGAAGACGAACCCGAACCAGGCGCCCAGCATGGCCGTCTGGAAGACCGCGAGCGTGCCCTCGTAGACGTGTCCCAGCCCGAAGAGGGCGGCGGCCAGCGCGACCGCCCCGTACCAGTGCCCGCCCAGCACGCTCCGCAGCCGCGGCACCAGGAAGCCCCGGAAGGTCAGCTCCTCGAAGCCGGTGACGAGCACCATCATCAACGCGAAGGCGGGCACGCTCAGCCCGGTCTCCACGAGTGAGCTGGCCACCTCCCTGCGGGCAGCCATCTCCGCGCCCGAGAGCTTGAGGAGGGCGCCCAGGGTGGCCACCGGCACGGACACCGCGATGTGGACGGCGTACGTGCAGGCGAACACGGGCAGCCCCCAGAGCAGCTCCCGGCCGAGCCCCTCGCGCACAAGCCCCACCTGGGCGGGCCCCTGGCCATTGCGCCACAGCAGCAGGGCCACGAGCAGACACATCCCGAGCGCCCGGATGCACAGCCACGTCATGGCATTGCCCTGGAAAGGCCGGGCCTTGCGCGAGGGGCCCACGGGCACCTCCACCTCGCGCACCTGCCCCGCGCGCTCCAGGGTGAAGCGAATCGTGGTGGCCTCACCGTCTCCGGCCTCCCGCACGCGTGTCTGGAAGTCCAGCTCGGGCTCGGACTCGGCCAGGGGCGAGCCATTCACCGCGAGGATGCGGTCCCCCTCCTCCAGCTTTCCTTCGGCCGGCAGTCCCGGCTTCACCGAGGTGAGCTCGACGCCCGGGCCGGAGGGCTGGGTATGGGTCACGCCCAGCCGGGGGGGCGGCGCGGCGGGCTCCATGAACCAGGCGCCCCCCAGCGAGGCCCCGAGCGCCAGGGGCCACAGGAGCACGGTCAGCACGGCCTGCGCCCGCTGGCCCGCGCGCCACGGCACCCACGGGCGCAGCAGGGCGAACCCCGCGACGGCGAGCACGCCCGTGGCGGCGATCAGCGGCGCGCGTCCGAGGGCACCGAGGTTCGCGGGCAGGAAGACGGTGGCCAGCACGAGCGCCGCCTCGGCCAGGGCTCTGCCCCGCGAGGGGGCGTTGTCACAGAGGGAGGCGGCAAGCGGGGGCACATCGCGCACGTTCCACATGCTAGGCCTTCTTCGAGAGGTGGACGGCCACCCGCTCGATGAGGCCGTAGGGAATGGGCTGGTTCAGCGGGAACTTGAGGGTGTCCTTCGCATCGCGGTAGGGCGCGAGCTCCTCCTCGATGGGCGCCTCGGAGCGGTAGATCGGGTAGAGCCCGATATGGCGCTTCCACGCCGCGAAGTACACCGCGTGCCGCTCGTTGAGCATGACGGCGGGCATCCCGTATTTGATCTTCTCCTCCGCCGTGGGCAGCACCTTCCGGATCGACTGCCGGAGCTGGCGGAGGATGGCCTGGACGTCCTCGGGAAACGAGGCGATGTACTCATCGACGGTCGAGAACTTGCTGGCCATGCCGTGTCGTCCCAGGGGAAGCGAGAGGTGCCACGGCCCCAGCCTATCCTCTAAACGCCAGAGGCCGCAGTCCGGCTTGCCGGCCCCGGGGGCTTCGGCGAGGCTCCCTTCCCCTCTTTCCCTCCCGAGGTTCCATGCACTCGATGCGAGTCCTGGGCGCGCTCACCACGCTCCTCCTGCTCTCTCCTGCTTGCACCGCCTCGCGCCCGCCCGCCTCCCAGGCGCCGGTGGACGCCTCCGCCCTGTCGCCCGCGCAGACGGCCTTGCGCACCTTCGTGGACGCGCACTTCGAGGATCACTTCCGCCGCTTTCCCCTCTCGGCCACCCAGGCGGGCATCCACACCTATGACGCGGAGCTGCGAGGCTTCACGGTGGAGGAGCGCACCGCCCACCTCGCGCACCTCAAGGCCGAGCTGGAGGCCCTGCCCCAGCGGGTGGACCGCCAGGCCTTGCCCCCCCTGGACCAGGCGGACTACGACATCCTGGAGAACCACCTGAGGGCCCGGATCCTCGACCACGAGGCCGTGCGCGGCTGGGAGCGCAACCCCAACACGTACCTGGGCATCGCCTCCAACGCCGTCTACCAGCTCATCAACCGGGACTTCGCGCCGATGCCGGAGCGCATGCGCTCGGCGGTGAGCCGCATGAAGACGGTGCCCGCGGTCTTCACCGTGGCCCAGGGCACGCTGAAGAACCCACCCCGGCTGTGGACGGAGATTGCCCTCCAGCAGGCCACCGGCACGCGCGCCCTCTATGCCGAGACGCTGCCCAAGGCCTTCGCCTCCGTGAAGGACGAGGCCCTGCACGCCCAATTCCAGCAGGAGCAGGCGCGCTGCCTGGCCGCCATCGACGGCTACCTCCGCTTCCTGCGCGAGGACCTGCTGCCCCGCTCCCAGGGCGCGTTCCCCATCGGGGAGGCGGTGTACCGCCAGAAGCTGCGCTACGAGGAAGGCGTCACCGAGGACATCGACTCGCTGCTGGCCTGGGGCCACGCGGAGCTGAAGCGCACGCAGGCCCAGTTCCACGAGGTGGCGGGCCGCATCGCCCCCGGCCAGGCGCCCATGGCCGTCTACCAGACGCTGGGCCAGGAGCACCCCACGCCGGAGGCGCTGGTGGACACCACGCGCGCCACGCTGGAGGAGCTGCGCCAGTTCGTCATCGACCGGAACATCATCACCGTGCCCAGCGAGGTGCGCGCCCAGGTGGCGGAGACCCCCGCCTTCAACCGGGCCCTGTCCTTCGCCAGCATCAGCATCGCCGGCCCCTTCGAGACGAAGGCCACCGAGGCCTACTACTACGTGACGCCGCCCGAGCCCACGTGGACCCCGGAGCAAGTCGCACAGCACATGAGCTTCTACAACCGCTACGCGCTGCCCATCGTCTCCGTCCACGAGGCCTACCCCGGCCACTACGTGCAGTTCCTGTGGACCCGGAAGGTGGACTCGAAGGTGCGGCGGATGCTCGGCTCGGGCTCCTTCAGCGAGGGCTGGGGCCTGTACACCGAGCAGATGATGCTGGATGAGGGCTACGGCAGCGGCGCCCAGGCGGACAAGCTGCGCCTCAACCAGCTCGCGCTCTACCTCCAGCGCCTGGCGCGCTACGTGGTGGGCCTGTCCCTGCACACCCGGGGGATGACGTACGAGCAGGCGGTGAGCTTCTTCGAGAAGGAGGCGTACATGACGCGCGTCAACGCCGAGCGGGAGGCGCGCCGGGGCACGTCGGATCCCACCTACCTCGTCTACGCGCTGGGCAAGAAGCTCATCCTCCAGCTGCGCGAGGACGCCCAGGCCAAGTGGGGCAAGGACTTCACCCTGAAGCGCTTCCACGACGAGCTGGTCTCCTACGGTTACCCACCCATCCCCATCCTGCGCAGGCTGATGCTCGGCGAGGATGCGGCCCCTTGAGGTGGTAAAACCCAGGCCATGACTGCCCCCGTCCTAGAGACGAAGCGCCTGCTCCTCCGGCTCCCCACGGCCGGGGACTTCGAAGGCTTCAAGACCCTGCACGGAGACCCGGAGGCCACCCGCTTCCTGGGAGGGGTGCAGCACCCGTCCGTGGTCTGGCGCCAGCTGAGAACCCTGGCGGGCGCCTGGGCGCTGGATGGCTTCGCCATGTTCTCGGTGATCGAAAAATCCACCCACCGCTGGGTGGGCAGGTTGGGCCCTTGGCAACCCGATGGCTGGCCTGGCACCGAGGTGGGCTGGGGGCTGATCCGCGAGGCCTGGGGCAAGGGGTACGCCACCGAGGGGGCCGCCGCCGCCATGGACTGGGCGTTCGAGACCCTGGGCTGGACGGAGATCATCCACTCCATCGAGCCGTCCAACGTGGCCTCCATCAAGGTGGCCGAGCGGCTGGGCTCCCGCTACCTCCGGCCCGGCCGCCTGCCGCCGCCTTATGAAAAAGTGGAGATAGGCCTGTGGGGGCAGAGCCGGGAGGAGTGGCGTAAACGCCGCGCGTCGGACCACACTTGAGGCCCCCCTCGAAGAAAGAGCGCCCTCATGAGCCCGGAGCACCCCACGCCGGGAGGGCGTGACGCCCCCTCCCTCCTGCCCAGCGGCCTGGACTGGCTCGCGGGCGGCGGAGAGATGGGCAAGCTGATCCGCGCCATGGACTGGTCCCGGACGCCCCTGGGGCCGGTGGAGTCCTGGCCGCAGAGCTTGCGGACCACGGTCAGCCTCTGCCTCTCGTCCACCTTCCCCATCCTGATCGCATGGGGACCCGAGCACGTTCAGATCTACAACGACAGCTACCGCCCCATCTGTGGGGAGAAGCACCCCCAGTCGATGGGGCAGCGCTTCCGGGAGTGCTGGGCCTCGGCGCTCCCCGCGGTGGGCGGCGTCTTCGACCGCGCCCAGCAGGGCGAGGGCTCGTACATCGAGAACCTGCGCATGTTTCTCGATCGCTACGGGTACCTGGAGGAGGCCTTCATGACCTTCTCCTTCAGCCCGATCCGGGATGAGTCCGGCAAGGTGGGCGGGCTCTTCCACCCCATCACCGAAGTCACCGAGAAGATGCTCAGCGCCCGGAGAACCCAGGCGCTCCGGACCCTCTCCGAGCGGCTCGGCAAGGCCAAGACCCTGCAGCAGATCTGGGACGTCACCGTGGCGTCGCACGGCGACTACGCGCTCGACCTGCCCTTCCTCCTCATCTACCGGCTCGATGGCACCACCGCCCACCGGGTGGGCGCCGCCGGGCTGGCCCCAGACACCCCCGCCGCCCCCGAGCACCTGGAGACCGGAGAGACGCAGGCACCGGCCGCCTGGCCCGTGGCGCGCATGCTCCAGTCACGGCAGACCGAGCCGGCCGATGCGCTGGACCAGCGGTTCGGCCCCCTGGGCTGTGGCCCCTACCCCGAGTCCCCCACCTCGGCCCTGCTGATTCCCATCATCCCCTCGGGCATGAGCACGCCCCTGGGGTTCCTCGTGGCGGGGGTCAGCGCCCGGCGGGCGATGGACTCCACCTACCGGGCCTTCTACGAGCAGTTCGAGACGACGGTGACCACGGCGGTCTCCAATGTGCGGGCGTACGAACAGGAGCAGCAGCGGGCCGCGGCGCTCGCGGAGATCGACCGGGCCAAGACGGCCTTCTTCTCCAACGTCTCGCACGAGTTCCGGACACCCCTGACGCTGATGCTGGGGCCGCTGGAGGAGTCCCTGTCCACCGGCGAGAACCTCACCCCGGCCCAGCACGAGCGCCAGCAGCTCATCCACCGCAACGCGCTGCGCCTGCTCAAGCTCGTCAACTCGCTGCTGGACTTCTCACGCATCGAAGCCGGACGGGTCCAGGCGTCCTACCGGGCCACGGACCTGCCGAAGCTCACCGCGGATGTGGCCAGCTCCTTCCGCTCGGCGATGGAGAAGGCCGGGCTCCAGTATCACGTCACCGTCCCGGCGCACCTGGAGCCCGTCTATGTCGACCACGACATGTGGGAGAAGATTGTCCTCAATCTGATCTCCAACGCCTTCAAGTTCACGCTCCAGGGAGAGATCGAGGTCAAGCTGACGCCGCTCGAGGGCCGGGTGCGGCTGACCGTGCGCGACACCGGAACGGGGATTCCCGAGGCGGAGCTGCCCCGCCTCTTCGAGCGGTTCCACCGGGTGGAGCACTCCCAGGGACGGACCTTCGAGGGCACGGGCATCGGGCTGGCCCTGACGCAGGAGCTCGTGAAGATGCACGGGGGCACCCTCGGCGTGCAGAGCGTCGAGAACGTGGGCAGCACCTTCCACGTCGAGCTTCCCCTCGGCCACGCGCACGTGCCCGCGGACCGCATCATCTCCGGCAACGCGCCTGCCGGGCCGGGCACCTTGAGCGCGTCCTTCGTCGAGGAGGCCCTCCGCTGGCTCCCGGGCGCCGAGGCCCCTGCCCCCTCCCCGGAAGCACCGGTGCAGGGCCTGTCCGGCCAGCGGCCCCGGGTGCTCGTGGCGGACGACAACGCGGACATGCGGGGCTACATCCGCTCGCTGCTGGAGACCTCCTGCCAGGTGGACGCCGTCCCGGATGGCGAGGCGGCCTATCACGCCGTCCTCGAATCCCCCCCGGACCTGGTGCTCAGCGACGTGATGATGCCCCGGCTCGACGGCTTCGGGCTCATCCAGAAGCTGCGCGCGAACCCCAGCACCCAGCGCGTCCCGCTCATCCTGCTGTCCGCTCGGGCGGGCGAAGAGGCCCGCATCGAGGGCCTCCAGGCCGGAGCGGATGACTACCTGGTGAAGCCGTTCCACGCGCGGGAGCTGCTCGCACGCGTCGAGAACGCGGTGCGGCTGGCCCGGGAGCGCTCGGAGCGGGATCGGCAGGCGCAGGAGCGCATCGAGCTGGAGCAGCAGCTCATCGGCATCGTCAGCCATGACCTGCGCAACCCCATCTCCGCCATCTTGATGTCCACGAGCTTCCTGTTCCGGCTGGGCACCCTGGACGAGAAGTCGGCCAAGGTGGCCACCCGCATCCAGGCCAGCGCGGACCGGGCCATGCGGATGGTCCGGGATCTGCTCGACTTCACCCAGGCCCGGCTGGGCGGAGGGCTGCGCATCGAGCGCCGCGCGGCCGAGCTTCAGCACATCGCCTGGCTGGCCATCGAGGACGTGAAGCTCGCCTACCCGGATCGGGACATCCTGTTCGAGGCCGGGAATGTGAAGACGGGCGAGTGGGACGATGACCGCCTCTTCCAGCTCGTCACGAACCTGGCCACCAACGCGGTGAAGTACAGCCCCGCCGCCACCCGGGTCACCGTGCGGCTCACCGGAACGCAGGACGAGGCCCAGCTCCAGGTGCACAACGAGGGAGAGCCCATCCCGCCAGAGCTTCAGGCCCGGCTCTTCATGCCCATGCAACAGGGCTCGGGAGGAGGAGACCGCAGCGGCCGGAGCATCGGGCTGGGGCTCTACATCGTCTCCCAGATCGTCCGCGCGCACGGCGGGACGATCCACGTGGTCTCCGCCCACGGCGCGGGCACCACCTTCACCGTGCGCCTGCCCCTGCGGGGTTGAGCGTCCAGCGGAACCCTCCCGCTGGACGCCCGCTTCAAGCGCCGGGGCGCTCTAGAACTGCAGGCTCCACTTGTCGAGGTAGCCCGTGTCCCCCGAGGCCTTGTCGTTGACGCGGAGCTTCCAGGTCCCGTTGGCCGCCTCGCTGGAGGCGTTCACGGTGTACGTGGTGTTGATGTTGTCCGCGGAGCCGCCCGTGTAGTTGTGCAGCACGTAGACGGAGCCGTCCGGGGCAATCAAGTCCACCTTCAGGTCTCCCTGATAGGTGTGGGAGATCAACACGCCGACCTTCAGCGCCGCCGGGGCATTGCCACTGCGCCCGCTCACGGCGATGGGGCTCTCGATCGTCTTCTTGTCCAGGATGGAGAAGTCGGTGGTGTTCTCGAAGAACGACTGCCCACCGCCCGTGCCCGCCGTGTAGGTCCCCAGCAGCTTCACGCCCGCGAACGTCGAATAGCCACGCACCATGACATGGTAGGTGCCGGCCTGCGGGGCGGCGAACGCGCAGCTCTCAACGTTGCCGCTCTTGTACGGGCGGCAGTCCGAGAGGCTGGTGGTGGGGGCCGCGCCGAACTTCACGTAGAGGTCCGCATCGCCCGTGCCCTCGGAGGTCGCGATCGTCAGGTTGCTCGAACCGGCCGGCACCTCCAGGGTGTAGCGCAGCTCCGTGTTGGCGCTGCCCGACAGCCCGGTGGCTGGCACGTTGTTCGCCAGGACGTTGCCCGTGGGCGGCTCGGGATCGGTCCCTCCCCCGTTCGTGGCCGCCTGGAGCGCCCCGTAGGCATTGACGATGCCGGCGCCGCAGCCGCCCGTGCAGGCGCCCGGAAGCGCGCGCGCGGAGCTCTTGAGGATGGTTTCGATCTGCGCAGGCGTCTTGTTCACCACCGACAGGATCAAGGCCGCCACGCCGGCCACATGCGGCGCGGCCATGGACGTGCCCATGTAGGTGCCGTCGTAGCTCTCCGCGCCCGGCGTCGTGCTGCCCGCGTTGAGCGTGGACAGCACGCCGTAGGCGCCGTCGCCGCCCGGGGCGGTGACGTCGATGAGCGTGCCGTAGTTGGAGTAGGACGCCCGGGCGCCCGTCTTGCCGTTGGCGGCCACCGAGATGACGTTGTTGCAGTTCGCGGGGCTGAAGCCGGACACGTTGGCGTTCGAGTTGCCCGCGGCGATCACCATCACCGAGCCCCGGCCCACCGCGCCGTTGATGGCGTTCTGGAACGTGCTGCCGCACGCGCCGCTGCCGCCCAGGCTCAGGTTGATGACCTTGGCCGGGTTGGCATTGGCGGGTACGCCGGACACAGTGCCGCCCGAGGCCCAGATGATGGCGTCGGAGATGTCCGAGTCATAGCCACCGCCCCGCCCGAGCACGCGCACCGGGGAGATCTTCGCGCCGTAGGCCACACCCGCCACGCCCTTGGCGTTGTTGGTCACCGCGGCGATGGTGCCGGCCACGTGCGTGCCGTGCCAGCTGGAGGCATAGCCCCCCTCGAAGTCACCCGGATCGCTGGGGTCCGCGTCGCGGCCGTTGCCGTCTCCCGCGACCGTCGTGTCATTGATGAAGTCGTAGCCCGCGACGACGTTGGCGTTCAGGTCGCTGTGGTTGGTGATGCCCGTGTCGAGCACCGCGACGACGACGCCGCTGCCGGTGGAGATGTCCCAGGCGGCGGGCAGGTTGAGGCCGCCCGTGGGATCGAAGTAATGCCACTGCTCGCTGTAGCGCGTGTCATTGGGCACGGCGAACGGCTTGTTGAGGCGGTCCACCTCGACGTATTCCACGTCCGGATCGGCGGCCAGCTCGCGCATCAGCGTCTCGGCCTCGGCGCGGTCCAGGCCGCGGCCCACGGAGACCACGTCGGCCCCCACGGCCAGCCGGCGGATGTGGCCCATCACCAGGGGAGCGGCCCCGTTGCGGTTCAGCGAGACCGCGCGCTGCGAGGTGGCCTCCAGGTGGCGCTGAACGCTCTCCGGCCGCGCGAACTGCGCGCTGTCATCCCGGTACTTGACGATGAAGCGGTTGAACGGCCCTTCCGCTTGCAACGTATTGATTTCAATGCGTCCGGCAGCCTCCGCCGGGCCCCCGGCCGCGGCGATCCCCAGCGCGGAGGTGGCAGTGAGCGCTTGCAGCCAAAGCGAGCCAATAAAACGATTCATTTCGTGAATGCTCCCAGGATGACATGAAATGCACGACAGCGGCCGGACTGGCCTCTGTCTCCTCGTCCTTCCCTGCCCAGAGCATTCCGCTGCCCGCGCGCATCAAATCCACGCGGCGGCTCAGCGCACGTCTCTGGACGGCCGCATCGCCCCCTGATGTTTCACGCGGTATCAATAATGGTAGGCGTAACAATTTTCAGTGTCAACCGTCTGTATCACCGTCAAGAAACGCGAGGATGCGCTGGGCACAGGCCTCGGGTTGTTCCAACGGAAACAGATGGGTGGTGTCCGGAAGCACCTCGGTCCGCACGTTGGGAACGGTGCCGCGGACGCGCTCCAGGGCGTCGGGGAAAAACACATCCGAGTCTCCGCCGCGCATCACCAGCACGGGCACCCGCACGGCGCGAAGGCTTCGCCAGACATGGCGCGGAGAGGTCTCGAAGATGCGGGCCTCCCAGGCCTTGGGGATGGACAGGCGGAACGTGCCTTCCGGCGTCCCGGTGAGGCCCGAGGTGATGTAGTCCTGGAAGCACTCGGGATCGAACCGCTGGAACAGGGGCTTGTGGCGCAGCTTCCGGGCAGCCTCCTCGCGGGACGGCCAGAGCTCGCGCCGGCGCCGGGCCTGGCTCGCGGGGGGAAACCAGCCCCGGAGCTTGAGCCAGGTCAGCACCCGGAGCAGCCGCTGGCGCCGGCCCGTGAGCAGCACCGGATCCAACGCCACCACGGCCCGGAACAGGCCCGGATCCTGGGAGGCGGCCAGCAGGGTGGCCACGCTGCCCAGGCTGTGGCCCACGCCCACAATCCGCTCCAGGCCCCGCGCCCGGAGGGCCTGGACCAGGTCCCCAGCCACCTCATCCCAGGCGTGGATTTCCCGGGGGTCGGTCCCCGGCACGAGCCACCGGTTGCGCAGCGTGAAGACGTGGTAGCGGGGCTTCAGGAACCCGATGAGCTTGCGGTAGGTGCCCGGTGGAAAGCCATTGGCATGCGCCAGATGCAGCACCGGGCCGTTGCCGCCCCAGTCCTCGAGTTCCAGGGGAAATGCACGTGAGCCCGTCACGGAGACTCAGTTGTACGTCGCGGAGAACATGACCATGACGCTGGCGGTGTTCCAATCATCATCGGTGTCATCGCTGCGGATCCGCCCGAACATCACCTCGGCGCCCAATCCCAGTCCCCAGTTGTCGCTCACCCACCACTCCTTGCCCAACCCCAGGTGCAGGGCTCCGCCCAGGTCCGTCTCGCCCAGGGTCTCGCCGTCCACGCTGATGCTCAACTGGGTGAAGGACAGCGCGCCCGAGACATAGAAGTTGCTGGGCATGAGGTAGTAGCTGGCGCCCAGGCCGATCGCGGAGAAGTTGAGGCTCACGTCGTCATCCCCCCGGATGAGTCCAGCGCCCGCCTCGATGTCCGGCCCCGGCGCGGCGGAGCCCGACAGCTTGCCGTAGAGGATGAAGTTGCGCGTCACCGCGCCGCCAATCTCCGCGTTGAGGCCGGCGGCGCCCCCCTTGAGCTTCAGGTCCACCGACGTCGCGCCGGCGTGGTTGTAGCCGCCGCCCAACTGCAGGCGCAGGAAGAAGCCGTCGTGGGTGTGGCGGCCCTCATCATTCTGGGCGCTCGCGAGCGTCGCCGTGAGGAGCACGGCGGCGAAGATCCAACTGTTCCGCATCATGGAGAAGACTCCTTGGCCAATGAGCCCGTCCGGCCCGGGGCCCACGGCTGTTATGCCGTGAGTGGGCTCCGGGAGGCCAGCATTCCATGGAGGTGGCTCACGCGAAGAGCTCGAGCAGATCCTCGCGGGTGATGGCCGTGGCCGAGCCCGCCTCGCTCAGGGCCGCCTCGAAGAGCGCGCGCTTCTTTTCTTGGAGTCCGAGGATCCGCTCCTCCACAGTTCCCTGGGACACCAACCGGTACACCATCACGGGACGCTCCTGGCCGATGCGGTGCGCGCGGTCCGCCGCCTGCGCCTCCACGGCCGGGTTCCACCAGGGGTCCATCAGGAACACGTGGTCCGCCGCGGTGAGGTTCAACCCGGTGCCGCCCGCCTTGAGCGACATCAGCATGACGGGCGCGCCCTCCGGGGCCTGGAAGCGCGTGGTGACCCCGCCCCGGTCGGCCGTCGTTCCATCCAGACGCTCGAAGGCGATGCCCGCCCCCTTGAGCCCGGGCTCGATGAGATCCAGCAGCGAGGTCCACTGGGAGAACACCAGCGCCTTGTGGCCCTCCGAGACGGCGGTGCTGAGCGCCTCCACGAGCGTCTGCACCTTCGAGGACGTGGTGGCGTGCTGGCCCGGCACGAGCGCCGAGTGGCACGCCGCCTGGCGCAGGCGCAGCAGCGCCTCCAGCGCCTTCAGCACGCTGCCGCCTTCGTTCAGCAGGGCCACCACCTCCGCGCGCGTCGCCGCCATGACCGCGTCGTAGACGGCCCGCTCCCGGTCATCCAGGGACACGTGCATCACGGATTCGGTGCGCGGGGGCAGCTCGGGCGCCACGTCCCGCTTGAGCCGCCGCAGGATGAAGGGCCGGATGCGCCGGCGCAGCCGGTCGGCCGCCTCGGGCTGGCCATCGGTGATGGGCCGGGCCAGGCGCTCCTCGAAGAAGCGGCGCCCGCCCAGCAGGCCCGGGTTCACGAAGTGCATCAGGCTCCAGAGCTCCTCCAGCCGGTTCTCCATCGGGGTGCCGCTGATGGCCAGGCGGAAGCCCGCCTTGAGCCCGAACGCCGCGCGCGCCACCTGGCTCTCGGGGTTCTTGATGGCCTGGGCCTCGTCCAGGATGACGGCATCCCAGGCGCGCCCCCCGAGCACCGCGGCGTCCAGCCGCAACAGGGCATACGTCGTGAGCGTCACGTCCGTGGCATCATCCAGCGCGCGGCCCGGCCCGTGGTAGATGCCCACGCGGAGCGAGGGCCGGAAGCGCTTGAGCTCCGCGGCCCAGTTGGGCAGCACGCTCGTGGGGCACACCACGAGCGTCTTCGGCCCCAGGACGCACAGCGTCTGGAGCGTCTTTCCCAGGCCCATGTCGTCCGCGAGGATGCCGCCGAGCCCCGCCTCCCGGAGGAAGCGCAGCCAGCTCACGCCCTGCAGCTGGTACGTGCGCAGCGTGGCGGTGAGATCCTCGGGCAGGCCCGGCGGCGGAAGCTTCTCGAAGCCCTGGAGCATCGGCGCCAGCCGGTCGAGCCCCAGGGGCGGCGGCTGCTCCAGCGTCTCGCACAACGCCGCCAGCTCCGGCAGGGCGTGGTTGGCCACCTTGCCATCCGCCTGCCGCGCCGCCAGCAGGTCCGCCACGCGCTGGCCGTTCTTGTCCAGCCACGCCCGGGGCAGCGGGGCCCACCCTCCCCCCTCCAGCGGCACCAGGCCCAGCCCCTCGTTCCACGCGCGAATCACCGCCGCGGCGTCCACCGTCTGCGGCCCGCCCTTGCCGCCCTCCACCTGGAACTCGAGCGTGAAGCGCACCTCGGGCACGCCCGTGCCGGAGGCGGCCGACTCCAGCTGGAGCGAGGGCCGGAGGCGGACATCGGGACTGACGATGCCCGCGCCGTCCCCGGTGAGGTCTCCCCGCCAGCGCCGCAGCTTGTCCGCCCAGCGCACCATCTCCGGGCCCTGCACCGTCAGGCGCCTGCCGGGGACCAGGTTCAGCTCGTCCCGGAGCTGGTGAATCAGGCGCTGCTCGGCCGCCTCGTCGCGCAAGGGCACCGCCCCGCGCAGGTAGACCATCTTGCCGTTGTCGATCCGCACCGAGGGCGGCGCCCCGTAGACGAGCACCGGCAGGACCGAGAGCCCCGAGTCGAGCTGGTGCAGCTCCACCTGGATGCGCGGCTTGAGGTCCCGGTCGATGGACGGCAGGCGCTTGCTGCGGACCTCCACCGGAAGGCGGCGGACCAGCTCGGGCAGCACCTTCGCGGACAGCTCGCCGAGCTGCTCGGGCGCGTAGGTGCGCACGATGGGGAGGTTCTGGAGCCAGGGGCCCGTCATCTGCGTCTCGCCCAGCCGGGCCAGCGCATCCCCCAGCAGCGCGACGCCCGGGCTCACCACCTCCACGATGCGGGGGTCGCGCATCACCGTCACGGCCCACTGCGAGCCCCGGTCCTCCACCACGGCCTTCGGGACGACGGGCTCGTCCGAGATGGCCACGGGGCGCCCATCGAGCAGCACGTTGCGCGCGGGCTCCAGGGCCTTGAGCAGCGCATCCAGCCGCTCGGGCGGCAGGGCCCCGCGGGTGCGGCGCTCCAGGAGCCGGTCCACGACCAGGTCCGCCTGTTCGATCTGCATCTCCGCGGCCCGGGCCGGCTGCGCCATGAGGGACGTCAGGCTGCCCTCGAAGGGCTCCTCGCGCCCGTCCGCGTGCACCAGCGTCCGGTGGATCTGCAGCCCACCGTCCACCCGGGTGAAGTGGTACACCACGCGGGTCCACCGGTTCGCCGTGGCCACGAGCGGCGTCTCCTGCTTCTCCGCCTGCTGCACCGAGATGGCCGCCGCCACCACGTGCTCGCACGGGTCCACCTGGCTGGGGCAGTCGCACTCCCAGACGTCATCGCCCGGGTACAGGTTGACGGTGAGGGCCACCGAGCGGCCCGGAGCCCGCACGCGCAGCTCCAGCATCTTGTCCGTCTGGGACTGGAGCGCGACGGCCCCGGCACGGGCCAGCTTCACCCCGTTGGCCCAGATTCCCGGACGGGCTTCCTTGCGCACGGCTTCGAGCAGTTGAGCGGTCGAGGACATGAGGACACGCGACCTACGCCCCACGCGTGCCGCGCGCAACGCGGATGAGGCCAGGGGTGCGAGAAGGGGCCTCCCTGTCCGCCCATGCCGCGCCGCGTCATCTTCCACCGGACGGGAATCCTCCTCATTCATTGACCGGCCTGGGGGCAGAAGGGAACCTTCCCGCGCAGGTTTGCGCGGAGGGGACATGCGGGGTTTGGCAACGAAGTTGGGGTGGGCACTGCTCGCCATCGTGGGGGCGTTCTGCCTGGGCACGGTGGCGCTGCACCGGGGAGAGACGATCAATGCGACCTGGCTGGTGGTGGCCGCGGTCTCCGTGCTGATGATCGGCTACCGCTTCTACAGCCGCTTCATCGCCCAGAAGGCGCTGCAGCTGGACGCCACCCGGGCCACACCCGCCCAGCGGCACAACGACGGGCTGGACTACGTCCCCACCGACAAGTGGGTGCTCTTCGGGCACCACTTCGCCGCCATCGCGGGCGCGGGCCCCCTGGTGGGTCCGGTGCTCGCCGCGCAGATGGGCTACCTGCCGGGCACCTTGTGGATCCTCACGGGCGTGGTGCTGGCCGGCGCGGTGCAGGACTTCATCGTCCTGTTCCTGTCCGTCCGGCGCGACGGCAAGTCGCTGGGTGACATGGTGCGCATGGAGCTGGGGCCCGCGGCCGGCGTGGTGGCGATGATCGGCGTGCTGATGATCATGATGATCATCCTCGCGGTGCTCGCGCTGGTGGTCGTCAAGGCGCTGGCCTCCAGCCCCTGGGGCACCTTCACGGTGGCGATGACCATCCCCATCGCCCTGATGATGGGCGGCTACCTGCGCTACCTGCGCCCGGGCAAGGTGCTGGAAGTCTCACTCATCGGCTTCGTGCTGCTGATGCTGTCGATCTGGCTGGGCGGCATCGTCGCCGGGGACCCGGCCCTGGCGCCGCTGTTCACCTATGACGGCAAGGCGCTCGCGTGGATGCTGATTGCCTATGGCTTCTGCGCCTCGGTGCTGCCGGTGTGGCTGCTGCTGGCCCCGCGCGACTACCTGTCCACCTTCCTGAAGATCGGCACCATCCTGGTGCTGGCGGTGGGCATCGTCCTGGCCATGCCCGAGCTGCGGATGCCCGCGGTGACGCGGTTCATCGACGGCAGCGGGCCGGTGTTCTCCGGCAACCTCTTCCCCTTCCTGTTCATCACCATCGCCTGCGGCGCGGTGTCCGGCTGGCACTCGCTCATCTCCTCGGGCACCACGCCGAAGATGCTCGCCAACGAGAGCGAGGCGCGCCTGGTGGGCTACGGCTCCATGCTCATGGAGGCGTTCGTCGCCATCATGGCGCTCATCTCCGCCTCGGTGCTGCAGCCGGGCGTGTACTTCGCCATGAACTCCCCGCCGGGCCTGATTGGCACCACCGCCGAGCAGGCCGCGCAGGTCATCAGCCAGTGGGGCTTCGTGATTACCCCGGAGGTGCTCATCCAGACCGCCAAGGAGATCGGCGAGACGTCCATCCTGTCGCGCGCGGGAGGCGCCCCGACGCTGGCGGTGGGCATGGCGCAAATCCTCCACGGGCTCGTCGGCGGCGAGGGCATGATGGCCTTCTGGTACCACTACGCCATCCTGTTCGAGGCGCTGTTCATCCTCACCACGGTGGACGCGGGCACCCGCGTGGGCCGCTTCATGATCCAGGAACTCGCGGGCCTCGTGTACGCGCCCCTGAAGCGGACCGACTCCTGGGGCGCCAACCTGCTCGCCACCGCGGTGTGCGTGGCCGGCTGGGGCTACTTCCTCTACCAAGGGGTGGTGGACCCGCTGGGGGGTATCAACACGCTGTGGCCGCTGTTCGGCATCGCCAACCAGATGCTCGCCGCCATCGCGCTCATCCTCTGCTATGTCGTCCTCGTGAAGATGAAGCGCGAGCGCTTCGCGTGGATCCCCGCCCTGCCAGCCGCGTGGCTCATCATCTGCACGCTGACCGCCGGGGCCGAGAAGGTGCTCAGCAGCAACCCGCGCGTCAGCTTCGTCGCCCATGCCCGGGGCTTCCAGGAGGCGGTGGCCAACGGCAAGGTGCTCGCCCCCGCCAAATCCCTGGAGGAGATGCAGCAGGTCATCACCAACGACTACGTGGATGCCGCCCTCACCGTGCTGTTCATGCTGGTGGTCATCTCCACGCTCGGCTTCGGCATCCGCGCCGTGCTGAAGGCCCGCCGCTCGGCGATCCCCACCGCCCAGGAGAGCCCCTACGTGCCCCTCACCCCCACGGGGCCCGCGGCATGACCGGGGCGGCGCTTACGCACTTCTGGCGCCGGGCGGTGCAGACCGCCCGGCTGCTCATCGGCGTGCCCGACTACGGCACCTATGTCGAGCACATGCGGCGGCACCACCCGGAGCGGCCGGTGATGAGCTACGCCGACTTCTTCAACGAGCGGATGCAGGCGCGGTATCGCAGCGGCGGAGGGCGCTGCTGCTGAGCCCCAGGGCGGACGGGAGTCATTGCCAGCGTCAGATAAAACCGTATTATCTGACTTGTCTCAACAAACCCGTCAACCTGGAGAAATCCGTGATGCACCAGAGCCGCCGTGTGTCGCTCGTGCTGTCCTTGCTGGCCGCGCTTGTGGTTCCCGCCGCAGCTGCCGCGGACTGTACTCCTCATTGCTACAAGCACCCCATCACCGGGGAGCTGATCTGCACCCCGCCCTGTCCGTAGCCCTTGCACCAGCCCTCCGCGCCCGGCCGCTCCCCTGAGTGACCGGGCGCGAGTGTTTTCCCCCTTCTGGAGTTGTTCATGAACCCACAGTCCCCCTCGCCCCGTGCCTCGCGCGGCAAGCTGACCCTCGCCGCGCTCATGCTGGGCGCCCTTCCCTTCTCCGCCGCGCACGCCGCGGGCGAGTCCGTCCAGGTCTGGTTGACCACCAGCTCGGGCAACACGCTCTCGAAGAAGCTGAGCGCCGAGGCCGCCAAGAAGTTCGGCCCGGAGAGCGGCACCTCCACCGCCATCGACGTCAACGAGGCGGTGACGTACCAGACCATCGATGGCTTTGGCGGCGCGCTCACCGACTCGTCCGCCTGGCTCATCTTCAACTCGCCCCAGCGCAACGCCATCATGAACGATCTGTTCAACGTGGGCAGCGGCGGCGGGTACAACGTGATCCGCCTGCCCATGGGCTCGTCGGACTTCGCGCGCAGCCACTACACCTACGACCAGACGTGCTGTGACTTGAATGACTTCTCGGTGAGTCACGACGTCCCCTACATCATTCCGCTCCTGCAGCAGGCGCGGCAGATCAACCCCGAGGTGAAGATCATGGCGGTGCCGTGGAGCGCGCCCGCCTGGCTGAAGTTCAACAACTCGCTCACCGGCGGCGGCTACCTGCGCAACGATCAGTACGGCCTGTACGCCAACTACTTCGTGAAGTTCCTCCAGGCCTACAGCGGCCACGGGCTGCCCATCCACGCCTTCCTCATCCAGAATGAGCCGCACCACGCCGCCGGCGACTACGCCTCCATGCAGATGGAGCCTGCGGACCAGTCGAACTTCGCGGCCAACAACCTGCGGCCCGCGCTGAACAGCGCCGGCTTCGGCGGGGTGAAGCTCCTCGCGTGGGACCACAACTGGCACGAGAACGGCAGCACGTCGCGCTTCCCGTTCGACGTGATGAACCACAACGGCGGCCAGGCCCAGAGCGCGCTGGCCGGCGTGGCCTACCACTGCTACGAGAGCGCGGACGGGGCCTTCAGCGTCCAGTCCGACTTCCGCAACAGCTTCCCCAACGAGGAGGTCCACTTCACCGAGTGCTCGGGCGGTGCGTGGGCCACGGATGCGGCCGGCAACCTGTCGTGGGAGCTGCGCAACAACATCATCGGCCCGCTGCGCAACTGGGCGCGCACCTCGCTGTACTGGAACATCGCGCTGGATCCCAACAACGGCCCGCGCGTGGGGGGCTGCACGAACTGCCGCGGCATGCTCACCGTGAACAACGGCAACGGCACCTACACGAAGAACGAGGACTATTACGCCTGGGCGCACTTCGCCAAGGTGGTGCGCGCGGGCGCCGTGCGCCTGTCGTCCACGTCGCTGGGCAACAACAACATCGAGACCGTGGCCTTCCGCAACCCGGACGGCTCGCTGTCGATGGTGGCGCACAACTCCAACGGCTCCCAGGCCATCACCTTCAAGGTGCGCTGGGCCGGCCAGTCCTTTGACTACACGCTGCCGGCGCGCTCGGTGGCCTCCTTCAAGTGGAGCCGGGGCGCGGCGGCCACCGCCTACCGCCTCGTGAACAAGGCCACGGGCCGCTGCCTGGACGTCTCCGGCCCCAGCACCATGGACGGCGCCGCCATCCACCAGTGGGGCTGCCACACCGGCTCCAGCCAGCAGTGGTCCATGGAGGCCACCGACAACGGCTACTACCGCTTCGTGTCGCGCTACAGCGGCAAGGCGCTGGATGTCGCCGACATGAGCGCCGCCGATGGCGCGAAGCTCCAGCAGTGGAGCGTCACGGGGGCCACCCACCAGCAGTTCAAGCCCATCTCCCTCGGCAATGGCTTCAACCGCCTGGAGGCCCGCCACAGCGGCAAGGTGCTGGACGTCACCGACTGCGCCACGAGCACCGACGGTGCCCGGATCCAGCAGTGGGCCTGGGCCAACAATGATTGTCAGCAATTCCGGCTTGAGCCGATGTAACACGTTTTAATGCCGTGACGGCCTGCGTCAATGACGCGGGAGGCCATCCCAGTCCCGTGCTCCGCTCGACATTCGAGGGGGCACGGGACTGTTTCATTTCAGCGTGTCATCCCCTTCTGATAGGCCATTGCCCGGAGTTTGCGCACTCGCTGGACCGCCATCCTCCACCACCACCCCCGAAGGAGAAGACATGAGACGGCTTACCGCCTGGAGGAAGCTCGCTCCACTCACCGCCCTGCTCGTGCTGTCCCAAGCAGCGTGCTCGGATGACGACGAGAAGCCCACGCCGAACCAGCCGACGGACCCCACGGATCCAGTGGATCCCCCGGCCGATGCCATCCCCGAGCTGACGCGCCTGACGGACTGGCCCCGGGTGCAGAGCGCCTTCCCGCGTGACGAGGCCCTGGAGGCCCGCATCGACGCGCTGATGAAGGACATGACGCTCGAGGAGAAGGTGGGGCAGATGACCCAGCCCCAGATCGACAGCATCACTCCCGCGGAAGTCACCCAGTACCACATCGGCTCGGTGCTCAACGGCGGCGGCAACTGGCCGAACGGCAAGAAGGACGCCACCGTCGAGGAGTGGCTGGCCAAGGCGGACGCGTTCTGGGCCGCCTCGATGGACCCGGTGAACCCCCGCCCCATCCCCATCATCTGGGGCACGGACGCGGTGCACGGGCACAACAACGTGAAGGGCGCGACGATGTTCCCGCACAACATCGGCCTGGGCGCCACGCGGGATCCGGAGCTGCTCAAGCGCATCGGCGAGGTGACGGCGAGCGAGGTGGCGCGCACCGGCATCGACTGGGCCTTCGGACCCACGGTGGCCGTGGTCCGCGATGACCGCTGGGGCCGCACCTACGAGGGCTACTCGGAGGACCCGCAGATCGTCGCGGCGTACGCCGGGAAGATCACCGAGGGCCTCCAGGGCCAGCTCGGCAAGGACGCCAAGAGTGGCGAGAAGGTGGCCGCCTCGGTCAAGCACTTCCTGGGCGATGGCGCCACCACCAAGGGCAAGGACCAGGGCGTCAGCGTCGCCTCCGAGGAGGAGCTGCTCAACCTCCACGCCCGCGGCTACTTCACCGCCCTGGCGGCCGGCGCCCAGACGGTGATGATCTCGTTCAACAGCTGGCAGAACACGGCCGAGGGCGCGAACGCCAAGGCCCGGAAGATGCACGGCCACAAGTACCTGATGACCGACGTGCTGAAGAACAAGGTCGGCTTCGATGGCTTCCTCATCTCGGACTGGAACGGCATCGGCCAGCTGACGACGCAGAACAGCGACTCCCCCGTCGACTGCACCACGAGCAACTGTGCCGCCTCCATCATCGCGGGCATGGACATGATCATGGTGCCCTCGGACTGGAAGGCCTTCATCCAGAACACCCTGGCCTCCGTGCGCAGCGGGGAGATCTCCGAGGAGCGCATCAACGACGCCGTGCGCCGCATCCTGCGGGTGAAGTTCCGCATGGGGCTGTTCGACAAGCCCAAGCCCTCCGAGCGCACCACCGTGCGGGAGCTGGGCACCGCCGAGCACCGCGCCGTGGCGCGCGAGGCCGTGCGCAAGTCGCTGGTGCTGCTCAAGAACAACGGCGGCACCCTGCCCCTGTCGCGCAAGGCGAAGGTCCTCGTGGCGGGCAAGAGCGCCAACAACTTGTCGAACCAGTCCGGTGGCTGGTCGCTCACCTGGCAGGGCACGAACAACACCAACGAGCAGTTCGGCGGCGGCACCACGCTCTGGGGCGCCATCCAGAAGATCGCCCCCAACGCCGTGCTCGACGAGAGCGCCGACGGCGCCATGGCCAACGACACCTTCGATGTGGCCGTGGTCGCCATCGGCGAGACGCCCTACGCCGAGGGCAACGGCGACCTCGGTGATGTGAAGACGCTGGAGCTCGCCAAGCTGCGCCCCGAGGACCTGCGGCTCATCGACAGCCTGAAGGCCAAGGGCGTGAAGAAGATCGTCACCGTGCTGTACTCCGGCCGCGCGCTCTACGCGAACAAGGAGCTCAACCGCTCGGACGCCTTCGTCGCCGCGTGGCTGCCGGGCACCGAGGGTGACGGCATGGCGGACGTGCTGTTCCGCAAGGAGGATGACTCGGTCAACTTCGACTTCACCGGGAAGCTCTCCTACTCGTGGCCGAAGGCCGGCTGCCAGACGTCCCTCAACCGCAACGACGCGGGCTATGATCCGCTCTTCGCCTACGGCTACGGGATGACCTACGCGGCCTCGCCCGAGCAGGCCGCCCACTCCGAGGAGAGCCCCGCCAAGGGCTGCGGCGTGGAGCTGCCCGACGGGCCCGCGGCCACGGTCCCCCTGGAGGTGTTCAACCGCGACAACCAGGACGGCTGGGTGCTGCGCATCGGTGCCCCCTCCAACTGGGCGGTGGACGTCGCCCTGAGCACGGCCGACAAGACCCAGACGCCCGCGGGCGAAGTCACCGCGATGCCCGTGGGTGACCGCAACGGCCTGCAGTGGGCGGCCGTGAAGACCACCTGGGTGAGCGAAGGCCAGATCTACTCGCAGAGCGCCAATGGCAACAACACGCGGGACCTGAAGGGCTACCTGGTCGCCCAGGGGGCGCTGGTGTTCGACGCCAACCTGACCCAGGCGCCGGTCAGCACGGTGAAGGTCCGGGTGGACTGCAAGCACCCGTGCATCGGGGAAGTCGATGTGACCCAGAAGCTCCAGGCCATGCCCATCAACACGTGGCAGGAGATGGCCATCCCGCTGCAGTGCTTCGCCGACGCCGGCACGGACTTCTCCATCGTCAACACGCCCATCGTGATCAACTCGCTGGGCGCGATGGAGCTCACGGTGGCCAACATCCGCTGGGAGCCCAACCGGGCCGGGAACATCACCTGCGGCGGCACGTCCGGTGGGGTCCAGAAGCTCACGGACGCCACGGACGTCTACGTCAATGGGACGCTCAACACCGCCCTGTTCGGCGCCCCTTCCACCTGGTCGTCCGTGTCCGGTGGCACCATCAAGGTGAACGCGGCGCTCGACACCGCGGACGGCAAGGTCATCGACGTCGTCTTCGAGGACCTCAAGGGCAAGGGCGGCAACGGCGTGTTCACCCTGCCGGTGCACAACGACTGGCTCCTGGATGTCTCGTCCCTGGCGGAGACCGGCGGCGTGCAGTTCGACATCAAGGTGCTCGACTACGGCACCAGCACCCAGAACTTCTGGGTGAAGATGGTGTGTGACCGCAAGGCCGACACGTGCCGGACCGGCGACATCCAGGACATCGTCACCCGGCCCGCGGTGGGGACCTGGGCGACGTTCAAGCTGCCCTTCGCGCGGGGCGACTACGAGGCTGGCTTCAACAACGCGAAGCTCAGCTCCGTCCTGGAGATGCTCCCGGCCTGGGGTGACCAGGGCGGCAACATCCACTTCCAGCTGCGCAACATCCGGGTCGTGAAGTAGCGGAACCCCCCCGCGATTCTGGGGTGCCATCGGGACGGGGTGCTGTTAGTTCAGCGCCCCGTCTTTCTTTTTTCCCCAAGGGAAGGAACCGCGATGGCCAAGGAACTCAAAGGGCGTGCAATCCACCTGAAGTCCCGTCCCCAGGGCGAGCCCACCGCCGCCAACTTCGAGCTGGTGGAGACCACCGTCCCCGAGCCCGCCGAGGGGCAGATCCTGGTGTGCAACCTGTTCATGTCCGTGGACCCGTACATGCGCGGGCGCATGAACGACGTGAAGTCCTACGTGCCCCCCTTCCAGGTGGGCCAGCCGCTGGACGGGGGCGTGGTGGGCCAGGTGGTCCACTCCAAGGCGCTGGGCTACGAGGAGGGAGACTTCGTCACCGGCATGGGCGGCTGGCGCGAGTACCACGTCGCCCCGGCGAACCAGTACATGAAGGTGGACCCGGGCGTGGGCTCGCTGTCCGCGTACCTGGGCGTGCTCGGCATGCCGGGCATGACGGCGTACGTGGGGCTGCTGGATCTCGGCAAGCCCCAGGCCGGCGAGACGGTGTTCGTCTCCGGCGCGGCCGGCGCGGTGGGCGGCCTGGTGGGGCAGATCGCCAAGCTCAAGGGCTGCCGGGTGGTGGGCAGCGCGGGCTCCGCGGAGAAGGTGAAGCACCTGCGCGAGGAGCTCGGCTTCGATGACGCCTTCAACTACAAGGACGGCCCGGTGGCGCAGGCCCTGGAGCGCACCTGCCCCGACGGCATCGACGTCTACTTCGACAACGTGGGCGGCGAGCACCTGGAGGCCTCCATCGGGAAGATGAACAACTACGGGCGCATCGTCCTGTGTGGCGCCATCTCCCAGTACAACGCCACGGCGCCCGCGCCCGGCCCCCGCAACCTCATGCTGGCCGTGGCCCGGCGCCTCACGCTGCAGGGCTTCATCATCAGCGACGAGCGCCACATGGAGCGGCGCCCGGACTTCCTGCGCGATGTGGGCGGCTGGCTGCGCGAGAAGAAGGTGAAGGAGGTGGAGACAGTGGTGGAGGGGCTGGACAAGGCGCCCGAGGCCTTCATCGGCCTGCTGCGGGGCCACAACACCGGGAAGATGGTGGTGAAGCTGGCCTCCCCCGTCTGAGCCCCGGCAGAATACGACACGGGCCTTTGACCCGAAAATCAGGTTGTCCGCCTCTATCCCAGCGAACCCGGAAGGCAGTTTTTTCCCTGCCTTCTGGACACCCGCTGGAACAGAGAGGACCCCCCCTTGGCCCGCTTCGTATCCCCGTTTCGACACCTGGTCTTTGGCGCCGCCTGCCTGAGCGCGCTGGCAGCCTGCTCCGGACCGATGGACGCTCCCACCGAGGAGCCCACGGCCACGCAGGAGCAGCCCGCGCTCGCCACCAAGGTGGTGGGCTACTTCCCCAGCTGGGCGGGCGACGTCAACGCCATCCAGTACGACAAGCTCTCCCACATCAACTACGCGTTCATCGTCCCCACCGCGCAGGGCGGGCTGACCGGGCCCAGCAGCAGCGACAGCCGGCTCCGCTCGCTGGTGTCCGCGGCGCACGCCCGGGGCGTCAAGGTCTCCATCGCCGTGGGCGGATGGAACAACGGCAATGACTCGGGCTTCGAGCAGCTGGCCGCCAACCCCAGCACCCGCACGGCCTTCGTCAACAACCTGGTGAACTACGTGAACCAGGCCGGGCTGGACGGCGTGGACATCGACTGGGAGTACCCGGATCCGGGCACCTCGGCGAACAACTTCGCGGCGCTGATGCGCGAGCTGTCCACCGCGATGCACAGCCGCGGCAAGCTGCTCACCGCAGCCGTGGTCGCCAACGGCTACA
The DNA here is from genome assembly GCF_020103775.1 of Allostigmatella hybrida. NCBI lineage: Bacteria > Pseudomonadati > Myxococcota > Myxococcia > Myxococcales > Archangiaceae > Allostigmatella > Allostigmatella hybrida. Next base: position 469,790 of record NZ_JAHXBH010000002.1, read on the forward strand.
CGGGCGGCGGCGTCCCCACGGCCACCTTCGCCGACGTGGATTTCCTCAACATCATGGCCTACGACGGCGGCCAGCCTCACTCGACGTACACCTACGCCGTCCAGTCGCTGGACTACTGGCTGGGCCGCGGCCTCCCCAAGGAGAAGGCCGTGCTGGGCGTGCCGTTCTACGGCCGCTCGCCGTCCACCTACGAGGGCTACAAGTCCCTGGTCGCCCGTGACTCGCAGGCGCCCTACAAGGACAACGTCGGCGACGTCTATTACAACGGCATCGCCACCATCCAGTCGAAGACCACGCTCGGGATGCAGCGCGGCGGCGGCGTGATGATCTGGGACATCTCGGATGACGCCACCGGCAGCGCCTCGCTGCTGACGGCCATCTACCAGCGGGCGCAGGGCACCACGCCCCCGGTGACGGGCAACCTGCTGGCCAACGCCGGCTTCGAGAACGGCAACCTGTCGAGCTGGAACTCCGAGTGGCACAACGCCGCGCTGGCGCACAAGGTGGACACGGACACCGTCTACGCGGGCAGCTACAAGCTCACCCACTACGCCTCCGCGGCCTACCAGCAGGTGACGGGCCAGTCGCTGTCCGTGACCAACGGCACCTACCGCGCCAGCGTCTGGGCCCGCTCCGGCGGCGGCCAGCGCGCGCTGCGCCTGTATGCCAAGAACCACGGCGGCGCCGAGCTGACCGCGGAGGTCGGCTCCGGCGCGGTGACGGGGTGGACGAAGTACACCATCAGCAACATCCCGGTCACCACGGGCACCGTCGAAATCGGCGTTTACAGCGACGCCAACGCCCAGAACTGGTCGGCCTTCGATCAGTTCGAGCTCGTCAAGCAGTAAGCCCTCGCGCCCCCCCCGAGTACACACCATGAATTCTCTGACGACGTGGAAGCGCCGGGCGGCTTCGGCCATTGCCCTGGGCACCCTCGCCGCGGGAACGGCCGCTTCGGCCGCCCCCACCGCGCAAGTCATCTGGAGCTCCGAGAAGAACCCGGGCAACGGCAGCTGGTTCAGCGGGCCCTCCTCCATTCCCTACGCCCTGAGCCCGCAGGCCAACATCGCCCTGACGAGCCCCACCACCACGCAGGCCACGACGCTCGCGGTGGACCCCGCGGTGCAGTACCAGACCATGCTGGGCATCGGCACCTCGATGGAGGAGTCGACCATCTACAACCTGTCGCGCATGTCCCTGGCGAAGCGGACCGAGGTGCTCAAGCGGCTGTTGGATCCCGCCACCGGCGCGGGCATCAACCTGCTGCGCATCACCTTCGGGGCCTCTGACTTCACCGCGCGCGCCTTCTACACGTACGACGACCGGCCCGCGGGACAGACGGACCCCAACCTCACGTATTTCTCGATCCAGAAGGACATCGACTACAACATCATCTCGACGCTCAAGCAGGCGCTGGCGGTCAACCCCAACCTGAAAATTTTTGCCAGCCCCTGGAGCCCGCCGGCCTGGATGAAGGACAACGGCAGCCTCATCGGCGGCAAGCTGCTGACGCAGCACATCCCCACCCTGGCGGTGTACTACCGCAAGGCCATCCAGGCCTACCAGCAGCAGGGCATCCCCATCTACGCGATGACGGTCCAGAACGAGCCCTTGTACACGGCTCCGGACTACCCCAGCACCTCGGTGAGCCCCGCGCAGTCCAAGCAGCTCACGCTCGCGCTGAAGAACGAGCTGAACGCGCACGGGCTGAGCACGCGCATCTGGGCGTATGACCACAACTTCGACTCGGCCTGGTCCTACGTGCCCACCCTCCTGGATGACGCCGCGTCGAACGCGGCGGTGGATGGCGTGGCCTTCCACGACTACGCGGGCGAGCCCAGCGTCATGACCGAGGTGCGCAACGCCTACCCGAACAAGAACATCCTGATGACCGAGCGCGCCGTGTGGGGCACGGCGGGCGCGGACCGGATGGCGCAGTACTTCCGCAACTGGGCGGCCGGGTACAACTCCTGGGTGACGATGCTGGACAGCAACATCCAGCCGGAGAAGTGGACCGGAACCCCGGGCCCCACGATGCTCATCCAGAGCGCCTCCGCGCCTGACACGTACTGGGCGCTGCCCGAGTACTACCTCCTCGGCCAGTACTCGAAGTACGTGAAGGCGGGCGCCAAGCGCATCTCCAGCAGCTACGGCTCGGCCAGCACCGTGACGAACGTGTCCTTCCTCAACCCGGACAACACGGTGGTGTCCGTCGTCATCAACCAGACCGCCGCGAGCCAGCGCTTCAAGCTGTCCTCGGACGGGTGGGAGCTGCTCGCCACGCTGCCGGCGAAGACGGTGGGCACGTACGTCTGGACGCGCGAGGCCGGCCCCACGCCCACGAACCTGCTCACCGACCCCGGCTTCGAGAACGGCAACCTGTCGGCCTGGAACTCCGAGTGGCACAGCGCAGAGCTGGCCCACAAGGTGGACACCGACACCGTGTACACGGGCAACTACAAGCTCACCCACTACTCGGCCGCCGCCTACCAGCAGCTCAACGGCCAGACGAAGGGCGTGGCCAACGGTACCTACCGCGCCGGCGTCTGGGTCCGCTCCAGCGGCGGCCAGCGCGCGCTGCGCCTGTACGCCAAGAACCACGGCGGCGCCGAGCTGACGGCGGAGATCGGCACGGGCGCGGTGACGGGGTGGACGAAGTACACCATCAACAACATCCCGGTCACCACGGGCACCGTCGAAATCGGCGTCTACAGCGACGCCAACGGCCAGAACTGGGCGGCCTTCGACCAGTTCGAGCTCGTCAAGCAGTAGCCTCCCCTGCCGCCGGTGCCCTGTTCCTGGGCACCGGCCGATGGGCGCCTACGCCGGGACCGGAACGGAGCGCTCCGGGGTAGGCGCCTCGGCCTTGAGGGCCGGGGAAGCCTCGGGCGCGGCGGCGGCCACGGCCGTCTCGCCCACGGTCTCCCCGTGCTGGCTGAGATCCAACCCTTCCTCCTCCTGCGCCTGCGTGACGCGCAGCGGAACGATGAGGTTGACCACCTTGTAGAGGAGGTAGGAGCCCGCGAAGGAGAAGACGGTGACGATGCCCAGCGCGAGCAGGTGCATCAGGAAGGTGTCCGTCTTGCCGGTGATGAGGCCCACGTCCTTGGCCAGCACGCCGGTGAGCACCATGCCCACCACGCCGCCCAGGCCGTGGCAGGGGAACACATCCAGGGTGTCATCCAGCGCGGTGCGGCTCTTGAAGTGCGCCGCGGCGTTGCTGACGACGCTGGCCACGAAGCCCACCAAGATGCTCTGGCCCACGGTGATGAAGCCGGCCGCGGGCGTCACGGCCACCAGGCCCACCACCGCGCCCACGCAGGCGCCCATGGCGTTCGGCTTGCGGCCGCGCATCCAGTCGAAGGCCATCCACGTGAGCATGGCGGAGGCCGAGGCGGTGTTGGTGGTGGCGAAGGCGAGCGTGGCCAGCGACGAGGCGGACAGCGCCGAGCCCGCGTTGAAGCCGAACCAGCCGAACCACAGCATGCCCGTGCCCAGCAGGACGAACGGGAGGTTGGCGGGCGTGTGGGTGATGTTCTCCACGTGCACCTTGCGGCGGCCCAGCACCAGGGCACCGGCCAGCGCCGCGAAACCCGCAGACATGTGCACCACCGTGCCGCCCGCGAAGTCGAGCACGCCCCACTTGCGCAGGAAGCCCTCCGGGTGCCACGTCCAGTGCGCCAGCGGCGCGTAGATGAACAGGCTGAAGAGCACCATGAAGAGGACGTACGCCTTGAAGCGCACGCGCTCGGCGAACGCGCCGGTGATGAGCGCCGGGGTGATGATGGCGAACTTCAGCTGGAACAGCGCGAAGAGCATCAGCGGGATGGTGGGCGCCAGGTCCGGGTGCGTCTCCCCACCCACGCCGCTGAACATGAAGAACGTCCGGGGGTCTCCGATGAGGCCGTAGAAGCTGTCACCGAAGCACAGGCTGAAGCCCACCACCACCCACATCAGGGTGATGACGGCCATGGCCATGTAGCTCTGGAGCAGCGTGGACACGACGTTCTTCAGCCGCACCATGCCGCCGTAGAAGAACGACAGCCCGGGCGTCATCAACAGCACGAGCGCCGTGGCGGTGAGGATCCAGGCCGTGTCGGCCGCGTTGATGGGTCCTCCCTGCTTCACCTGGGCCGCCGGTGTCACGAATGCGCCCAGGACCGCCAGGACCGCCAGGACCGCTACCGCCCACCCCTTCTTCATGGCTTCTCCTCTGCAGAGACCGACGCACTGCATCGTGCAGATGAGATGCCTAAATTTCAAGCCCTCTCGTACTAATTGCCCACCCACAAGGCTAAATCCGGCGGCAGTTAGCCTAATTTCCAGTCTTGTGGGTGGACGTGGGGACTAGCGGGCGGGCGAGCGGGCGATCTGCAGGTAGTCCTGGAGCGGCTTGACGCTCAGGTCCGAGCGCCGCAGGGCCTCCAGGGCGCCCACCACCATGCGGGCCTGCTGCACGGTCGTGTAGTAGGGGATGCCGTGCATCAGCGCCTCGCGGCGGATGGAGAAGCTGTCGGCGATCTCCTGCTTGCCGAAGGTGGTGTTGATGACGAGCACGATGGCCCCATCGACGATCTTGTCGACGATGTTGGGCCGGCCCTCCTTCACCTTCTGCACCTGCTGGGCCTGGATGCCCTTCTTGGCCAGGTAAGAGTGGGTGCCGCTGGTGGCCACCAGCTCGAAGCCCATCGTGCGCAGGCGCCGGGCCAGGTCCACCACCGCGGGCTTGTCCTCGTCCTTCACGGAGATGAACACGCGGCCTGAGCGCGGCAGCTTCACGCCCGCGGCGAGCTGGCTCTTGGCGAAGGCGGAGGGGTAGTCGTCCGCCAGCCCCATCACCTCGCCCGTGGACTTCATCTCGGGCCCGAGGATGACGTCCACCCCGGAGAAGCGGGCGAACGGGAACACGGACTCCTTCACCGCCACGTGCTTGAACTCGGCCTCCTGGGTGTGGCCCAGCTCCGCCAGCGTCTTGCCCACCATGCAGAGCGCCGCCAACTTCGCCAGCGGCACGCCGGTGGCCTTGGAGATGAACGGCACGGTGCGGCTGGCGCGCGGGTTCACCTCCAGGATGTAGATGGTCTTTCCCTGGATGGCGAACTGCACGTTCATCAGGCCGACGACTTTCAGCTCGCGGGCCAGGGAGATGGCCTGGTCCTTCATCCGCTCCACCAGGTCCGGCGAGAGCGAGTGCGGCGGCAGCGTGGCCGCGGCATCGCCCGAGTGCACGCCGGCCTCCTGGATGTGCTCCAGCACCCCGCCCACCAGCACCGCCCCGGTGCGGTCGGCCACCAGGTCCAGGTCCACCTCGATGGCGTCCTTGAGGAAGCGGTCGATGAGCACCGGGTGCTCGGGCGAGGCGCTCACCGCCTCGCGCATGTACCGCTCCAGGCTGGAGGCGTCGTACACGGACTCCATCGCCCGGCCGCCCAGCACGTAGGAGGGGCGCACCATGACGGGGTAGCCGATGCGCTCGGCGATGCGGAACGCCTCCTCGTGGCTGCGCGCCACGCCGTTCTCCGGCTGCGTCAGCCCCAGCTTCTCGATGAGCGCCGCGAAGCGCTCGCGGTCCTCGGCCCGGTCGATGGCGTCCGGCGAGGTGCCGAGGATGGGCAGGCCACCCTTCTCCAGGGGCACGCTGAGCTTCAGCGGCGTCTGCCCGCCGAACTGGACGATGGCGCCGATGGGCTTCTCGCGCTGGGACACCTCCAGCACGTCCTCGATGGTCAGCGGCTCGAAGTACAGGCGGTCCGACGTGTCGTAGTCGGTGGACACCGTCTCCGGGTTGCAGTTGACCATCACCGTCTCGTACCCCGCCTCGCGCAGCGCGAACGCGGCATGCACGCAGCAGTAGTCGAACTCGATGCCCTGGCCGATGCGGATGGGGCCGCTGCCCAGGATGAGCACCTTCTGGCGCTCGGTGGGGGGCGCCTCGTCCTCCTCCTCGTAGGTGGAGTACAGGTAGGGCGTGTACGCCTCGAACTCCGCGGCGCACGTGTCCACGCGCTTGTACACGGGCCGGATGCCCCGGGCGTGCCGGTGCGCGCGCACCTCCGCCTCCGGGTAACCCAGCAGACTCCCCAGGTACTTGTCCGAGAAGCCGTTCGCCTTGGCCTCGCGCAGCACCTCGTCGGGAATCTGGTCCAGCCGGCCAAACTCCTGGAGCGCCTGCGCGCGGTGCACCAGACCTTCGATCTTCCGCAGGAACCAGGGATCGATCGCCGACAGCTCGTGCACCTGCTCCACCGAGAGCCCCTCGCGGAAGGCCTGCGCCACGAACCAGGGGCGCTCGGGGCGCGGCACCCGGAGGGCCTCGCGCAGCACCTTCTCGCGCTCCTCCTTGTCCGTGGGCAGCTCCGGGGACTCCAGCTCCAGGCGCCCCAGCTCCATGGAGCGCAGCGCCTTCATGTACGCCTCGGTGAAGGTGCGGCCCATGGCCATCACCTCGCCCACCGAGCGCATGCTCGTGGTGAGCGTGCGGTTGGCCTTGGGGAACTTCTCGAAGGCGAAGCGGGGAATCTTCACCACCACGTAGTCGATGGTGGGCTCGAACGAGGCCGGGGTGTCGCGGGTGATGTCGTTGCGCAGCTCGTCCAGCGTGTAGCCCAGCGCCAGCTTCGCGGCGACCTTGGCGATGGGGTAGCCCGTGGCCTTGGAGGCCAGCGCGCTGGAGCGCGACACGCGCGGGTTCATCTCGATGACGACCATGCGGCCGTCACGCGGGTGGATGCCGAACTGGATGTTGGAGCCGCCCGTCTCGACGCCGATCTCCCGGATGATGGCCAGCGAGGCCTGCCGCATCCGCTGGTACTCGCGGTCGGTGAGCGTCTGCGAGGGGGCCACGGTGATGGAGTCCCCCGTGTGGACGCCCATGGGGTCCAGGTTCTCGATGGAGCAGACGATGATGACGTTGTCCGCCGAGTCGCGGACCACCTCCAGCTCGTACTCCTTCCAGCCCAGCACGCTCTCCTCGACCAGGATGGTGGAGGTGGGGCTCGCCTTGAGGCCCGAGCGGCAGATGGTCTCGTACTCCTCGCGGTTGTAAGCGATGCCGCCGCCGGTGCCGCCCAGGGTGAACGAGGGCCGGATGATGGCCGGGAAGCCAATCTCCTCCACGAGCGCCAGGGCCTCGTCGATCGTCTTCGCGTAGCCGCTCTTGGGCAGCGCCACGCCGATCTTCTGCATGGCCGCCTTGAAGAGCTGGCGGTCCTCGGCCTTGTTGATGGCCTCCAGCGAGGCGCCGATGAGCCGCACCCCGTACTTCTCCAGGATGCCCTGCTCGGCCAGCGCCTTGGCCAGGTTGAGCGCCGTCTGCCCGCCCATGGTGGGCAGCAACGAGTCCGGCCGCTCTGCGGCGAGGATCTTCTCGGCGGACTCCACCGAGATGGGCTCGATGTAGGTGCGGTGGGCGAACTCAGGGTCCGTCATCACCGTGGCGGGGTTGCTGTTGAGCAGCACCACCTCCACCCCTTCATCCCTCAGGGCCTTGATGGCCTGAGTGCCGGAGTAATCAAACTCGACGGCCTGCCCAATGATGATCGGGCCCGAGCCAATGACGAGAACCTTGCGGATATCACTTCGTTTGGGCATCGGGCGCCCCCCATACCAACCTCCACCCGCACATGCACGTGGGGATTGAAGTTGCCCGCTCACCTACCTACGGCCGGCGGTACCCGGCTCTGATAGAACCCCCCGGCTCCTGGAGGCTCCATGCGTCGCTGGTCCCTGGCCCTGCTCCTGTCCCTCGCATCCCCTGCCCTCGCCCAGGCGCCGGACCCGGCGCCCGAGGCCGCCGCACCTGCCCCCACGCCCGCCCCCGCCGCAACCCCTTCGCCCCCGCCCGCCCCGGCGGCTCCTGCCCCCCGGCCTTCGGCGCCCCCGCCCGCTCCCCCTCCGGCCGCTCCGGCGACGGCGGCCTCGGACGCGGAGATCCGGAACCGGGTGAAAACGGAAGCCCGCGCCATCTTCGAGAACCTGCTGATGGGGGATGTCCGGAGCTTCGCGGAAGAGCTGCTCTACCCCTTCCAGTTGGAGGACAAGCGGTATGGCACCGCGCCCGAGCTGGTGACGGCGTGGGTGAAGCAGCTCCGGCAGAAGCGCACGGATCTCATCACGCTCTACGGGATTGAGGTGCTGTCCCTGGCCGAGATGGAGAAGAAGTACGGCAAGCCCCCGGCGCGGCTGGGGCTCGGGGCCCTGAAGGAGCCGGACCTCTACGTGGCCGTCGCCAACCTCTCCGGGCACCCCGCCGTCCTGCTCTTCCGGGCGCCGCGGGAAGGCCTGCCGCACGCCTTCGCCTATACCGACTGAGGCGCGCGCGCCGGCTCAGGGCTTGGGCGGGGTGTGCCCGAACTTCTCCAGCAGCTTCGCGTTCACGTTGGCGGGCACCAGCCCCGAGACGTCCCCGCCCAGAGAGGCGACCTCCCGGACGAGCTGGGAGGAGATGTAGAAGTAGTCCTCGCCGGTCATCATGAAGACGGTCTCGATGCCGGGGGCCAGCTTGCGGTTCATGTTGGCGAGCTGGAACTCGTACTCGAAGTCCGACACGGCGCGCAGCCCGCGGATGAGGACGTGCACCTGGCGCTGCTTGGCGTACTCCACCAGCAGGCCCTGGAAGGAGTCCACCTCCACCCGGTCATCCTGGCAGGCCTCGCGGATGAGCACCTTGCGCTCCTCCAGCGAGAACAGCGGCGTCTTCTTGGGGTTCACCGCGATGGCCACGATGAGCCGGTCGAACATCTTGAGGCCGCGCTGGATGAGGCTGAGGTGCCCGTTGGTGAGCGGATCGAACGAACCTGGATAGATGGCCACCGGCATGGCCCGGGAGTCTCGGCGGGCCCCCCGGGCCGGTCAAGGATTGCGGTAGAAGCTGGCCACCGTGTCCCCGAACTTGCGCTGATCCACGCGCTCCAGCCCCTCGTGGGCCTCGGGCGCCTCCTCGCGCTTGTCGTGCTCGACGACGAGCATGCCCCCGGCCGTCAGCAGCTTCGAGCGCGTGACTTGCTCCAGCACCGTCTCCACCACCCGCGCCGCATAGGGCGGATCGGCGAAGATGAGCTCGAAGGCCTGGCCCTGCTGGCTGAGCTGCGCCACCGCCCGCGCCACCGGCAGGGACAGCAGCTCCACCTGGTCAGAGAAGCCCAGGGCCTGGGTGTTCTGCTGGCACAGGGCCTGGGCCTCGCGGTCCGAGTCCACCAGCACCGCCCGGCCTGCCCCCCGGGAGAGCGCCTCCAGCCCCAGCGCGCCCGTGCCCGCGTAGAGGTCCAACACGGCCTGGCCCTCCAGGAACTGGCCGAGCACGTTGAAGAGCGTCTCCCGGACCCGGTCCGCCGTGGGACGGATGTGCCGGGAGGTGGGCTTGGGACCCTGAAGGGCACGGCCCCGGACACTGCCAGCAACGATTCGCATGTGCTCACTCGCTCCGATGTTCGGCCAGCCACTCCATGGAGCGCCAACCGGTTCTCCCCGACCCGAGCGCGGCCAGCACCTCGGTCGCCTCCGAGAAGGACAGCGCCTCCAGGCGCTCGCGCGCGGCGGGCTCCAGCGCGGGAAGTTGCTCTTCCAACAGGCTGAGCAGCTCGCCGGGCGGAAGCCCCAGGGCCTGGGCCTTCCGCTCCACCAAGGCCCGGGCCTCCGGGGGCCAGGCCGCCAGGGACAGCCGCTCGAAGGGGCCGCCACAGTCGAGCTTCCGCGCCCCGGCCGCCACGAACGTGGGCAGCGCCCGCGCCGAGCGCTCCGCCACGCCGCCCACCGTCACGCTCGCGCCGTACTCCGCGGCCAGCTCCACCAGCGCGCGCAGCATCGCCACGTCCGGCTCGCCCTCTCCGAGCGCCCCGAGGGGAATCCGCACGAAGCGGACCGGGACGCCTTCTTGGCGCAGCCCCTCGAGCAGCGCGCGGGCCGTGTCCGTCAAGGTCGCGAACCCGGTCGCGGGCGCCGGCAGCGTCAGCTCCAGCGGAAGCTCCCGCTCCCGCAAGGGGGCCACCAGCGTGCGCACCGCCCCCACCGCCCCGTCCGTGTCCCAGCGCGACACATCCAGCGACACCAGGGAGAACCCGGCATCCACCAGGTGGAAGATGGCCTCCTGCTGGGACTGCAGCCCCTCCGGCCCGGAGGGGGACACCCGCACCGGCCCCGCCTGGAGGAACAGGGGGCGCCGGTGCTCGGCCTCCTGGGCCGCGGCCTTCACCGCCTCCAGGAAGCGCAACGCCGTTCCCCGGTCCGCCAGGGGGTGCGGACAGGCCAGCCCCAGCACCGCATCCTCCGCCCGCGCCGCGCGCAACAAGCCCGGCAGGGCCGCCTTCGTCTGCACGGGCAGGCACGGCAACGCCATGGGGAGCCCGTCCAGCGCCCGGAGCAGCTCATGGGGGCTGAGCACCGGCACCTGGGAGCCCGGCCCCAGCCGCGCCACGACGTTTGCGGGCCGCAATGTCAGCACCTTCTCCAGCACGCTCATTGCACGCCGTTATGTGCCGGCTCTGCCAGCTCCGCAAGCCAACTGCCACGCGAGCGTCCGTTGCCCACCGCTCCGCCCCGGGCGTCAGTGCACCTCGCCCAGGTGGGCGTACGTCTCGCTTTCGATCTGGATGGTGGTGTGATCGATGCCGAAGCGGTCGAACAGCTCGTGCTTCACCGACGAGAGAATCTCATCGTTGTTGCACACCCTGGGGTCGGCCACCACCAGGTGCGCCGAGAGCGCGTACAGCCCGCTGGAGATGGTCCACACGTGCAAGTCATGCACGGCGCTCACCCCGCTCACCTGCATCAGCAGCGTCTTCACCGACTCCAGGTCCACGTGCGCGGGCACCGCCTCCAGCAGCACATCCACCGCGTCGCGCACCAGCCGGATGGCGCCCACGACGATGACGATGGAGATGAGGATGGAGATGAGCGGATCCACCACGTACCAGCCCGTCAGCGCCATGATGCCGGCGCCCACGAGCACCCCCACGCTGGACAGCGCATCCCCCAGCACGTGGAGGAACGCGCCGCGCACGTTCATGGAGTGCGTGCGGTGCAGGAAGCCCAGCGCGGCCAGGTTCGCCGCCAGGCCCACGAGCGCCACCACCGCCATGGGCCCGAGCTGCACCGGCGCGGGCTCGCGGAAGCGCTGCCAGGCCTCGTAGACGATGACCGCCGTGAGCCCCAAGAGCAGCATGCCGTTGAAGAGCGCGCTGAGGATCTCCATCCGGTAGTAGCCGTAGGTCTTCTTCAGGTCCGCCGGCTTGCCCGCGAACCACAGCGCCAGCAGGCTCAGCGCCAGCGCGGAGATGTCCGTCAGCATGTGGCCCGCGTCGGACATCAGCGCCAGCGAGTTGGTGAGGTAGCCGCCCACCGCCTCCGCCAGCGCGATGGTGGCCGTCAGCACCAGCGCGAACAGCAGCCGCTTGCGGTCCTTGCGCCGCTCGTCCGCCAGTTGGGAGGGCCTGCCGGACGGGCCATGCCCGTGGCCATGGCCGTGGGAGTGATCATGACCGTGGTGATCATGGTCATGCCCTCCGCCATGCCCGTGCTTCGTCTTGCCAGGCGGGTGTGCTGATGTAGTCACGGGAAAGAACCCTTCGGACAGCGTGCGGATGTCACAATAGGGCCGGTGGCTGAAATTCGGACACCCTTGGGGTTGAGGCTGTCCAATTGGGGGACAGGCACGCGAGGAGAAGGATGGATTTCGAGAAGTACCAGAATCTGCCCACCATCATCCTGCTCAGGGAACTCATTCGCAAGTGGTGGCAAGCGGACCTGACCTTCGCGGACAAACACGGGGTGGTGCAGGGCTGGCGCGGCGGAGCGCCTCCCCTGCCCCCGCATGACTTCTGCCGGCTGTCGGTGCTGGCCCCGGAGGGTGAGCGCCGGTGCAGTGAGTCCCTGCGCTCGCTGCACGAGAAGTTCAAGGGCAACACGCGGCTGCGGCAGGCGCTCGCCCAGGACTGCCACCTGAACTTCACCCTGGTGGGGGCGCCGCTCTACCTCGATGCCGAATACGAGGGGATGCTCTTCGTCCAGGGGCTGCTCCGGCACCCCTTGGAGGAGCAGACGGCGCTGAACCTCAAGTCGCAACTGCGTGAACTGGTGCCGGTGGCCTCGGATCTGGATCGCGCCCTGGCGCGCGTGCCCTTGCTGGATGCGCGGGAGATGGGCAAGTTGTCGGACCTGCTGGAACTGGCCATCCACGAGATTCTCCGCCACGAGGAGTCCACGCCCCCGGGGGACGAGCCCCCGGCCGCGCCCCCGCCCCCCTCCCCGGGAGGCTCCGCGTTCGAGACGCTCATCGGCCGCTCGGGACCGATGCAGGAGATCCTCAAGTTGATGGAGAAGGTGGCCCAGTCGGACTCCACCGTGCTCATCAACGGCGAGTCCGGCACCGGCAAGGAGCTGGTGGCGCGCGCCCTCCACCAGAGCGGCCCCCGGAGGGACAAGCCCTTCGTCGTCCAGAACTGCTCGGCCTTCAACGACAACCTCCTGGAGAGCGCCCTGTTCGGCCACACCCGGGGGGCGTTCACCGGGGCCACGCGGGACAAGAAGGGCCTCTTCGAGGTGGCCGACGGGGGCACGTTCTTCCTGGACGAGGTGGGCGACATGTCCCCGGCGCTCCAGGTCAAGCTGCTGCGCGTGCTCCAGGAGGGCACCTTCCTGCCCGTGGGCGGCACCCACCCCCGCGAGGTGGATGTGCGCGTCATCGCCGCCACCCACAAGAACCTGGCGGAGCTCGTCCAGCGGGGGGAGTTCCGCGAGGACCTCTACTACCGCATCCACGTCATCCGGCTGCACCTGCCCCCCTTGCGTGAGCGGCGCGAGGACCTGCCCGTGCTCATCGAGCACTTCCTGCGCAAGCACCACCGCGAGGGCCAGCGCGCCCGGGGGCTGGAGCCCGAGGCCCTGCCACTGCTCAACGCCTACCACTGGCCGGGCAACATCCGCGAGCTGGAGAATGAAATCGAGCGGCTGCTGGTGCTCGGCGGGGACCGGGAGTGGCTGCCCGCGGCGCTCATCTCCCCGCGCATCCAGGAGGCGGTGCTGCCCGGCGGCCAGGCGGGCCCCTCCCTGCGGGCCACCGGCAAGCTGCCCGAGGCGGTGGAGGCCCTGGAGCGGGAGATGATTCAGCGCGGGCTGGCGCGCACCCAGCACAACAAGAGCCGGCTGGCGCGGGAGCTGGGCATCAGCCGCTCCAACCTCATCTTGAAGATCGCCCGGTACGGGCTGGCACGGGGACCGGACGAGGCCGGAGAGGAAGACTGAGACCATGGGACGCTTTTTCCGCCAGGACTTCCTCCCGCTCGCCGATGGGACGCGGATCTACTACCAACTGCTGGGCGAGCCCCGCGGGGACGCGCCCGCGATGGTGCTCTGTGACGGGCTGGGCTGCGACGGCTTCGCCTGGAAGTACCTGGCCCCCTACCTCGCGCGGAACCACCGGGTGCTGCGCTGGCACTACCGGGGCCATGGCCGCTCCAGCGTGCCCCGGGACCTGGCCCGCCTGGGCATGCTCTACACCTGTGACGACCTGGCCCGGCTGATGGACGCCACGGGCCTGCGGCAGGCGGTGCTCTTCGGGCACTCCATCGGCGTGCAGGTGGCGCTGGAGTTCCACCGCCGCCATGCGCGCCGCGTGAAGGGGCTGGTGCTCATCTGCGGCAGCTACGGCAACCCGCTGGACACCTTCCACGACTCCACCGTCCTCAAGCGCCTCTTCCCGCTGCTGCGCCGCACGGTGGAGCGCTACCCCCGGCCCGCCGCCCGGCTGGTGCGCGCGGTGCTGAGCACCGAGCTGGCCATGCAGGTGGCCATCCTGGTGGAGCTCAACCGGGAGCGCATCGCCCGCCAGGACATGGTCCCCTACTTCAAGCACCTGGCCTCCATGGATCCGGTGGTGTTCGTGCGCACGCTGGAGTCCATGGCCCAGCACAGCGCCAGGGATCACCTGCCCTACGTGGACGTGCCCACGCTCATCATCGGTGGGGGGCGGGACAAGTTCACCCCCGTGCGGCTGTCCCGGGAGATGGCCCGGGATATCCCCGGGGCCGAGCTGCTGCTCCTGCCGCAGGGCACCCACACCGTCCCCCTGGAATACCGGGACACCGTGGAGCTGCAAGTAGGCCGCTTCCTCCAGGGGCGGCTGGGCCTGTCCCCGCCCCCTCGCACAGGGGGGTAGGCACCCGGGTGGGGCCCCCCTGCTCAGGCAGGGGGTACGCACGCTGATTGCAGGCGGGAGGCGTGCGGCATATAAGCGCCCGCCTCGTGCGTTCCGGTGGGTTCAGGGTCCTCCTGCAAAACGGAAGGCACCCGTACCCTCAGCACAAAGTCCTGCTCGTATGATTGCTCGCGAAAACATCCGGAACGTCGCCATCGTCGCCCACGTTGACCATGGCAAGACCACACTCGTTGACCACATGCTCCGCCAGGCGGGCATCTTCCGCACCAATGAGGCGGTCGTTGAACGGGTGATGGACTCGAACGACCTCGAGCGCGAGAAGGGCATCACCATCCTCGCGAAGAACACGGCCGTGTCCTACAAGGGCACGCAGATCAACATCATCGACACGCCGGGCCACGCGGACTTCGGCGGCGAGGTGGAGCGCGGCCTGCGCCTGGTGGACGGCGTCATCCTGCTGGTGGACGCGGCCGAAGGCCCCCTGCCCCAGACGCGCTTCGTGCTCGGCAAGGCGCTGGGCATGGGGCTCAAGACGGTGCTGGTCATCAACAAGATCGACCGCCAGGACGCCCGGGCCAAGGAAGTGCTGGACCAGGTCTACTCGCTCTACATCGACCTGGGCGCGGATGACACGCAGCTCGAGTTCCCGGTGCTCTACACCATCGCGCGCCAGGGCCAGGCCTCGCTGAAGCTGGAGGAGCCGGGCAAGACGCTGGATCCCCTCTTCTCGGCGATCCTCACCTACATCCCGCCCCCGCCCAAGAGCGACCTGGAGACGGCACAGCTCCTGGTGGCCAACCTGGACTACGACGACTACGTGGGCCGCCTCGCGGTGGGCCGCGTGCAGTCGGGCAAGCTGACCCCGAACATGCCGGTGACGGTGATTCGCGAGGGCGGCAAGCTGCAGCCGGGGAAGATCGTCAAGCTGTACGGCTTCTCGGGCCTGAAGCGCACGGAAATCCAGGACGCGGGCCCCGGCGAGATTGTCTCCATCGCGGGCATCGAGGACATCTCCATCGGCGACACCCTCGCCGACCCGAACAACCCCGTGGCGCTGCCGCGCATCACCGTGGAAGAGCCCACGATGATGATGATCTTCCGGGTGAACGACGGGCCGCTGGCGGGCAAGGAGGGCAAGTACGTCACCTCCCGCAACCTGCGCGAGCGCCTGTACCGCGAGTCCTACCGCAACGTGGCGATCCGCGTGGAGGACACCGAGACGCCGGACGCCTTCAAGGTGGTGGGCCGCGGTGAGCTCCAGCTGGCGGTCATCATCGAGACGATGCGCCGCGAGGGCTACGAGCTGACGGCCTCGAACCCGGAGCCGGTGACGAAGTACGTCGACGGCAAGCTCCACGAGCCGATGGAGCTGATGGTGTGCGACGTGCCCGAGAACAGCGTGGGCGTCGTCACGGAGCGGCTGGGGCCCCGCAAGGGCCGCATGGTGGACATGGTGCAGCTGGGCTCGGGCCGCACGCGGCTCCAGTTCCGCATCCCGGCGCGCGGGCTCATCGGGTTCCGCTCGGAGTTCCTCACGATTACGCGCGGTGAGGGCATCATGAGCAGCCAGTTCGACGGCTACGAGCCGTGGTTCGGCAACATCGCCAAGCGCAGCAACGGGGCGATGGTCTCCGACCGCCTGGGCGAGACGGTGCCCTACGCGCTGTTCAGCATCCAGGAGCGCGGCTACCTCTTCGTGGAGGAGGGCGTGACGGTGTACGAGGGGATGATCATCGGCGAGCACGCCCACCCCTCGGAGCTGAACGTCAACTGCTGCCGCGAGAAGAAGCTGACGAACATCCGCGCCGCAGGCCGTGACGAGAACGTCATCCTCACCCCGCCGCGGGAGATGGGGCTGGAGAAGGCGCTGGAGTGGATCGCCGACGACGAGCTGGTGGAGGTGACGCCCAAGTCGATCCGCATGCGCAAGAAGGCGCTGTCCTCGGGCGACCGCTACCGCGCCGAGCGTGACCGCAAGCGCGAAGAGCGCAGCGACGAGTAAGCCTTCTCAGGCACCGGAAGTTCAGCGAAGGCCCCGTGGATTCTTCCGCGGGGCCTTTTGCTTTCTGTCCCCCCGTGCTCCAGCCCCACCGTGCCACACTGCATGACGTGAACGCGCTCGGGACGAAGGGCTGGATCCTACCGGGGCGGACTCATCTCCGCTCCTGGCAGCATTGGCAGGTCGGCCCCAGCCGGTCCCTGGCAACGCAAGGTGAGCCCATGCTGTTTTACTTCATCGAGGGCATCGAGGCCTCACGGCACACGGGCGAGATCGAAGGCGAGCACCGCTGGAGCTTACCTGGCGTTCGCTGTCCCCTCTGCAAGTCGGCGTGGAGCACGGGAGCCGTTGCCTACCCTTCCGTGGATCTGACGAACCACCCTGAGCGCGAGAAACTCCAGGAGCCTCGCCTGGAAGAAGACTTCGCGGAGTTTGAACGCTTGCGTGAGTCGGTCCGTTCACTGGTCCCGGGAACCGTGCTTCATCCCGGTACGGACTTTGGACCTTTTGTGGGAACCGCCCAGGGCACGTTCGGCCCGCTCGTTATTCCCTCTCCGTGGGTGCTGATGATGCAGCGCGGAGCTTTGGAGCAACTTCAGGCCGAAGGGCTTCAAGGTTTGAAGGGATGCAGCATGGATGTGCGCTTCCGGCAGAAGAAGAACCCACCCCAATTGGTGGAACTCGAACTTCTTCCTTTAGGCTTACTTCATGAAGACTGTATTCCTCCGGACCAGCGTGAGCCGTAACCGTTCACCGCCTCAGGCAGCATTCGCGAGCAGAGGCGTGTCCACAATGGGCAGCAGCGAGGGCGTCGGCAGA